>NZ_JAUTAJ010000004.1:2637500-3382500 GCF_030818485.1 Pseudoroseomonas cervicalis | reverse complement strand
CCGCGGGGCGGCGAAATGCGCGAAGGCGGCGCGCGGCGCGCCGGACAGGGCGTAGAGCGGATAGGCGGCCGCCGCCGTCGCGGGCTGCGTCTCGTCGCGGTAGAAGAAGGCGCCGAAGGAGGCGCCGCTCAGCTCCAGCCCGGCATCGGTGACCATCTGCACCAGCCGCTCCGGCTCCAGCTCGGCGCTCAGCGCCGCGCCGGTGCGGTTCAGCGTCTCCAGCATGCGCCGTTCCTCGCGCAGCTGCTCGCTGGCCCGGCGCCGCTCGGTGATGTCGCGGCAGAACACCGCCAGCCCCTCGGCGGTCGGATAGGCGCGCAGCTCCAGCCACAGCGTGCCGCCGCCGGTACGCGGGAAGGGCTGCTCGGCCGAATAGGGCTCGGCCACGCCATGGCGCGGCAGGGCCAGGGCGCCGCGGCAGAAGCGCAGCAGCCCCGCCCCGGCCTCGGCCTCGGCGGCCTCCGCCGCCTCGCCCGCCGCGCCGGGCGCCGGCTCAGGCCAGATCTCGCCGGGCGACAGGCCGAGCAGCGCCTCGCGCGGGCGGTCGAGCAGGCGCAGCACCGCGCCATTGGCATCGCGCAGCCGCAGCTCGGCATCGAACAGCAGGAAGGCCTCGCCCATGCCCTCCAGCACGCCGCGCAGCCGCGCCTCGCTCTGGCGCAGCCGGCGCTCGCCCTCGACCCGCTGCGTCGTCTCGCTGACGATGCACAGCACGCCGCCCACCCCGCCCCGCTCATCCGGCACGGCGGAGTAGGAGATGTCGAAATAGACCGTCTCCGGATAGCCATGCCGCTCGATGTAGAAGGGGCGGTCCTGGGCGTGCAGGGTGCGGCCGGTGCGGCGCACCTGCTCCAGCAGCGGGCCCAGATCGTCCCACAGCTCCGACCAGTATTCCCGCGCCGGGCGGCCCAGCGCATGCGGGTGCTTGTGGCCGATCGTCGGCGCATAGGCGTCGTTGTAGAAGGCGATGCAATCCTCGCCCCAGAACAGCACGATCTGCGCCTGGGCCGGCAGCATCAGCCCGACCGTGGTGCGCAGGCTCTGCGGCCAGGCGGCCGGGGCACCGAGCGGGCAGCACGACCAGTCATGGCCGAGCATGCGCTCCGCCATCTCCCCCTCCCCCCAGGGATTGCCACCGGGGAAGGGCGAGGCCTGCTCGCCGATGCCGTCCTGCCGCCGCGGCTCCATCATCGGCCCGCCATCTCCGCCTCGTCTCGATCATGGCCCGCGCGGCCCCGGCCCGGCGCCCCGGGCGGGCCGGCCGCCAGGCGCCGTGCGGCCTCAACGCCGCGCTGCGGGAAAGGCTGCGCCCACCCTTCGGCGGGCGGCGTGTCCGGGCGCCGCGCCGCGCTCAGGCGGCGGCGGCCCGCGGCGGCGCGACGGTGAAGGGCAGCAGCTCGGCCGGCCGCCCCTCGCGCACGCGCAGCACCGCATTGGGCGGGATGGGCTGCCAGCCGGCGCCGCGCTCATCCACCGGCTCCGACACCACCATCACGCCGCAGCTCGCCTCGCGGTAATAGAGCGAGGGCGGCCGCTCGTCGGAGGACCAGCGGTAGCAGGTCATGCCCTCCCCGTCGCTCTGCGCCGCGGCGAAGCGCAGCGGCTGGCGGCTGCCGGCCTCGCGCATCAGTGCCAGCACGCGGCCGAGGGTGCGCGCCATGGCGCCGACCGGATCCTCCTCCAGCCCATCGGCCAGGGCGGCCAGGAACAGCGCCTCGGTGTCGCCGGTGCCCTGGCGATGGGCGTAGAGCGTGTCGGGGATCAGCGCCTCGATCCGCCGCTTGATGCGCGCATAGTCGCCGACCTGGCCATTGTGCATGAAGAGCTGCCGGCCATACGCGAAGGGATGGCAATTGGCCCGGGTGGTCGAGGTGCCGGTGGAGGCGCGCACATGCGCGAAGAACAGGCGCGAGCGCAGCTGGCGGCAGAGCGAGCGCAAATTCTCGTCCGACCAGGCCGGGCGGATCTCGCGATAGAGGCCGGGCTCCTCCCGCTCGCCATACCAGCCGAGGCCGAAGCCATCGCCATTGGTGACGGTCTTGCCCTCATCCGCGTGCAGGGATTGGTGGATCAGCGAATGCGCCGGGGCGCAGACCAGATCGGAGAGGAAGATCGGTTCGCCCCGATAGGCAAGAAAGCGGCACATCGCGTCGGGCCCGGCAGGCAATGATCCGGCATCATCGCCGCAGCCGGTCCTGGCCGCAACCATTCTGAAGCGCGGGCGGCGCCGCAAGGCCGCCGCCCGCCACGGCCCTGCGGCCGGCGCCTCAGCCCTGGCCGCCATCGCGCTCCGTCAGGCGCCTGGCGCCGGGAGAGCTGCCGCGCGGCCCGACCGCCGCGGCCTGGCCGCCGGTCTCATTGGCATAATCCCGCTCCGGCTTGCGCAGCTTCGCCTTGGGGTCGTTCTGCTCCTCATTGACGTCATGCGGCCCGACCTCGGAGGGACGGGCCTCGGGGAAGCGGGGATTGTTGCTCATCGCCTTACTCCTGCGCTGCGGGGCGGAACGCGGCCCCCGCGCCTGCAAGACGGCGCGGCGCCCCGCGGTTGCGACGGCCAAGATGACAGAGTTGTCACGGAACATGGCCGCAAGGGCCCGGTTGATCCAGCACAGCCCGCCACGCGGCGCCGGCTGAAACAATGCAGACAGGATAAGGAAACTTCTCCATGGCGAACAACAACACCAGCAATCGCGGCTTCGCGTCGATGGACGAGAACAAGCAGCGCGACATCGCCTCCAAGGGTGGCCAGAGCGTGCCGGCCGAGAAGCGCCCCTTCGCGCAGGATCATGAGCTGGCGGCGGAAGCCGGCCGCAAGGGCGGCCAGAACTCGCATGGCGGCGGCAACGCTTCGGGCGGCAATGCCTCGGGTGGCAGCGGCTCGGGCGGCAATTTCGCCAATGACCGCGAGAAGGCTAGCGAGGCCGGGCGCAAGGGCGGCCAGAACTCGCAGGGCGGCCGTTCCTGATCCACGACAGCGGCGCCGCCCTTCGGGGCGGCGCCGTTTTTCATGCGCCCGCCGTGTAACCCGCGGTGGCGGCAGCGATTGAGGCGATAGGCGCGCGCCGAGACCGCGCCAGACAAGGAAAGGAATTCCCATGGCTGGCATCAAGAGCATCGACGACCTGTTCCTGCACACGCTGAAGGACATCTATTACGCCGAGCGGCAGATCCTGAAGGCGCTGCCCAAGATGGCCAAGGCGGCGCAGAGCGAGGAGCTGCGTGAGGGCTTCCTGCTGCACCGCGACCAGACGCAGGGGCAGATCGAGCGCCTGCAGCAGGTGTTCGAGGCGCTGGGCAAGCGCGCCCAGGGCGTGACCTGCGAGGCCATCAACGGCCTGATCGAGGAATGCGAGGAGCTGCTGGAAGAGGCGCCGCAGCCGAGCGCCGTGCGCGACGCCGGCCTGGTGGCCAGCGCCCAGGCCGTGGAGCATTACGAGATGGCCCGCTATGGCACGCTGATCGCCTGGGCCAAGGTCAGCGGCAAGCAGGACATCCTGGCGCTGCTGGAGGCCAATCTGCAGGAGGAGAAGGAGACCGACACCCTCCTCAACAAGATGGCCAATGGCAAGATCAACCCGCAGGCCCTGAAGCAGGCGGCCTGATCTTTCCTGGCCGCTGGCTATGGCGGCCGGCGGGATGGGCGGAACCACCGGGCCGGAATCTTCCGGCCCGGTTTCTTTGCGTGCTGCACAGCCGATATCCGCACCGCGCCGCCGGCCTGGCTGCAGGCGCCGTCAGCGCAGCAGGTGAAGTTCCGGCGCCGCGCCACGGCGCAGCAGCAGGATGGCATTCTGCCGGCAGCGCCGCGCCAGCCGCGCCGCCTCGCGCGGCGCCAGGCCGGGCGCCAGCAGCATCGCCTCGCCCCGCCTGGCGGGATCGTCCGGCACGCCGCAACCGGGCAGGGCGCGCGGCAGCAGCGCGCGCAGCCGGGCCTGGGCCGCGCGGTTGGCGGCGGCGCCGCGCTCCACCGAGAACGGATCCCAGGCGGTCAGCACGGCGGCGCGGCGGCAGCGCAGCCGGCCGAGCAGCCGGTCCACCCCATGCCGCCGCCCGATGCGCAGCCCGACCGCGCCGAAGCGGTAGGTCGTCGCCGCATAGGCATCGCGGAACGGCGCGCTGGCGGAGAACATCAGCCCAGCACGAAGCGCGCCCGGCTGCCGCGCGGCCCGGGCGTGACCTCGAGCCGCGCCGGGATGCGGCCGCGCAGCTCCGGCACATGGCTGATCAGCCCGACCAGCCGGTCCCCCGCCGGCAGCGCCGCCAGCACATCCATCGCCTTGTCCAAAGCCTCCTCGTCCAGCGTGCCGAAGCCCTCATCGATGAACAGCGCATCGATGCGCCGCGCCCCGGCATGCGCCTGCACCGTGTCGGCCAGGCCCAGCGCCAGCGCCAGCGCCGCACAGAAACCCTCGCCGCCGGAGAGGGTGCCGGCCGGACGCTCCCGCCCGGTCCATTCGTCCAGCACCTCGATGTCGAGGCCGATGGCGCGGCCCGGTTCCTCCCGCCGGCGCAGCCGGTAGCGGCCGCCCAGCATGCCCTCCAGCCGCGCATTGGCGGCCGAGAGCGCCTCGTCCAGCAGCCCGGCCAGCACGAAGCCCTGCAGCGTCAGCTTGCGGTCATTCTTGCCGCGCGCCGTCTCGGCAAGGTCGTGCAGCACGGCGTGGCGGGCGCGGGCGGCGTCCAGCGCGGCCTCGGCCGCGGCGATGGCCTCCCGCTGGCGGCGCGCCGCCGCCAGGCGCTCCGCCATGCTGCCGGCGGCGGCGCGGGCCTCGGCGGCGCCCGCCCGCGCCTGCTCCGCCGCCGCCTCCAGCGCCGGCAGGTCGGGCGCGGCGAGGCCGGCGGCGGCCAGCGCCGCCTCATGGCTGCGCGTCTCGGCCTGGTGCAGCTCGCGGCGATAGGCTTCCAGCCCGGCGGAGAGCGCCTCCTGCAATGGCAGCGGGCGCTGCGCGGCGCGGGCGGCCGCGGCATCCGCGAAACCGGCGGCCCGGGCGGCGGCCTGCAGCGCCGCCCCGGCCCGGGCGGCCTCGGCCTCGGCCTCCTCGCGCTGGCGGGCGGCCTGGGCCTCGGCCTGGCGCGCCGCCTGCAGCGCGGCCTCGGCGGCGATGCCCTCGCGCTGCTGCGCCAGCAGCGCCTTCTCCAGCCCGGCGCGGCGGGCGGTGCTGTCGCGCAGCGCCGCTTCCAGCGCCGCCGCATCGCGCGCCGTCTCGGGCAGGCGGTCGCGCTGCGCGGCGGCCAGGGCCCGGGCGCGCTCGCAGGCCAGGGCGGCACCCTGCCGCGCCTCGGCGGCCTGGGCGGCCTCCTCCAGCCCGGTCTGCAGCGCCGTCGCCGCCTGTCGCAGGGCGCGGCGTGCCGCCTCGGCGGGGGCGGCGGCGCGCTCCCCCGCCGCCAGCGCCGCCTCGGCCTCCTGGCGCGCCACCGCCACCACCTCGGGCGGCGGCAGGTCGGGCAGGCGGGCGCGCAGATCGGCCAGCCGGTCCTGGCTGCGCTGGGCGGCGCGCTCCGCCGCCTCGCGCGCCTGGCGGGCGGCGGACAGCGCCTGCTCGGCCGCGTGCTCAGCGGCCAGGGCCGCCTCGGGATCCGGCGCCTCCCCGCCGGAGGCGGCCGGGGCGGGGTGGTCCAGCGCGCCGCAGACCGGGCAGGGCTCGCCCGGCCGCAGCGAGGCGGAGAAATGCGCCGCCAGCAGCGCCCGCGCCGCGCGCTCCGCCGCCTGGCGGGCCTCCCGCGCCGTGGCGTGCCCGGCCTCGGCCTTCCGCTCGGCGCTGCGGGCGGTGGCCAGATCCGCCTCCTGCCTCACCAGCATGGCGGTGAGGTCGGCGGCATCGCGCGCGGCCCTGTCGCGCTCCAGGGCGCGGTCGCGCGCCTGGCGCAGGGCGGGCAGGCCGGCCTCGGCCGCCTCGGCGGCGCGGGCGGCCGCCTCGGCGGCCTGCAGGCCGGACTGGGCGCGCTGCTGCCGCGCCCGGGCCTCGGCCAGGGCGCGCTCCGCCGCCGCCAGCGCCGCCTCGGCCTGGGCCTGATCCGCCGCCAGCGCCGCCAGTTGCCGGGCATCCTCGCGCGCCTGGCGCAGCGCCTCCTCCCGCTGGCGCAGCGCCTCGGCCTCCGCCTGGCGCTGCGGGGCGTCGGCCAGGGCGGCCTGCGCGGCGTCGGAGCGCGCCAGGGCGGCGGCCGCCTCCCGCGCCGCCTGCTGCGCCTGCCCGCTGGCCCTTGCCTGCTGCGCCTGGGCGGCGGCAAGGGTCGCGGCCTCGCCGGAGAGCGCCTGGGCGCGCCGGGCCGCCCGCAGCTCCGCGGCCTCTTCCGCGCGGCGCGGCGCCTCCGCCTGCAGGTCGCGCAGCCGGGCGGTGCTGGCGGCGGCCTCGGCCAGGCGGCGGGCGATGTCGCGGCCGGCGGCCAGCGCCGCCTGGGCCCCCAGCTCCCGCGAGGCCGCCTCCTCCGCCTGCCGCGCCGCCTCCGCCGCCTGCCGCTCCAGCGCGGCCAGCGCGGCGGCGGCGGCCTCCGGCGTCGCGGCGCCGCTCTGGCCCAGCAGGGTCAGGCGGTGCTGCTCGGCCAGCTTCGCCGCCTCCAGCGCGGCGCGGGCGCGCTGCTGCAGCTCATCCTCCACCCGGTCATAGAGGACGGTGCGGAACAGCGTCGCCAGGATCTCCTGCCGCTTGCCGGGCGGCGCGGTCAGCAGCTCGCGGAAGCGCCCCTGCGGCAGCAGCACCACCTGGCGGAATTCCTCGGCGCGGTAGCCCAGCAGCTCGGCCACCGCATCGGCCACGCGGCGCTCCTGGTCGGCCAGCAGATGCGGCGTGTCATCCCCGCGCAGCTCCCACAGCGTCACCTCCGGCGCGCGCTGCACCAGCTTGCCGCCGCGCCCGATCGCCTCCTGCCGCGGCGCGCGGCGGATGCGGTAGCGCGTGGCGCCGAGGGCGAAATCCAGCTCCACCCAGCTGGCGGCGCCCGGCTCGGCATGGTGGCTGCGCAGATGCTGCGCGTCGCGCTCGGCGCCGCTGCTCTCGCCGAACAGCGCGTAGCAGAGCGCGTCCAGCAGCGTCGTCTTGCCGGCGCCGGTGGGGCCGTGGATCAGGAACAGGCGCTGCGCGCCGAGGGCGGCGAAATCGAAATCCTGCGCCCCGGCATAGGCGCCGAAGGCGGAGAGGCGGAGGGCCAGCGGGCGCATGGGCTTCAGCCCTCCCCGGTCTCGGCGGCGGCGATGGCGGCAGCAATGGCGGCCTGGGCGTCGGCGCGCGCCGCCTGGGGCAGCGCCTCGCCGCGCACCGCCTGCCA
Organism: Pseudoroseomonas cervicalis; assembly: GCF_030818485.1. NCBI lineage: Bacteria > Pseudomonadati > Pseudomonadota > Alphaproteobacteria > Acetobacterales > Roseomonadaceae > Roseomonas > Teichococcus cervicalis. Next base: position 3,375,237 of record NZ_JAUTAJ010000004.1, on the reverse strand, counting down.
GAAGGCTTCCAGCGTCTCCAGCGGCGCGGCGCGGGCGGCGGCGCGCGGCAGGGCCAGGCCGGGCTGGGCCGGCGCGGCGGCGAAGCGCAGATCGAGCACATTCGGATAGCGCTCGCGCAGCCGGGCCATGGCGTCGAAGGGGCGATCGGCCAGCCAGACCTGCAGCCAATCCTCCCGCCCCGGCCCTTCGGCGGCGTCCAGCACCTGCTCCAGCGTGCCCTGGACCAGGCGCAGCGGGCGGCGCGCCGGCAGCGGCAGCGCCTCGGTCCGCACGCCGCCGGCGGCGTCCAGCTCGACCAGGGTCAGGGATTTCTGCTGCCCGGCCTCGGAGAAGGAATAGCCCAGCGGCGAGCCGGCATAGCGGATGCGCCCGCCCGCCATCGCCTGCGGCCGGTGCAGATGGCCGAGCGCGACATAGTGGAAGCCGGCCAGATGCGCGGCCGAGACGGCGCCGCTGCCGCCCACCTGCAGCAGCCGCTCGCTCTCGCTTTCCTCGCCGCCCTGCACGAAGGCATGCGCGACCACCAGGCTGCGCTCGCCCGGGCGCAGCTGGGCGCGCAGATGCGCCATGCTGGCGGCGAAGCCGGCCTCATGGTCGAGGATATTGGCATCCGGGCCGAACAGCTCGGCCAGATGCGCCGGCGCGCCGTAATCGGCGGCCAGCACCCGCACCGGGCCATGCCGGTCCTGGAACAGGAAGGAACGCCCCCTGGCGCAGCCCGCGATATGCAGCCCGGCCGGCCCCAGCAGAGGGGCCGCGAAGCCGAGGCGCCGCGCATCGTCATGATTGCCGGCGATCAGCAGCACCGGCACGCCGAGCCCCTGGATCACCGCCCGCAGCACCTCGCCCAGCAGCTCCACCGCGGCGGCGGGCGGCACGGCGCGGTCATAGAGGTCGCCCGCGATCACCAGCAGGTCGGGCCTGGCCTCCCGCACCGCATCGAGGAAGGCGCCGGTCAGCAGCCATTCCTGCTCGGGCAGGAAGGGCTGGCCGTGCAGGGCGCGGCCGAGATGCCAGTCGGCGGTGTGCAGGATGCGCATGGCGGCTCCGGGCAAGGAGGGGCGGCGCCCCGGCCCGGACCAGCGGCCGGACGGGGATGGCCGCCCGGCCTAGCTCAGAGCGCCCAGAAATTCCAGGCGGCGAGGCTGGCCACCCCCGGCAGGCCGATCTGGAAATCCGCCCCGAGATCGGCATCGACATTGCCGTAGAGCACACCATCGGCGAAGACCAGCTGACCTGCCCCGCTGAAGCTGCCGCTGAGATTGAGGGTGAAGGTCTGGTCCCCCGCCACCGTCAGATCGGCATCGATGCCGGAGAGGTCGAGCTGGTCGGCATAGGGGGCGGCGCTGAAATCGGTGATGGTGTCGCGCGCCACGCTGTCATTGCCGCTGTCGCCATTGGCGAAGACGAAGCGGTCATTGCCGGCGCCGCCGGTCAGCGTGTCGGCGCCGGCGCCGCCCACCAGCCGGTCATCGCCCTCGCCGCCCAGCAGCACGTCATTGCCGGCGCCGCCCAGCAGCACGTCATTGCCGCCGCCCCCGGCCAGCACATCATCGCCGCCCAGCCCGGACAATGTGTCGGCATTGCCGAGGCCGCTCAGCAAATCGCGCCCCTCCCCCCCGGTCAGGGTCTGCGGCGCCGAGAGCACCAGCAGGCCGGAGCCGGGCGCGGTCTCCTGCAGCGTGCCCGGCAGGGCGTTGAGCTGCAGGCTGGCATCGGTGAAGCCGTCGCCATTCAGGTCGACCAGCAGCATCACCCCGCTCTGGCGCAGCTCCGCCTCGCCGCCGGCGCCGAAGGGCGCGCTGCCCAGGAAGCGCGCGCCGAGGGCGGAGAGATCCAGCGTGTCGCCCACGGCGAAGTCGGTGACGATGTCGGTGGCCGAGCCGGTGAGGTCCTCCGCCTCCCAGCGGAAGACATCGGCCCCGGCGCCGCCGCGCAGCGTGTCGCTGCCCGCGCCGCCGCGCAGCCAGTCCGCGCCGGCGCCGCCATCCAGCGTGTCATTGCCGGCGCCGCCCGACAGCGTGTCATTGCCATCAAGGCCGAGCAGCGTGTCATGGCCGCCGCCACCGGTCAGCGTGTCATTGCCGGCGCCGCCGCTCAGCGACTGGTCGGCGACGCGGCGCAGCAGGCCGGAGCCGGGCGCGGTCTCCTCCAGCGGGGTGGCGTCGCCCAGGCTCATCACCGCATCGGCCACGCCATCGCCATTGGCATCCACCGCCAGCCAGGTGACGCCGAGCTGCCAGACCCGCAGCTGCGCCGTGCCATCGGCCAGGAAGGCGTCGCCGCCGATGAAGCGGGCGCCGAGCGCCGTCATGTCGATCAGGTCGCCCGCCTGGAAATCGGTGATGCGGTCGCCCTCCAGCTCGCCGGCGGCGAGGTAGCGGAATATGTCGTTGCCGGCGCCGCCGATCAGCGTGTCGGCGCCGGCGCCGCCCACCAGCAGGTCATTGCCATCACCGCCGCGCAGCGTGTCCTGGCCGGCGCCGCCCAGCAGCGTGTCATCCCCGGCCTCGCCCATCAGCAGATCATTGCCGGCGCCGCCATCCAGCGTGTCATGGCCGCCACCGCCCGAGAGCTGGTCGGCGCCGCCCAGGCCGGAGAGCCGGTCATCCCCCTCCAGCCCCGACAGCCGGTCCTGCCCGGCGCCGCCGGTCAGGGTGTCGTTGCCGGCGCCGCCGGTCAGGCTGGCATCGGCGACCCGGCGCAGGATGCGGCTGCCGCTGCCCAGCTCCTCCAGCGCCATGTCGCCCTCCAGCGCCAGCATGGCGTCGGGCCGGCCATCGCCATCGAGGTCGATGGCCAGGAAGGTCCAGCCGGCATCGCGGCCGCCCCAGCCCTCCAGCACCGTCATCTGCCCGGCGCGGCCGGTCAGCCCGGCCGGGCTGAAGCTCAGCTCGCCCAGCGCCGAGAGGTCGAGCCGGTCGGCCAGCTCGAAATCGGTGATGCGGTCCTCGAGCAGGCCGATCTCGGCGACGCTCTTGTAGCGGAAATAGTCGGCGCCGGCGCCGCCGGTCAGCACGTCGCGGCCGAGCCCGGCCAGCAGCGTGTCATCGCCATCGCCGCCCTGCAGCACGTCATTGCCGGTCTCGCCGCGCAGCACGTCATTGCCGGCGCCGCCCAGCAGCGTGTCATGCCCGGCCCAGCCCACCAGCGTGTCATTGCCGCCGAAGCCGGTCAGGCTGTCATCGCCATCGGAGCCCACCAGGATGTTGGCGAGATCATTGCCGGCGACCGAGATGCCCGGCACGGTGCGCAGCTGGCGGGAGCCGGGCTCGGTCTCCTTCACCGCGCCGACGCCATTGAGCTGCACCGCCTGGTCGGCGACGCCATCGCCATCGCGGTCGATCTCGATGCGGCTGCCGGTGGCGCCGCGCAGCAGCCGCGCCTCCGGCCGCACGCCGCTGAACAGCCCCTCCCCCACCCAGACCAACCCGGCGAAGCCGCTCAGATCCAGCCGGTCGGCCTGGTTGAAGTCGCGGATGGTGTCGGTGGTGAAGCGGCCGCTGGTCTCGGGGCTGATGCGGAAGATGTCCCAGCCCAGGCCGCCCTCCAGCACATTGTCGCCATTGCCGCCATCCAGCGTGTCATTGCCATTGCCGCCGAGCAGCGTGTCATTGCCCGAGCCGCCCAGCAGCGTGTCATTGCCGTCGCGCCCGCTCAGCGTGTCGGCGCCCGGGCCGCCGGCGACCAGGTCGTCGCCCGCCGTGCCGGACAGCACCCGGTCGCGCGCCACCACCAGGGTCAGGGAGCCGGCGACATTGCCTTCCAGCAGCCGACCCCCGGTGTCGATGGCGGCGGTGATCTCGGCGCGACCATCGCCATCCTGGTCGATCGACAGCGTGCCGCCATCGAAGCGGATCTCCATGCCGGCGCCGGAGAAGGCGTCCTCGCCGATGAAGCGGAAGGCGCCGAGGGCGGAGAGGCTGAGCAGGTCGCCCGCCTCCATATCGCGGATGATGTCGCCGGCGAGCTCGGCGGCGCGCTGGTAGCGGAACACATCCGCCCCCGCCCCGCCGCGCAGCACATCGGCGCCCAGCCCGCCCACCAGCACATCGGCGCCGGCGCCGCCGGAGAGGGTGTCGTCGCCATCGCCGCCGGAGAGCTGGTCGTCGCCCGCGCCGCCTTCGAGGAAGTCGTTGCCGCTGCCGCCATCGAGGGTGTCGTTGCCGTCGCCGCCCACCAGCCGGTCATCGCCGCCAAGGCCGGAGAGGATGTCGGCGCCGCCATTGCCCTCCAGCCGGTCGGCCCCGGCATCGCCGGTCAGCCGGTCGGCGAGGTCGCCGCCGGTGAGGACGATCGGGCTGGCGCGGCGCAGCAGCAGCGAGCCGGAGGTGGTCTCCCGCAGCATGCCGGTGCCGGAGACCCAGGCGCTGTATTCGGCGGCGCCATCGCCATCGGCGTCCAGCAGCAGCCATTTGCCGCTCTGCCGCAGCTCGCCGGGCGTGCCGGTGAAGGCGGCATCGCCGATGAAGCGCAGCCCCTCGATGTTGGAGAGGTCGATGCGGTCGGCATCGTCGAAATCGCCGAGGCGGTCGCCCTCCAGCTCCGCCATGCCGGCATAGTGGAAGACATCGCCGCCGGCGCCGCCCAGCAGCAGGTCGCCGCCCTCACCGCCCTGCAGCCAGTCCTGCCCCTCGCCGCCGGAGAGCGTGTCGTCGCCCCCCGCGCCGCGCAGCACATCATCGCCGCCGAGGCCGGAGAGCCGGTCATCCCCGGCCTCGCCGGAGAGGCGGTCATCGCCGGCGGTGCCGTTGGCCAGCACCGGCGGCGCCAGGCCGAGCTGCCCCGGCGCCAGCTCCACCAGCCGCAGCACGCCCTCCAGCCGCAGCACCGCCTCGGCGCGCGACAGGCCGTTGATGTCGATGGAGAGGAAGGTGGCGCCGCCCTGCCAGGAGAGCCGCGCCTCCATCCCCGCGCCGCTGAAATTCTGCGTGCCGATGAAGCGCAGCCCGGCAATGCCGGAAAGGTCGAGCCGGTCGCCGCCGCTGAAATCGACGATGCGGTCCTGGCTCAGCTCGGCCAGGGAGAGGTAGCGGAACACGTCATTGCCGGCGCCGCCATGCAGCGTGTCGGCGCCGCGGCCGCCCAGCAGCACATCATCGCCATCGCCGCCCGAGAGGATATCCGCCCCGTCGCCGCCGGACAGCGTGTCATGGCCGCCCAGCCCCTGGATCATGTCGTCCCCGGCCGTGCCGGTCAGCGCATTGGCCGCGCTGCTGCCGATGATGTTCGCCATCCCGCATCCTGCCGTTCTGCGGGCGCCTTCTGCGCCGCGGAGGTCCGGCGCATGGCGGGTGAGGCCATGGCCGGCGATGGCCGCGGCGCACCGCGGCACCCGGCGCGGCCGCGTGGCGGCCCGGCCGGCGGGATCGGTCTAGCATGCGGGGGATGGGGCGGGCCGGCGGGCGGTGCCTCAAATGGCGGGCCGCCCGCGCCCGGCCGGGCGGCGTCAGCCGCCGGTGAAGCCGGGCTCGCGCTTGCCGAAGAAGGCGGCCTTGCCCTCGGCATGGTCGGCCGAGAGGAACAGCAGCGACTGGTAGTGCCGCTCCGCCTCCAGCGCGCGGTCCAGCCCCTCCGCCAGGATCTGCTTGGTCAGCGCGATGGCGGCGGGCGCCTGGCGGGCCAGGATCCGCGCCCGGGCCAGCGCCGCCTCCAGCGCCTTGCCGGGCGGCGCCAGCTGGTCGACCAGCCCGATGCGCAGCGCCTCCCCGGCGGCCATCGGCTCACCGTAGAAGAGAATCTGCCGGGCGCGGGCGGGGCCGACCCGCTGCGGCAGGGTGAAGGGCAGGCCGAGATCGGCCATCAGCCCGACCTTGCCGAAGGCGGCCATGAAGCGGGCATCCTCGGCGGCGACGATGCTGTCGCAGGCGCAGGCCAGCGACAGGCCGGCGCCGGCCGCCCAGCCCTCCACCGCCGCCACCACCGGCTTCGAGCCGGCGACCAGCAGGCGGATCATCTGATGCGCCGGGCGCAGCCGCTCCCGCCCCTGCAGCGCCGAGCCGACCTCCATGCCGGAGAGGTCGCCGCCCGAGCAGAAGGTGCCGCCGGCGCCGGTGACGACGATGGCGCGGATCGTGGAATCGCCCTCGGCGCGGTCCAGCACCGCAGCCATCTCGGCGCGCAGCGGCGGCGACAGCGCGTTGCGCCGCGCCGGCTGGTCCAGCGTCAGCACCAGCACCGGGCCATCGCGCTCCTGCCGCAGCTGCATCACCGGCGCTTGCCCTGCCTGATCCGCCATCGCTTGTTCCTCCCTCTGCGGCACGGTCGTGACCGGTCCGGCTTTGCCTTGCTGTCGCGGCAGGCTACATTCCGGATACGGGAAATCAATCGGGATATCGAATGGACACGGCCCTGGCTCCCCCCGAACGCGATGCCGCCGCGCCGCGCGATGTCGGCGCCGTCGCGCATGCCATCCGCATCCTGCGGCATCTGGCGGGGGCCACCGCGCCGCTCGGCGTCGCGGCGGTCGCGCGCGGCACGGGGATCAGCCCGTCCACCTGCTTCAACATCCTGCGCACCCTGGCGCGGGCCCGCTTCGTCGCCTTCAACGACAGCGACAAGACCTACAGCCTGGGGCTGGCCGTGGCCGAGCTCGCCGCCGGGCTGATCGGCGTCAGCCATGCCGAGCTGATCCGCCCCGAGCTGGAGCGGCTGGCGCTGAACCACGACATGCTGATCGTGCTGTGGCGCGTCACCGAGGATGGTCACATCATCCTGGTCGACCGCGCGCACAGCCACACGGCGGTGCGGGTGGAGATGCGGCTCGGCCTCAGGCTGCCGATGCTGGTGGGCGCGGTCGGGCGCTGCGTCGCCGCCGCCCTCGACCTGCCGGTGGACGAGCTGCGCCGCCGCTTCGCCACCCTGCGCTGGCAGGACCCGCCCAGCTTCGATTCCTACCTGGCCGATGTCGAGGAAGCCCGCCGCACCGGCTGGGCGGTGGACCAGAACCAGCTCTATCGCGGGCTGATCACGGTGGCCGCCCTGGTCGCCGACCAGAATGGCCAGCCGCGCTTCGGCGTCTCCGGCATCGCCATCGCCGGGCAGCACGCGCCGGAGGTGTTCCCGCGCCTGGGCACCGAGCTGCGCGAGGTGGCGGAGTTCACCGGCAAGGCGCTGTTTCCGCGGCGCAGCATGCGGAATACGGAATAGCATTCCCTTTTTGGAATGACAGGCGGGGCCGCATCGGCTCAACTCCCCGGCAAGAGCGGACCGCCTGAAGGCGGCCGCAGCAAAGGGAGAGACGATGATGACCCGCCCCATCCCCGCCTGGCCGCGCCGCCGCCTGCTGGCGCTCGGCGGCGCCGGGCTGCTGGCGCCGCTGGCCGCGCCGCGCCTGCTGCGCGCCCAGGGCAGCAGCGCCCAGGGCAGCCCTTGGCGGCCGAGCCAGAGCGTGCGCATCGTGGTGCCCGCCGCCGCGGCCGGCACCACCGACATCATGGGGCGGCTGCTGGCGGCGCATCTGCAGCCGCGCTGGGGCCAGCCGGCGGTGGTGGACAACCGCTCCGGCGCCGGCGGCACCATCGGCACGGCGGAGGTGGCGCGCGCCCGCCCCGATGGCCACACCATCCTGCTCGGCAATATCGGGCCGCAGGCCATTGCCTATTCGCTGTTCCGCAACCTGCCCTATCGCGCCGACCAGCTGGTGCCGGTCTCCAACATGATCCGCGGGCCGAATGTGCTGGTGGTGCATCCCTCCCTGCCGGTGAGCACGGCGCAGGAGTTCATCGCCTATGCGAAGGAGAATCCCGGCAAGCTGAGCTATGGCACGCCGGGGGTCGGGCAGTCGCCGCATCTCTCCACCGTCTGGTTCAGCCAGCTCACCGGCACGCGCTCCATCGCCGTGCATTACCGTGGCGCCGGCCCGGCCATGGTCGGGCTGGTGGCGGGCGAGGTGCAGTTCAGCTTCGACAATCTGACCAGCGCGGTGGAGCAGGTGCGGGCGGGCAAGGTGCGGGCGCTCGGCGTCACCAGCGCCGAGCGCAACCCGCAGCTGCCGGATTTGCCGGCGATGCGCGAGGTGGCGCCGGAACTCGCCCGCTACGAGGTGAATTCCTGGTTCGGCGCCTTCTACCCCGCCGGCACGCCGGAGGCGGCGGTGGCCGCGCTGAACGCCGAGATCAAGGCGATGCTGGAGATGCCGGAAACCCAGAAGCGCTTCGCCGAGATGGGCGGCGTGCCCGCCTATGGCATGCCGGCGCAATATGCCGAATTCGTCCGCGCCGAGACCGAGAAATGGGGCGAGGTGGTGCGGCGCGAGGGGCTGCAGCTCGACGCCGGCTGACAGCCATGCCGGGCGCCGCGCTTCAGTAGGAGCGCGGCAGGCCCAGCACCTTCTCGGCGATGAAGCAGAGGATCAGCTGCGGGCTGACGGGGGCGATGCGCGGGATCATCACCTCCCGCAGATAGCGCTCCACATGGTATTCGCGGGCATAGCCGAAGCCGCCATGCGTCATCACCGCGCGCTGGCAGGCCTCGAACCCGGCCTCGGCGGCGAGGTATTTCGCGGCATTGGCCTCGGCGCCGCAGCTCTGGCCCTGGTCGTAGCGCCAGGCGGCCTGCATCACCATCAGCCAGGCGGCCTCCAGCGCCATCCAGCTTTCCGCCAGCGGGTGCTGGATCGCCTGGTTCTGGCCGATCGCCCGGCCGAAGACGCGCCGCTCCTTCGCGTAGTCCGTGGCGCGCCGCAGCGCCACGGCGCCGAGCCCGACCGCCTCCGCCGCCACCAGGATGCGCTCCGGGTTCAGCCCATGCAGGATGTAGTCGAAGCCTTTTCCCTCGTCGCCGATGCGGTCCTCCACCGGCACGTCCAGCCCGTCGAAGAACACCTCGTTGGAATCGACGGCCTTGCGGCCCATTTTCGGGATCTCCTGCACCCGCACCTTGCTGCGGTCGAGCGCGGTGTAGAACAGGCTGAGCCCCTCGGTGCGGCGCGTCACCTGCTCCAGCGGCGTGGTGCGGGCCAGCAGCAGCACACGCTCGGCGACCTGGGCGGTGGAGATCCACACCTTCTGCCCATGCACCACATAGCGGTCGCCGCGCCGCTCGGCCCGCGTCTGCAGCTTCGTGGTGTCGAGGCCGGTATTGGGCTCGGTCACCGCGAAACAGGCGCGCTCCGTCCCCGCGATCAGCGGCGGCAGCATGCGCGCCTGCTGCCCGGCGCTGCCGAACACCACCACCGGGTTCAGCCCGAAGATGTTCATGTGCACGGCGGAGGCGCCGGTCATGCCGGCGCCGGATTCGGCGATGGCGCGCATCATGATGGCGGCCTCGGCGATGCCGAGACCGGCGCCGCCCAAAGCCTCCGGCATGCAGATGCCGAGCCAGCCATCGCGCGCCAGCGCCTGGTGGAATTCCTGCGGGAAGCGGCCATCGCTGTCGCGCGCCAGCCAGTATTCGTCACCGAAACCGGCGCAGAGGCGGGCGATGGCGTCGCGCACGCTCTCCTGCTCCGGCGTATAGGCAAACTGCATCGCCGCCTCCCCGCGCTTCAGCCCATGAATTCGGCCCGCACCGCCTCCGTATGCTGGCCGAGCCCCGGCACGGGGCGGTAGTCGCGCGGCGGCGCATCGGGGAAGCGCGCGGCGGGCGCGGCCATGGCGACCTCGCCATTCGGCGTCGCGACCGAGAGGCGGCGCAGCGCCGGATGCGCGGCCAGCGCCGGCAAATCGTTGACAAAGCCATAGGCGGTGTTGGCCGCGCGCAGCCTGGCATCGCATTCGGCCCGCGTCAGCTTTGCGAAGACGGCGCCGACATGCGCATCCACCATGGCGCGATGCGCGACGCGCTCCACATTGCTGCGGAAGCCCTCGCGCTGCGGCAGGTCGGGCTCGCCCAGGAAGGCCGCGCAGAATTGCTGCCATTCGCGCTCATTCTGGATCGAGATCAGCACCAGCGCGCCATCGGCCGTGGCGAAGGCGCCATAAGGGCAGATCGAGGGATGCGCGAGGCCGAGCCGCTGCGGCGCCTTCCCCGTGCCCTCGAAATACAACAGAGGAACGTTCATCCAATCGGCCATGGCGTCGAAGAGCGAGATGGCGATGGAGCGCCCCTGCCCGGTGATGCCGCGAGCGATCAGCGCCTCCAGCACCGCCGCATGCGCCATGGTGCCGGTGGCGATGTCGCAGACCGAGACCCCGACGCGCCCCGGCCCCGCCGGATGTCCGGTGATCGAGGCCAGCCCGCTTTCCGCCTGCACCAGCAGATCATAGGCCTTCATCGCGGCGTAGTCGCCGCTCTCGCCATAGCCGCTGATGTCGACGGTGATCAGGCGCGGATGGCGCTGCCGCAGCGCGGCGCTGCCGAAGCCCGCCCGCGCCATGGCGCCCGGCGCCAGATTCTGGATGAAGACATCGGCCCGAGCCAGCAGCGCCGCCAGCAGCGCCTTGTCCCCCTCCTGCTTGATGTCGAGGCAGACGCTTTCCTTGCCGCGATTGAGCCAGACGAAATAGCTCGACTGCCCGGCCGCGGCGCGGTCATAGCCACGCGCGAAATCGCCCTCGGCGCGTTCGATCTTGATGACGCGCGCCCCGGCATCGGCCAGCTTCACCGAGCAGGTGGGGGCTGCCACCGCCTGCTCCATCGAGACGACCAGCAGCCCGGCCAGCGGCTTGTCCATGCTCAGTAGCTCCGCGGCATGCCCAGCACATGCTCGCCGAGATAGGAGAGCACGAGATTGGTGCTGATCGGCGCCACCTGATACAGCCGCGTCTCGCGGAACTTGCGCTCGACGTCATACTCCTCGGCGAAGCCGAAGCCGCCATGGGTCTGCACGCAGGCCTCGGCGGCGGCCCAGCTGGCCTCGGCGGCCAGCATCTTGCCCATATTGGCTTCCTCGCCGGGGTTCACCCCGGCCTCGAATTTCTGGAGGCCCTTCTGCACGATGGCCTCGGCCGCGCGCATCTGCGCATAGGCGCGCGCGATGGGGAATTGCACACCCTGGTTCTGCCCGATGGGCCGGCCGAACAGCACCCGCTCCTTGGCGTAGCCCACCGCCTTCTCGATGAACCATTTGGCATCGCCGATGCACTCGGCGGCAATCAGCAGCCGCTCGGCATTCATGCCGTCCAGGATGTAGCGGAAACCCTTGCCCTCGACGCCGACGAGATTCTCGGCGGGGACCTCCATGTTGTCGAAGAAGACCTCGCAGGAATTGTGGTTCATCATGGTGCGGATCGGGCGGATGGTCAGCCCCTTGCCCAGCACACTGCGCATGTCGACGATGAAGGTCGACAGCCCCTCGGTCTTCTTCGCCACCTGGTCGCGCGGCGTGGTGCGTGCCAGCAGCAGCATCAGGTCGGAATGCTCGGCCCGGCTGGTCCAGATCTTCTGGCCGTTGACGATGTATTTGTCGCCTTCCTTCCGGGCGAAGGTGCGCAGGCTGGTGGTGTCGGTGCCGCTGGTGGGCTCGGTCACGCCGAAGGCCTGCAGGCGCAGCTCGCCGCTGGCGATCTTGGGCAAATACTCCTGCTTCTGGCGGTCGCTGCCATGCCGCAGGATGGTGCCCATGATGTACATCTGCGCATGGCAGGCGGCGCCGTTGCAGCCCTGGCGCTGGATCTCCTCGAGGATCGCGGCGGCGGCGGAAAGCGGCAGGCCGGAGCCGCCGAACTCCTCCGGGATCAGCGCCGCCAGCCAACCCGCCTCGGTCAGCGCCTGCACGAATTCGGTCGGGTAGCCGCGCACTTCATCCAGCTTGCGCCAGTACTCGCCGGGGAAGCGGGCGCAGAGCTTGGCGACCTCCTCGCGGATCTCGGCATGCGGGTCGTTCGGCGTGGTCTGCAGCATCATCGTCCTTCAGGCCGCCTCGGCCGGGCTGCGCAACAGGGAGGAAATGTCGTTCAGGCGGTCCAGGCGCCCGATGGTCTCGGCCAGCGCACTCGCCTGCTCGGCGCCCAGCACCGTGTCGGCAAGGCCCGCGAATTTCGCGCGCAGCTCGGCCTCGCTGAGGAAATTGTCGGGCTCGCCCTTCGGCACGATCACCTTGCGGGTGAAGGTCTGGCCGCGCGCTCGCAGCGTCAGCTTGCCGGACATGTTGGCGGGGAACTCGGCCTCGATCTCCGGATCATTCTCGCAGGTGATCTTCTGCATCAGGGACTTCATCGCCGGATCCTGCAGCCGGGCATAGCTGTCCCAGCCCATCTGGCCGGTGGCCAGGGCTGTGGCGATGACAAAGGGCCCGCTGAACTGGCCATCGACGATGTTCTGCGGATCCGCCTTGCGCTCGGCGGGCTCGCCCACCAGCAGCATGCCGGCGCGGGAGAGGCCGAGCGTCGCACCCTCCACCTCCTCCGGCTTCAGGCCGAGTTCCGCGCGCAGCGCCAGCGCCGCGTCGATGCCGGCATGGCCCCAGCGGCAGGAGGGGTAGGGCTTCACGCCGGTGGCCATCAGCTCCCACACCTGGCCGAGATCCTGGCAGACACGCTCCGGCTTCGGGTCGGGCGCATAGGCGCGCAGGAAGCCCTGGCGGCCCTCGATGGCGTCCGCCGCGCCCTTGAAGCCCTCGCGCGCCAGTGTGGCGGCGGCGAGGCCCGACATGCCGGCCCAGCCCACCTGGAAGCGCTTGGTCCAGGCGCCATTGGCGAGGAATTGCAGGCTGCCGGCGCATTGGCTGAGCGCGATGCCCAGCGCCGATTCCACCCCCGCCGCATCCAGCCCGAAGACGCGCGCCGCCGCCGCCGCCGCGCCGAAGGCGCCGCAGGTGGCGGAAGGGTGGAAGCCACGGTCGTAATGCGCGCCGGCCGGCAGGGCCAGCGCCAGGCGCAGCGCCACCTCATAGCCCGCGACGATGCCCGCCAGCACCTCGGCACCCGAGGCGCCGACCATCTCGCCCGCGGCCAGCGCCGCCGGGATCACCGGCGCGCCCGGATGCACCACGGCGACCGCGTGGGTGTCGTCGAAATCCAGCGAATGGCCGAGCGTCGCATTGATCAGCGCAGCACCCGCCGGGCTGTAGGTGGCGCTGTCGCCGAAGACCCGCGCACTGCCCTGCCCCAGCCCCAGCGCCTGCACCATGCGCAGCAGGGCCGGCGTGCTCTCGGCCTCGGCGCGGGCGCGCACGATGTTGCCGACCAGGTCCAGCACCAGCGCCTTGGCGCGCTCCGCCACTTCCGGCGGCAGGCTCTCCGCTCGCAACCCCGCCGTGAAGCCAGCCAGCTCCCACGTCACACCCACGGCCATTCCTCCCGACTGACAGAAAAAAGATGGGGGTCCGGGGGAATTCCTTCCCCCGGCCTTTTTCCTTCTTAGACCGGATCCCAGGAGAACACGTCCCCGCTCCGATCCAAAGGCAGGAATTGCGCGCGCAGCGACGGCAGGGCGTGTTCGGCGATCAGTTCCGGTGTCCAGCCATCCTCGCGATGCGCGCTGCGCACGGGCCGGGGCTGGCTGAACAGGAAGATCTCATTGTTCCGCGCCGCGAAGATCTGCCCGTTCACATCCTTGGCCGCGTCGCTGGCCAGGAACACCGCCAGCGGCGCGTTCTTCTCCGGCGTCATGCGCTTCAGCTTTTCCACCCGCGCCTTCTGCTCCGGCGTCTCGGCCGGGATGGAGCTGGTCATGCGGCTCCAGGCGAAGGGCGCGATGCAGTTGGAGCGCACGCCGAAGCGCTGCATGTCGAGCGCGATGGATTTCGACAGCGCGGCGATGCCGAGCTTCGCCGCCGAATAGTTGGCCTGGCCGAAATTGCCGATCAGGCCGGAGGTCGAGGTCATGTGCACATAGGCGCCCGATCCTTGGGCGCGGAAATGCTCGGCGGCGGCGCGGGAGACGAAGAAGCTGCCGTTCAGATGCACATTGATGACGGAGAGCCATTCCTCCGGCGTCATCTTGTGGAAGATCTGGTCGCGCAGGATGCCGGCATTGTTGACCACGATGTCGACACGGCCGAAGGCGTCGATCGCGCTCTGCACGATGCGCTTCGCGCTGTCCCAGTCCGCCACGCTGTCGGTGTTGGTCACCGCCTGGCCGCCGCGCTGCTCGATGATGGCCTTGGTCTGCTCGCCCGGCGTGGCGGAGGTCTGGCCCTCGCCGCTCAGCGAGGCGCCGATATCGTTGATCACCACCTTCGCACCGGCCAGCGCCATGGCGAGGGCGATCTCTCGCCCGATCCCGCCACCCGCGCCGGTGACGATGGCCACCTTGTCCTGCAGCATCATTGCCTGCGTTTTCCTTCCTGGAACGTCGTACCAGGGGGCGCTGCCCCCTGGACCCCCGGCAGGAACCTGAGGTTCCTGCACCTCCCATCCGTCAGGCTGGGGTGAACATGGGGACGGGCGGGCCGTCGCCTTCGGTGTCGCGGAATGCCAGCTTCACCTTCATGCCGATCTTGACGGCGTCGAAGTCGCAGCCGACGATGTTGGTCATCATACGCGGGCCCTCCGCCAGTTCCACATAGGCGATGGCATAGGGCGTCTTGGCGCGCATGATGCTGAAGCTGTAGACGGTGCCCTCGCCGCTGGCCTCGATCCACTCCACCTCGCCCTCATCGCTGAAGGGGCAGAAGGGGCGCGGCGGGTAGTGGGTCTGGCCCGTTTTGGTGTTGCGGCCGATCAGCAGGCGGCCCTGCCGCGCGGCGTCCCAGAAGCGCTGGGTCGAGGGATCGCCGACCGGCGCGGGGGGGATGCGTTCGCTCATGGTCACAGCCTCTCCAGCACCAGGGTCGCGCTGCCATGCCGCGTGCCGAGCGAACCGCCCGTGCCATGCGCCAGCGCCAGGTCGCAATTCTTCACCTGCACGGCCGGATGCGCCTCGCCGCGCAGCTGCCGCACCGCCTCGATCACCTTGGTGATGCCGCCGCGATTGGCCGGGTGGTTGTTGCACAGCCCGCCGCCATCGGTGTTGAAGGGCAGCTTGCCGACACCCGAGATCAGATTGCCGTCGGAGACGAATTTGCCACCCTGGCCCTTCTCGCAGAAGCCGAGATCCTCCAGCTGCATCAGCACGGTGATGGTGAAGCTGTCATAGATGCTGGCATACTTGATATCGGCGGGCTTCACCCCGGCCATCTCGAAGGCACGGGCGCCGGCATAACGGGCGCCGGTATAGGTCAGGTCGATGCGCCCGCCATCGACATGCTTGATCGCCTCGCCCGCGCCGCGGATGCCGACCAGCGGCCGCTTCAGGCTGCGCGCGATCTCCGGGCTGGTCACCACCAGCGCGCCGCCGCCATCGCTGATGACGCAGCAATCCAGGCGGTGCAGCGGGTCCGCCACCAGGGGTGAGTTCACCACATCCTCGACGGTGACGACCTTGCGCAGCATCGCATGCTCATTGTACTGCGCGTGATGGCTGGCCGCGACCTTGATCCAGGCCAGCTGCTCCGAGGTCGTGCCGTATTCGTACATGTGGCGCTGCGCGCACATGGCGTACATGTTGGCGATCGCCGGCCCGAACGGATATTCGAACTGCACATCCGGCTGGCGCGGGTCGCCCGGGCGCGGCGCCGTGCCGGTCGCCACACCTTCGGAGCGCGGGCGGCCGGCCAGCGTGATCAGCGCCACCTTGCACTTGCCCATGGCGATGGCCTCGGCCGCATGCGCCACATGCGCCAGGTAGGAGCAGCCGCCGACATCGGTGGAATCATAATGGGAGAGCCGCGTCAGGCCGATATAGTCGGCCATGCTGAGCGGGCCCATGCCCGGCGCGTCGCCGGCGCAGAAATAGCCATCCACATCGGCGCGCGTCAGCCCCGCATCGCGCAGCGCGCCCAGCGCCACCTCGGCATGCAGCTGCGCCGTGCTCTTGTCCTCGGCCTTACGCGTCGGGTGCTCATAGGCGCCCACGATGCAGGCCTTGCCTCGGATGCTCAAACGCCTCTCTCCTTCTGGACCCTACTGGACCGTGATGTTGCCCGCCTTCGCCACCTCCGCCCAGCGGGTGATCTCGGCGCGGATGAATTCGGCGAAGGCCGCGGGGGTGGTGCCGCCCTCGGGCGTCAGCCGTGGCAGGTCGGCGGCGAAGCCGGCCATGCGTTCCTGCCATTCCGGCGTGCGCACGATGGCATCCACCGCGCCGCCCAGCTTCGCCAGGATCGGTGCCGGCGTCGCGGCCGGTGCCTGCAGGCCGAACCAGGCGGTGGCGTCGAAATCGGCGATGCCGGATTCGATCAGCGTCGGCACATCCGGCAGGGTGGGCACGCGCTCCCGGCTGGTCACCGCCAGCGCCCTGATGCGCCCCTCACGGATGAAGTTCAGCGCGGAGGGGATGTTGTCCATCGCCGTCTGGATGCGGCCGGCCACCAGCTCGGTCAGCATCGGGCCGGAGCCGCGATAGGGCACATGCGTCACATCGATGCCGGCGCGCACCTTCAGCAATTCCATGCAGGCATGCGGGCTGCCGCCGATGCCGGAGGTGCCGTAGTTCAGCCGGCCCGGCTCGCGCTTCGCCCGCGCCACCAGGGCCGGAAAATCGGTGAGGCCGGATTCGGTCGAGGCCAGCACCACATTCGGCACCCGCACCACCAGCCCGACCGCCGCCAGCTGCTCCGGCCTGTAGGGCATGTTGGGGCCATAGGCGGCGTAGTTGATCGCCGCCGTGCCGATCGAGGCCATCAGGATCATGTAGCCATCCGGCTCCGCCTTGGCCACCGCGTCGGCGCCGATATTGCCGCCGGCGCCGGCGCGGTTCTCCGTCACCACCGGCTGGCCCAGGCGCTGCGACAGGCGCTCCGCCAGCAGCCGCGCCATCAGGTCGGTCGTCCCGCCGGGCGGGAAGGGAATCACCATCCGCACCGGGCGCGTGGGCCAGCTGCCCTGCGCCAGAGCGGGTGCCGCCAGCAACGCCGCGGGCCATGCCAGGGCCTGCCGCCTGCTCCATGCCGTCATGCCGCTTCCTCCCCTCGCCGCCTTTCCGGCGGTCCTGTGTCAGCCGGGCAACTCGAGAACATTCTTGGCCAGGATGCCGCGCTGGATCTCCGAGCTGCCGCCATAGATCGTGGTCGGCCGCGCCTCGATGAACAGCCCGGCCGGGTGCAGGTCGCGATTGCCTTCCATCGGCTGCAGCAGGCCTGCATTCTCACCGCCGATCTCCAGCATCAGCTCGGTGATGCGCTGGAACAGGTCGGATTGGTGCAGCTTCAGCATCGAGACATCCGCGCCGAGCGATTCGCCGCGCCGCAGGATGGCGACGAAGCTCTCATACAGCGCCTTGTGGTCGGCCAGGTCGCAGCGCAGGCGGATATAGCGGTCCTGGAAATCGGGCTCGTCGAACACGCCCATGCGCTCGGCCAGCGCCTTCAGCCGCGACAGCGCATAGGCCGATTGGCGTGGCGAGCCGAGAAAAATACGCTCGAAGCCGAGCAGGGCCTTCGCCATGCTCCAGCCCTTGTTCACCTCGCCGACGAGGTTCTCCGTGGGCACGCGCACATTGTCGAAGAACACCTCGCAGAACTCGTCATGCAGGCCGAGATTGATGATCGGCCGCACGGTGACGCCGGGCGTCGCCATGTCGATCAGCAGGAAAGAAATTCCTTCCTGCTTCTTCGCCGCCTTGTCCGTGCGCACCAGGCAGAAAATCCAGTTGGCGTCGGTCGCGAGCGTGGTCCAGATCTTCTGGCCGTTGACGATGTAGTGGTCGCCCTCGCGCACCGCCTCGGTGCGCAGAGCGGCGAGGTCGGAGCCGGCGCCGGGCTCGGAATAGCCCTGGCACCAGATATGCTCGCCGGCCAGGATCTTCGGCAGGAAGCGCGCGCGCTGTTCCTCGGTGCCGAAGCGGATCAGCAGCGGGCCCAGCATGATCACGCCATGATCGGGCAGCCGCGCCACGCCGTGGCGCTCATACTCCTCGATCAGGATGATCTGCTTCGAGGCGTCGAGCCCCATGCCGCCCAGCTCCACCGGCCAGCCCGGCGCCACCCAGCCCTTCTTCTGCAGGATGCGGAACCATTCCTCGCCCTCCTGCCAGTGCAGGCGGTGCGGCGGGTTGCGCAAATGGGCGGGGTATTCGGCCTCGACGAAGCGGCGCACCTCGGCGCGGAATTCCTCGTCGGACAGCGCGTTCCAGTCGCTCATGCCTCATCCTCCGGCTGGGCCTCGGCGAAGCGGCGGCGATGCAGCGCGGCGGGGCCGAACTGGTTGGCCACCACCATGGCCTTGCGCAGATACAGGCCGATATCGGCCTCGTCGGTGTAGCCGATGCCGCCATGCAGCTGCACCGCCTGGCGCGTCACCAGCAGCGCCGCATCGCCGGCGCGCGCCTTGGCCCGCGCGATGGCGGCGGTGCGCACACGCGGCGCCGCGCCACGGTCGCATAGCGAAGCCGCCGCCTCGATGCTGGCGCGGCCCAGCGCGATCTGGATCTTCAGATCCGCCGCGCGGTGCTGCAGCGCCTGGAAGCTGCCGATCGGCTTGCCGAATTGCTGGCGCGTGCGGAGGTAGTCCAGCGTCAGCGCGAAGGCCTGCTCCATCACGCCGAGCAGATAGGCGGCACTCGCCAGCGCCGCCTCCTCCAGTTTTTCTGTCAGTTGCGTCTGCTCGCTGAGCAGACGCGTGGGGTGGGGGCGCAGCGTGCCGAAGGTTCCGCCATCCTGGGTCGGCTCCAGCGTGAGATCGGAACCCGAAGAATCCTGCCAGCGCAGCCCGCCCTGCCAGGGCAGCAGGAAGGCGTCCGCCCCGCCCGCCATGGGGATGAAGCGGCGCGGCGCCTCCGGCGTGCCGGGCGCGTCCAGCGTCGCGGCGGCCTCCTGCCAGGCGGTCAGCACCACGCTCTCCCCGGCCAGCAGCGCTTCCAGCTCGGCCTCGGCGCCCGCCTCGGCCAGCAGCGCGGCCGACAGCGCCCCCTGGATCAGCGGCTCCGGCGCGAGCGCCGCGCCCAGCTCCTCGGCCAGCGCGCAGAACTCACCCATGCCCAGGCCGCTGCCGCCCTTCTCCTCCGGCAGGCGCAGCCCGATCCAGCCCAGCTCGCCCATCTGCCGCCAGACCTTGCGGTCGAAACCCGGCGCCTGGAAACGCAGCGCGCGGATGCGCCGGCGGTCGCCCTGGCGCGGCGCCAGCCCCGCCGCGCTGTCGCGAATCATGCGCAGCGAATCATCCTGCTCCAGCATGGCGCTCATGCCGCGATCTCCGCCTTGCCATTGTTAACGACGATGATGTCGCGCTCCACCACCCGCGCGCGGAAGGCGCCGTCGCGCCAGATCTCGGTGCGGATGGTCTCACCCGGGAAGACGGGGGCGGAGAAGCGCAGCGACAGCACCCGCAGCCGGGCCGGGTCGTAGCCGCAGAGTTCCCTCAGCAGCGCATGGGTGACGACACCCAGCGTGCACAGCCCGTGCAGGATCGGCCGCGGGAAACCGGCGCGCGCCGCCACCTCCGGCTCGGTGTGCAGCGGGTTGTCGTCGCCGTTCAGCCGGTAATAGAAGGCCTGTTCGGGCCGCGTTGGCAGGTCGAGCGTGATGTCGGGCGCGCTCTCCGGCATCGGGTTGGGCGGGCGCACCGGGCCGCTCGGGCCGCCGAAGCCGCCATCGCCGCGCAGGAAGGTGGTGCTGCGCGTCACCGCCAGCAGCGCGCCGCTGGCCGCATCGGTCAGGCGTTTTTCCGAATAGAGCAGCGCGCCCTTGCCGGCGCCCTTGTCGACGATGCCGGTGACGCGGGTCTGGCTGATCACCTCGCCCTCGGCCGGGATCGGCGCGTGCAGCTCGATCTCCTGCTCGCCATGCACCAGCTTCACCGCATCAACGCCGGTGTCGGGCCGGCCGAGCCAGAAGCCGGGATGGCCCAGCACCACCGCCATGGCGGGCACCACCACCGGGCCGCGATGCGTGCTGACGAAGGGGATCTGCCGCTCCTCCATCGGGTCCTGGCCGAAGCCGATGGACAGCGCGTAGAGCACCGCGTCGCGCGGCGTGACGCGCTGGCGCACCTCCGGAATGGCGTAGTTCAGCAGTTTTTCGTGGTCGATCACGGCGTGTCCTCCGCGATGTCGATCACCGCATCGGCGGCGAAGGCGCCCTGCCCGGCCGGCATGGCGAAGACCGGGTTCAGGTCGATGCCCGCCAGGCGCGGTCCGGCCTGATGCGCAAAGACCGACAACCGCGACAGCATTTTTTTCAGCGCGTCGAGATCGGCGGGCGGGCGGCCACGGGCGCCGGCCAACAGGGGAAAACCCTTGATCGAGCGGATCATCTCTTCGGCTTCCGCCTCCCCGAAGGGGCAGCGCCGGAAAGAGACATCCTTCAGGATCTCGACGAAGATGCCGCCCAGGCCGAACATGGCGACGGGGCCGAAGACCGGGTCGCGATGCACGCCGAGGATGCATTCCACCCCGCCGGAGAGCTGCTTCGCCACCAGCACGCCCTCGATCCGCGCCTGCGGTGCCGCATCCTTCGCGCGCTGCAGCAGCAGCGCAAAGCCCTCGCGCACGGCGGCTCCGTCGGAAACGTTCAGCAGCACGCCGCCGATTTCGGATTTGTGCAGGATGTCGGGCGAAAGAATCTTCAGCACCACCGGGAAGCCGATGCGCTCCGCCGCCGCCACCGCCGCCTCCGCCGTGGCGCAGGTTTCTTCCGGTGCGGCCGGGATGCCGGCCTGGGCCAGGATGCGCTTGGCCTCGGCCTCGCTCGGCGTCGTCGCCGGCAGGGCAATGGGCGGCAGCGCGGCGGGCGGGGGCGGTGCGGCGCGGGCGAAGGACTCGCCATAGCGGCCCATGGCATGGATGGCCGCCACCGCACGCGACGGATCCTCGAAGACGGTGAAGCCATCCGCCTCGAATTGCCGCACCAGCTCGGGCTCGGCGAGAACGGAGAGCACGAAGAGGCGGTCCGGATGCGCCGCCCGCACCGCCGCCAGCTCCTGCCGCAGCCTTGGCGCGACCGAGGCGGCGCCCCCCGCATGGGTGAAGAAGGAGAGGATGGAGCTGTAGCCGCCCTGCTCCACCAGCGATTTGGCGAAGGTGCCAACGAGCGAAAGATCGTTCAGCGCCTGCGCGGTGCAGTCGACCGGGTTCTGCGGCGCGCAATAGGGCAGCGCGTCGCGCAGCGCCTGCTGCGCCGCCTCAGGCATGGGCGGCATGGGCAAATTGACGGCCTCGGCCGCGTCGGAGATCAACACGCCGGCGCCGCCGCTGATGGTCAGCACGCCCAGCGAATTGCCCGCCGGGTAGATGCGCCGCGCCGCCAGCCGGGCGATGTCCAGCATCTCCTCGGTGGTGCGGGCGCGCACCACGCCATATTCGGCCAGCACCGCATCCGTCACCGCGTCATCCCCGGCGATGGGAGGCGGTGTGCGAGCGCGCGGCGGCGCTGCCCACCGCGCTGCGGCCGACCTTCATCATCACCACCGGCTTGCGGTTGCGCCGGGCCAGCTCCAGCGCCGCCAGGAAGCTCTCCGCGTCGCGGATGCCCTCGGCATAGGCGGCGATCACCTCGGTGTCCGGGTCCTGCGCCATCCAGCCGATCATGTGGCCGACATTGAGGTCGGCCTCATTGCCGGTGGTGACGACGCAGGACAGGCCCAGCCCATGGTCGCGCGCCAGGCCAAACAGGTGCATGCCATAGGCGCCGGACTGGCTGGCGATGCCGATCGGCCCGGGCTTCGGCGTGCCGCGCTCCAGGCTGCTGGTGAAGGTGCCGTAGAAACCGGTGCGGGCGTTGAACAGGCCCAGACAGTTGGGCCCCAGCAGCCGCATGCCATGGGCGCGGGCGGCGGCGACCATGCGGTCCTGCTCGGCCTCGCCCGCCTCGCCCATCTCGGCGAAGCCGGCGCTGAACATGATGGCGGCCTTCACGCCGCGCTCGGCCAGCTGCTGCAGGGCGGGCCCGGCGGCGGCGGCGGGCACGGCGATGATCGCGGCCTCCGGCACCTCGGGCAGTTCGGCCACGCTGGGATAGGCCGGCAGCCCCTGCACCATGCCGTGCTTCGGGTTCACCGGCAGGATGCGGCCCTGATAGCCGAGCGACTGCATATAGGCGATCGGCCGCCCGCCGATGCGCGTGGCATCCCCCGAGGCGCCGATCACCGCCACCGAGCGCGGCGCCAGCAGCGCCGAAAGGCTGCCCATCGGCAGGGCGGCGGCTGGGGGCAAGGGCGTGTCAGGCAATGGCGGCATTCCTTCCCGGGGGCGGCGCACCGCCCAGTTCCGTCCCGATCGGCCTTGTTGGCGGCCTTGGCGGGGAGGCTAGACCCAGCCGGACGGCCATTCAATATGCAGAATGGCATTTCATTCTGCGGAGACCCGCTTCCCCTCGACGCGCGGCGCCGCCGGCGTCAGCATCCCGCCGCGCCGCCGAGGAGAGCCGCCATGAATCTCGAAACCACCGATCCCGCCGCGCTGGGCCTCTGCCCGCAGCGTCTGCGCCGCGTCGCCGACTGGGCGGATCGCTGGGCCGATTCGGGGAAATTGCCGGGGGTGAGCGTGCTGGTGGCGCGGCGCGGCCGCATCGGCCTGCTGCATTGCGCTGGCCAGGCGGATCGCGAGCGCGGCACGGCCATGGCGCCCGACACGATGGTGCGCATCTATTCGATGACCAAGCCGCTCACCAGCCTGGCGGCGCTGATGCTGTATGAGGAGGGGCGCTTCCAGCTGGACGACCCGATCACCCGCTTCCTGCCGGAGTTCCGCGACATGCGGGTGATGGCGGGCGGCGCGCGCGGGCGGATCGACACGGTGCCGGCGCAGCGCGACATCACCATCCGCGAGCTGATGACCCACACTTCGGGCCTCACCTATGGCTTCATGCAGGCCAATCTGGTGGATGCCGCCTATCGCGAGCAGGGCGTCGATTTCCAGACCGCCGAGGCCAGCCTGGCGGAGGTGGTGGGCCGCGCCGCCCGGCTGCCGCTGATCGCCCAGCCCGGGGCGGCCTGGAACTACAGCATCTCCACCGATGTGCTGGGGCATCTGGTGGCCGTGGTCTCCGGCCAGGAATTCGGCGATTTCATGCGCCAGCGCATCCTGGCGCCGCTCGGCATGGTGGACACGGATTTCCACGTGCCGGCGGAAAAACTGCCGCGCTTCGCCGCCAACTACATCCCCTCGGCCGAGGGCGGGCTGACACTGGTGGACGACCCCGCCACCGGCCGCTTCGCCCGCCCGCCCGCGATCGCCTCCGGCGGCGGCGGGCTGGTCTCGACCCTCGGCGACTACTGGCGCTTCTGCCAGCTGATGCTGAACAAGGGGGTGCTGGACGGCACCCGGCTGCTCGGCCGCAAGACGGTGGAGCTGATGACCTCGAACCATCTGCGCGGCGACATGGCGGCGATGGGCCAGGCGCGCTGGTCGGAATCCACCGCCGAGGGCATCGGCTTCGGCCTGGGCTTCTCCGTGACCCTCGACCCGGCGCGGGCGCAGATCCTTGGCACGCCGGGGGAATATGCCTGGGGCGGCGCCGCCTCCACCGCCTTCTGGATCGACCCGGCGGAGGAGATGGCGGTGATCCTGTTCACCCAGCTCACCCCCTCCTCCACCTATCCGATCCGGCGGGAGCTGCGGGTGCTGACCTACCAGGCGGTCATCGACTGACGGAAGAGCGCCTCAGCGGCGGGAGAGCAGCATGCCGGCGAAGGTGGAGCCCAGCACCAGCACGATGCCCAGCATCTGTACCGGCGCCAGCCATTCGCCGAGTAGCGTGGCACCCAGCAGCGTCGCCACCACCGGGCTGAGCAGGCCGAAGAAGGACAGCCGCGCCCCGGCGGCGGCGATGCCGCGCACCCAGAGCCAATAGGCCAGCGCCGTGCCGGGCAGCACCAGATAGGCGAAGCCCAACAGGTTGCGCGCATCGGGCGCGGGCGGCACGCCCTCCACCAGCAGGGCGAAGGGCAGCAGCACCGCGCCACCCAGCGCCAGCTGCCAGGCGGCCAGCTGCAGCGGCGTGCCGAGCCTGCCCCAGCGCTCGATCAGCACCGTGCCCATGGCCATGCAGCAGGTCGCCAGCAGCGCCGCCACCGCCCCGGCCAGGTCCAGCTGCGCCCGCGAATCCAGCACCAGCATGGCAACACCGCTCAGCCCGGCCAGCGCCGCCAGCACCTGGCCCGCGCGCGGCGCCCGGCCCAGCAGCGGCCAGGCCAGGAAGGCCACCACCAGCGGCTGGCTGGAGCTGAGCGTCGCCGCCACGCCCCCCGGCAGCCGCGCCGCGCTGAAGAACAGCAGCGCGAAGAACAGGCCGATATTGGCCAGCCCCAGCAGCAGCAGCCGGCCCAGCTTCTCGCGCGGCGGCAGGCCGGCGCCCAGCAGCATCAGCAGCAGGCCGGCCGGCAGGGCGCGCAGCGCCGCCACCAGCAGCGGGTGCTCCACCGGCAGGGTCTGGGTGAAGACGATATAGGTCGAGCCCCAGAAGCAGGGCGCCAGCAGCGCCAGCAGGATGGCGGCGCGCGCGCCGGGGCGGGCGGGCGCGGGGTTCCCGGGCCGGGACATGGTTGTTCCTTCCGTGCCGGCGCCAGGCGCGGGCTCTGGTCTGAAGCGGTTCACCCTGGCGCCGCCGCCGGGGCGTCGCCTAGGATGGTTCCATGCGGCATAGTCCTACGTCGAATTATCCTGCATGGGAATACCTGACCTTCGCCGAGGGGTGGTATGGCCATGGCTGAGCCCCCGCCCCTGCCGCTCGACACGCTGCTGGCGCAATGGCGGCGGGAGCGCCCGGATCTCGACCCCGCCCCCATGGCGGTGTGCGGGGCGATCTGGCGCGCGGCCGAGCAGCTGCGCCGCGGCGTAGCCGCCAACCTCGCCCCTTATGGCCTGGATTCCCCCGCCTTCGACGTGCTGATGACGCTGCGCCGCCAGGGCGCCGGCCGCTCCCTCTCCCCCACCGAGCTGGCGCGGGAGATGCTGCTCTCCACCTCCGCCATGACCAACCGGCTGGACCGGCTGGAGCAGCGCGGGCTGATCCGCCGCCACTCCGACCCGGAGGATCGCCGCTCCTTCCGCATCGCCCTGACGCAGGAGGGGCTGGCGCTGGCCGACCGCGTCGTCGCCTCGCATGTGGCGACCGAGGCGCGGCTGCTCGCCCCCCTCTCCGAGCCCGAGCAGGCGCAGCTGCGCGCCCTGCTGGAGCGGCTGTTCCAGCCCTGACCCCGCCCCTTGCGGCGCTGCGGGGCCACGCCCATCATCCCCGCCCCGCTGCCGAGATGGATCACCCCCCGATGCCCGAGACCCGCGTCCTCCTGCTGACCGGCGCCAGCCGCGGCATCGGCCACGCCACGGTGAAGCTGTTCGGCGAGCGGGGCTGGCGTATCCTCACCGTCTCCCGCCAGCCTTTCTCGGATGCCTGCCCCTGGCCCGGCGGCAAGGAGGACCACATCCAGGCCGACCTGGCCGAGCTGGACGGCATCGAGCCGCTCGCCGCCGAGGTGCGCCGCCGCCTGCCCGGCGCCAAGCTGCATGCGCTGGTCAACAATGCCGGCATCTCGCCGAAGGGGCCGAAGGGCTCGCGCCTCGGCATCCGGGTCAGCGATGCCGAGACCTGGACGCGGGTGCTGAACGTCAACCTGGTCTCCACCGCCCTGCTGGCCCGCGCCCTGCTGCCGGAGCTGGAGGCGGCGAAGGGCGCCATCGTCAATGTCACCTCGATCGCCGGTTCGCGCGTGCATCCCTTCGCCGGCGTGGCCTATGCGGCGTCCAAGGCCGGGCTGGCGGCGCTGACGCGGGAATTCGCCCATGAATTCGGCCCGCTCGGCATCCGCGCCAACGCCATCGCCCCGGGCGAGATCCGCACCGCCATCCTCTCCCCCGGCACCGACGAGCTGGTGGAAGCCAATGTGCCGCTCGGCCGCCTGGGCGAGCCGCGTGAGGTGGCCGAGACGATCTTCTATCTGTGCACCGAGGCCAGCTCCTACATCAATGGCGCCGAGGTGCACATCAATGGCGGGCAGCATGTGTAGGAAGAAAGCCTTCTTTTTCTGAAGAAAAAGAAGCAAAAAGACTTTGTCAGTTGGCGTCCCGCCTCGGGCCATAGGCGGGACGCCAGCTGACAGAAGTTTTTTGGTTCTTTTTTTCAAAAAAGAACCCTTAAGCCTCTCTCTGGCACGGCACATGCCTGCCCCGGCACCGCAACATTGGCGCCGGGGGGGCGTTTTCCGCTATGGGCAGCCTCTCCCAAGCCTGTCCTGGAAGGAAGACGCGGACGAATGCGTGACGACTCCCTGCCCCCCGCCCATCCGGCGGAAGCGGCCATCCTGGCCTCGGGCCTGCGGGTCGAACCGCGCGAGATGCCGCAGCTGACCCGCCTGGTCGCCCGCCGCCTGCCCGCCGACCGCGACGCCGTGGCCGACGCCCTCTGCCAGGTCCGCCGCAAGGCCTGGGCCTCCGCCGCCATGGCCATGGCCAGCCGCGCCGGCGAGCTCTGGGTCCGCCGCGCCGAGGCCGAGGCCGCCGCCGCCAGCCTGACCGACCCCGAGGCCGGCGAGGCCGCGCTGCGCCGCGCCCTGGACGCCGCCATCACCGCCCGCCTGCGCCACGCCGCGCCGCGCCCCGGCGCCGCGCTGGAAGCGATCGAGGCGGAGATCATCGACGTCTCCGGCACCCCGCTCTCCGCCGAGCGCCACGCCGCCCTGGCGCTGGCCGTCGCCCGCGCCCATGGCATGGACGAGGCCGAGACCGCCCGCTTCGCCCGCGCCGCCGCCCATGTCGAGGAGCGCCGCCGCCAGGATCTGCGCGCCGCCGAGAAGGCCGCGCGCGAAAAGCGGCGCGAGGAAGTCACCCGGCTGCGCGCCTGGGAGAAGAGCCTGGTCGGGCTCGAGGGCGTGCCCGGCCTGCTGCGCTGCTCGGAGCGCGAGGCGCTGCGCTGGGCCGGCGCCGGGCTGCTGCCCGTGGCGCGCCGCATCCCCGGCCGCGGCGGGCGCGAGATCTGGCAGTTCGACCCGGCCGAGATCACCGCCCTTCGCCGCTTCCTGCCCGAATGGCGCGCCGCAGAGCGCAGCCCCTCCCCCCGCGCCGAGCGCGAGCGGGATGGCCATGCGCCCGCCCACCGCCCCGAGCGCCCGCAGCGCCTGGACCGCGCCGAGGCCCTGGCCGGGCGCGGCGGCAAGGCCGCCAACGCCGCCGTGGCGCGCGCCGCGGCGCTGGACCGCTACGCCGCGCATTTCGCCACCGCCCGCGCCCTGGTGCGGCGCTTCATCATCGTCACCGGCCCGACCAACAGCGGCAAGAGCCACACCGCGCTGGACCGCCTGGCGCAGGCCGAGAGCGGCCTGGCCCTCGCGCCCCTGCGCCTGCTGGCGCATGAATTCCGCGAGGCGCTGGCCAGCCGCGGCGTCGAGGCCGCGCTGTCGACCGGCGAGGAGCGCATCCTCGCCCCCGGCAGCAAGCATCTGGCCGCGACCGTGGAGATGTGCCCGTTCCACAGCCCCGTCGATGTCGCCATCATCGACGAGGCGCAGCTGCTGCATGACCGCGACCGCGGCGCCGCCTGGACCGCCGCGCTGATGGGCGTGCCGGCGCGCGAGGTCTTCGTGCTGGGCGCGCCGGAATGCGTGCCCATGGTCAAGCGCATCGCCCAGCTCTGCGGCGATGAGGTCGAGGAGATCACGCTGCAGCGCAAGGGTCCGCTGCACGCCTCCACCAAGCCGGTGCCGATGGGCGAGCTGAAGCAGGGCGACGCGCTCGTCGCCTTCTCCCGCCGCGACGTGATGGATCTGCGCGAGGCGCTGGTGGCACGCGGCCGCAAGGTCGCCGTCGTCTATGGCGCCCTCTCCCCCGAGGTGCGCCGCGCCGAGGCCGCGCGCTTCCGCAATGGCGAGGCCGACATCATCGTCGCCACCGACGCCATCGGCATGGGGCTGAACCTGCCGATCCGCCGTGTCGTCTTCTCCACCCTGCGGAAATTCGATGGCGAGGAACGGCGCGAGCTGACCAGCCAGGAGGTCAAGCAGATCGGCGGCCGCGCCGGCCGCTATGGCCATCACGAGGGCGGCGTCGTTTCCGTGCTGGCCGGCGGCGGCGACCCGTCCTTCGTCCAGGCCATGCTGGAGGCGCCGCCCGCCCCGCCGGAGGAGCTGCGCCCGCAGGTGCAGCCGGATGCCGACATCATCGCCGCCGTCGCCGCCGAGATCGGCACCGACAGCCTGTTCGGCGTGCTGGCCCGCATCAAGCGCGCCGTGCTGCGCAAGGATGACCCGAACTACCGCCTGGCCGATCTGACGCAGCAGCTGGCCATCGCCTCGGCCATCGACGGTGTGGCCGGCCTGTCGCTGGCCGATCGCTGGACCTACGCCATGTGCCCGGTGGATGAGCGCGACAACGGCATCACCCGCCTGGCGCGCTGGGCGGTGGACCATGGCGGCGGCCGCCCCGTCGCCCCGCCGCTGGCCGGCCGCCTGCCCGCCCCCGAGCGCGCCACCGGCGAGGAGCTGCAGCGCGCCGAGAAGGTGCACAAGCGCCTGGTCGCCTGGCGCTGGCTGGCCCTGCGCTTCCCCGCCGCCTATCTCGACCGCGACGAGGCCGAGGCCGAGACCGAACGCCTCGACAGCTGGATCGAGGACGTCCTCCGCCAGCAGCGCCGCGCCCGCCGCGCCGCTTGATTCTTTCGGGCTGCCGCCGTCCGGTGGGGAAGCGGGACGCTGCGGGGCAACAGCCGGATCGTGGGGAGGGGTGGCGCGCGCCGCCGCCTCACCCCGCCGCTTGATTTTTTCGGGCTGCCGCCGTCCGGTGGAGGAGCGGGACGCTGCGGGGCAACAGCCGGATCGTGGGGCGGGGTGGCGCGCGCCGCCGCCTCACCCCGCCGCGCGGCGCCGCGCGTAATGCGCCCGCGCCTTGGCGCGGTTGCCGCAATCCTCCATCGAGCACCACAGCCGCGTCCGGTTGCGCGATTCATCCAGGAACACCCAGCCGCATTGCGCATCGGCGCAGCGCCGGATCTGCACCTGCCGCTCCGACACCACCAGCGCCAGCGCCGAGACCGCCACCGGCAGCAGCGGCAGCCGCAGATCGGGCGGCGCGCCCACCGGGCGCCACACCGCCTCCAGCCCCGCCCCCGGCCGCACCAGGCGCCCGATCCGCGCCATCTGCCGCAGCAGCGCCTCGGCCTCCGGCAGCGCGCCTTCCGGCCGCGCCGAGTCGAAGGCGCCGCTCAGCTCGGCGCGCAGCCGCAGCGCCAGCAGCCGCGCCGCCTCGGCCTGGGCCGGGCGCGACGCCGCCGCATCCAGCAGCGCCGCCGCATCCACCGGCTCCAGCAGCCGCAAGGCGGCCGCCCAATGCACCAGCTCGGCATAAGCGTGCAGCCTTTCGCTGCTGCGCGCCGCATCGCCGCGCCAGGCCAGGGTGTTGACGAAATCCAGGCACAGCGCCCCGCCCAGCGGCTTGGGCGGATGGGTGGCGAAGGAACGCGGATCGGCCGGCGGGTCGGTGGGCAGGCGCGCCATGCGGATCTCCGGTTGACAGAAGCGTTTCGCTGCCGATCATAATAACCGCAGAGACGGTTAGAAAGAGGCAAAGCATGCGGCCCCGCCGGCCTGGCCCTCCCTTCACCCTCGCCGGCGTCCGGCACGGCTTCGTCCGGGCCCAGGCGCTGGCGCCCGGGGTGCTGCTCTACGGCGTGGTGTTCGGCATCCTGGCCAGCGAGGCGCAGCTTTCCGCCCTGGCCGCCACCCTGACCAGCGCGCTGGTCTATTCCGGCTCGGCGCAGATGGCGGCGCTGCAGGTCTGGCGCGACAATGCCGGGCTGCTGCCGCTGTTTGCCGCCATCCTGCTGATGAACGCCCGCTACCTGCTCTATGGCGCCTCGCTGCGGCCCTGGCTGGAGGGGCTGCCGCCCGGCACCGCCTATGGCACGCTGTTCTTCCTGGGCGACGGCAATTGGGCGCTGGCCATGGCCGAGCGCGCCGAGGGGCGGGAGGATGCCGGCTTCCTGTTCGGCTCGGGCGTGGCGATGTTCCTGCCCTGGGTGGGCGGCACCCTGGCCGGGCGGCTGGCCGGCGGGCTGCTGGGCGACCCGGCGCGCTTCGGCATGGATTTCATGCTGGTGGCCTTCTCCGCCGCGCTGCTGGTCGGGCTGTGGCGTTCGCGCGCCGATCTGGCGCCGATCGCCGCCGCGGCGCTGGCCGCCGCCCTGCTGCACGGGCTGCTGCCTGGCGGCTGGCTGATCGTCGCGACCGCGCTCGCCGCCTGCATAGCCGGCGCCGCGCTGCACCGGCCGAGCCCGGCCCCGGCCACGCCCCCGGCCGTGCCATGAGCCTGGCCCCCGGCTTCCTGCAGGCGCTGCTGCTGATGGGCGCGGCCTCCTTCCTCTGCCGCGCCGGCGGCTTCTTCCTGATGCGCTATGTCCCGGTGACGCCGCGGCTGGAGGCGGCGCTGCGCGCCTTGCCCTTCGGTGTCATGCTGGGCATCGCCGCCCCGGTGGTGCTGCAGGGGCGGGTGCCGGAAAGCGTCGGCCTGGCGCTGGTGGTGCTGGTGATGGCCTGGCGCGGCAATGATCTGCTGGCGGCCCTCACCGGCGTCGCCGCCGTGGCCCTGCTGCGCCCGCTGATGTGACGGCGCGGCGCCGCCGGGCTAAGCAGGCGGCATGATCATCCGCCTGCTGACCCCTGAGGATGCCGCCCTGTTCCGCCGCCTGCGGCTGGAGGCGCTGCGGGCCCATCCGGAGGCCTTCGGCGCCAGCCATGAGGATGAGGCGGCGCAGCCCGAGAGCTGGTGGGCGGAACGGCTGCGCGGCAGCGCCGTCTTCGCCGGCTGGCTGGCCGAGGGCGCCGAGCCCGCCGGGCTGATGGCGCTGGCGCTGCCGAGTGCCGCCAAGACCCGGCACAAGGCGCTGCTCTGGAGTGTCTATCTGCGCCCCGATTCGCGCGGCACCGGCCTGGCCAGGGCGCTGCTGCGGGCGGTGATCGACCATGCCGAAGGCAGGGTGGAGGAGATCCGCCTCTCCGTCGTCGCCGGCAATGACCGGGCGCGGCGGCTCTACGAATCGCACGGCTTCCGCGCCTGGGCCACCGAGCCACGGGCGCTGAAGATCGGCGAGCGCTATTACGACGAGACGCTGATGCGCCTGCCGCTGACCGGCGGCTGAGGCGGCGGCGGCGCCTCCTCCGGCACGCGGGCCAGCCCCGCCTCGCGCAGCCCGGCACCGAAGCCGGGATGGGCGGTGACGACGCAGAAGGGCACCGCCAGCAGCAGCGGCGCCAGCACCGGCAGCCCCCAGACCCAGGCCGTGCCGCCGGCCGAGAGCAGAGCCGCCATCCCCGCCGCCCCCAGCAGGGTCTGCGGCCAGAGCAGCCGCGCGGCATCGCGCCAGGCGACGCCATGCGCCTCCCGCCGCTGCGGCGCCCAGCCGATGCGGCGGCCAAGCGCCAGCCCGCCCAGGAACAGGCTCTTGCTGACCAGGCTGATGGGGTCGAGCAGGGTGGTGAAGGCCAGCTCCGCCGCCGCGCCGCGCAGCACGGCGAGCCGCCCGCCATAGGGCGCGGCAAGGCTGCCGCGCAGCAGCAGCTCGGCATAGCCCAGCAGCTTCGGCGCATGCAGCGCCGCCCAGCCGGTCAGCAGCAGCGCCGCCAGCGCGGCATGGGGCGTCACCGCCCCGCCACCCGTTGCGGCATTCATCACGGCGGCGGCCAGCAGCAGCAGCCAGAGCGGGGCTGAAAGAAACAGCAGGATCGCCTGGATCAGCTGCCAGCGCCCCAGCCGCGTCAGCCCCTTCAGGCGCAACAGGGAGAAGTACTGCATGTTGCCGGCGCCCCAGCGGCGGTCGCGCAGCAGGAAATCCGGCAAGGTGGGCGGGTTGCCCTCGGCGCTGCCCTCCTCCTCCGGCACGCAGCGCACCGCCCAGCCGGCGGCGTGCAGCCGCACCGCCTCGATCTGGTCATGGCTGAGGATGGCGCGGCCATCCGGCAGCGCCTCCAGCCGCGCATGGTCGCGGAAGGCGGCGACGCGGATCAGCGCGTTATGGCCCCAGTACGGTCCCTCATCGCCCTGCCACCAGGCCTGGCCGGTGGCCCAGATGCGCATGCCGGCGCGCATGCCGAACTGGAACAGCCGGGTGAAGCCGCTCTCCGCCGGGCGGCCGGCGATCAGCTGCTGCAGGATGGCCAGCCGCGGCTCCGCCTCCATGGTGGCGACGAGGCGCAGCACGGCCCGCGCCGACATCTCCGAATCGGCGTCGAGGCACAGGAAGAAATCATAGTCCCGCCCGGCGCCGTCGAGGAATTCCATGACATTGCCGGCCTTGAAGCCGGTGTTCTGCGCGCGGCGGCGATAGCGCAGCGCGATGGGCCGGCCGGCGCGGGCGGCGGCGAAGGCCTCGATCGCCGCCTCCTCCCGCGCCACGGAATCCGGATCCTGGGTGTCGGAGAGCAGCCAGAGGGTGAAGCGCGCCCCGGCGCCGGCCTGTTCCAGCCCGTCCAGCAGGCGGGCGAGCGGCGGCAGCACCGCCTCCATCGCCTCGTTGCGCAGGCAGAGGGCGAGGGCGGTGCGGGATGCGGGCGGCGCGGACGGGGCGGGTTGCCAGCCCGGCACCACCGCCGCCACCGGATCGCGCGAGAACAGCCGCAGCCCCAGCCCCAGCAGCGCATTGCCGGCGCAGAGCGCGACCCAGGGCAGCAGCCCGATCCAGGCGGCCAGGATCACCGCTTCCCAGAGGGTCCAGCCGCCCGGCGCCAGCACCGGCAGGGCGAGTGCCGCGAGGCCCAGCGCCAGGCCCAGGCAGAGAAGGAGGAAGGCCGCGCGGCGGAGGCCTGGGCGTCCGGCGCGCTGGGGGCGGGGCTGGGTCGGGAGAGGGTCGCTCACCAGGACAGGGAACCCGAGGAAGATGGCGGGATTGCGGGCAATCCCGCCGCGCTCAGATGAGGCGGCGCCCGGCTTGCGCAAGGCGCCGCACCACGCTGCGGGTGCCTCAGGCCAAGCGCCTCAGGCCGGGATGGCGAGGCCGAGCGATTCGGCGGTGCGGCAGATGCCGGTCCAGGTGTCGGGCTGCAGCGGCACGCCCTGGGCCAGGCGCTCGGCGCGGGTGCGCGCCTCCGGCTCGCCCGGCAGCAGCACGGGCTGGGCCGGGTCGGCCGGGCGGCTGCTGGCCACCCAGTCGACATATTCGCGGCCCATCGCCTGGAACTCGGCATTGGTGCCGAAATGCGCCGGCGAGAGATAGATCGAGAGCATGCCATTGGCGATGCGCCCGCGCCCCTCGACCGGGCCGGAGCAGCCGCCGCCGGTGAAGGCGCCGGCCAGCAGCTCGCACATCAGGGCCAGGCCCGAGCCCTTGTGCTCGCCAAAGGCGCGGATGGCGCCCGGCCCGCCCGCCGGGTTGCGCGGGCCGATCTGCGGGTAGTCGCCATAGAGCATGTGCGGGTCGCCGGAGAGCTGGCCATCGGGGCCGATCAGCGCATCCGCCGGCAGCTTCTTGCCGCCATTGGAGGCGACCAGCACCTTGCCCTCCGCCACCAGGGAGGTGGCGAAATCCAGCACCACCGGCCGGCCTTCCAGCGGCGCGCCAATGGCGATGGGGGCGGTGGAGAAGCGCCGCTCCACCCCGCCGAAGGGCGCCACCAGGGTGGAGCCCGCGACATTGACCAGGTGGATGGAGATCAGCCCCTCGGCCAGCGCCATCTCGGCATAATGGCCGATGCGGCCGATATGGCCGGCATTGCGCAGCGCCACCACCGCCGCGCCATGCTGCTGCGCGCGGGTGATGCCGAGTCGCACCGCCTCGGCCGCCACGCTGTGGCCGAAGCCGAAATCGGCATCCATCAGGGCGAAGGCGCCGCCATCCATGACGATGCGCGGCTGCCGGCCGAGGAAGACGAAGCCGGCCTGCAGCCATTCGACATAGCGCGGCACGCGCACCACGCCATGGCTGTCATGCCCGGCGAGGTTGGCGCCGAGCAGGTGATGCGCGATCAGCGCCGATTCCTCCGCCGAGCCGCCCGAGGCGACGAAGATGTCGCGCACCAGGGTTTCCAGTTTCGCGGCGGGAATCAGCACGGGCGTCATGGTTCGTTTCCTGTTGTCCTTGTCCGGACAGCATGGACCAGAGCGGCCGGGGCCAAAAGGGCGCGGCGCCGCGATTTTTGCGGCGCCGGGATCACGGGATTGCGGCTCAGGCCATCGCCGCGACGGCCTGGGCGGCCGGCGCCTGGAAGCGGTTCCAGGTTGGCGAGACGACGATCTCGTTGATGCAGACGCGGTCCGGCAGATTGGCCACGAACAGCACCGCCTGGGCGATATCCTCCGGTTGCAGCATGCGCGCCCGCTCTTCGGGCGGCGGCGGCTCGGGGCGGAGGTCGAGGATGGGCGTCGCCACCTCGCCCGGGCAGATGCAGGTGGAGCGGATGTTGTGGATGCCGTTCTCGGCGTTCAGCGAGGCGGAGAGCGCCACATAGCCGCTCTTCGCCGCGATGTAGCCAGGGCCGGAGACGGCGGAGCTGCCCTTGCCCGCCACCGAGGCGATCTGCACGATCAGCCCGCCGCCGCGCCCCTTCATGCCCGGCAGCACGGCCAGGCTGGTCAGGAAGGGCGCGGTCAGGTTGACATCGACCAGCGCCCGGGCATCGCCGCCCGAGAGCTGGTGCCAATGGCGCCGCGGCACATTGCTGCCGGCATTGTTCACCAGCAGCCCGACCGGGCCGAGCTCCGCCTCCACCCGCGCCAGCGCTTGCCTGACCGCCGCCTCGTCGGTGAGGTCGGCGGGCACCGCCAGCGCGGCGCCCTTGGGCAGCAGCGACGCCGTCTCCTCCAGCGGCGCGGCGCGGCGGCCGGTCAGCGCGACGCGCCAGCCGGCCTTGGCCAGCGCCACCGCGCAGGCCCGCCCGATGCCGGAGCCGGCCCCGGTGACCCAGGCGATGCCGCCGCTCACAGGACGCGCCCGGATTGCGGGTCGAGGATGTGCATGTTGCTCATATCCACCGCCATGGGCAAAGGCTGGCCGGGCTGCGCCGGCGCCAGCGGGTCGACGCGGCCGCAGATCTCGGCCCCCGCCATCTTGAAATGCACCAGCGTCTCCATGCCCATGGGCTCGGTGACCTCGGGTGTCGCGGTCATCGGGGCGAAATGCGGGCGGTCGAGATTCTTGGCCTCCGTCAGATGCTCGGGCCGGATGCCGAACAGGATCTCGCGCCCGGCCAGCGGCGTGTAGCGCGCGGTGCGCTCGGCCGGCACCGGCAGCACGATGTCGCCCGGCAGATGCACGCGCAGCGCGCCGGCGCCATTCTCCAGGCGCCCGGGGATGAAGTTCATCGCCGGGCTGCCGATGAAGCCGGCGACGAAGCGCGTCTTCGGGTTGTGGTAGAGCTCCTGCGGCGGGCCGACCTGCTCGATGATGCCGCCATTCATCACCACCACGCGGTCGGCCAGCGTCATCGCCTCCACCTGGTCATGGGTGACGTAGATGGTGGTGGTCTTGACCGTCTGGTGCACCTTCTTGATCTCGGTGCGCATCTGCACGCGGAGTTTCGCGTCGAGGTTGGACAGCGGCTCATCGAAGAGAAAAACCTTGGGGTCGCGCACGATGGCGCGGCCCATGGCGACGCGCTGCCGCTGGCCGCCCGACAGCGCCTTGGGCTTGCGCGCCAGCAGCGGCGTGATGTCGAGGATGCGGGCGGCGTTGTCGACGCGGCGCTTGATCTCCTCCTTCGGGAATTTCCGTAGCATCAGCCCGAAGGCCATGTTGTCGAACACCGTCATATGCGGATAGAGCGCGTAGTTCTGGAACACCATGGCGATGTCGCGGTCGCGCGGCGGCACGTCATTGACGACGCGGCCGCCGATGGCGATCTCGCCATCCGAGATCTCCTCCAGCCCCGCGATCATGCGCAGCGTGGTCGACTTGCCGCAGCCCGAGGGGCCGACCAGGACGACGAATTCATGGTCGGCGATGTCGAGATCGATGCCCTTCACCGCCTGCACGCCGCCTTCATAGGCTTTCACGACCTTGCGGAGTGTTACCTGCGCCATTCTCGTGTTTCTCCCTCAGCCCTTGGTCGCGCCGGCCGTCAGGCCCGCGATGTAGTAATCCATGAGGAACGCATAGACGAGCAGCGGCGGCAAGGCGGCCATCAGCGCGCCGGCCATGATCTTGCCCCACTGGAAGGTGTCCGCCCGGATCAGGTCGGAGACGATGCCGACGGTCAGCACCATCTGGTCCGAGCTGACGAGGAAGGCGATCGGATAGATGAAGGCCGCCCAGGACACGGTGAAGGCGAAGATCATCGCCGCCAGGATGCCCGGCAGCGCCACGGGGATGAAGATCTTCCACAGCATCTGCAGATGGCCCGCGCCGTCGATCAGCGCGGCCTCGTCCAGCTCCTTCGGGATCGAGGCGAAGTAGCCGATCATGATCCAGGTGCAGAAGGGCACGGTCAGCGTCGGGAAGATCAGCACCATGGCCCAGAGATTGTTGTACAGGCCGAGGCTGCCGATGATCTGGAACATCGGGATGAACAGGAGGGTCTCCGGCACCAGATAGGTGAGGAAGACACCGGTCGCCAGCGTGCCGCTGCCCCAGAACTTCATGCGCGCCAGCGCGAAGGCGGCCAGCGTCGAGATCACCATGCTGATCAGCACGGTGCAGGTGGTGACGATCACCGAGTTGCGGAAATGGATCAGGTAGTTGCCCTGGGTCAGCAGCTCCCAGTAGTTCTGCAGCGTGGGCGCCACGACGAACCAGGGATTGCCGGACAGGTCGGCGATCTCGGCCGAGCTCTTCAGGCTGGTCACCAGCATGTGGAAGGGCGGCGTCATGAAGAAGACGACAAAGACGGCCAGCGCCACATAGGCGCCGATCATCGCCCAGCGCCGCTCGCGCTTCAGGCTGCCATGGCGGCTGTTCTCCGGCGCGAAGCCGGTGGGGGCGGCGGTGCTGCTGCTCATCACGCCATCTCCTTCGAGCGCTTGTTGACACCGCGCAGCGTGAAGATCGCGAAGATCGCCAGCAGCGGGAACATGAACAGGCTGACCGAGGCGCCGAGCGGGATGTCGCCCGACTGGATGCCGACCTGGAAGGCATAGGTCGCGAAGACATGCGTGGTGTCCTGCGGCCCGCCATTGGTCAGGATGCGGACGATGTCGAAATTCGCGAAGGTGACGATCAGGCTGAACAGCACGGTGATGGAGATGATGTTGCGCATCATCGGGAAGGTGACGTAGCGCAGCTTCTGCCAGCCCGTGGCGCCATCGATCGCCGCCGCCTCATAGAGCTGGTCGGGCACCGATTTCAGCGCCGCCAGGTACATGATCATGAAGAAGGGCGAGCCGTACCAGACATTGACCAGGATGACCGAGAAGCGCGCCCAGCCGGTGGCGCCGAGCCAGGGCACCGGGTCCACGCCGATCCCCGCCAGCGCCCAGTTGAAGGCGGAGTAGGAGGGGTCGAACAGCCACCACCAGGCGAGCGTCGAGATCGCCGGCGGGATCACCCAGGGCACCAGCAGCATGCCGCGCCATTTGCGCTGGCCCTTGGCCGGCAGCGCGTGCAGCACATGCGCCAGGATGAAGCCGATCAGCGCCTTCAGCAGCACCGCCGAGACGGCGAACAGCACCGACTGGAACACCACGTTCCAGAAGGTCTCGCGCGACAGCAGGAAGGTGAAGTTCTCCCAGCCGATGAAGCGCGTCATGCGCCGGTTCAGCGTCGAGAGGTAGATGGCGTAGAGGAAGGGATAGACCACCAGCCCCAGGATCAGCAGCAGCAGCGGCAGCGTCAGCAGGAAGGCGATGGTGGAGTTGCGCCGGGCGAGTTTCTGCAGCGCGCTGCGCGGCGCGGCAGGATGCGCGGCGGGGGCTGCGGAGAGCGTGGCTTCGGCCATGCCATTCTCCTGGTTCGGCGGTGGCGGGCGGGGCGCGCCGGGGTCTCCCCCGGCGCGCCCCGGATGCGGCGCCTCTCGGGCGGCGGCGGCTCAGCCGCGCTTGAAGCCTTCCAGCTCGCGCTCGGCCCAGGCGATGGTGCGGTCGATCGATTCCTTGTTCTGCACCACGCGGGCGATCATCTTGGCCTGGATGCCCTGGTTGTACATCTGCACCGCGATCTCCGGCGGCGCCGGGTAGCAGGCGATGAATTGCTGCGCATTGTGGTGCGGCTTGACCGGGTAGTTGAACACCACGCCGGTGGGCGGGCCTTCCTTCTCCCAGGTGTCGAAATTGGTCATGCTGGTGAAGGGCGGGATGTCGTAGCCATTGCTGGCGGCGACCATCGCCGCGGCCTGGTCGCGCTCGCTCAGGAACTCGACCAGCGCCTTGGCCGCGCCCTTGTTGCGGCTGAAGCTCCAGACGCCCCAGAAATACGGCAGATAGGGGGTGAAGCGCCCCTGCGCGCCGGCCGGCGCCGGGAAGGACCAGCAATGCTCGGCCACCTGCGGCGCGTCGCGCTTGGCCACCGCCCAGGCGGAGGGCGGGTTGAAGATCAGCGCCGAGCGGCCGGAGATCAGCGCGCGGTTGTTCGAGGCGTCGTCCCAGGAGAAGACGTCGTTCGGCAGGAAGGCGAACAGCTTCTGGCTGTATTCCAGCACCCGCCGCACGCCGTCGCTCTTCGCGGTGATGTCGCCCTTGCTGTTCACCAGCTCGGCGCCGAAGGAGCGGAACAGGCTGCCGATCCAGTCGGTGGCGTCGGTGAACTGGCCGGCCGGCAGGCCGAAGGGCACGCCCGCCTTGTGGCAGGCCTCGGCGGCGCGCAGGAAGGTGTCCCAGTTCCAGTCCGCGGCGCGGCTGCCGGGATTGGCATTGGCCGGGAACATCTCCTGGATGTCGATCCCGGCATGCTGCTTCAGCAGGTCGATGCGGCCGAGCGCCGGCTTGTTCTGGCTGCCGGAGATGGCCGGCACGGCGCGCCACCGGCCCTCGATCTTGGCGAGGTATTCGGTGATCGGGTTCAGCGCGCCGTATTTCTCGGACAGCCGCCCCATCACATCGTCCATCGGCTCCAGCAGGGCCGATTGCGCATGCACCTCCCAGGTCGGGAAGGAGAGCATGTCATGGCCCTGCTTGGCCTGGGATTCGGCGGCGATGGTCAGCAGGTTCTTGTTGCCGACCGAGGTGATGAAGTCGAGCTGGATCTCGACGCGGTTGCGCTGCCCCCATTCGGTGACGATCTTGCGCATCGCGTCATTGCCGGCGGGAACCCAGTGATCCCACAGGCCGAGCGCCAGCCTGCCGCCGGATGTCTGGCCATGCACATTCACCAGGGGGAGCGCGCTGGCGGCAGCGCCCACCGCGCTGGCGCGCAGCAGCGTGCGCCGGGAGAACCCGTTGCCTTCCATTCCGTAACCTCCTCCGCACGGACGGCTTGATGCCGCCGGGCCTTTGCGGCCACTCGTTGCGCTGGTGAGGTTAGGCACTGGCGCGCGGGCAGCGCAATCATTCATCGTATCGCCTGGCGCTCTTGCCGCGATTTCATCGCGCGCCCAGGATGCGCCCCCATGCAGACCGAGAGCTTCGAGGCGCTGGTGATCGGCGCCGGCATGGCGGGCGCCACCGCCGCCGCGCATCTGTCCGCGACGCGCCGCGTCGCGCTGCTGGAGGCGGAGGACAGCGCCGGCTACCACAGCACCGGCCGCTCCGCCGCGCTGTGGGAGCCGAACTGGGGCAATCCCGACATCCGGGCGCTGACCCGCGCGGCGCGCGGCTTCCTGGCCGCGCCGCCCGAGGGCTTCACCGAGGTGCCGCTGCTGCAGCCGCGCGGCGCGCTGCATCTGGCGCCGGAGGACCAGCTGCCGGCGCTGCAGGATCTGCTGGAGCAGGGCGACGAGTTCCGCCCGCTCACCCTCGCCGAGGCGCAGGCGATGGTCCCGGCGCTGCGCCCCGGCTATGCCGTGGCGGCGGCGCATGAGCCGGGGGTGATGGAGATCGATGTCGCCGCGCTGCACCAGGGTTTTTTGCGGGTGCTGCGGCGGCAGGGCGGCGCGCTGGCGCTGCGCCACCGGGCGGGACGCATCTGGAAGCAGAACGGGCTGTGGCATGCCGAGACCATGGGCGGCGCCGTGCATGTGGCGCCCATCCTGGTGAATGCCGCCGGCGCCTGGGGCGACGAGGTGGCGCGCGCCGCCGGGCTGCGCCCGCTCGGCCTGCAGCCGATGCGGCGCACCGCGCTGATCATCGACCCGGCGCCCTGGGATGTGGCCGCCTGGCCGCTCACCGGCGATGTCGGCGCCCTCTGGTACGCCAGGCCCGAGGCGCGCGGCAGGCTGATGCTCTCCCCCGCCGACGAGACGCCGGATCCGCCCGGCGACGCGCAGCCGGACGAGCTCGACATCGCCATCGCGGTGGACCGGCTGACGACCGCGCTCGACATCCAGGTGCGCCGGGTCGAGCATAGCTGGGCCGGGCTGCGCAGCTTCCTGCCGGACCGCTCCATGGCGATCGGCGCGGCCGAGGAGGCCGGCTTCTTCCACATGATCGGGCAGGGTGGCTACGGCATCCAGACCGCGCCGGCGCAGGGGCGGCTGCTGGCCGCCCTGGTCAATGGCGAGGATCCGGGCGCGCTGGCCGCCATCCTGCCGCTGCTCGACCCGCTCCGCTTCCAGCCCGCCCAGCCTTCAGAGGTGCCCGCATGAACGCCATCCCGCCCCGCCTGCCCAGCCACCAGGATGTCCGCGAGGCGGCGGAGCGGCTGCGCGGCCGTGTCGTCCGCACGCCGATGCTGCGCCATCCGCTGCTGGACGAGCTGGCCGGCGGCACCGTGCTGGTGAAGCCCGAGCCGCTGCAGCGCACCGGCAGCTTCAAGTTCCGCGGCGCCACCAACGCGGTGCTGAAGCTGGATGCGGCGCAGCGCGCGGCCGGCGTCGTCACCCATTCCTCGGGCAATCACGGCCAGGCGGTGGCCTGCGCCGCCGCGGCCGAGGGGGTGCGGGCGCTGATCGCCATGCCGCAGGACGCGCCCTCCATCAAGGTCGAGAGCACCCGCCGCTGGGGCCCCGAGATCACCTTCTTCGACCGCGCCACCACCGACCGGGAAGTGCTGGCGGACAGGCTGGCCGCCGAGCGCGGCGCCAGCATCATCCCGCCCTTCGACCACCCCGATGTGGTGGCCGGCCAGGGCACGCTGGCGCTGGAGCTGATCGAGGATGCGGCCGAGGCCGGCCTCGCCCTCGACACGCTGGCGGTCTGCACCGGCGGCGGCGGGCTGATCGCCGGCTGCGCCCTCGCGGTCGAGGGCGCCTCCCCCGCCACCGCGGTCTGGGCGGTGGAGCCGGAGGGCTGGGACGACACCGCCCGCTCGCTCGCCGCCGGGGAGCGGCTGGCCAATGACGGCAAGGGGGCGGGGCTGTGCGACGCGCTGCTGTCGATGCGCCCCGGCGCGCTGACCTTCGCCGTCAACCAGCCCCGGCTGAAGGGCGCCGCCGTGGTGACGCCGGAGGAGGTGTTCCGCGCCATGCGCTTCGCCTTCGAGGCGCTGAAGCTGGTGGTGGAGCCGGGCGGCGCGGTGGCGCTGGCGGCGCTGCTGGCCGGCAAGCTGCCCGCGCAGGGGAAGACCACCGGCATCGTGCTGAGCGGCGGCAATGTCGACCCGGCGGTGTTCGCCCGGGCGCTCTCCGCCTGAATCCGGCGGGGCGCCCCCTAGACGATCCGCTGGCGCAGCGTGTCTGGGAATTATAAGCGCCTTCCTGATTAAATACACATTCAGACAGCGATGAGGGCGGCACCCGTTCTAGGCGCCGCCCCTCTGACAATGTCAGGCCGCAGCCGCCTGCTGTTTCAGCAAAGCCTTCTCGAATTCACCGAATGCAAAGTCGTAAGAGGACTCCCCCTTACCAATCTTCTGTGGATCGAACTTCGCCATCTCCAGGACAATGCGATAAGCTCGGGCAATGTCGGCAAAATTTTTGTCGAGAAAGGCCTTCGGATCCGTTTTCCACACCACCTTACCTTCCCTGACATCCATCAAAGCACTCAATCCGTAGACGAGCGGGATGATGAACCCGTCAGGGTAACTGTACTTAACCGGCTTCTCGGTAAAATGTGTCTCGGGCTGGGAGCGGAGATACTTCCGGTTCCCGTCAGTCTTGCGATTTACGTCGTAGATTCGGACAACACTCATTCGGCCGAAGTCTCCGACTTTATTGTAGGCAGCTGGGAATTCGGCATAAATCTTGTCGTAGAGGCCCGGCAGGTCGCCGAGAATGGCGATCGCGCTTTTGATCGCCGGATCGATCAACTCATGCATGGCGCCGTTAACCGCCTTAGACACTCCCGCATCGCTCATCAGATCGTCGAAGAGCTTCGCGCATTCGCCCTTGTTCCGATAGATGTTCTGCGGAACCGGCACGCGCACATGCTTTGGGAGTTGGACCAGACGCAGCGGAATCCAGCTAAGCGCGATGATATCGCGAACCTTTACGTCACCACCGGCCTCATTGGACTTCCACTCGATGCGATCAGCTATGGCCTTGGGCAAGGCTTTCTTGATCTCTTCGTAAAATCCTTTCTGATTAGCCTTCGTTTCCAAAGAAAGCTCGGCATTATTATTGCGGGCCGAGCAAATATCAAAGAGATGAGATCGGAAATCTATCAGAATGTCCTCACTATCTCCCGCCGGAACAAGCACTTCGACGGGGACCAGAAAGGCCAAATCATTACGGATTTCCTCGATCGCAGCGCGGTTCTCGGCCCAAATTTTCTTGAAATCATCCCAGAGCTTTATACGCTTGACGACCTTCTCGTCTCCGAGTGCTGTTTGAAGGATGTAGGTTCCAATGGCCAGCATGTTATGCCCACCATCGAGGACGCCCTCGAGATGAGGCTCACCAAAACGTAGTTCAACACGGTGCCGCTGCAGGATCTCGTGCTTGGCACATCCGATAAGGATACCCTTCGTTTTGAACGGAAAGACATCCGCATCGGCCTGAATGCTCTGCATGATTGCCTGGGTGACTGAGCCGGCTTTGGCGGAACGCGGATTTGCATCCAAATCGGCAGCGTCAAATAGTCCAAGCATACTTCTGGCCGAGACGAATCCGATCAAGCGCTTCACCGGACCATGGACTTGGTCAGCGAGGACTTCGAATTTCAAAATAATTTTGGCGGGCTTCATAGGCGGTTGCTCCTCAAAAGGAGAACCGACTCCAGCGCAGGACTCACCCAATTAAATGTGGGTGGCACGCGACACGGTGGCTTGCGCCACCTTAATCGAGCTCACCACCATCCGGCGGCAACCAGCACCAGAACCGCTTCTCAGGGTTCTTCGCAGCTCCTTTTCAGGAGCGTTCCAATGCTGATACCGAAATAGCAAATGGTCAAGCCATCTTGGGGATAGATGGGTTGGCTCTCACCCTTCCTAGCGCCCCAGGAATCTCTCGAAGGCCGCCAGCGTCGCGTCGCTGACATGGTGCTCGATGCCCTCGGCATCGATCTCGGCGATCTCGGGCGGCACGCCGAGCGCCAGCAGCACATCCACCACCACCCGGTGGCGCGCCCGCACCTCGGCCGCCAGTGCCCGCCCGGCCTCGGTCAGGAAGACGCCGCGATAGGGCTTGGAATGGGCCAGCCCCTCGCGCTTCAGCCGCGCCACCGCCTTGATCGCCGTGGCGTGGGAGACGCCGAGCCGGCGGGCGATGTCGGTCGGCCGCGCCTCGCCGCCCGTGGTCAGCAGATCGTCGATCAGCTCCACATAGTCATGCAGCAGGGCGCTGGCGCGGGCCGAGCGCGCCGAGGCATGGCGCGCGGCTTCCTGCGCCTGCGCCTGCGCCTCCTCATCGGCGCCCTCGGCGGCCGCCATGTCCTTGTCCTGCTCCATGCCGGTGCCCCTGACCCTCGGCGCGCTCTAGCAGCCACGCCCCCCTTGCGCAAAATGTAGCCTTGGCTTCATTCTGCTGCCCACGCTTGAAGGTGCCGCTCCTGGCACCAGATGACGACCACGCCACATCGGAGAATGCCGGAGATGCCCCTCCCCCGCCTCCTGTCGCGCCGGCCCCTGCTGCTCGGTGCCGCGGCCGCCGCCCTGCTCCCCTGGGGCCTGGCCGCCCAGCCCGCCCGCGGCGGCGGCGCGGCCGCGGGCGCCGGCAGGCTGTCCGTGCTGGCCACCACCGCCATGGTGGGCGACCTGGCCCGCCGCATCGGCGGCGACCGCATCGCCCTCGAGGTGCTGATGGGCGAGGGCGTCGACCCGCATCTCTACAAGCCAACGCGCGAGGATGTGGCGAAGCTGCTGCGCGCCGGGCTGGTCCTCTACAGCGGCCTGCTGCTGGAGGGGAAAATGACCGATGCCTTCACCCGCATCGCCCGCACCGGCCGGCCCGTGGTCGCGGTGGCCGAGTCGCTGCCGCGCGAGGCGCTGCTGGCCGCCGAGGGGGCGGAGGGCCATCCCGACCCGCATGTCTGGATGGATGTCTCGCTCTGGTCGCAGGTCGCCACCCGCATCGCGCAGCAGCTGAAGGAGACCCGACCCGGCCGGCGCCGCCACCTATGACGCCAACCTGGCCGCGCTGCGGCAGGAGCTGGAGGCGCTGGATGGCTGGGCGCGGCAGGCCATCGCCTCGATCCCGGCGCCGCAGCGCGTGCTGGTCACGGCGCATGACGCCTTCAACTACTTCTCCCGCC
The DNA here is from genome assembly GCF_030818485.1 of Pseudoroseomonas cervicalis. Taxonomy (NCBI): domain Bacteria; kingdom Pseudomonadati; phylum Pseudomonadota; class Alphaproteobacteria; order Acetobacterales; family Roseomonadaceae; genus Roseomonas; species Teichococcus cervicalis. The sequence continues at coordinate 3,330,875 of NZ_JAUTAJ010000004.1, read as the reverse complement.
GCTACGGCATCGAGGTGATGGGCATCCAGGGCCTGTCCACCGAGTCGGAGGCCGGGCTGCGCCGCATCGAGGAGCTGGTCGGCATCCTGGTCGAGCGCCGCATCCCGGCGGTCTTCGTCGAGAGCTCGGTCTCCGACCGCAATGTGCGGGCGCTGGTCGAGGGCGCGGCGGCGCGCGGCCACCGTGTTGTCATCGGCGGCGAGCTGTTCTCCGACGCCATGGGCGCGCCGGGCAGCTATGAGGGGACCTATCCCGGCATGATCGACCACAATGTGACGGTCATCACCCGGGCGCTGGGCGGCCAGGCGCCGTCGCGCGGCTTCTCCGGCCGGCTGGCGGGCATCCGATGAGCGCCGCCCCTGCCTCCACCCCCGCCCTGGCGGTCGAGGGCCTCTCGGTCGCCTATCGCGAGGCGCCGGTGCTGCGCGATGTGCGCTGGCAGGCCGGCGCCGGGCGGCTGACCGCCATTGTCGGCCCCAATGGCGCCGGCAAATCCACCCTGCTGAAGGCGGCGCTCGGCCTGGTGCCGCGCCTCTCGGGCGAGGTGCGCTTCTTCGGCCAGCCGCTCTCCGCCGCGCGCCGCCGGGTGGGCTACCTGCCGCAGCGCGCCAGCGTCGACTGGGACTTCCCCGCGACCGTGCTGCAGATCGCCAGCCAGGGCCGCTACCCGCGGATCGGCTGGTTCCGCCCGCTGCCGCGCAGCGAGCGGGAGCGCGCCCGCGCGGCCCTGGCCGAGGTCGGCATGGCCGATTTCGCCGAACGCCAGATCGGCCAGCTCTCCGGCGGCCAGCAGCAGCGCGTCTTCCTCGCCCGCGCTTTGGCGCTGGAGGCCGATCTCTACCTGATGGATGAGCCCTTCGCCGGCGTCGACGCCGCCACCGAGCGCGCCATCATCGCCGTGCTGCAGCGCCTGGGGCGGGAGGGCCGCACGGTCATCGCCGTGCATCACGACCTGGCCACGGCGCCGCACTACTTCTCCGAGGTCTGCCTGCTGAATGGCGGCGTCATCGCCGCCGGGCCGATGCGGACCACCTTCACGCCGGAGAATCTGGCCCTGGCCTATGGCGGGCGCATCACCGTCTCCGCCCCCGGCGAGCTGGCCTTCGCCACCGACGCGGCTCTTTCTGTCAGCTGCCGGTCGGGGCCGGGACGGGAGGAGCCCGCCATGGACGGGGCGTCTTCGCCCGGCGGCGCGACCCTGCTCCAGCCCCACGCGCAGCACGCCCCCGTGCCGCGTCCCGCCTTCCAACCCGACAGCGGCAGCCTGGCAAAAAAATGGAAGGGTTGATGAATGTGCTGGCCCTCGGCGGGGGCTACAATGCGCGGGTGGTGGCGCTGGGCGTCGCCGCCTTCGGGCTGGCGGCCGGCGCGCTGGGCTGCTTCGTGCTGCTGCGCGGCCGCGCGCTGATCGCCGATGCGGCGGCGCACGCCACCCTGCCGGGCATCTGCCTGGCCTTCATCCTGGCCGCTGGGCTGGGGTGGAATCCGCGCTCCCTGCCGCTGCTGCTGGGCGGCGGCGCGCTGACCGCGGCGCTCGGCGTGCTGGTGGCGGGCGCCCTCGCGCGCGGCGGCAGGCTGCGGGACGATGCGGCGATGGCGCTGGTCATCTCGCTCAGCTTCGGCATCGGCGTCGTGCTGGTCTCGGTGGTGCAGTCGCTGCCGGTGGGCGGCCAGGCGGGGCTGAACAGCTTCATCCTGGGCCAGGCGGCGGGGATGAGCGCGGCGGATGCCACGCTGATCGCCGTGCTGGCGCTGGTGGCGCTGGCCCTGCTGGCGCTGCTGTTCCGCCCGCTGGCGGTGCTGTGCTTCGACGCCGAATACGCCGCCAGCGTCGGCCTGCCGGTGCGGCTGCTGGACCTCGCGCTGCTCGGGCTGATGCTGGCGGTGACGGTCGCCGGGCTGCGCGCCGTCGGGCTGATCCTGGTGGTGTCGCTGATGGTGGTGCCGGCGGCGACCGCGCGGCTGGCCACCGAGCGGCTGGCGGTGATGGTGCCGCTGGCGGGCGCCCTCGGCGCCGTCGCGGCCTGGTTCGGCGCCGGGCTCTCGGCCACCCTGCCCGGCCTGCCCACCGGCGCCACCATCGCGCTGACCGCCTGCGCCCTGTTCCTGCTGGCGCTGCTGTTCGCCCCGGCGCGCGGCGTTGTCGCCTTCGCGCTGCGCCAGCGCCGCCTGCGGCGGGAGGCCCGCGCATGACCACCTTCCTGCAGCTCGACCTCGCGCCGCTGCTGGCCGCCATCATGGCCTGCCTGGCCTGCGGCCTGCTCGGCAATCTGCTGCTGCTGACGCGGCAGAGCCTGCTGGGCGACGCCATCAGCCATTCGGTGCTGCCCGGGCTGGTGATGGGCTTCATCGTCTCCGGCAGCCGCGCCACCCTGCCCATGGTGGTGGGCGCCATGGGCGCCGCGGTGCTGGCGGCGCTGCTGATCGCCCTGATCCGCCGGCTGACGCGGCTGGAGCCGGGCGCGGTGATGGGCGTGGTGTTCTCCGGCCTGTTCGCCCTTGGCCTCGTCATGATCGAGCTGAGCGGCGCGCGCGCCGTCGATCTCGACGTCGATTGCGTGCTCTATGGCCAGCTCGAGGCGCTGATCTGGCCCTCCGCCACCGGCCTGTCCTCGCTCTGGGACCCGGCGGCCCTGGCCGAGCTGCCGCAGGAGACGCGCACCCTGGCCGGCGTGCTGGCGTTGACCCTGGCCGGGCTGGCGCTGCTGTGGAAGGAGCTGCGGCTGGCCGCCTTCGACCCGGATTTCGCCGCCAGCATCGGCTTCGCCCCGCGCGGGCTGTCGCTGGTGGTGCTGGTGCTGGTCTCGGTCGCCTGCGTCGCCGCCTTCTGGGCGGTGGGCTCGATCCTGGTGATCGCGGCGCTGATCGCGCCCGCCGCCATCGCCCGGCTGCTGACCGACAATTACCGCCACCAGTTCTTGATCTCCGGCGCGGCGGCGATCGCCATGGGCGGCGGCGGCTATGGCGCCGCCATCCTGGTGCCGCATCTGCTGGGGCTGGACCATGGGCTGAACGCCGCCGGCATGATGGCGGTGATCGCGGCGCTGATGCTCGCCGCCGCCTGGTCTTTTCGGTCCGCTGCCGGTCAGGGCCGAAACGGGGTCGCTGCACTGTAGCCCGGGGCTCCGGCCCAGGGCTGCACCTCGCCTTTCAACGGGCCGGCCGCAGCCTGAGATTTTTTTGTCAGCTGCCGGTCAGGGCCGAGACGGGATCGCGACACCGGGAAGCCTGCGCTTCGACCCAGTGTCGCGTCCCGCTTCGCCAGAAGGCCGCGGCAGCCCGACAAACTAATCGTCGGTGCGGCGGGCCAAAACTTCGCGCTTGCCGACATGGTTGGCGGGGCCGACCACGCCTTCCTTCTCCATCTGCTCGATCAGCTTGGCGGCGCGGTTGTAGCCGATCGAGAGGTGGCGCTGGATGAAGGAGGTCGAGGCCTTGCCCTCGCGCGTCACCAGGGCGACGGCCTGGTCGAACAGGCCCTTCTCGCCATCCGAGGCGCCGGCGATGCCGGACATGCCGTTGTCGCCGCCTTCCTCGTCGCTCTCGGTGACTTCCTCGATATAGGCGGGCTCGCCCTGCTCGCGCAGCCATTCGACGACGCGCTCCACCTCCTGGTCGGAGACGAAGGGGCCGTGCACGCGGCTGACGCGGCCGCCGCCGGCCATGTGCAGCATGTCGCCCTGGCCCAGCAGCTGCTCGGCGCCCATTTCGCCCAGGATGGTGCGGCTGTCGATCTTCGACGTCACCTGGAAGGAGATGCGCGTCGGGAAGTTCGCCTTGATGGTGCCGGTGATGACGTCGACCGAGGGGCGCTGCGTCGCCATGATGACGTGGATGCCGGCGGCGCGCGCCATCTGCGCCAGGCGCTGCACCGCGGCCTCGATCTCCTTGCCGGCGACCAGCATCAGGTCGGCCATCTCGTCGATGACCACGACGATCATCGGCAGGGGGGCGAGGGCCAGGGGCTGGTCCTCGAAGACCGGCTTGCCGGTGTCGGGGTCGAAGCCGGTCTGCACGCGGCGCGTCAGCACCTCGCCGCGGGCGAGGGCCGCCTGCACCTTCTCGTTGTAGCCGCCGATGTTGCGGACGCCGAGCTGCGACATGGCGCGGTAGCGGCGCTCCATCTCGCGCACCGTCCATTTCAGCGCGCCGATCGCCTTGGGCGGCTCGGTGACGACGGGGGCCAGCAGATGCGGGATGCGGTCATAGACCGACAGCTCCAGCATCTTCGGGTCGATCATGATGAAGCGGCACTCATCCGGCGTGAAGCGGTAGAGCAGCGACAGGATCATGGTGTTGATGCCGACCGACTTGCCCGAGCCGGTGGTGCCGGCGATCAGCAGATGCGGCATGCGGGCGAGGTCGGCGATGACCGGCGCGCCGCCGATATCTTTGCCCAGCACCAGCGGCAGCTTGCCGCTCTGGCGGCTCCAATCGTCGGTGATCAGCAGCTCGCTGAAATAGACCGTCTCGCGCTTGGCGTTGGGCAGCTCGATGCCGATGACGTTGCGGCCCGGCACCGTCGCGATGCGCACCGCCATGACCGACATGCTGCGGGCGATGTCGTCGGCAAGCCCGATGACGCGGGCGGATTTGGTGCCGGGCGCAGGTTCCAGCTCATAGAGCGTGACCACCGGGCCGGGGCGGATCTCGACGATGCGGCCGCGCACGCCGTAATCCTCCAGCACCGATTCCAGCAGGCGGGCATTGTTCTGCAGCGCCTCCTCGGTCGGGCCGGTGGCGCGGCGGGCCGGCGGCGGGGTCAGCAGTTCCAGCGGCGGCAGCTCGAACTGGCTGGGCTCGGGCGGCGGCGGCGCGGCGCGGCGCGGGGGGGGCGCGGCGCGCTCGGCGCGGCGCGGCGGCTCGGGCTCGGCCCGGCGCGGCGCGGCCATCTCCTCCAGCTCCTCCTCCTGCTCCTCGGGCTCATCCCAGGGCGCGGGGGAAGGGGCGGGCGCGGCGGCGGGGCCGGGGCGGCCGCTGAAGCTCGGCGCCCGGCGGGCACCGGGGGGCGGCAGTTGCGGCGCCTGGCGGATGCGGGGCGCGCCGGCGGGGCGCGGCGGCATGTGGTCGGCCTCGGCGGCGGCGACATCGGCGGCGCGCAGCATGGCGGCCAGCTGCGGCGAGGGCGCCTCGGCCCGGCGCGCGAACAGCCCGCCCACCGCACCCCCCACGGCGCGGAAGGGCGCGGCCAGGCGGGTGCCGATGCTGGGGCCATCCTCCTGCGCCGCGTCCCGCTCCTGCTCGCGCCAGGCGGCGGCGTAGTGGGCGGGCGGCTCGGGCTCGGCGACGCTGCGGCGGACCAGCCTGGCGGTCAGCCCGACGCTGCCGCGCGCGGCATGGCCGGCGGCGCGGCCCGCCTGGCGCCAGGCCAGCAGCGGCACGCCGAGGGCGGCGAAGGAGAGCGAGCCGGCCAGCGCCACGATGCCGACCTGGGCGCCGAGCCCGCCCAGCGGGCCGAGCAGCCCGGCGACGCCGCCGGTAATCCAGCCGGCCAGCATGCCGCCGGCGGCACCGCCCGCCCCGGCCAGATTGTCCGAGGCCGCGGGCAGCGGCGCCAAGTCGAGGGCGGCGGCGAGCATGGGCAGCGCCACCACCACGGCGGCCAGCCGCCAGGGGAAGGGGGCCAGCCCCTTCTGCGTCGCCAGCCGCCAGGCCCAGCCCAGCGCGACTCCGACCGGCAGCAGCGCCGCCCAGCCGAAGCCCTGCAGCAGCAGATCGGCCACCACGGCGCCGACCGGCCCGGCCAGGTTGGTGGGCAGGGCGTTGGTCGCCTTGGAGAAGGAGGGATCGTCCGGATTGTAGCTGACCAGCGCGACCAGCAGCGCCAGCCCGACCAGCCCCAGCACCAGCCCCGCCAGCTCGGCGCCGCGGCGGGCCAGGGCGGCCTTCATCGCCGGGGAGGCGAAGCGGCGCGCGCCCTCGGCAAGACGCCCGCCGGAATTGGGGGCGGGGCTGGAATTTCGGTCGGCATAAGCGCGCGGCATCGGCCTCGGTCACTCTGTTGCTGAGCGGGTGGCTGAGGCTAGCACGGCAAATAATTGGAATGAAAGGAAAGGGCTGGAGAAACACCGGCCCAGCCCCCTCTCCGCCCCGCGCCGTGGCCGCGATGTGACAGTGCGACGCCTCGCTGCGCTGGCGGGGGCGGAGGGCGCGGGCCGAATCGCCCCTGCCACACCCCCAAGCTGCAGCTGCCGTCGAGTGCAGCGTCCCGCCTCTCAACCGGATGGCGGCAGCCCGAAAGAAAAGTGTCCCGCGTCTCAACCTGACGGCGGCAGCCCGAAAGGAAGACGGCTGGCGAGCTGGCGGGCGGTGTTGGCCAGGACGGAGCCGCGCTCCGGCTCGCCCCACAGGCTGGCCATGAAGGCGCGGGCCTGCTGCAGGGTCACATGCGGCGGCAGCGGCGGCACGTTGGGGTCGGTGCGGATGTCGAGCACCACGGGGCGGTCCATCGCCAGGGCGGCGTCCCAGGCCTCGCCCACCTTGTCCGGGTCGTCCACCGCCAGGCCGCGCAGCCCGGCGAGCTCGGCGAAGGCGGCGTAGGAGAAATCGGGCAGGCTCTGGCTGCCCTCGAATTTCGGGTCGCCGCCCATCACCCGCTGCTCCCAGGTCACCTGGTTCAGGTCGCGATTGTTCAGCACCAGCACCACCAGCTGCGGGTTCGACCATTCCTGCCAGTAGCGGGCGACGGTCAGCAGCTCCGCCATGCCGTTCATCTGCATGGCGCCATCGCCGACGATGGCCACCACCGGCCGGTCGGGATGGGCGAATTTGGCGGCGATGGCATAGGGCATGCCCGCCCCCATGCTGGCCAGCCCGCCGGAGAGCGAGGCCATCATGCCCCGCCGCAGCTTCACGTCGCGCGCATACCAATTGGTGGAGGAGCCGGAATCGCCGGCGATGATGGCGCGCTCCGGCAGGCGGCGCGACAGTTCGCGGAACACCAGCTGCGGGTTGATGGGCTCCGCCTTCTGCGCCGCGCGCTTGTCGAGCAGCGTCCACCAATCGGCGGTCCAGCCCTCGATGCGGTCGCGCCAGGCGGTGTCGGGTTTGCGCCGCAGCAGCGGCAGCAAGGCGCGCAGCGTCGCCGCCGAATCGCCGGTGAGGTTCACCTCCATCGGGTAGCGCAGGCTGAGCATGGAGGGGTCGCGGTCGATCTGCACGCCGCGCGCCGCACCTTCCGGCGGCAGGAATTCGGAATAGGGAAAGCCGCTGCCGATGACGAAGAGCGTGTCGCAGCCCTGCATCATCTTCCAGGAAGGCTCGGTGCCGAGCAGCCCGATCGAGCCGGTAACGAAGGGCAGCTCATCCGGCACCGCCGCCTTGCCGAGCAGCGCCTTGGCGATGCCGGCGCCCAGCACATCCGCCACCGCCAGCACCTCGTCGGTCGCCTGCAGCGCGCCGGCGCCGACCAGCAGGGCGACCTTCTTGCCCTCGTTCAGCACCGCGGCGGCGCGCGCCAGCGTGTCGGCCTCCGGCACCACCCTGGGCGCTTCCCAGCCGATGCCGCTGTGGATGGTGCCATGCGCGTGCGGCGGGGTCTCGACCGCCGGCAGTTCCTGGATGTCGTTCGGCAGGATGATGCAGGTGACCTGGCGCTGGCCGATGGCGATGCGCATGGCGCGGTCGACCAGGTGGCGGATCTGCTCCGGCACGCTGGCCTGCTGCACGAAGCCGCAGACATCGCGGAACAGGGCGGCCAGGTCGACCTCCTGCTGGTAATGCCCGCCGAGCGCCGCGCGCGCCTGCTGCCCGACCAGCGCCAGCACCGGCATGTGGTCGGCCTTGGCGTCGTAGAGCCCGTTCAGCAGATGGATGGCGCCGGGGCCGGAGGTGGCCAGACAGACCCCGACCTCGCCGGTGAATTTGGCATGGCCGACCGCCATGAAGGCGGCCATCTCCTCATGCCGCGCCTGGACGAAATGTATGCGGTCCTTCGCCCGGTCGAGCGCGCCGATCAGCCCGTTGATGCCATCGCCGGGATAACCATAGACCCGCTTCACCCCCCATTGCCCGAGGCGCTCCCAGACGAAATCGGCGACCGTCTTGGCCATGCTGCGCGCTCCTTCGCTGTGTGCGTTGGAGGAGGAACGCAAGAGAAGGAAGCAGGTTCTTTTTTTCTATCGGGCTGCCGCGGTCCTGTGGGGAGGCGGGGCGCAGAACTGGGGCGTGGCTTTGGTGGAGAGGGATCTAGAGCAGACGGGCTTCTTCGTCGGGACCGGCCTCTTCCTCATCTCCAAGCATCGGCACACCGCAGGCGAGCAGATAATCCGCGATCGCTTCGGCCTCGGCGGGGGGGCGGGTTTCATCCTGCGCATCGCCGCGCGGCACAAAGATCAGCGTCTCATAGCGGGCGCGGGTCAGCAGCACACGATAGGTGTTGCGAATATGCCGGCGTGTCTCCGCCTGCCCCACGACATTCCAGCGCCGGCCGGAAAAGCGCCGCGCCTGCCAGCGATCGCCAACACGAATAAAGTCACCGCCCCAGGCCAGGCCGACCAGATCCAGCTCCAACCCCTGGCAGGAATATTCCGTGGCGCAGACCTCCAGCGCGTCGGAGGCACGGACATCCGGCCAGCGACACAGAAACCAATTCACCACCTCCTCATCGGCGCCTTGCAACTGGGCGCCGAGCCCTTCGGCGCGCAGCCGCTTCGCCTTGGCCGAGCAGACCAGCCCAGCCCGGCGCAGCCCGCGGGCACGGCGGCGCAGCGCAGCCCGCAAACTGGGAAGGTCACGCACCAAAGCGAAGGGCAAGCCGCCTTCAGCGGCGATCGCTGCAGCCGCTTGCGGACGGTCATTCAGCACCGCATCCACCCACAGCGCGCCCCGGTCATGCCGCACCGAGCGCACCGGCACGGTCAGCGCCAGATCGGGGTCGAGGCGCAGCCAGGCGGGGTGCTCGGGCCATAGCCGCTGCGCCGGTTCGGCCGTGGTGTCCAGCACGGCGGGGGCCGCCACCGCCTGCCAGACACCTTCGCTGGCCGCGACCACACGGCCCCATTCGGCCAGCCCCGCCTCGCCGGTGTTGATCTCCTGCCCCTGGCCGATCAGCGCGACGATCACGGACCAGCCGGGACGCCTCGCCATGATCTCCAAAATATGGGCGGGCTCGGAATCGGAAAGGATGGAGCGGCGGCGCTGCGTGTCGCGCTGCGCCTGCGAGGCATCCCAGGCGCGCTGCGCCTCATCGAACACCACCACGGCTTCGGCCGGCGCTTCCTCAGGATGGCGAACATGGTGTTCCAGGAAACGATGCATGTTCTGCAGCAGCGTTCGCGCTTCCCGCCGTGGCTGGCGGCGGGCGCGCCCCTGGCGGGCCACGGCATCTCGCTCCAGCGCGCCGCGCAGCACAGCGACCAGCGGCGTGTTGCCGGTGAGAAAGGCGGCGCTCTCCTCCGCCTGCTGGCCAAACACCAGATTGAGCCCGCACAGCGTTTTGCCGGCGCCCGGAACCCCCGTGACAAACACCACGCGCCGCTCGCCCAGGCGCCGCGCCTCGGCAATGGCGCGGCGGATGGCCGCGGTGGTGGCGCGCAAATTGGCGACATCGGCGCGGGCCGCAGCGATCTCCTCCACCCCATGCCGCGCGAAGAGGCGTTGCGCCGCCTCGATCACCGTGGGCACGGGGCGGTAGGCGCCGCGCAGCCAGGCCGCGCCATCCAGCGGCGTGGCAGGCATTGGCAAAGTCGCCGAGGCCTCCGCCAGCAAGGCAGCGAAGCTCGCGGCATTGGTCTGCAGCACACTCGGTGCCACGCCATCCCAAAGCAGAGGCATTTGGTTCTGTGCTGTTGGCGCGCACTCAGCCAACAGAATCGGCACCAGGGGATGGCGGTGGCTCAGCGCGTGGAAATTGAGCAAGTCGAGGGCGTAATCCTCGACCTGGTTTCGATCAGGGCGTTCATAGCTGGTGGCGCGGTGCTTGAACTCCACCACCAGAATGCCGCGCCCGGTGAGCAGCACGGCGTCGATGCGCGCCTCCAGCCGCAGCAGGTCGTATTCCAGCGAGACGGTCCAGTGCTCCGCACCGGGGATGCGCCGCAGCGCGTCCTGCAACAGGCTGACAAAGACTTCCCAGGAGGCGATCTGCTCCGGCGTTACCTCACGCAATTGCCGCGCCTGTTTGGCGGCCAGCCGCGCTGCCCAATCCGCGGCGCTGTCGCGCAGCAGCGTCGCGCCATCGGTGTTGACCCACCCGCTCACGCCACCCCTCCCCGCCGCCGCGGCCAGGTCGCCAACCCGATGCTCCCCAGCATCAGCCCCAATCCAAGCCCGTGCAGCCCTGAAAAGGATTCCCCGAGAAGCGCCACCGCCACCAGCGCGGCGCTGGCCGGCAGCAGCGCGGTGAAGATGCCGGCCACCCCCGCCGGCGCCCGCTTCATGCCGGCATACCAGAGCAGCAGGCACAGCACGGAGGCGGTCAGGCTGTGGAACACCAGCAGCCCGGCCGTGGCGGGCTCGGCCAGCGCCGCGGCGGCGCCGAGCACCGGCAGGCAGAAGGGCAGCAGCATCAGCGTGCTGAAGGCCTGCATCCAGAAGCTGGCGGTCACCACCGGCACCCGCCCGGCCAGGCGCTTGGCCAGCAGCACATAGGCGGCCTCGCCGCAGACGGCGACGAAGACCAGCGCATTGCCCAGCAGGCTGCCGCCCTCGCCGCCCTGGCCCAGCTGCGCCAGGGTCAGCGCCGCCATGCCGAAGCCGGCCAGCGCGGCGGCGGCCCATTGCCGCGGCGCCAGCCGCTCGCGCAGCCACAGCGCGCTGCCCAGCGCGATCACCGCCGGCAGGGTGGCCAGCACCAGCCCGGCCTCCAGCGCCGTGGTGTGGCGCAGCCCGGTCAGCAGCGCGGCATTGTAGAGCAGCGTGCCCAGCGCCGCCTGCGCCGCCAGGTTGCGCAGGGCGGCGGCGGAGGGGCGCGCCCGCCCCTCCAACGCGCGGGCCAGCGGCCACAGCACCAGGCAGGCCAGCAGGCAGCGCAGCCCGGCGATCAGCGCGATCGGCAGCACCCCCGCCAGCAGCTTGGCCACCCCGACATTGGCGCCCACCAGCACCATGGAGGAAGCGAGCTGGGCATAGGCGGTGAGCATGGCGGGCGCGGATCCTGATCGGGCGGCAAAGGGCGGCGGAGACTGGCAGGAAAGCGCCGGCCTTCCCAGGGGCCTTCCGGCGGCCTGGCCGGGCGCCTTTCCGGGGCCGTCCCAGGGCCCCGCACACGGTGCCGAGCGGTGCCGCGATCTTGACCGTGCCCGCCTTGCCGCATCGCCCGGCTCGCGCTCTCAATGCGCCACCGACGCAGCCTGAGAGACCGAGCATCGTGACCCTGCCGCGCCCCACCCGCTTCCTGACCCTGCTGCTGGCCGGGCTGGCGCTCGCCACGCCGCTGCGGGCCGAGGAGGTGCCCGAGATGATCGACCGCGCGCGGGAGCTGTACCGCCAGGGCGATCTGCGCCGCTCGGCCGAGGAGCTGGGCTTCGCGCTGGCCGCCATCGCCCGGCAGCGGCAGGAGCATTATGCCCGCCTCTTCCCCGCCGCCCCCCAGGGCTGGACGCTGGAGGATTCGCAGGACGATGCCGGCGGCAATGTCGCGGCCCAGCTGATGGGTGGCGGCATCGGCATCACCCGTGAATACACCCAGGCGGATGGCGAGAAGCGCATCACCGCCCGGATGATGATCGATTCACCGGTGGCGCAGGGCATGGCGAGCATCGTCAGCAACCCGACCATCATGCCGCCGCACACCCGCCGCGTGCGCATCGGCGCCGACAACGCCATGCTGCGGCAGGAACCCGGCGACAACACGATGGAGCTGACCCTGGTGCGCGGCAACACCATGGTGCAGCTGACCAGCGAGGGCGTCGACAAGGCCGAGACGCTGGTCGAGCTGATGAAGGCCTTCGACTTCAACCGGCTGCAGAGCCGCTAGGAGCGCGGCGGCACACAGCGCCGGGACCGATCGCGGCCCCCGCCACGCCGAAGCCCGGCGCGCATGGGGGCAAGACCGCGCCGGCGGAAGCGCCGCTAGCCTTCCGGCACTTCCCCGCGGAAGGGGGAGGCGGCGGCCAGCTCCTCCATGCCCGCCAGGATCGCGGGGCGTTCCTCGGCCAGGAAATTCGCCACCGCCCGGCGCAGCCCGCGATGCTCGATCCAATGCGCCGAATAGGTGGCGACGGGCAGGTAGCCGCGCTGGATCTTGTGCTGCCCCTGCGCCCCCGCCTCCACCCGCTGCAGCCCGTGGGCGATGGCGAAGTCGATGGCCTGGTAGTAGCAGAGCTCGAAATGCAGGAAGGGCGCCTCCACCGTGGCGCCCCAATTGCGGCCATAGAGCGTGTCCCGCCCCATCAGGTTCAGCGCGCCGGCCACGGGTTCGCCCGCCTGCTCGGCCACCATCAGCACCACGCGCTCGCCCAGGCGCTCGGCCAGCAGCGGCCAGAAGCCCTCGGTCAGGTAGGCGCTGCCCCATTTGCGGTCCACCGTGTCCAGGTAGAAGCGGTGGAAGGCCGCCCAGTGGCGCGGCGTGATCTCGGCGCCGCGCAGGGTGCGGAAGGTCAGCCCGGCCGATTGCGCGTCACGCCGCTCGCGCCGCAGCTGCTTGCGCTTGCGGCTGGAGAGCGCGGCCAGGAAATCCTCGAAACTGGCATAGCCGTCATTGTGCCAGTGGAACTGCATGCCGATGCGCTGCAGCCAGCCGGCCTCGCCCAGCGCCTGCCACTCCGCCTCGCTGCAGAAGGTGACATGGGCGGAGGAAAAACCCAGCTGCTGCGTCACCTGCGCCATGGCCTGGGCAAGCGCCGCCGGCGGCAGGCCACGCTCGGGATGCAGCAGCAGCCGCGGGCCCGGCACCGGGCTGAACGGCACCGCCACCTGCAGCTTCGGGTAGTACTGGCCGCCGGCGCGCTCGAAGGCATCGGCCCAGCCATGGTCGAAGACGTATTCGCCATAGGAATGGCTCTTGGCATAGGCCGGGGCCACGCCCAGCAGCCGCCCCGCCCCGTCGCGCAGCGCCAGATGCTGCGGCAGCCAGCCGGTGCGCGGGCTGGCCGAGCCGCTCTCCTCCACCACGGACAGAAAGGCGTGGCTGACAAAGGGATTGTCCGGCCCCGCGCAGGCATCCCACTCCGCCGCCGGAATCTCGGCGATGGCGCGATGCAGCTGCAGGGTCAGTTCGGGCGGGCTCATGCCCCAGCATGTGTGCTCCCTCCCTTCCCCCACAACCCTTCTTTCGGCTGCCGGTCAGGGCCGGGGCGGGAGGGGCTGCACTGGGACGGAGCGCACCGGCCCAGGGGGGCTTTGCATCATCGCAGGCTGCGCCCGGACGCCGTGCCGCGTCCCACCTCGCCACCCGACAGCGGCAGCCCGAAAAAAGTGCGTCAGCGCAGGCTGCGCCCGGGCGCCGTGCCGCGTCCCACCTGGCCACCCGACGGCGGCAGCCCGGCAGAAAAAGGGGTAACGGACAGAAAGGTGGCCTGGGCGAGGCGGGCCATGCGGCGGGCGGCGACGGCGGCACCGGCGGCGCCACCGGCCAGCTTCGCGGCATGGCCCTCGATCACCTGTTCCAGCCCGGCCTCCACCGCCATGTCGGTGCCGATGCTCAGGCCGGTGGAGAAGGCCAGGCGCCGCACCAGCCGGCCCAGCACCAGCGTGCCGGGACGCAGCCCGTTCAGCTCGGCCACCTGGCGCATCAGCCGCAGGCCGATCAGCGCCATGGCGGCGGCGTCCAGCGCCGGGCTGGGCAGGATGGCGGTGGCCAGGAAGACGCGCCGCGCCGCCTGGCCGCCCAGCGCCTTCACCCGCGCCTGCAGCACCGGCATCAGCAGCCCGGCGACCAGCCCGCGCGCCTCGCCCAGCGTGGCGGCGGCGCGGATCTGCGCGGCGGCACCGGCGGCCTCGGGCAGGCGGCGGCCGATGCCGTCCACCCAGCGCAGCAGCGCGGCCGGCGGCGGGGCGTTGTCGGGCGCGTCCTGCAGCGCCTCGGCCAGCCGGTCGAGGGCGGAGAGGCGGCGCAGCGCCCGCCATTCGCGCCAGGCGGCGGCCGAGAGCAGCGCCGCCACCATGCCCCCCAGCGCCACGCCGGCCCAGCCGAAGCCGGGGGAGACGGCGAAGAGATCATCGAGCATCAGCCCGAGCCACAGCGCGCCACCGCCCAGCAGCAGCAGCGCGCCGGCGCCGCCCAGCAGCTCGAGGGAGCGCAGCCAGCCGGCGGAGGGTTCCTGCTCCGCCTCCGGCCGCAGGGCGAGCGGGGTGTCCGGGCGGATGGCGCCGCCCTCCACCGGGTCGAGCCAGGCGGGGGCGGGGCCGTCCCAGGCGGGGGGCGCATCGGCCCAGCCGGGGGTGGCGCCCGGGGGCGTGACGGGCGGCGGGGCGGGTTTCCGGCCGTTCGGGCGGTCGCTCACAGCGCATCCTCCAGCAGCCAGGAGAGCAGCACGTCCAGGCCGAGCTGCGGCAGGCCCTCCCGCCCCTCGGGGTCGAGCAGCGGCGGGCGGAATTCGGGCAGCGGAAAATAGGGGCGGCGCCAGAAGGCATCGCCCGGCGGCGGCACATGGTCGGGGATCGGGCCGGGGCGGAAGGGGCGGCGCCGCTGCTCGCCGAGCGGCACGCCCAGCACCACGGGGCCGCCCTCGGTGGCCGGCGCATCCTCGGTGCTGCGCAAGGCGGCCAGGGCGAAATGCTTCAGGCGCGGCCCGCCCTCCCCCACCATGTCGCGGAACAGGGCGCGGAAGGCGGGGCGCTGGGCCTCGGGCACATGGTCCAGCTTGCTGGCGGCGAAGGCCACGCGCTGCAGCAGCGGCCGGCGCAGCCAGCGGCTGCGGCTGCGCCCATCATAGGCGGCGGCCAGCTGGCGGGCGGCGCGGCGGGCATCGGCAAACGCCCCCTCCCCGGCGCAGAGCGCGCCCAGCGCATCCACCAGCACCACCTGCCGGTCGAAGCGGGCGAACCAGGGGTCGAAATAGCTGCGCCGCATATCCTCCCGATAGGCGTCGAAGCGGCGGGCGAGCGCCTCGCGCAGGCTGCCGGGCGCGGCGGCGCCGGCGCCGGGCAGGGGGAAGAACCACATCATCGGGCTCTCGCCCTTGGGGCCGGGCACCAGGAAGCGGCCGGGCTGCAGCCAGCGCAGCCCCAGCCGGTCGCGCCCCGCCTCCAGCACAGCGCGGTAGAGCTGGAAGCCGCGGCGGGCGACATGGTCCTCGGCCGGGGCGTCGGGCGGCAGGCTGGCCAGGAAGGCCATGAAATCGGTGGCGAGCGCGGCGCGCGGCGGCTGGCGCAGCAGGTCCAGCGTCGCCTTCGACCATTCGGCGAAGCCCTGGTCGAGCAGCGGCAGGTCGAGCACCCATTCGCCGGGATAGTCCAGCAGTTCCAGCCGCAGCCGGCGGGATGGCAGATGCGCCCCCAGCCGCCCACCCCGGGTGACCCGCAGCACCAGGCTGGCGCTGGCGAGGTCGCTGGTGCGGGGCGGCCAGTGCGGCGTGGCGCCGGCCAGGTCGCGCAGCTTCTCGGCGGCGTCGAACCAGTCCAGCGCCTGGGCGCCGGCGGGCTCCAGCCACACCGCCTCGATCCGCCGCCCCTGCATGGCGAGCTGCCGGGTCAGCGCCGGCAGGGTGTCGCGCCCGCGCCCGAGGGCGAGGAGATTGCTGATGAGGGAGGTGATGAACACCGTCTTGCCCGACCGGCTGAGTCCGGTGATGGCGAGGCGGATGGTGTTCTCGTTGAGCCGGCGTTCGGCTTCCGCCGTGATGCGGCTGATCCCGTGCGCGAGCCGGTCCATGCGTTCCCCAACTGACAGAAGGAAGATGGGGGGTGCAGGGGGGAATTCATTCCCCCCTGCCCTTGTCCTAGAAGCGCTTCAGGAAGAAATGGCGGCGGTGCCCCGGCGGATGATCCGGGATCACGCCGAATTCCTGGTAGCCCTGCTTCAGGTAGAAGCCCGGCGCCTGGAAGCTGTAGCTGTCGAGCCAGGCGCCGATGCAGCCGCGTTTTTTTGCCTCGTCCTCGGCCATGGCCAGGAGCTGTGCCCCCAGCCGGTGCCGCCGCAGCCCTTCGGGGATGTGGAACAGCTCGATGAACAGCCAGGCCTTGTTGGTCTTGCCGGTCAGCCCGCCGAGCGGCGCGCCGCTCTCCGGATCGCGCAGCACGACGGTCAGCGGGGACATCCCCGGATCGCCCACCTGCGAGGCGTTGTAGTCCATGATGCCGTCGAGGATCACCTTGCGGGCCTCGGCATCATCCGGGCCGCAGATCTCGATGCGCGGCGCGCTGGCGTCGCTCACGCCCCGATCTCGAACATCCCCTCGACCTCGACGGCGGCGTCCATCGGCAGGGAGGGCACGCCGATGGTGCTGCGGGCGTGGCGGCCCACATCACCGAACACCTCGACCGCGAGGTCGGAGGCGCCGTTCATCACCAGCGCGTGCTGGGTGAAGTCCGGCCCCGCGGCGATGAAGCCGCCGAGGCGCGCCACGCGGGTGACGCGGTCGAGATCGCCCACCGCCGCCTGCAGCTGCGCCAGCACGTTGATCAGGCAGAGCCGCGCCGCGTCCTTGGCCGTGTCGATGTCGAGATCGGCGCCGACCTTGCCCTTGTAGACGACGGCCCCGTCGCGCACCGGCACCTGGCCGGAGATGACGACCAGCCGCCCGTCCGACACCAGTGTGAAGGGCACGTAATTGGCGACCGGCGCGGCCGGGGTGGGCAGGGTGATGCCGAGCTCGGCGAGGCGAGCGGCGATGCGTCCGGCCATCAGGCAGGCTCCTTCAGCGGAAACGGGGAGAGAGGTTCAGCCGACCAGGCGGAAGATGCGGCGGCGGGCGGCGGGGGAGGGCTGCACCGGCAGGTCGAGCGGCAGCAGCGGGCCACGGTCGCCCGGCGTGCCGATCTCCTCGATGGCGCATTCCTCGATGGTCGGGTCGGGCCAGAGGCGGCGCGCCTCCTGCCCGCCATCATAGGCGATGGCCAGGCGGCGGAAGGCCCAGTCCAGCACCGAGGTGGCGCAGAGGATCTCGCCATCGCCCTCGACCGGGCCGGAGGGGCCGAAGCGGGTATAGGCGAAGGCGGTGATGTAGTCGGACAGCGGCAGGCCGCGTGCGAGGCCGATATTGACCGATTGCAGGAAGCCATCGAGCAGCCCGCGCAGCGTGCTGCCCTCCTTGCCCAGCGAGAGGGCGATCTCGGCCAGGGCGCCCTGCGGGGTCTCGGTGGTGCGCAAAGTCACGCGCTGGCCGCCCACCACCACGCGCCAGACGGCGCCGCGGGCCGACAGAAGCGGGCGCGGCGGCGGCAGCGGCCGGGCCGGCTGCGGCCGGGCGAGCGGCTGGGGGCTCGGCGCGTGCAGATAGGGGCGGATGGCGGCGTCCATCGCCTCCCGCGCCGTCTCGGCCACCGGGGCCAGCAGGGCGGCGGCGGCCCTGGCGCCATGCAGCTCGGCGGCGCGGCGGGCGGCCTGGGTCGGCTGCTCGACCACCGCGCCGGTCTCGTCCTGCACCAGGCGGGTGGCGCCCTGGGCGGGGGCCAGGCCGCCGGTCTCGGCGCCCAGCAGCGCCTCGGCCGCGTCGGGCGCGCTCAGCGCGTAGCAGCCGACATGGCGCAGCCCGCTTGTGGCGCCGGCGGCATCCAGCGCGCGGCGGGCGGCGGCGGCCAGGCCCGGCACGGCGCAACGGGCGGGGGGCGCGGGCCAGAGCAGCGCGGCGGGCTCGCGCGCGCCATGCCGCTCGGCCAGCTCGGCGCTGGCCTGCTCGGCGGCGCCGCGGGTCAGCGCGGAGAGGCAGGTGGCGACGTCGCGCGCCGCGGCCGAGTCGTAGGGCAGGCCGCAGGCGGCCAGCAGCCCGGCCAGGTCGGCGAAGCCCAGGCGCAGGCGCAGGGCGCGGCCGCCGGTCAGCACCTCCAGCGCCAGCACGCCGCTGCGCACGGCGGCCGCATAGCCGCTGGCGTCGAAGCCGCCGGCATCGTCAAGGAAGGCGGGCAGGTTCAGCACGAAGCGCGGCTCGGCCTTGGCATCGCCGCGCCAGGTGGCGGCACCCGGCGCGCCGCGGCGGCGCAGCAGCAGGTCGCGCAGCGACTCGGCCAGGGCCAGGGCGTCGAGCGGCTCCAGCACACCCGTCTCGCCGGCGCGGGCGGTCAGGCGGCGGATCCAGGCCTCGGCCAGGCCGGGCAGCGTCACCGGCCCCTGGCCGGGGGCGAGCACCGCCAGCGCCTCGGCCGCGCCATCATCCCAGGCGGCGGGGATGGCCACGGCACGCAAGGGTGAATCCGGATCCGCCGCCGCGCGTATGCGCCGCAGCGCGATGCCTTCCCAGGGAGTGCCAGCGATCCGAGCCATCCCCGCAGGCTAGCGCCCTCCGCGCCCGCGCGGAAGCGCCCTGCGGCCCGAATCCGGCGCCCGGCCGCCGGACAGGGCGCGGCGGCGGCGGGCGCCCCGCCGCCCGCCCCGGAGCGGTGGCTCCGGCCAGCCCGCCGCCGGCGGCATGGCCCGCCTCCCGCCATGCAACGGCCGCGTAACAGCCGGAGGCACGCGCTGGCAAAGCGGAAAGCCAAGCCTAACTATAGGGTCAGGGATGCGGGGTGCACCTTCCCCCATGCCGCCGCATGTGCGAAGGAAGCCCCGAGCGCGCTCCCCCTGCGGGGGCGGGTCCCCCCGTCTCCGCGCAGCCTATGGAACTGACCGAGCCATGTCCTTCCTGCAGCGGCTGACCACTGGCTTCTCCGCCAGCAAGATCGGCACCGACCGTTTCGGCAACACCTATTTCGAGAGCCGGAAGACCTGGCTCGGCTATGGCCGGAAGCGCCGCTTCGTGATCTACGCCAAGGAGGCGGACCCGACCACCGTGCCGCCCGAATGGCATTGCTGGCTGCACCATGTCACCGACGCGCCGCTGCCGGAGCAGAAGCGCTACGCCTGGCAGCAGGAGCACCAGCCGAACCGCACCGGCACCCCCCTCGCCTATCGCCCGGACCAGCGTCCGGCCAATGCCCCCCGCCCCAGCGCCGCCGGCGAGTACGAGGCCTGGACGCCGGGCAGCTGAGGCTCAGACAGGATATCTTCATGCAGGGTCGCAATCTGGCGGAGATCATCACCGGCGCCGTCGTGCTGCTGGTGGCCGCCGCCTTCCTGGTCTTCGCCGTCGGGCAGTCGGGGCGCAGCTTCGGCACCGGCGCCGCCGGCAGCGTCACGCTGACCGCCAAGTTCGACCGCATCGACGGCCTCTCCCCCGGGGCCGATGTGCGGATCGGCGGCGTCAAGGTCGGCAGCGTGGTGGACCAGCGCATCGACCCGCAGACCTATCTGGCCATCCTGCGGCTGCGGGTGGATCCGGGCATCGGCATCCCCAATGACAGCTCGGCCGAGATCACCTCGGAGAGCCTGCTCGGCGGCAAATATGTCGCCCTGGTGCCGGGCGGCTCCGAGACCATGCTGCGCGACGGGCAGGAGATCACCATCACCCAGTCCGCCGTCAGCCTGGAATCGCTGCTCGGCCGCTTCATCTTCTCGGTCACCGAGCTGACCTCGGCCAATGCGCGCGAGCAGGGCGGCAATGGCGGCGGCCATGGCGAATCCGGCCAGACCGGCGCCGCGCCCCCGGCCGCGCCGAGCGGGGGCGCCGCTCCGGCGGCGCCGCGGCCGTGAGCCTGGCCCCGCCCGCCCAGTGGCCGGGCGCCGATGGCCAGCCCGTCTCCTGCCGGGAGAAGCTGAAGGTGCTGGCCGAGAACCACCGCGAGGCCGCCACCATGCTGCAGGACCTGCTGGAGGACGCCGTGCTGATGGGCGTGGACGAGGGCGCCATGCGCCGCATCCTGGCCGAGCTGGTGGCCGAGCTGCCCAGCCCCCGCCGCGCCGGGGGTGGCGCCTGATGCGCGCGGCCCTCCTCGCCCCGCTGCTGACCCTTACCTTGGCCCTGCCGGCCGCCGCGCAGCAGGATCCGGGCTGGGTGCCCGGCCGCACCGCCAAGCTGCAGGCGCTGGACAAGGTGACGGCGCGCATCACCCTGCTGGAGACCCCGGTCAACCAGCCGATCAATTTCGGCACGCTGCGCATCACCGTGCGCGCCTGCAATGCCCGCCCGCCGGAGGAGGTGCCCGACGCCGCCGCCTGGCTGGAGGTGCTGGACACCCGCAACGACCCCAACGGCACCCCGGCCTTCCGCGGCTGGATGTTCGCCAATGCCCCCGGCGTGTCGATGCTGGAACACCCGGTCTACGACCTCCGCATCCTGGAATGCCGTTGATGTTTTTCCGGGCTGCCGCCCTCGGGTGGTAAGGCGGGATTCTGGACGGGGCGCCGCCGTCCGGTGGGGCGGCTCGCTTCCGGGCTGCCGCCCCCTGGCGGGAAAGCGGGGCTCCATTCCGGATGCCGCCATCTTGTGATGGAGCCTGTGGCGGGGCTGCTGCCCTCCCGCGGCCAAGCCTCCGCCCGGCCGCCGCCATCCGGCGGCCCCGCCAGCGCCGGTAAACACCACCGTGACCGGCCGCCACATTCCCTTTGTTTTCAATAAACTGACAAAAAGACGCAGCGGGGCGTGGCGGGAGCTGTGCAAGAAAGGGGGTCTACAGCGCATCCGGCGCGCCCCTATCCTGTTACCATGTCCATGCCGCCGCTTCCCTCGCCGCACGCCGCCCTGTTCCTCGACCTCGACGGGACGCTGATCGAGATCGCCCCGCGCCCGGACGCCGTGGTGGTGCCGCCGCATCTGCCCGGCCTGCTGGCCCGGCTGTCGGACCGGCTGGGCGGGGCGGTCGCCATCGTCACCGGCCGCGGGCTGGAGGTGGCGCGCGCGCTGACCAGCACCCCGCCCATCGCCTATGCCGCCGAGCATGGCACCATCATCGATGCCTCTGGCCTGCCGGGCGCTGCGATCCCGCCCATGGCCGCCGCCGCCCACCCCGCCCGAGGCCTGGCGCGACCGCGCCCAGACCTTCGCCGCGGCCGAGGGCCTGCTCTTCGAGCCCAAGCAATACGGCTTCGTGCTGCATTTCCGCGCCAACCCGGAGAAGGGCCCGGCCGCCACCGGCTTCCTGCAGGCCATGGTCGAGGGCAGCGACTTCCAGGTGATGCCCGCCCATGCCGCGGCCGAGCTGCGGCCCAAGGGCCTCGACAAGGGCAGCGCCGTGCGCTGGCTGATGCGCCACGCCCCCTTCGCCGGCCGCCAGCCGGTCTTCATCGGCGACGACGTCACCGACCAGTTCGGCATCGATGCCTGCGCCGAGCTCGGCGGCACCGGCTACCGCATCCCGATGGATTTCCCCGGCCCCTCGGCGGTGCATGACTGGCTGGAGCGCATCGCCGGGCGGATGGCGGCATGACGCCGCCGCTTCCGCCCGCCGGGCCCCAGCCGCTCGACCTCGCCCCGGTCGGCAATGGCATCATCGCCGGGCTGTTCGACCGCGCCGGCCGCTGCTCCTGGCTCTGCTGGCCGCGCTTCGATGGCGACCCGGTCTTCTCCGCGCTCCTCGGCGGCGAGGCGCCGCAGGACGGCTTCATGGAATGCGAGCTGGTGGGCATGGTGGAGACCCGCCAGAGCTACCGCCGCAACACCGCCATCCTCGAGACCGAGCTGATCGACGAGAAGGGCAACCGCATCCGCATCACCGATGCGGCGCCGCGCTTCCGCCGCTTCGGCCGCCCCTTCCGCCCGCCCATGCTGGTCCGCCGCATCGAGCCGCTCTCCGGCCAGCCGCTGATCCGCCTGCGCATCCGCCCGCGCGCCCATTGGGGGCAGGACCGGCCGGTGCGCCGCTCCGGCTCCAACCATCTGCGCTACTTCACCGAGGATGCGGCGCTGCGGGTGACGACCGACGCGCCGCTGGCCTGCCTGGCCGAGGAGGCGCCCTTCCTGCTCGACCAGCCGGTGACGCTCATCCTGGGCCCCGACGAGACGGTGCCGGAGGGCGCGGACGCCATCGGCCAGGAATTCATCCGCGAGACCGAGGCCTATTGGCTGGACTGGACGCGCGGCCTGCACCTGCCCTTCGAATGGCAGGATGCGGTGATCCGCGCCGCCATCACCCTCAAGCTCTGCACCTTCGAGGAGACGGGGGCGGTGGTGGCCGCGCTGACCACCTCGATCCCCGAGGCGCCGGACACCGAGCGCAACTGGGACTACCGCTATTGCTGGCTGCGCGACGCGCTGTTCACCGTGCAGGCGCTGAACCGCCTCGGCGCCACCCGCACCATGGAAGAATACATCCGCTACGTGACCAATGTGGTGGCGATCTCCCCGGGCGGGGTGCTGAAGCCCTGCTACCCGCTGGTGCCCTCGCTGCCCATGCCGGAGCGGATCGAGGAGGCGCTGCCCGGCTTCCTCGGCATGGGGCCGGTGCGCGTCGGCAACCAGGCGGCCGACCAGGTGCAGAACGACGTCTATGGCTCGGTCATCATGGCCGCCGCCCAGATGTTCTTCGACCAGCGCCTGCCGCGCCCGGCCGGCGAGCCGCTGTTCCGCCTGCTGGAGACGCTGGGCGAGCAGGCCGAGGCCCGCGCGCTCACCCCCGATGCCGGCATCTGGGAATATCGCGGCCGGGCCCGCATCCACACCTTCTCGGCCGCCATGTGCTGGGCCGGCATGGCGCGTCTGGCCGGCATCGCCCGGCATCTCGGCCTGCCCGACCGCGCCGAGCGCTGGGCCCGCGCGGCGCGCGAGCTGCATGCGGTGATCTGCGAGAAGGCCTTCCGCCCGCATCTCGGCAGCTTCGTCGAGAGTTTCGAGAGCGACGGCATGGACGCCGCCCTGCTGCTGCTGCCCGAGATCGGCTTCCTGCCGGCCACCGACCCCCGCTTCCGCGGCACGCTCGACATGATCGGGCGGCGCCTGATGCACAATGGCTTTCTCTACCGCTACGACATGGCTGACGATTTCGGGAAACCTGAAACCGCCTTCCTGGTCTGTTCGTTCTGGTATGTGGACGCGCTTGCGGCCGCCGGCCGGACGGAGGAGGCGCGCGCCATGTTCGGGAGCATCCTGTCGTGCCGGAATCACCTGGGCTTGTTGGCGGAGGACTTGGACCCGACACGGAACCGGCTCTGGGGGAATTTTCCTCAGACCTACTCCCATGTTGGTCTGATTCTGTCGGCGATGCGTTTGAGCCGTTCGTGGGAGCACGGTCTGTGGGGCGGGTAGTCGTCGTCTCCAACCGCGTCGCCGTGCCGCGGCGCGGCGAACCCTCGGCCGGCGGCCTGGCCGTAGGGCTGAAGGATTCGCTGAAGGCCAGCGGCGGGCTGTGGTTCGGCTGGAGCGGCGAGACCCGCAAGGATGCCTCGCTGGAACCCCGCCGGGTGCGCTCCGCCGGCATCGACTACGCCACCATCGACCTGACCGAGGAAGACCATAAGGGCTTCTACGCCGGCTACTCGAACAACACCCTCTGGCCGCTCTTCCATTTCCGCCTCGGCCTGATGGAGTATGACCGGCAGGAGGCCGCCTCCTACCGCAAGGTGAACCGGGATTTCGCCCAGGCGCTGCTGCCGCTGCTGGGCCCCGAGGACACCATCTGGATCCATGACTACCAGCTGATCCCGATGGCCGCCGAGCTGCGCGCGCTGGGCGCCAGGCAGCGCATCGGCTTCTTCCTGCACATCCCCTTCCCGCCCTGGGCGGTGCTCTCGGCGCTTCCCGACGCCGAGCGGCTGCTGCGGGACCTGCTGGCCTATGACCTGGTCGGCGTGCAGACCAAGCGCGACCTCAGCGGCATGATCAACTGCTTCCAGGACGGGCTGGGCCTGACCCCGGACGCCACCGGCGGCGTCCGCGGCGAGGTGGCTGGCCAGATGCGCCGCACGCAGCTTTCCGCCCATCCGATCGGCATCGACACGCGCGGCTTCGCGACGCTTGCCCGCAAGGCCGCCTATGGCCCGGAGACCCAGCGCCTGGCCGCCAGCATGGGCGACCGCTCGCTGATCGTCGGCGCCGAGCGGCTGGACTACACCAAGGGCCTGCCGCACCGCATGCGCGGCTTCGCCGCCCTGCTGGCCAAATTCCCCGAGCATCTGAACAAGGTGACCTATCTGCAGGTCGCCGCCCGCAGCCGCAACGAGGTGGCCAGCTACCGCAACCTCCGCCGCGAGCTGGACACGCTGGCCGGCCGCATCAATGGCGACTATGCCGAGTTCGACTGGACGCCGGTGCGCTATGTGGCCCGCGCCGTGGCGCGCGACACCCTGGCCGGCTTCTACCGCGCCGCGCGGGTCGGCCTGGTCACCCCGCTGCGCGACGGCATGAACCTGGTCGCCAAGGAATATGTGGCGGCGCAGGACCCCGAGGATCCGGGCGTGCTGGTGCTCTCCTCCTTCGCCGGCGCGGCGGAGAACATGGATGGCGCCCTGCTGGTCAACCCGCTGGACGCCGAGGCCATCGCCGAGCGCCTGGACCAGGCGCTGAAGATGCCGCTGGGCGAGCGCCGCGAGCGCTGGGAGAGCATGATGCGCGGGCTGGAGGAGCAGACCGCGACGCGCTGGGCCGAGAGCTTCCTGGCCGAGCTGGAGGAACTGCCGCTGCCCGAGCAGGATCTGCTCTGGGCCGCGCCCACCCGGAACTGAGCCGGGGCGGGACCAGGGAAAGGGCGGGGGCCGGCCCCCCTCGCCCTCCCCTGGCCCCGATCCCCGAGCCCGTTCCCTGGCGCCCACAGGCCGCGACCGGAAAGCCCCGCCATGCAGCTGCTCCATGCCGGCCCGGTTTTCGCCGATTACCACCAATTCTACCTGGCCGACGCAGCGGCGAAGACCGAGGCGCGGCACTGGACCGATGCGGATCTGGCCGCCGGGCTGATCGCCCAGCCCGGCGAGATCGGCATCGCCACTGCCCGCAACACCCATGTCCCGGTGCGCGTCGAGCTGCATGACACGCCGCCGCCGCTGGCGCTGGCGGGGGTCGACCAGGCGGCCGAGGCCTCGCTGGTCACCGCCGGCATGCTGGTGCTGGCCGGCTGCACCGATTCCTGGCCCGACGCCACAAGGCTCGCCGTGCCGCCCGGCCCGCTGCGGCTGCGCCTGCTGGCCTCCGGCCTGGACCGGCTGAGCGAGGACGGGCTGGAGGGGGAGGACCACTACCTCATCCAGCTCTGGCCGGCGCCGGAAGCGCCGGTCGCGGTGCTGAAGCCCTGGAACCCGGCCGGGGCCTAGCCCTCGCCGCCCGGCGGCCGCAGCGCGCGGATCGCCGCTTCCAGCCCCTCCGGCTCGGCCGGAAAGGCCGCCTCGATCGCCATCGCCTCGGCCAGGCGCTGCTTGTAGGCGGCGCGCGGGATCTCGCAGGCGCCGAACTGCTCCAGATGGCCGGTGATGAACTGGGTGTCGAGCAGGGTGAAGCCGCCCAGCCGCAGCCGCGCCACCAGATGCACCAGCGCCACCTTGGAGGCGTCGCGGGCGCGGCTGAACATGCTCTCGCCGAAGAAGGCGCCGCCGAGGGCCACGCCATACAGCCCGCCCACCAGCTCCTCCCCCGCCCAGCTCTCCACCGAATGGCCATGGCCCATGCGGTGCAGCGTGGTGAACAGCGTCTCGATCTCCGGGTTGATCCAGGAATCCTCGCGTCCCGGGGCGGGGGCGGCGCAGCCGGCGATGGTGGCGGCGAAGGCCTGGTTGACCGTCACCCGGTAGGGGCCGGAGAGCACGGTGCGCAGCAGCCGGCGCGGCAGGTGGAAGCCCTCCAGCGGCAGGATGCCGCGCAGCTCCGGGTCCAGCCAGTAGAGCCGGCGCCCCTCGCGCGATTCGGCCATCGGGAACAGGCCGGCGCGATAGGCGCGCAACAGCAGCTCGGGCGTGATCTCCAGCGGGCGGCGCGACATGCCGCCCATCATGGGGCCGGGCGGGGCATCCGCGCCAGGATGCGCTCGGCCAGGGCCGGGTAGTTCTCGTCGAAATGGTGGCCGCCCGGCAGGCGGATGATCTGCGCCGGCGTGTTCTGGAAGGCGAGGCAGGCGGTCTCCGCCTCCTCCTCCGACCCATAGACGCATTGCACCTTGTCGGCCGGCAGGCCGGGGATCTCGGGCGCGGTGGGCAGGGCGCTCGGCCGCGACAGGCCGATGAAATCGCCGATCTTGATCTCGAAGGCCGCGTCCCGGGCGAAGGCCAGCAGCGAGATCAGCACCACCCGGGCCTTGCTCTCCGGCTTCATGCGGTTCCAGGCGAAGGGCATGACATCGGCGCCGAAGGAATAGCCGATCAGCGCCACCTGCGAGACCTGCCACTTGCTGGCATAGAGGGCGATGACGCGGTCCAGCTCGGCCGCCACCTCCTCCGGCGTGCGGCGGCGCCAGAACCAGTTCAGGCAGTCGAAGCCCAGCACCGGCACGCCGCGGTCGCGCATGTGGCGGCCGATCTGCCGGTCCAGGTCGCGCCAGCCGCCATCGCCGGAGAGGATGATGGCGAAGACATCGCCCCGCTTCTGGCGCGGCGCCATCTCGACCAGCCAGGTGGAGGTGTCGCGCTGCGCCAGCGCCGGGCGGGCCAGCACCAGCCCGCCGCCAAGGGCGGCCCCGGCCGCCAGCAGACCGCGTCGTTTCATGGACACCCTCTCTCAGCGCTGCCGCCCGCCCCGGGCCGGCGGTGACAGGAACGGCGCAGCCCGCCGCCGGATGCGGGGCGGCTCACTTGCCGATCACCCCGCGCAGCCCGCCCGATTGCAGCGCCGCCACATCGGCCAGCACCACCCAGGGGTCCAGCCCGCCGGGGGTGCAGAGATAGCGGGGCTCCCAGACCGGCTCGAACTTCTCCTTGAAGGCGCGCAGCCCGCGGAAATTGTAGAAGCGCTCGCCGCGGCGGAAGACCAGCCCGCCCAGGCGGTACCAGACCGGCGCCAGCCGGTGCGCGGCCAGGCCCGAAAGCGGCGCCATGCCCAGGTCGAAATGGCCATAGCCCTGCTCCTTGGCCATCAGGATCAGCTTCAGGAACAGGAAATCCATGGTGCCGGGCGGCATGACCGGGCGGTGGCGCATCAGGTCGATCGACATGTCGGTGCGCGCGCCCGGCGTGTCCATGACGGTGGCGAAGGCGATGATCGCATCCTCTGGCCCGCGCACCACCGCCACCGGCTGGGAGGCGACATAGGCAGGCTCGAAGGAGCCGAGAGAAAAAGCCTTCTCCCGCGCCCGGTGCTGCGCCAGCCATTCGTCTGAGATTTTTTTCAGTTCGGGGAGCAGGGGCGCCACCTGGTCAGGGGGGACCAGCTCGAAGCGCAGCCCCTCGCGCTCGGCGCGGTTCAGCGCGCTGCGCAGCGGCTGGCGCGACTTGCCGGTCAGGCTGAAGCCGGCCAGCGGCACCCGCGCCGCCTCGCCCAGCTTCAGCGGCTGCAGCCCGGCATCGATGTAGAGCGGCAGATTCTCCGGCCGCGCCTGGTAGAAGGCGGCGCGCCCGCCCTGGGCGTCCGCCATCTCGACGAAGCGCCAGACCAGCTCCACCCGCCGCGCCTTCGGCCCCACCGGGTCGGAGAGCGCGATCCAGGAGCGGCCGCGCCGGCCATACATGATGAAGGCATCGCCCTCGGGCGCGAAGAGCAGCGCCTTGTCGCCCATGCGGACGAGATTGGCATCCGCCCGGTCCTGGCTGGCCAGGATGGCGGTGGCGCGGGCCAGCTCCTCCGGCGTCGGCGGGTGGACGGTGCTGCGGGCCGGGCGCAGCAGCGCCCAGAGCCCGGCGGCGAACAGCGCCAGCACGATGCCGAGCGTGGTGCGCATGCCGCGCGGGGCGGAGGCGTCCAGCTCGAACTGCCACCAGAGCTGGCGGGAATATTCGACATCGCGATGCGCGAAGAACAGCAGCCAGGTGGCCGCCCCGACCACGCCGATCACCGCCAGCCACCAGCCGGGGGTGAAGCTCGGCGCCAGCATCTGGGCGCGGCGGTCGAAGCGCTCATGCGAGGCCAGCAGGGCGACCGCCAGCAGCGCCAGCAGGCCGAGCTCCAGCTCGCCGCCGCCGCGCGCCACGCTGAGCACGAGGCCGCCCAGCGCGAGCGCGAGCGCCAGCCACCAGGCGCCGTCCAGCCGGTGCACCAGCCCATGCGCCACGAAGAGCAGCAGCAGCCCGCCGACGCTGGCGATCAGATGGCTGGCCTCGAAGAGCGGCAGCGGCAAGGCGGGGGCGAGCAGCCCCGGCACCTCGCCCGAGGGGGGCGTGACGCCGCCCAGCAGCAGCGCGGCGCCGGCGGCGAAGGCCATGGCGCCGAGGAAGCGCGGCATCAGCCGCGTCGCCGCCCGCACCGCGCGGGTGCCGCCCTGCAGCAGATGCGCGCGGCGGCTGGCCTCGAACCCCGCCAGCAGCAGCAGCGCCAGGCAGAGCGGCAGGGCGAAATAGATCAGCCGGTACAGCACCAGGGCGGTGGCCACCTGGTCCAGGCTGACACCGGTGTTCTGGAAGGCCAGCAGCACCACCGCCTCGAACACGCCGATGCCGCCGGGCAGATGGCTGGCGGCGCCGATGGCGATCGCCACCGCATAGAGCGCCATGAAGAAGGGCAGATCGACCACGCCATCCGGCAGCAGCAGCCAGAGCACGGTGGCGGCGGCGCCGATATCGACCAGCGAGACCAGCCCCTGGAAGGCCACCAGCTTCAGCGGTGGCACCCGGAAGCCGATGCCACGGACCCGCAGCCGCCCCGGCCGCAGCCTTCCCCACACCGCCAGCGCGGCCATGCCGGCCAGGATGGCCAGGGCGATGCCGCGCAGCAAATCGGGCGGCAGGCCGGACCAGTCATCGACCGATTCGGCGGTGGCCAGCAGCCCGAGCGCGCCGACCGCGAACAGCCCCAGCACGAAGCTGGCGGTGACGAAGACCAGCAGCCGGGTGATGCGCTCCGGCTTCAGCCCGGCCGCGGCATAGATGCGCCAGCGCACCGCCGCCCCCGTGAAGGCGCCCACCCCCACCGTGTTGCTGAGCGCGAAGCCGCAGAAGGCCGCCAGCATGGCGATGCGCCGCGGCACCGCCCCCGGCGCCACATGCCGCAGCGCCGAGAGGTCGTAGCCGGTCATCGCCAGGAAGCTCAGCGCCGTGGCGCCGAGCGCGGCCAGGATGGTCCAGGGGCTCTGCTGCGACAGCCCGGCCATGACGGTGGCGTAGTCGAGCTCATGCGACAGGCCATGCAGCGCCAGCAGCGCCAGCGCGGCCATGACGCCGCCGCCGCCCAGCAGCAGCCAGGGCCGCAGCATCGCCCAGCGACGGGCGCGGCGGGCGGCATCGGCCGGCGGCGCCAGGCTCTGCAGCGTTTCGGCGGAGGGGGGCGGCACGGAGGTGAGGCCGTTCATCACTCTTCCCGAAGCTCGAAAATCCGGCGGTCCTGTCATGACAAACGGCAGGGATCGCCGTCAGGCTGCCTGGGTTGGATAGCGAAAAGATGAAAAGAAGTTGGCAGCCCTGCCACGATCCGGCGAGCGGCGCGGCGGGCCGGCGCGACGGGGCGCGGGCCAGGCCATGCCGGATGGCCAAGGGGGCGAGCGCGCCGGAAGCGGCGGGCGGCCCGGAGCAACACCCCGCGCCGCCCGCCCGGTCTCAATCCTTCAGGCCGACGAAGCGCTCGAGCCAGTGGATGGTGTAGTCGCCCGACTGGAACTGGGCGTCGTCCATGATGCGCTGGTGCAGCGGCAGGGTGGTGCGGATGCCGTCCACCACCATCTCCGACAGCGCCCGGCGCATGCGGCCGATCGCCTCGGCCCGCGTCTTGCCATGCACCACCAGCTTGGCCACCAGGCTGTCATAGTGCGGCGGCACCGAATAGCCGGAGTAGAGCGCGCTATCGACCCGCACGCCCAGCCCGCCCGGGGCGTGGAAGGTGTTCACCCGCCCCGGCGAGGGGGCGAAGGTCTCCGGGTCCTCGGCGGTGATCCGGCACTCGATCGCATGGCCACTGAAAGACACATCGGCCTGGGTGTAGCCGAGCTTCTCGCCGGCGGCGACGCGCAGCTGCTCCTTCACCAGGTCGATGCCGCAGACCATCTCGGTCACCGGATGCTCGACCTGCAGGCGGGTGTTCATCTCGATGAAGCTGAACTGGCCGTCCTGCCATAGGAATTCCAGCGTGCCGGCATTGCGGTAGCCGAGCTTGGACAGGCCCTGGGTCACCTGGGCGCCGATCGCCTCGCGCTCGGCCGGCGTCAGGGCCGGGGAGCCCGCCTCCTCGACCAGCTTCTGGTGGCGGCGCTGCAGCGAGCAGTCGCGCTCGCCGAAATGCACGACATTGCCATGCATGTCGGCCATCACCTGCAGCTCGATATGCCGCGGCCGGTCCAGGTATTTCTCCATATAGACCGCGTCATTGCCGAAGGCGGCCTTGGCCTCGGTGCGGGCGACGCGCCAGGCCTCCTCCAGCTCCTCCGCCGAATGGGCGACCTTCATGCCGCGCCCGCCACCGCCGGCGGCGGCCTTGATCAGCACCGGATACCTGATCCGGTCGGCGACCTCGCGCGCCTCCTCCAGGCTCGACAGCTCGCCATCCGAGCCGGGGA
Source organism: Pseudoroseomonas cervicalis (assembly GCF_030818485.1). Lineage (NCBI taxonomy): Bacteria > Pseudomonadati > Pseudomonadota > Alphaproteobacteria > Acetobacterales > Roseomonadaceae > Roseomonas > Teichococcus cervicalis. The sequence continues at coordinate 3,300,476 of NZ_JAUTAJ010000004.1, read as the reverse complement.
CCAGCGGCACGCCGAGCGACATCATCGCCTGCTTGGCGGCGATCTTGTCGCCCATCATGCGGATATGCTCGGCGGTCGGGCCGATGAAGGTGAAGCCATGCGCCTCCACCATCTCGGCGAAATTGGCATTCTCCGAGAGGAAGCCATAGCCGGGATGGATCGCCTCGGCGCCGGTGATGCTGGCGGCGGAGAGGATGGCGGCGACGTTCAGGTAGCTGTCGCGCGCGGCGGGCGGGCCGATGCAGACGCTCTCATCCGCCAGGCGCACATGCATGGCGGTGGCGTCCGCCGTGGAGTGCACGGCCACCGTCCTGATGCCCATCTCCTGGCAGGCGCGGTGGACGCGCAGCGCGATCTCGCCGCGATTGGCGATCAGCACCTTCCTGAACATGGGGTCTTACTCGACCACCAGCAGGGGCTCGCCATACTCGACCGGCGAGCCGCTCTCGACCAGGATCCGCGTCACGGTGCCGGCCTTGGGCGCCTTGATCTGGTTGAAGGTCTTCATCGCCTCGATCAGCAGCAGGGTCTGCCCGGCCGCCACCTTGGCACCCAGCGTGACGAAGGGGGCCGCACCCGGCTCGGGGGCCAGGTAGGCGACGCCCACCATCGGCGAGGTGATGGCGCCCGGCGTGCTGGCCGAGATCTCGGCCGCCGCGGGGGCCGGGGCGGCGGCCGCCACCGGGGCGGCGGCGGGCGCCGCGGCCACGGGGGCGGCGGCGACCACGGTCGGCGCCACGGTCACGCTGCGGGTGACGCGCAGCCGGGCCTCGCCATCGGCCAGCTCGATCTCCGTCAGGTCGGTCTCGCGCAGGATCTGGGCCAGCGCCCGGATCGAATCCGGGGTGAAGGAAATGCCGCTCATGGAACCTCTCTGATACCCTGCCCGCCGCTCAGTCCTGGTCCGCCTGGGCCAGGATGCCGGCGATGCCGCGCAGCGCCAGCGCATAGCCATGCGGCCCCAGGCCGCAGATGACGCCCTGCGCCGCGCGCGACACATAGGACAGGTGCCGGAAGGACTCCCGGCGATGGATGTTGCTGAGATGCACCTCGACGACCGGCAGGTCGGAGGCCAGCAGGGCATCCATCAGCGCGATCGAGGTGTGGCTGTAGCCGGCCGGGTTGATGATGATGCCCGCCGCCATGTTCCGCGCTTCCTGCACCCAGGAGATCAGCTCGCCCTCGACATTGGTCTGGCGGAAATCGATCGCCAGGTCGAGCGCATCGGCGGTCTCGGCGCAGAGCGCCTCGATATCGTCCAGCGTCTCGGATCCGTAGATCTCGGGCTGGCGGGTGCCGAGCAGATTCAGGTTGGGGCCGTTCAAAACGAAGATCAGCGGCGGGTTCACGTGGGGTTTCCGTCCGGTCCGGTGCGGCGGCGCCTAGCACGGGGTGTTTCCGCGCCGCAAGCATCGGCCTCTCGCGCTTTTGCGGGAAGGATGCAACCCCTTGTTTCCCGGGCTGGCGGGCGGGGCGGCCCGGCGGCGATCGCCCTGCCCTGGCCCGCCCGCCGGGCCCGCTGCCGGCCCTGGTCCCGGGGCCACCCCCGGGATCCGCCCCTGGGGGCGCCTCCCCTGGCCGTTTCCGGCCGGCGGAGGGGCCGGCCCGGGGCCCCGGCCCTCAGGCCTTGGCCATGGCGGTGCAGCTCTCGGCGCAGCGGCGGCAGGCGGTGACGCATTCCTCCATGCCGCCCAGGGCCTCGCATTCGGCGGCGCATTCGGTGCAGATCTCGGCGCATTCGGCGCAGGTGTGCCGGTGGTGGGAGGTGCCGAGCAGCATGAAATGCGCCGAGGTACGGCAGATCTCGGCGCAGGCCAGCATCAGCCGGACATGCTCGGGGGCGGTGTGCCGCCCGCCCATCTCCAGGCAATGGCCGGACAGGCTGGAGAGGCAGGTGGCGTAGCAGGCCAGGCAGTTGTCGATGCAGGCGCGCATCTCGGCGGAGAGATGGGACATGGCGGGGCTCCTTGGCGTGTGCCCACAGAACAGGGGGCGGCGGGGGGCAGTTGCACCCCGCCCTCGCCGCTCCCTCGGCCCGGCCCCCGGCCCGGCCCGCCCAGTCGGCGCTTCGGCGCTTCGGCGCTTCAGCGCTTCAGCGCCCGGCTGGCATGCAGGTACTGGAAGTGCCGCTCATACTGGGAGAGCACGTCCTGGATCAGCTCCTCCCGCGTCAGATCCATCACGTCGTAATCCTGGCTGCCATCCTCCAGGAACACCTCGGCGCGCCAGTAATGCTCGCGCTGCTCCTGCTCGGGCCGGCTCTCGAAATAGGCGAAGCTCGGCATGGCGTAGCGGCGCAGGCGGATGCCGTAGCGGAACTCCTCCGGCGCGCCGGGCATGGCGATCAGCCGCAGCCGGTCCTCCCGCGTCTCGACCGCCGCGGTCAGGCCACGGCCGCGCAGCGCCTCCGCCACCGCCTCCAGCGCCGGGGTGGCGGTGTGGGCGATGAAGCCGAGCCCGGCCTCGCGGCTCGGATGCGCCAGGATGCCCTGCAGCTGGCGCTGCCAGGAGCGGCCCTGGCGCGGCGGCAGGTTCTGCGCCAGCGCGTCCTGGCGCAGCCCCTCCCGCTGCAGGGCGCGCCACAGCCCATAGGCCATCAGCAGCATCACCACGGCGAAGGGCAGCGCGCTGGCGATGGCCGCCGTCTGCAGCGCCTTCAGCCCCTCGCCCGAGGCCAGCAGCACGATGGCGATCAGCCCCGAGCCCACCGCCCAGAACACCCGGAGCCAGAGCGGCACGTCGTCGCGGCCGCCGGCGGTGATGGTGCTGACCACCAGCGCCGCGCTGTCGGCCGAGGTGACGAAGAACACCACCACCAGCAGCATGGCCAGCCAGGAGGAGATGGCCGAGAGCGGGAACTGCTCCAGGAAGACGAAGAGCGCCAGGGTGACGTCGCGGCCGACCACCTCGGACACGGCGGTGGTGGTGCCGGAGAGGTGCAGCCACAGCGCGCTGTCGCCGAACACCGTCATCCAGGCGAAGGTGAAGCCGGCCGGCACCAGCAGCACGCCGAGGACGAATTCGCGGATCGTCCGCCCGCGCGAGATGCGGGCGATGAACATGCCGACGAAGGGCGACCAGGCGATCCACCAGCCCCAGTAGAACAGCGTCCACTCGCCCAGCCATTCCTTCGGGTCATAGGCGTACATGTTGAAGGTGCGCAGCGCGAACTGGTCGATATAGCCGCCGAGATTCTGCACGAAGCCGCGCAGCAGGAAGGTGGTGGGCCCGACCACGAAGACGAACAGCATCAGCGCCGTCGCCATCAGGATGTTGAGGTTGCTCAGCAGCTTGATGCCGCGCTCCAGCCCCGAGGCGACCGAGAGGGTGGCCAGCAGGGTGATGCCGGCGATCAGCAGCGCCTGCACGGTGAAGCCCACCGGCAGACCCATCACATGCGACAGGCCGGCATTGACCTGCAGCGCGCCGAGGCCGAGCGAGGTCGCCACCCCGAACAGCGTGCCCAGCACCGCGAAGACATCCACCGCATCGCCGATCGGGCCGCGGATGCGCTCGCCGATCAGCGGATAGAGGGCGGAGCGCACGGTCAGCGGCAGGCCGTGGCGGAAGCTGAAATAGGCGAGGCTGAGGCCGACCACCGCATAGATCGCCCAGGCATGCAGGCCCCAGTGGAAATAGCTCAGCTGCAGCGCGGCGCGGGCGGCGGCCAGGCTGGCCGGGTCGCCCTCCGGCGGCAGCATGAAATGCGTCACCGGCTCGGCCACGCCGAAGAACACCAGGCCGATGCCCATGCCGGCGCTGAACAGCATGGCGAACCAGGCGAGATAGCTGAATTCCGGCTCGGAATGGTTGGGGCCAAGGCGGATGCGGCCGCTGTCGCCGAAGGCCAGCAGCGCCGAGAACAGCAGGAAGACGGCGACCGCCAGCAGGTAGAACCAGCCCAGCTCCGCGGTGATCCAGGCCTGGGCGGCGCCGAAGGCGCGGCCCGCCAGATCCGGCGCCAGCGCGCCGAAGGCGACGAAGGCCAGGGTCAGCAGCGCCGAGGCGGTGAAGACCCGCCGGTTGACCGGCGCGGCGCCCGGGCCGGGCGGCGGCGCGGCGGGTGTCGCGGCGGCGGGCGGGGCCGGGGGCGGTTCGGGCGGGGCGGCGGGCATGGCGGCGCTTCCTGGGCTGGTGGGCCGGGCCTCGGGGCGGCGGGACCCCGGGGCGGCGGCCGGAGGGGACGCGGCGGGACGGCGCGGAGAGTGCGGCGCGCGGGCAGAAGCGCGCGGGGCGCGGGCGGCGAGGGGGATGCCGACCGCGCCCCGGCAATCAGCCGGGCGGATGCGCGGCCCGGTGGCGTTGCAACGCCGCCCGGCGGGAAAGGTTGAGCTCGTGCTGCGCCGTGGCGTCGCGCGGCATCACAAGGGCTTTGGCGGGGGCCGGCGCGGCGCTGCCTCATGGGTGCCCCGCCACGCGGCGGGATGACAGGCGCCGGCCGGCTTCCTAGTTTGCGGCGCAGCGTGTTGCAGGAGTCCCTCACCGATGCCGTGTCTCGCCCCTTGCCCAGGGCCGGCGCCTCGCTCGTCCCGCCGCCCCGGGCCGGCGCTGCTGGCGCTGGCCGGCCTGGCCCTGCTGGCCGCCGGCTGCAGCCCCAGCTACTCGCCGGACACCTATGCCAGCCGCGCCGTGCAGCAGGCCAACAAGGTGGAGGCCGGGGTGGTGGTCGGGCGGCGCGCCGTGCAGATCTCGGCCGATGGCTCGACCGGCGCGGCGGCGGGCGCCGCGGCGGGCGGCGTCGCCGGCACGCGGGTGGGCGGGGGTGACATCACCTCGGCCTTCGCCGGCATCGGCGGCGGGCTGATCGGCGGGCTGCTCGGCGCGGCCTCGGAAAAGGGCGTCGGCTCGACCGACGGCTTCGAATACATCGTGCGCAAGCCGAATGGCGAGATGATCTCGGTCACCCAGCGCGACGAGACGCCGCTGAACATCGGCCAGAAGGTGCTGGTGATCGCCGGCGCCCAGGCGCGCATCGTGCCGGACTACACGGTGGGCGACACGGCGGCGCAGCCCGGCGCCGCGCCGGCCCCGGGCGCGACACCGGGCGCGACACCAGGCGCCACGCTGGGCGCCACGCTGGGCGCCACGCCGGGCGCGGCCACCGGAACGCCCCCGGGCGGCGGCACCGCCCCCACCCCGCCGGCACCGGCCGAGGAAGCGCTGCCGCCCCCCGCCGGCGCCACGCCCGAGGCGGCGCCGCCCGCCGGGGCGCCCGCCACCCCCGCCCCGGCCAATCCGGCGACGCTGCCGGGCCTGACCCTGCCGCTCGGCCAGACCGCCATCTGAGCCGCGCGCCGCGCGCGGCGATCCGGGAAGCGGGGCGGCCATGCCGCCCCACCCCTTCCCCAATCGCGCCGCGCGCGCCACATTCCGCCGCATGGCGGAGAGCATCCAGATCACGATCAACGGGGAAACCCGTCTCATCCAGGGCCAGGCGACGGTGTCCGACCTGCTGGCCGTGCTGAGCCTCGACACCCGCAAGGTGGCGGTCGAGCGCAATCTCGAGATCGTGCCGCGTTCGGCCTATGCCGCCACCGCGCTGGCGCAGGGCGACACGCTCGAAATCGTACACTTCATTGGCGGGGGCTGAGCCCATGGACGGCGACATCATGACCGCGGCGGACGATAGCTGGGAGGTGGCGGGCCAGCGCTTCCGCTCGCGCCTGGTCGTCGGCACCGGCCGCTACAAATCGCTCGAGGAGACCGCCGCGGCGATCGAGGCGAGCGGCGCGGAGATGGTCACCGTCGCGGTGCGGCGGGTGAACCTGTCCGACCCCAACGCGCCGATGCTGCAGGATTTCGTCGACCCGAAGAAATACACCTACCTGCCCAACACCGCCGGCTGCCACACCGCGCAGGATGCGGTGCGCACCCTGCGCCTGGCGCGCGAGGCCGGCGGCTGGAACCTGGTGAAGCTCGAGGTGCTGGGCCCGCCGCCCTTCCCTCTACCCCGACATGCCGGCGACCTTCGAGGCGGCCGAGGCCCTGATCAAGGACGGCTTCCAGGTCATGGTCTACTGCGCCGACGACCCGCTGGCCGCCAGGCGGCTGGAGGAGATGGGCTGCGTGGCGGTGATGCCGCTCGGCGCGCCGATCGGCTCGGGCCTCGGGCTCACCAACCCCTTCATGCTGCGCTCGATCATCGAGAATGCGAAGGTGCCGGTGCTGGTCGATGCCGGCATCGGCACGGCCAGCGAGGCGGCGCATGCCATGGAGCTGGGCTGCGACGCGGTGCTGCTGAACTCCGCCATCGCCCATGCGCGCGACCCGGTGCGCATGGCCCGCGCCATGAAGGCGGCGGTGGAGGCCGGGCGGCACGCGCATCTGGCCGGCCGCATGCCGCGCAACTACGTGGCCGACCCGTCCAGCCCGCTCTCCTCCGGGCTGATCCGGTGAGGGCCGCCCTGCTGCTGGCCGCCGGCCTCGCCCTCGCGGCGGGCCCGGCGCTGGCCCAGGGCTCGACGCCGCAGCCGGGGCACGAGACCATGTTCCGCGAGCTGGACCAGCCGCTGCAGGCGCTGCTGAACGATGGCTGGCAGATCACCGGCATGGCCGGCAATCTCGGCGGCATCGGCTATGTGCTGCACAAGGAGGGGCGCTGGGTGACCTGCCAGCTGATCTCCCGCCGCGAGGATACGCGCAGCCGCTGCATGGCGCTGAACTGAAGGCATCGAGGGGGCTTTGCCCCCTCGAGCTCCCCCAGCAGGGGACAGGGTCCCCTGCACCCGCCTTCAGTTAGAATTGAGAGGGGCAAAGCCCCTCTCAATGCGCCTCGCCGCCACCGCCACCCGAACGTGGCCGGCGCAGCAGCAGCACCAGCGGCAGCGAGGCCAGGAAGGCCCCCGCCATCACCAGCAGCGTGTCGTTATAGGCCAGCACCAGCGCCTGCTGGTTCACCAGCGCCTGGATCTTGCCCAGCGCCGCCACATCCGCCGCCCCGCCCAGCCTTCCGGCCAGCGCGCCGCTCAGCGTGTCGCGATAGGCCTCGACCGCCGGCCGCGCCCAGTTCACCGCCTCCGCCAGATGCAGACGGTGCAGGTAGGAACGGTCGGTCACCAGCGTGTTGATGATGGCGAGCCCGACCGCGCCACCCAGATTGCGCATCAGGTTGTACAGGCCCGAGGCGCCCTTCAGCCCGGCGGGCGGGATGGTGCCGAGCGCCATCTGGTTGATCGGCGCCATGCACATCATCATGGCGACACCGCGCAGCCCGAGCGGGAAGGCCATCTCGGCGAAGCCGTGCTGGCTGGTCAGCCCGGCGGTCAGGTACAGCGCCAGGAAGAACAGCAGCAGCCCGATGGTCAGCGGCACGCGCGGATCCACCCTGGCCAGCATGCGGCCGACAAAGGGGGCGGCGACGAACATGCAGGCGCCGGTGATGAACATCACCTCGCCGATCTGCATCGAATTGTAGCCGCGCACCCGGCCGAGGAAGAGCGGGATCAGATAGACCGAGCCATAGAGGCCCACACCCATGGTGAAGCTGAGCACGCAGCCAATGGCGAAGTTGCGGTCGAGGAAGGCGCGCAGATCGACGATCGGCTCCTCCCGCGACAGCGCCCGCCAGAAGAACAGCACGCCGGCGATGGCGCAGACCGCGGCGAAGAGCGCCACCGTCTCATCCTGCAGCCAGTCCCAGCGCGGGCCTTCCTCCATGACGTATTCCAGGCTGCCCAGGAACAGCGCCATGAACAGCAGCCCCCACCAGTCGAAGCGCGCCAGCAGCTTCGGGTCGGGGCGGTCGATATCGACGGTGTTCCACACCACCAGCGCGATCAGCGCGCCGATCGGGACGTTGATCAGGAACAGCCAGTGCCAGGAGAAGCTCTGCGTCAGCCAGCCGCCCAGCGTCGGACCGATGGTCGGCGCCAGCGTCGCGGTCAGCCCGATCAGCACCATCGCATTGGCGCGCTTCGCACCCGGAAACAGCAGGAAGCTGGCGGCGAAGACGGTCGGGATCATGGCGCCGCCGATGAAGCCCTGCGCCGCGCGGAACACCACCATCAGCCCGAGGCTGCTGGCCATGGCGCAGGCCAGCGAGAAGACGGTGAAGCCCAGCGCCGAGACGGTGAACAGCACCCGCGTCGACAGCAGTCTCGAAAGAAAACCCGAAAGCGGGATCATGACGATCTCGGCGATCAGGTAGCTGGTCTGCACCCAGCTGGCCTCGTCCGGGCTGGCGGCGAGGCCGGCCTGGATCTCGGAGATCGAGGCGGAGACGATCTGGATGTCCAGGATCGCCATGAACATGCCGAACACCATGGCCATGAAGCCGACCATGGCGCGCGGCTGGATGCGGCCGACCGGCGCGGCCGAAGGCCCGGCTGTGGTGGCGCTCATCGCGCGCCCTCCCTTCAGCGCAGGCCGAGCGTCGCAGCGGCGGCGGAGAACAGGCCGCGCGGGGCGTGCGGGTCGGCGCGCATGTCGATCTCGGCCACCACCGACAGGCCGGGGCGCAGCCGGGCGATGGCCTCGGCATTCTGCCCCGGCTCCAGCACCAGCTTCACCGGGACGCGCTGCACGATCTTGGTGAAATTGCCGGTGGCGTTCTCCGGCGGCAGCAGGCTGAACTGGCTGCCGGTGGCGGGCGCGAAACTGTCCACCCGGGCGTGCAGGGCATGGCCGGGGATGGCGTCGACGCGGATCTCCGCCGGCTGGCCGGGGCGCATGCCGGGCAGCTGCGTCTCCTTGAAATTGGCGGTGACGTAGAGCGCGCCCGCCGGCGGCGCCACGGCGATCAGCTGCTGCCCCGGCCGCACATGCTGGCCGAGCTGCGCCGCGCGATTGCCGGCGATGCCGTCGAAGGGGGCGCGGATCTCGGTATAGGACAGGGTGTTCCGCGCCAGCTGCAGCGCCGCGCGGGCCTGGTCGCGCCGCGCCTCGGCCTGGGTCAGCTGCGCCCGCTGCACGGCGATGGCCTGGCGGCGCACCACCAGCTCGGCCTCGGCGGCGCGCAGCGCGGCATCGGCCTTGCGCTGCGCCGCCACCGCCTGGTCGGCATTCTGGCGCGAGGACCAGCCGCCGCCCACCAGCGCCTCGGCCCGGCGGGCATCGGCGGCCGCGCGTACCTGCTCGGCGCGGGCCTGCTCGATCTGCGCACTGGCCGAGGCCACCTGCTCCTCGGTCTGGGTCAGGCTTTCGCGGGCGGTGACGATCGCCCCCTCCGCCTCGGCCAGCGAGGCCTCGGCCTGGGCCAGCTGGGCGCGGGCGTCGCGATCGTCGAGGCGCAGCAGCACCTGGCCGGCGGTCACCGGCTGGTTGTCGGCCACCAGGATGGCGGCGATATCGGCCTCGATGCGCGGGCTGAGCACGGCGATGTCGCCCTGCACATAGGCATCGTCGGTCTCCGCCAGGAAGCGGCCGACCTGCCAGTACCAGGCGCCGCCCAGCGCCGCCCCGGCCAGCAGCAGCAGCGGCAGCACGCGCAGCAGGATCAGCCGGCGCCAGGGGCGGCGCGGCCGGCGCGGCGGCGGGGCGGGGGATGCGTTGCGCGCGGCCTCGGCGGCCGCGGCGGGGGCCACGGGAGCGTTCATGGGAAACCTTCGAACTGAACGGTTCAGTTCACCTACGGTTGCAGATGCCCCCGCCCCCGCCCGGCGTCAAGACCAAACTGAACTGAACCGTTCAGTACACTCTTGAGAAAGCGCCGGCGCTGGCTTACTTCCCGTCCATGTCCCTCGCCGCGACCGATCCCGCCCCCGAGACCTTCGCCGCCGGCGCGGAGGCCGAGGCCTCGCCCAAGCGCCGCGCCATCCTGGAGGCGGCGGCCGGGCTGTTCATGGCCGAGGGGCTGGCCGCCGTCTCGATGGATGCAGTGGCGCGCGCCGCCGGCGTCTCCAAGGCGACGCTCTACGCGCATTTCAGCGGCAAGGACGCACTGTTCACCGAGATCGTGCAGAACAATTGCCGCCGGCTGCAGGGCAGCGCCGATGCCGCGCTGGTCGACCACGCCTTGCCGCTGGAGCCGGCGCTGACCCAGCTCGGCACGCATTGGCTGGGCTTCCTGCTGCAGCCCAAGGTGCGCGCCCTGCACCGCGTGGTGCTGGCCGAGAGCGGCCGCAGCCCGGAGCTGGCCGCCGCCTTCTATCAGGCCGGGCCGGTGACGCTGCGGCGCTGGCTGGAGCAGTGGCTGGAGGGCGAGAAGGCGCGCGGCAGGCTGCGGCCGGAGGTGCCGGCGCCGCTGGTGGCCGAGCAGTTCTTCGCCCTGCTGCGCGGCGACCTGTTCATGCGCGCCACGCTCAACCTGGCGCCCGATATCGGCCATGAGGCCGTCGCCGGACAGGCCGCCGCGGCGGCCCGGGCCATCATCCGCCTCTATGGCGCCGACGCCACCGCCTGAACGGCCGCTCCACCCCCTAGCGCGCCAGCCAGCGCCACAGGGCCAGCCCCATCACGCCAAGCCAGGACAGGGCCACCGTTCCCGCGACCAGCGTTAGGTAGAGCTTGCGGGAGATCAGCCAGCCGACCGGGAACAGGACGACCAGGGCCAGGATGTGGACGAGGATGAGGGTCCCGTTCATCGGTGCGGTCCGGCGCGGCGTTCGTTCCTGTTTCCTAGCGGGCTCGGGGCGCCGCCGCCATCGCCCCGCCCTCGCCCTGCCCTCGGCCCGCCGGGCGAATCGTGACAGGAGGGATTCGCCCGTGGCCGCGCTTCGGCGCGTGAGGCTTCCAGCCAGTCGCGCCGGTCTTCGGGAGTTTTCCGGCCTCGCAGGGGAGGCATGCGGAAAAAAACCGGGTCGCGCCCCAGAAAACCCTTTGCGACGCGGGCGGAGGTCTCTATATGCCGCCGCAGACGCAGTACGCACGTGCCTCTGGCCCCAGGCCGACCTTGATCGGCCAAAGGTTTACGCAACGACGTCAAGCGTTCTGGCAACCCCGGCGAAAGGCGAAAGCCCCAAGCCGGCCCTCTTTGGTCGCTGGTTCGTTCGACCGTTTCGTCAACTTGGGGCCGCGCCTCCGCTGGGGGCCGACCTCCTATATTGAGATGGAGGGTGTGCGATGACCCCCAAGGTCTCCCGCTTCCTGCGCGACGCCGCCCCGGCGACCCCGTGCCTGGTGGTCGACGTCGATCGCGTCGCCGAGAATTACGGCCGGCTGAAGGCCGCGATGCCGCTGGCCCGCATCTACTACGCCGTGAAGGCCAACCCGGCCGCGCCGATCCTGTCGCGCCTGGTGGATCTGCAGTCGCAGTTCGACGCCGCCTCGCTGGAGGAGGTGCGGATGTGCCTGGCCGCCGGCGCGCAGCCTGAGGCGATCTCCTTCGGCAACACGGTGAAGAAGGAAAGCGCCATCCAGGCCGCCTATGAGGCCGGCGTGCGCATGTTCGCCTTCGACTCCGAGCCGGAGCTGCGCAAGCTCGCCCGCTCCGCCCCCGGCGCGAAGGTGTATTGCCGCATCCTGGTCGAGAATGTCGGCGCCGAATGGCCGCTGTCGCGCAAGTTCGGCTGCGAGGCCGAGATGGCGAAGGAGCTGATGGTCCTGGCCCGCGATCTGGGCCTCGACCCCTATGGCATCTCCTTCCATGTCGGCAGCCAGCAGACCCGCACCGCCGCCTATGAGGCCGCCATCGCCAAGGTCGCGATGATCTTCACCGACCTCAAGGAGGCGGGGATCAACCTGCGCATGGCCAATCTCGGCGGCGGCTACCCGGTGCGCTACCGCTCCGAGGTGCCGGAGATCGACGATTTCGGCGCCGCCATCATGGGCGCCATGGTCGAGCATTTCGGCAATGCCCTGCCCGAGATCCTGATCGAGCCGGGCCGCTTCATGGTGGGCGATGCCGGCGTGCTGTCCTCCGAGGTCGTGCTGGTCTCCAGCAAGGGCAAGGACGACCCCGTCCGCTGGGTCTATCTGGACATCGGCCGCTTCGGCGGCCTGGCCGAGACCGAGGGCGAGGCCATCAAGTACCGCTTCCGCACGCCGCATGACGGGCTGGCGGAAGGCCCGGTGACGATCGCGGGCCCGACCTGCGACAGCACCGACACGCTGTATGAGAAGTCCAACTACCGCCTGCCGCTGGCGCTGCAGAGCGGCGACCGGGTGGAGCTGCTCTCCACCGGCGCCTATGTGACGACCTATGCCAGCCAGGGCTTCAACGGCTTCGCGCCGCTGGCCGAGCACTATATCTGACCCCTCCCCCGGGCTCCGGGGCGGGTGAAGGCGGGAGGGGCAACCCTCCCGCCTTTTCTTTTGCGCGATTTCTCGTTTTGCAAACCGGTGGCGCCGGATAAACTCGCGCCATGGACGCCATCGACCGGAACATTCTCGTCGCCCTGCAGGATAATGGGGCGGCGGGCCTCGCCGAGCTCGCCAAGGTCGCGGGCCTCTCCGTCTCCGCCACGGCGGAGCGGGTGAAGCGGCTGGAGGAGCGCGGCACCATCCGCGGCTGGCGCGCCGATCTCGACCCCGCCGCCATCGGCTGCCCCCTGCTGGCCTATGTCTTCGTCTCGATGCGCCCGGGGCGGGAGGAACACGCCTTCCGCCTGGCCATGCGCGCGGCCGAGCCGGTGATGGAGTGCCACCACGTCACCGGCGCCTGGACCTTCCTGGTGAAGCTGCGCCTGCCCGACCTGGCAGCGCTGGAGCGCTTCGTGGCCGACGAGATCCGCGGGCAGGAAGGCGTGGAGCGGACGGAGACCATCCTGGCCATCACCTCGGCCAAGGAGACCTCGATCCTTCCCGTGGCGGAGGCCACGGAAGAGTAAAAGGCCAGGGGCGCTGCCCCTGGACCCCGCCGGGGTGGCACGGCCACCCCGGACCCCGCGATCCGTTGGCGGGGTCCGGGGGGACCCTGTCCCCCCCCGGCGGCGGGGGTCTGGGGGAGGCGGAGCCTCCCCCAGCTGAAAGACTCGGTCTGGGGGAGGCGGAGCCTCCCCCAGGTGAAAGGCTCGGTCTGGGGGAGGCGGAGCCTCCCCCAGGCTTCACTTCACCTCGGTGATGAATTGCGCCCGCGGCCGGCGCACCTTCTTCATGCTCACCAGCCAGTCCTTGTCGGCCTCGCGATAGCCCAGCGGCAGGATCACCACCGAGCGCAGGCCGCGCGCGCGCAGGCCCAGGATCTCGTCCAGCTTCTCCGGCTCGAACCCCTCCATGGGCGTCGAGTCGACCTCCTCCTCGGCCGCCGCGGCCAGGGCGAAGCCCAGCGCGATATAGGCCTGGCGCGCCGCGTGCTCGAAATTCTGCTGCGGGTCGCGGGCCGGATAGATCGACAGCAGGCGCTGGCGGTAATTCTCCAGCCCCTCGTTGAAGCCGCGCTCGGCCATGACCTGGTCGTAGACGGTGTTGATCCGCTCGGCCGTGTAATTGTCCCAGGCGGCGAAGACCAGCAGGTGCGAGCCCTCGGTCACCTGGCTCTGGTTCCAGGCGATGGCCTGGATGCGCTGGCGGATCTCGGGATTGGTCACCACCAGCACCTCGAAGGGCTGCAGCCCGCTGGAGGTCGGCGCCAGGGTGATGGCCTGCAGGATCCGCTCCAGCTTGTCCGCCGGCACGGCCTTGCCCGGATCCATCTTCTTGGTGGCGTAGCGCCAGGTGAGCTTGTCGAGCAGCATGGCTGCGTCATCCATCATGTGAATTACCGCTCAGTCTCCTGAACGGATCGGTTCAGACAATGGGTGCGGCGCAGCAAAGCCGCAAGGCTTCAGCGCCAGGCTTCCGCTTCCGGCGCCGCGACGGCCGGTGGCGCGGCCGGCGGCAGGGGCGTCATGGCGGGCTGCGGCGCCTCGCGCGGCCAGTCCAGGCAGGCGCGGATCAGCGGCGCGCAGAGCGCGTCCGGCGCGGCGGGCAGGTTCTTGTCGCCGCTGAAGCCGACCCGCGTCACATGCGCGTCGATCAGCTCGAAGGTGGCGCGGCAATAGCCGGCCGCGCCGGTCAGGTTCAGCGCCCCCACCACCGGCAGGTTCAGGTTCAGCCCGCTGCCCGAGCCGCCGCCCAGCTCATAGGTCATCATCTCCCGCACCACGTCGATGCGCTCCCGCTTGCTGGGGAAGCCGGCGCAGAGGAACAGATCAGCGCGGCTGAGCCCCACCAGCGTGCTGCGCGATTGCTGCACCCGTTCGGAATCCTCCATGGCGCAGCCGGAGAGGAGCAGCAGGGAGAGGGCGAGGAGGGTGGGGCTGGGGATGCGGCGCATGCGCCTCCTTTCGGTGCCTGAACGCGAAAAGCCGGGGGAGTTCCCTCCCCCGGCTGTTTGCTTCGGTCAATGCAACAGCCCCGGAGCAGTTGCGCCCCCGGAAGGGGCGCCGCCGCCGCGGCGCCGCCTCAGGCCGCGTCGTTCAGGTGGCAGGCGCTCTTGTGGCCCGGCGCGATTTCCTTCAGCGCCGGCCGCTCCACCCGGCAGCGCTCCATGGCGTGCGGGCAGCGCGGGTGGAAATGGCAGCCCGGCGGCGGGTTCAGCGGCGAGGGGATCTCGCCCTTGATGCCGGCGAAGCTCTTCTTGCGCGCCTCGATCCGCGGCACCTCGGCCAGCAGGGCCTGGGTGTAGGGATGGTTGGCGCGGGCGAAGATCTCCTCGGCCGCCGCCTCCTCGACCACCCGGCCCAGATACATGATCACCACGCGGTCGGAGAGATGCTCCACCACGCCGAGATCATGGCTGATGAACAGGTAGGTGAGGTTCAGCTCCTGCCGCAGCTCCATGAACAGGTTCAGGATCTGCGCCTGGATCGACACGTCGAGCGCGGCCACCGCCTCGTCGCAGACGATGAATTCCGGCTGCACGGCCAGCGCGCGGGCGATGCCGATGCGCTGCCGCTGGCCGCCCGAGAACTGGTGCGGGTAGCGGCGCTTGAAGGCCGGGTCGAGGCCGGCCCGGCGCATCTGGTTGTCGACATAGGCATCCCACTCGGCACGGCGGGTCAGGCCATGCACCAGCGGCGCCTCGCCCACGATGTCGGCCACCCGCATGCGCGGGTTCAGGCTGGCATAGGGGTCCTGGAAGATCATCTGCGTCTGCAGCTTGGCGCGGCGCGCCTCGGCCCCCTGCAGGGTGTCGAGGCGCTTGCCGTGCCAGAAGATCTCGCCGCCCGAGGCCGGCATGATGCCGGCCACCATGCGGCCGAGGGTCGACTTGCCGCAGCCGGATTCGCCCACCAGCCCGACCACCTCGCCCTTGCGGACGACCAGGTCGACGCCGTCCACCGCATGGACGGTCTCGTCCTTGACGGGGGCGCCCAGCTTCTTGGCGATCTTGCCGGCGAAATCGAGCTGCTTGGAGAAGCGCTTGGAGACGCCCTTCAGCTCGATGATCGGCGCGGCGGCCTCACCCGCCGCCACGGAGGCGGCGGAACGGACGGTGCTGGTCGCGCTCATGCGTGGGCTCCCTCGGCGGCCGCGCCCTGGGCCACCACATGCGGATGGAAGCAGCGTGCCAGGCGGCCCGGCAGCAGCTCGGACAGCGCGGGGTCACGCGCGCAATCCGCCTCGGCCCGCGGGCAGCGGGTGCGGAAGGCGCAGCCCGGCGGCAGGCTGAGCAGCGAGGGCGTCATGCCCGGGATCTGCCGCAGCTTCTCGCCACGCTTGTTGCGGCTGGGCACGGAGCCGATCAGGCCGTTGGTGTAGGGGTGCAGCGGCTGGTCCAGCACCTCGCTGACCGGGCCGCGCTCGACCACGCGGCCGGCATACATCACCGCGATGTCGTCGGCGAGGCCGGCGACGACCGAGAGGTCATGCGTGACCCAGATCATGGCGGTGCCGGTCTGCTCGCACAGCTTCTGCACCTCGGCCAGGATCTGCGCCTGGATGGTGACGTCGAGCGCCGTCGTCGGCTCGTCCGCGACGATCAGCTCCGGGCGGTGCAGCAGCGCGATGGCGATGGCCACGCGCTGGCGCATGCCGCCGGAGAACTGGTGCGGATAGCTCTTCAGCCGCTCATCCGGGGAGGGGATGCCCACCATGCCGAGCGTGTCGCGGGCGCGCTGGCGGGCCTCCTCCTTGCTGACCTTGGAATGGGCCAGCACGGTCTCGATCATCTGCGTGTCGACCCGGAGCACCGGGTTCAGCGTCATCATCGGGTCCTGGAAGATCATGGCGATGCGGTTGCCGCGCAGGCGCCGCATCTCCTCCTCCGACAGCCGGGCCAGGTTCTGCCCGTGGAACAGGATCTCGCCGCCGACGATGCGGCCCGGCGCGTCGACCAGGCCCAGGATGGAGAAGCCCGTCACCGTCTTGCCGGAGCCGGACTCGCCCACCAGGCCGAGCACCTTGCCGCGGCCGACGGTGAAGGACACGCCGTCGACCGCCTTCACCACGCCGGCGCGGGTGAAGAAGTGCGTCTGCAGGTTGCGCACCTCCAGCGTCGGCGCGGCGGCGCTGGCAGCGACAGTGTTGGTCTCAGCCATGCCGTCCCTCACTTCTTCAGTCGCGGATTGAGCACGTCGCGCAGCTGGTCGCCCACCAGGTTGATGGAGACGATGGTCACCAGCAGGGCGATGCCCGGGTAGAAGCTGATCCAGTACTTGCCGGACAGCATGTATTCGTAGCCGTTCGAGATCAGCAGGCCGAGCGAGGGCTCGGTGATCGGCACGCCGAGGCCGAGGAAGGACAGGGTCGCCTCCAGCGCGATGGCGCGGGCGATCTGCATGGTGCCGACGACGATCAGCGGCGGCAGGCAGTTCGGCAGCAGGTGGCGGAAGATGACGCGCCGGGTCGGCAGCGCCAGGCACTGCGCCGCCTCGATATATTCGCGCCGCCGCTCGACCAGCGCGGTGCCGCGCACGGTGCGGGCGTAATAGGCCCACTCGACGATCACCAGGGCGAGCACGACGTTGAAGATGCCCTTGCCCAGGAAGGCCAGGATCATCAGCGCGGCCAGGATCGAGGGGAAGGAGAGCTGCAGGTCGACGAGCCGCATGATGACCGTGTCGGTCCGCCCGCCGGCATAGGCGGCGAGTAGGCCGAGCGAGGCGCCGACGGCGCAGGCGATGATGGCCGAGCCCACGCCCACCATCAGCGAGATGCGCAGCCCGTACATGATGCCGGAGAGCATGTCGCGCCCCTGGTCATCGGTGCCGAGCCAATAGGTGAAGCCGGCGCCGCCCACCGTGCCGGGCTCGAGCCGCCCGTCCATGATGTCGAGCTGCGCCAGGTCATAGGGGTTCTGCGGCGCCAGCAGCGGCGCGAAGATGGCGATCAGGGCGATGATCGCGAAGACGATCAGCCCGCCCAGCGCCAGCTTGCTCTCGCAGAATTCGGAGACGAAGCGGCGGAAGGGCGTCTCGACCTTGGGCGCCTTGGCGGGCGCCGCCGGGGTTGCGGTGGTCGTGCTCATCTCACTTGTTCTCCAGCCGCACCCGCGGGTCGAGCGCCGAATAGGCAAGGTCGACGAGCAGGTTGATGGTGATGAACATCAGCACGATGATCATCAGGTAGGCGACGATCACCGGGCGGTCGAGCACGTTGATGCTGTCGATGATCAGCTTGCCCATGCCCGGCCAGGCGAAGACGCTCTCGGTCACCACCGAGAAGGCGATGGTGGAGCCGAGCTCGAGGCCCACCACGGTGACGACCGGGATCAGGATGTTCTTGAACACGTGCACATAGGTCACGCGCGCCGGGCTCAGCCCCTTGGCGCGGGCGAACTTCACGTAGTCCATCAGCATCGTCTCGCGCACGCCGGCGCGGGTCAGGCGGATCACCAGGCTGATCTTGAACAGCGCCAGGTTCAGCGCCGGCATGGCCAGGTGGCGCAGCCCATCCCAGGTCAGGAAGGACCAGCGCAGGCCCAGCACCTCGACCGTCGGGCCGCGGCCCGTCGAGGGCAGCCAGCCCAGCTGCACGGCGAAGACCATGATCAGCATCAGGCCGACCCAGAAGGTGGGCAGCGAGAAGCCGAGGATGGAGCCGGCCATGATGGTCTTGGCGCCGGCGGAGTTCGGCTTCAGCCCGGCATAGAGGCCGAGCGGCAGGCCGATCAGCAGCGCGATGAACATGGCGCCGAAGGCCAGTTCCAGCGTCGCCGGCATGCGCTGCAGGATCAGCTGCAGGGCGGGCTCGTTGAACACGAAGCTGCGGCCGAGATCGCCGCGCAGCGCGTTGCCGAGGAAGGAGACGTATTGCATCCACAGCGGCAGATCGAGGCCGAGCGCCTTGATCGCGCGCTCGCGCTCCATCTGGTCGGCATCCGGCGAGATCAGGATCTCGACCGGGTCGCCGATCGCATAGACGCCCACGAAGACGATGACCGACATCGCCAGCATGACGAGGACCGACTGCAGCAGCCGGCGGAGAAGATAAACACCCATGGGTCAGCGCGCCTGGTTGCTCGCGGGGCGGACATCCTGCGCGCGGGTCAGCTCGTCGGCGCGGGAATCATGCACCAGCGTCGGCCGCATCGCCCACAGGTTCTTCTGGATATGGATCGGGATGATACCGACATCCTCCATGGCAATCCGCGTGGCGTCGCGCAGCAGCGCCTCGCGCCGGGTGTCGTCCAGCTCGCGCAGAGCGGCTTCGAGCTTGGCGTCCACCTCGGGGTTGGAATAGCGGCCGCGATTGGACGTACCGAAGCCCTTGTCGCGGTCATAGCTGGCCACCAGCGAGCGCAGCGGGTTCGACGCCTCGCCCGAGGAGCTGCCCCAGCCGACCAGGAAGGCCGAGAGCTCCTGCCGGCCGGCGCGGCTGATGAAGGTGGTCCAGGGCTGGGCATCGACCGCCGTGCGCACGCCGATGCGGGTCCACATCTGGCCGATCGCCTGCACGATGCGGGCATCGTTCATGTAGCGGTCATTCGGGCCGGAGAGCGTGATGCGGAAGCCGTTCGGGTAGCCGGCCTCGGCCAGCAGCCGCTTCGCCGCATCGGCGTCGGTGCGCGGCGCGGCGAGGTCGGGGATGGCGCCGAAGGCGGTGGGCGGCAGGAACTGGCCGGAGGGCATCGAGGTGCCCTCCATCACCCGCTGGGCGATGGCCGGGCGGTCGATGGCGATCGAGAGGGCGCGGCGGACCCGCACATCATGCAGCGGGTTGCGCGGCAGCGGCTTGCCATCGGCATCCTGGATCTGCGGCGAGCCTTCCGGGTGGAGATGGTCGAGCGCCAGGAAGATGATGCGCAGCCCGTCCTTCTCGGCCACCCGCACCCGCTCGTTGCGGCGCAGGCTGGCGAGGTCGGAGGTCGGCACCTGGTCGATGAAGTCGACATCGCCGGCGAGCAGCGCCGCGGTGCGCGAGGCGTCATTGGGCAGAATGCGGTAATGCACCTGGCGCCAATGCGGCTTGTCGCCCCAGTAGGAATCATTGCGCTCGAGCTCGAGCCGGTCGCCGGAGCGGAAGCTCACATGGCGGAACGGGCCGGTGCCGATGGCGACCTTGCCGCTGTTGAAATCCTCGGTGGAGGCGCCGTCATGCGTCTCCTTGTCGAGGATGGCGACCTGGCCCAGATCATTCGGCAGCAGCGGATAGGGGGAACGGGTGTGGAAACGCACCGTCAGCGGGTCGACGATCTCCACCCGCTCGATGGCGCGGGTGTAGATGGCGTAGGAGGAGGGGCTGTTCACCACCTGCGGCACGCGGGCGATGGTGAAGGCAACGTCCTCGGCGGTGAAGGCGTTCCCGTTGTGGAAGCGCACATTCGGCCGCAGCTTGAACTCCCAGACCGTCTCGCCGACCGGCGTCCAGCTTTCCGCCAGCCCCGGCTCGAGGCGGGATTCGGAATCGAACTGCGTCAGCGTGTCGAAGATCATGGTGGCCACCGCCAGGTTCGGCGACAGCGCGTGATAGTGGGGGTCGAGCGAGGTGACCTGCGCCCCCACCGCCATGGTCAGGCTTTGCGCCCGGGCATGCGAGGCGCTGAACAGCGCCAACGCCGAAACGGCGGCCATTGCGGCCGCCCGCAAGCTTTTGATCATGATACCGTCCCCCGGGAGGCTCTTACCTCTTCACGGCGGAGTGTAGCAGGACCGGTCTGGTATCGCTAGGTTGCGCATCCCAGTCACCGGGAAAGAGAAACCGAGAATGAGCCGAAAACTATCGCTCTGCGCCACCCTGGCGCTGGCGCCGCTGGCCTTTGGCGCGCTGCATGGACCGGCTTCCGCACAAGTGCTGAATATCGGCATTGGCGGCGCCATCACTTCGGCCGACCCGCTCTTCTACAATGCGGGGCCGAACAACGCCCTGGCGATGCATGTCTTCGAGTATCTGATCGGCCGCGACGACAAGGCCCAGCCCTACCCGCAGCTGGCCGAGAGCTGGCGCGCGGTCGAGCCCACGGTGTGGGAGTTCAAGCTGCGCGCCGGCGTGAAGTGGCATGACGGCCGCGACTTCACCGCCGAGGATGTCGCCTTCTCCATCGCCCGCGCCCCCAATGTGCCGAACAGCCCGGGCGGCTTCGGCGGCTTCGTGCGCGCCATCACCAAGGTCGAGGTGGTGGACCCGCTGACCATCCGCCTTCACACCGCCCGCCCGCACCCCGTGCTGCCGATCGAGCTCAGCTCGATCGCCATCGTCGCCAAGCACAGCACCGAGAATGCGGGCACCGAGGATTTCAACAGCGGCCGCGCCGCCATCGGCACCGGTCCCTATCGGCTGCGCGCCTTCCGCCCCGGCGACCGCGCCGAGCTGGCCCGCAACGAGACCTATTGGGGCGGGGTCGAGCCCTGGGCCCAGGTCAATTACCGCATGATCCCGAATGATGGCGGCCGCACCGCGGCGCTGCTGGCGGGCGATGTGGACGTGATCGACCAGGTGCCCTCCACCGACCTGCCGCGGCTGCGCCGCGAGAGCCGGGTGACGCTGGCCGAGATCCCGGGCGTGCGGCTGATCTACCTGTTCCCCGATTATTCGCGCGAGGGCGAGGTGCCCTTCGTCACCGACAATGCCGGCAAGCCGCTGCCGCAGAACCCGTTCCGCGACCTGCGGGTGCGCCAGGCGCTGTCGATGGCGATCCAGCGCGACGCGCTGTCCGAGCGGGTGATGGAAGGCACGGCGCAGCCGACCGGCCAGTGGCTGCCGGAAGGCACCTTCGGCTACAATCCGGATGTGCGCCCGCCGGCCTTCGACGCCAACCGCGCCCGCGCGCTGCTGGCCGAGGCGGGCTATCCGCAGGGCTTCCGCGTCACCCTGCACAGCCCGAATGACCGCTACCCGAACGACGCCAAGACCGCCCAGGCCATCGCGCAGATGTGGACCCGCATCGGCGTGCAGACCCAGGTCGAGGCGCTGCCCTGGACCAGCTTCTCGGCGCGCAACGCCCGGCAGGAATTCGCCATCCGCCTGCTCGGCTGGGGCAGCGTGACGGGCGAGGCCTCCTACACCCTGGTCAATGTGCTCTCCACCGTGAACCGCGAGCGGCGGATGGGCGCCAACAACAACGGGCATTACAGCAACCCGGCGCTGGACGCGCTGACCGAGCGCGCCACCGGCACCATCGACGATGCCGAGCGCGCGGCGCTGCTGCGTGAGGGGGTGAAGATGGCGATGGACGATGTCGCCATCATCCCGGTCTACCAGCTGGTCAACACCTGGGCGATGCGCCGCGGGCTGAACCTGACCCCGCGCATGGATGAGCGCACGGTGGCCAGCGGCATCCGCGCCGCCCGCTAAGGGCCGCGGCCGGACCGCACGGGCCGGGGGTGGCGTCGCCGCCCCCGGCCTTTTTCATGCCGCCCCGCAGGGCCCGCCTCAGACGGTGAACTGCTCGGCGATGATGCGCTCGGACAGGCCGTGATCGGGGTCGAACATCATGGTCATGCGCAAGGAGCGGTCCTCGCGCACCTCCACCGAGCGGATGTCGCGCACCTCGACATTGTCGGCCACCGCCGCCACGGGGCGCTTCTGCGGCTCCAGGATCTGGAACATCACCACGGCGTCGGAGGGCAGCAGCGCGCCGCGCCAGCGCCGCGGCCGGAAGGCGGAGATCGGCGTCAGCGGCAGCAGATTGGCCCCCAGCGGCACGATCGGGCCATAGGCGGAGAGGTTGTAGGCGGTGCTGCCGGCGGGCGTCGCCACCAGGATGCCGTCGCAGATCAGCTCCTCCAGCCGCACCTTGCCATCGACCAGGATGCGGATCTTGGCGGCCTGGCGCGTCTCGCGCAGCAGCGAGACCTCGTTGATCGCCAGCGCCTCGCGCAGCTCGCCGGTGGAATCGAGGGCGCGCATGCGCAAGGGGTGCAGCGTCGCCGCCTGGGCGGCGGCCAGCCGGCCCAGCAGATCGTCCTCATGGAAGGCGTTCATCAGGAAGCCGACGCTGCCGCAATTCATGCCGTAGATCGGCAGGTTGCGGCCGAGGAAGCGGTGCTGCGTCTCCAGCATGAAGCCGTCGCCGCCCAGCGCCACGATCACCGCCGCCGCATCCGGCGCGGCCTGGCCGTAGAGGGCGACGAAGCGGTCGCGCGCCAGCTCCGCCACCTCGGTCGGCGCCGCCAGGAAGGCGATGCGGCCCTGCAGGTCGTCGGGCAGGTCGGGCCCCTCCCCCAGCCCGCCGGGGCCGAGCAGCGCGGCGGTCATGGGCGGTCGGGGCCGGAAGCGGCGGTGCGGCGCATGCGGGACTCCCTGTGCGCGGATCGCGGCATCAAGCCCGCCCCGGCGGCCCAGGGCAAGAGGGCGACCCCGATACGGAAACGGGGCGGATGGTTGCCCATCCGCCCCGTTCCCAAACTCTGCCGTGGCAGGGAGCGGCTTACGCCGCGTCCTGCTGGCCCTCGGTCTCCACGACGGGCTTCGGACCGCTGTCCTGGCCCTTGGCCGCCACATCGCGCTCCACCAGCTCGATCACCGCCATATCGGCGGCGTCGCCATAGCGGACGCCCGCCTTCAGCACGCGGGTGTAGCCACCCTGGCGCGCCTTGTAGCGCTCCGCGATGGTGCTGAAGAGCTTCTCCACGATCTTCGGATCGCGGATCTGCGCATAGGCCTGGCGGCGCGCATGCAGGTCACCGCGCTTGCCCAGGGTGATGATGCGCTCCACATAGGGGCGCAGCTCCTTGGCCTTGGGCAGGGTGGTGGTGATCTGCTCGTGCTTCAGCAGGCTGGTCGCCATGTTGCGGAGCATGGCGAGGCGGTGGGACGACGTGACGCCGAGCTTCCGGCCGGCAACACCGTGACGCATTGGTCTATTCCTTCAGGTGGCCGAAAATCAGAACGGCTCTTCGATCTTCTTGGCGAGGTCCTCGATATTCTCGGGCGGCCAACCGGGCACGGTCATGCCCAGCGACAGACCCATGGAAGCGAGGACTTCCTTGATCTCGTTCAGCGACTTGCGGCCGAAGTTCGGAGTGCGGAGCATCTCCTGCTCCGTCTTCTGCACCAGGTCGCCGATATAGACGATGTTGTCGTTCTTCAGGCAGTTCGCGCTGCGGACCGACAGTTCCAGCTCATCCACCTTGCGCAGCAGGTTGCGGTTGAAGGGCAGGTCGTCCTGCACCTCTTCCACCTTGCGCTCGCGCGGCTCATCGAAGTTGATGAAGAGCTGGAGCTGGTCCTGCAGGATGCGGGCGGCCAGCGCCACCGCATCCTCCTGGCGCCACCGTGCCATCCGTCTCCACCGTCAGCACCAGCTTGTCGTAGTCGGTGCGCTGGCCGACGCGGGTCGGCTGCACCTGATACGCCACGCGGCGGACCGGGGAGTAGATGGCATCCACCGGGATCAGCCCGATCGGGGCGTCTTCCGGACGGTTCTCGGAGGCCGGGACATAGCCCTTGCCCACATCGACGGTCAGCTCCATCGACAGCTTGGCGCCGTCGTCGAGCGTGCAGATGACCAGCTCCGGATTGGCGATCTCGATATCGCCGGTGGTCTGGATCTGCCCCGCCGTCACCTCGCCAGGGCCGGTCGCGGTGAGCTGCAGGCGCTTCGGCCCCTCGCTCTGCATCCGGATGGCCAGGCGCTTGATGTTCAGGACGATGTCGGTGACATCCTCCCGCACACCCTGCAGGCTGGAGAACTCATGCAGCGCCCCATCGATGCGGATGGCGGTCACAGCCGCCCCCTGCAGCGAGGAGAGCAGCACGCGCCGCAGCGCATTGCCCAGGGTCATACCGAAGCCGCGCTCGAGCGGCTCCGCCACCACCACCGCGATACGCGAGGGGTCGGCCCCGGGCTCGACATCGAGCTTTTCGGGACGGATCAGGGAACGCCAGTTGCGCTCGAGCACTTCGGTTTCTCCTGCAGCCTCGCCTCAGACCCGACGCCGCTTGCGCGGACGGCAGCCATTGTGCGGGATCGGGGTCACGTCCTTGATGGCCGTCACGTAGAAGCCGACGGCCTGCAGGGCGCGCAGCGCGGACTCGCGGCCCGAGCCGGGACCGGAGACCATGATCTCCAGCGTCTCCATGCCGTGCTCGCGGGCCTTGCGGCCGGCGTCTTCCGCGGCCACCTGGGCGGCGTACGGGGTCGACTTGCGGCTGCCCTTGAAGCCCTGGCTGCCGGCCGAGGACCACGCGATGGCGTTGCCCTGGCTGTCGGTGATGGTGACGATGGTGTTGTTGAAGGAGGCGAGGACGTGGGCCACGCCGGACGCAATATTCTTGCGCTCCTTCTTGCGGGGACGACCGCTGGGCTGACGGGCCATCTTACTTCGTCACCTTCTTCTTGCCGGCAATCGCCACGGCCTTGCCCTTGCGCGTGCGGGCATTGGTATGGGTGCGCTGGCCGCGAACGGGCAGACCCTTGCGGTGACGCAGGCCGCGATAGCAGGCCATGTCCATCAGGCGCTTGATGTTCATCGCGTTCTCGCGACGCAGATCGCCCTCGACCCGGTACTCGCGATCGATCAGCTCGCGGATCTTGAGGATTTCCTCATCCGTCAGCTGGTTGACGCGGCGATCCTCGGGGATGCCGAGCTGCTCGCAGATCACCTTCGCATTCGCCGGACCGATGCCGTAGATGTAGCGAAGGGAAATGAGAACGCGCTTGTTGGTGGGAATGTTCACGCCTGCAATGCGTGCCATTGGTTCCTGCTCCTGAGGCCCCTGTGGGCCCCCGTTCGTACCGGCGAATGTGACCGGCGAGGTGATCGTCGCGCCCCGGCTCGTAGTGAATCGGGTGCAACCGTCCGCGCGGCCGAGGAAGACCCCGCCCGCGAGAGGCGCGGGTTTAACGAGCCAGCCCCCTGCGAGTCAAGGGCGCCCTGCCCCGGGTTGCCGCTCCCACGGAAAAAAGATCCGGGGCTGGAAGAACCGCCGGCCCGGGGCCGCGAAGGCGTGGCCGGCGCCGCGGCCCGGGGCGGCGGGGGGCATGAAAAAAGCCCGCGGCCGAAGGCCGCGGGCGGGTCGTGATCCGGACGGCGCGGCGGGCGGATCAGCCCAGCACCGCCTCGATCTGGCGGGCCACCTCATCCATCGAGGCCATGCCATCCACCTGGCTCAGCTTGCCCTGCGCCTGGTAGTAGGGCAGCAGCGGCGCCGTCTGGCGGTGATAGGCCTCGAGCCGGGCGGCCACCGTCTCCGCCTTGTCATCGGCGCGGCGGACGAATTCGGTGCTGCCGCAGGCATCGCACACGCCCGGCTTCGCCGTCGGCTTGAAGCTGTCATGGTAGCCGGCGCCGCAGCGGGCGCAGGTGAAGCGGCCGGCGATGCGCTCGACCAGCGCCGCATCGTCCACCTTCAGCTCGATCACATGGTCGAGCTGCAGGCCCTTCTCCTTCAGCATGACGTCCAGCGCCTCGGCCTGCGGCGTGGTGCGCGGGAAGCCGTCCAGGATGAAGCCGCGGGCGCAGTCGGGCTGCGACACCCGGTTCGCCAGCATCGCGGTGATGATGGCGTCGGGCACCAGCCCGCCCTGCTCCATGATCGCCTTGGCCTGGCGGCCGATCTCGCTGCCGCTCTTCACCTCGGCCCGCAGCATGTCCCCGGTGGAGATCTGCGCGATGCCGTGGCGCTCCTCCAGCCGCTTGGCCTGGGTGCCCTTGCCGGCCCCCGGGGGCCCCAGAAGAATCAGGTTCATCAGCGACCGGCCCCCGACTGACCTAGCGTCATATGCATCCCCTCAGCGCAGCCGCGGCGCGCCGCCACGGCCGCCGCCACCCATCCGGGCCTTGCGAATCAGGCCCTCATACTGATGGGCGAACAGATGAGACTGCACCTGGGCCACGGTGTCCATCGTGACCGAGACGATGATCAGGAGCGAGGTGCCGCCGAAATAGAAGGGCACGCCATACTGGCTGATCAGCAGCTCGGGCAGCAGGCAGACGATGCAGAGATAGATGGCGCCGACGCCGGTGAGGCGCGTCAGCACGCGGTCCAGATAGTCGGCCGTCGCCTGGCCCGGGCGGATGCCGGGGACGAAGCCGCCATGCTTCTTCAGATTGTCCGCCGTCTCGGTCGGGTTGAACACGACGGCGGTGTAGAAGAAGGCGAAGAAGATGATCAGCGCGACATAGAGCGCCATGTAGAGCGGCTGCCCATGCGCCAGCGCCGTGGTCACCGTGCTCAGCCAGCCCTCGGACTGGCCGCCGGAGAAGCCCGCGAAGGTGGCCGGCAGCAGCAGCAGCGAGGAGGCGAAGATCGGCGGGATGACGCCGGCGGTGTTCAGCTTCAGCGGCAGATGCGTGTTCTCGCCGCCGAACATGCGGTTGCCGACCTGGCGCTTCGGGTACTGGATCGGGATGCGGCGCTGGGCGCGCTCCACGAACACGACGAAGGCGATGACCGCCAGCGCGATCAGCAGGAAGGCCACGATGAACACGGGCGACAGGGCGCCGGTGCGGCCGAGTTCCAGCGTCGCCACCAGCGCGGAGGGCACATTGGCCACGATGCCCGCGAAGATGATCAGGCTGATGCCGTTGCCGATGCCGCGCGCCGTGATCTGCTCGCCGATCCACATCAGGAACAGCGTGCCGCCGACCAGGGTGGTGACGCAGGAGATGCGGAAGAACAGCCCGGCATCATACACCGCGGGGCCGAAGCTGCCCTGCATCTGCTCCAGCCCGACGGCGATGCCATAGGCCTGGAAGACGGCGATCACCACCGTCAGGTAGCGAGTGTACTGGTTGAGCTTCTTGCGGCCGGATTCGCCCTCCTTCTTGAGGGCCTCCAGGCTCGGCACCGCGGCGCTCATCAGCTGGATGATGATGCTGGCCGAGATGTACGGCATGATGTTCAGCGCGAACACCGTCATGCGCCCCAGCGCACCGCCGGTGAACATGTCGAACATGCCGAGGATGCCGCCGCCATGCTGGCGCAGGATCTCGGCCATGACCGAGGCATCCACCCCGGGGACCGGGATATAGGTGCCGATGCGGTAGACGATCAGCGCGGCCAGCGTGAACCAGATGCGCTTCTTGAGCTCGGTCGCCTTGGCGAGCACACCGAGATTGAGATTGGCCGCGAGCTGTTCGGCGGCGGACGCCATGAATTTCGCCCCTTCAACATGACTGCGGCGCCGGGGGGCTATTCCCGCGGCGCCGCTGCCAGCCCTGAGATGCAGACCTAGCCCCCCGCACCGGGGGGGCGCAAGCCTTACGCCTCGGACGCCTCGTCCTTCTTCGCCGGGGCCAGCACCGTCACGGTGCCGCCCGCCGCTTCCACCGCCGCGATGGCGGCGGCCGAGGCGCCGGCGACCGAGATGGTCACCGCCTGCTTGATCTCGCCCTGCGCCAGGAGGCGGACACCCGCCACCTTCGCGCCGGTGCGGACCAGGCCGGCCGCCTCCAGCACCGCCTCGTCGATCGGCTGGCCGGCCTGGATCTTGCCGGCCTCGATCGCCGCCTGCAGGGTGCGCAGGTTCAGCGGGGCGTATTCCTTGCGGAACGGGTTGACGAAGCCACGCTTCGGCAGGCGCCGGTAGATCGGGAGCTGACCGCCCTCGAACCCGTTCAGCGACACGCCGGTGCGCGCCTTCTGGCCCTTGACGCCGCGGCCCGAGGTCTTGCCCTTGCCGGAGCCGATGCCACGGCCGACGCGCTTGAACTTCAGGCGGGCGCCGTCGTTGTCGCGCAGCTCGTTGAGCTTCATCTTACTTCTCCGTGGTCTCGCCCACCTGGATCAGGTGAGCGACCTTGCGGATCATGCCGCGCACGGCCGGAGTGTCCTCCAGCTCGCGCGTACGGCGGATCTTGTTCAGGCCGAGCCCGATCAGCGTCTCGCGCTGGCCGGGCTTGCGGCCGATCGGGGACGCGACCTGCGTCACCCGAACGGTCTTCTTGGCCTCAGACATTCGCGGCCTCCTGCGCCGGCTCGGCGTCCTTGCGCGGACCCAGCAGGTCAGAGACCTTCTTGCCACGGCGCGAGGCAACAGCGCGGGGGCTGGTGCAGCGCGTGAGCGCGGCGAAGGTCGCCTTGACCATGTTGTGCGGGTTCGTGGTGCCGGTGCACTTGGCGACGACGTCGCCCATGCCCAGCGTCTCGAACACCGCGCGCATCGGACCACCGGCGATGATGCCGGTACCGGCGGGCGCCGCGCGCAGGATCACGCGGCCGGCGCCGAACTCGCCGATCACGTCGTGATGCAGGGTGCGGCCCTCGCGCATCGGGACCCGGATCATGGTCCGCTTGGCGCGCTCGGTCGCCTTGCGGATCGCCTCCGGCACCTCGCGCGCCTTGCCGGCGCCCCAGCCAACCCGGCCCTTCTCATCGCCCACGACCACCAGCGCGGCGAAGGAGAAGCGACGGCCACCCTTCACCACCTTGGCGACGCGGTTGATGGTGACCAGCTTGTCCTTCAGCTCATCGCCGGGCTCACGCTCGGTGTTGCGCTCCGGACCCCGGCCGCGGCGCTCGCCGCGATCGCCGCCGCCGCTCCTCGGTTCACGTGCCATATTCTGTGCTCCTTAGAACGACAGCCCGCCCTCGCGGGCGCCGTCCGCCAGGGCTTTCACCCGGCCGTGATACAGGTAGGGCCCACGGTCGAACACGACCTCGGTCACACCCGCGGCCAGGGCGCGCTCGGCAAGCAGCTTGCCGATGACGGTGGCCGCATCCTTGTCCGCACCGGTGCGCAGGCTGTCGCGCTGCGTCTTCTCCAGCGTGGAGGCCGAGGCGAGGGTGCGCCCCGCCTTGTCGTCGATGACCTGGGCGTAGATGTGCTTGCCAGAGCGGAAGACGGACAGCCGGGGACGGCCGCCGCTCTTGATCCGCAGCTGGTAGCGCAGGCGCGCGCGACGGCGCTGCTGCAAAGCGAGCTTGTCGGCCATCTTACTTCTTCTTCCCCTCCTTCCGGAGGATGACCTCGTCCGAGTACCGGACGCCCTTGCCCTTGTAGGGCTCGGGGCCGCGATAGGCCCGGATCTCCGCGGCCACCTGGCCGACCTTCTGCTTGTCCACGCCCTCGACCTTGATGGCGGTCGGACGCTCGCAGGAGATCTTGATGCCGGCGGGGACCGGGTAGCGGATCTCGTGGCTGTAGCCGAGGTTCAGGACCAGCTCATTGCCCTGCATCGCGGCGCGGTAGCCGGTGCCGGTGATTTCCATCGACTTCGAGAAGCCGCTGGAGACACCGGTGACCATGCCGTTGATCAGGCTGCGGGTGGTGCCCCACAGCGTGCGGCTGCGACGGTCGGAACCGAGCGGCTTGACGGCCACCTGGTTGCTGGCGACCTCGACCTCGACCGCGTCGGTCAGCGGCAGCGAGAGCTCGCCGAGCTTGCCCTTGGCGGTCAGGACGTTGTCCTGCAGGCTGACGGTGACGCCCGCGGGGACGGGAACGGGGTATTTGCCGACGCGCGACATGCCTCTCCCTCCCTCAGAACACGCGGCAGAGGACCTCGCCGCCGACATTGGCAGCGCGGGCCTCAGTGTCGCTCATCACGCCACGCGGCGTGGAGAGGATGGAAATGCCGAGCCCGTTGTAGAACTTCGGCAGCTCCTTGATCTTCGAGTAGACGCGCCGGCCAGGCTTCGAGACGCGCTCGATCTCCTTGATGGCGGGCTCACCCTCGGAATACTTGAGCTCGATGTCCAGCACGGACACGCCCGGACGCACCTGCTCGGCGCGATAGGCGCGGATATAGCCCTCGCGCTTCAGCACATCGAGGACGTCGGCGCGGAGACGGCTGGCCGGCGAGGAGACGCGCGCCTGACGGGCGCGGTGCCCGTTGCGGATGCGCGTCAGCATATCGCCCAGCGGATCGGACAGCGACATGCGGCCCCCTTACCAGCTAGCCTTGACGAGACCCGGGATCTGGCCGTTCGAGGCCAGGTCGCGGAGCGCGTTACGGCTCAGCTTGAACTTGCGGTAGTTGCCGCGCGGGCGGCCGGTCAGCTCGCAGCGCAGGCGCACGCGCACGCGCGACCCGTTGCGCGGCAGCTGCGCCAGCTTCAGCGTGGCTTCGAAGCGGTCCTCCACCGGAAGGTCACGATTCATGATCGTTTCCTTCAGGGCGGCGCGCTTGGCGTTGTGCAGCTTCGAGAGGCGCTCGCGGCGCTGATTCTTCTCGACAGCCGAGGTCTTGGCCATGCGGTCTAAATCCTCCGGAACCTGCCCGGACCATCCGGGCGGTTTTCCAAACTCAGTTGACGAACGGGAGGTCGAAGCCCTTCAGCAGGGCCTTGGCTTCCTTGTCCGTCTTCGCGGTCGTGACGAAGACGATGTCCATGCCACGGATCGCGTCCACCTTGTCGTAGCTGATCTCGGGGAACACGATCTGCTCCTTCAGGCCGAGCGAGTAGTTCCCGCGGCCATCGAAGCCCCTATTACCAGGAACGCCACGGAAGTCACGCATGCGCGGCAGCGCGATGGTGACCAGGCGGTCCAGGAACTCGTACATCCGGGCGCGGCGCAGGGTGACCTTGCAGCCGATCGCCTGGCCCTGGCGGATCTTGAAGCCCGCGATGGCCTTCTTCGCCAGGGTCTTCACCGGCTTCTGGCCGGCGATCATGGTCAGGTCGGCCAGCGCGGCGTCCAGCTTCTTCTGGTCGCCCGCGGCCTCACCCACGCCCATGTTGATGACGATCTTGGACAGCTTCGGCACCTCCATCGGGTTGCCGTAGCCGAACTCCTCGACCAGCTTCTTCCGCACCGCCTCAGCATAGTGCTGCTGCAGGCGGGGCAGCTCCTTCGCCTCGCTCATGCGTCGATCACCTCGCCCGAGGCCTTGGCCACCCGGACCTTCTTGCCGTCCTCAAGCACCTTGAAGCCGACGCGGGTCGGCTTGTCGGACTTGGGATCGATCAGCGCGACGTTGGAGAGGTGCAGCGAAGCCTCCTTCTCCACGATGCCGCCCTGCTGGCCCATGCCCTTCGGCTTGGTATGGCGCTTCACCATGTTCAGGCCCTGCACGACGGCACGGCCTTCCTCAGGCAGCACGCGCAGCACTTCGCCGCGCTTGCCCTTGTCCTTACCCGTCAGGATCTGGACGCGGTCGCCCTTCTTGATCTTCGCGGCCATGGTTACAGAACCTCCGGCGCCAGCGAGATGATCTTCATGAACTTGCGCGCGCGCAGCTCACGAACGACCGGGCCAAAGATACGCGTGCCGATCGGCTCGTTCTGCTTGTTGATCAGAACGGCCGCGTTGCGGTCGAAGCGGATGGCGGTGCCGTCCTGGCGGCGAACCGGGTAGGCGGTGCGCACGATCACCGCGCGCTGCACGTCACCCTTCTTCACCTTGCCGCGGGGAATCGCTTCCTTCACGGACACCACGATGATGTCACCGACCGAGGCGGTGCGGCGCTTGGAGCCGCCCAGCACCTTGATGCACTGCACGCGGCGCGCACCGGAGTTGTCGGCAACCTCGAGGTTGGACTCAACGATAATCATCGGTCGTCAATCCTCAGGCCTGCGCCGCCTCGGCGGTGAAGCCGGGGGTCGCGACCGCGGCGCCATTGCGCTCGATCACCAGCCAGGTCTTCCGCTTGCTGATCGGGCGGCACTCCTCGATCGCCACGACGTCGCCTTCCTTGCACAGGTTGGCATCGTCATGCGCGGCGTACTTCTTGGAGCGCCGGATGAACTTCTTATAGAGCGGATGCATCACGCGACGCTCGACAAGAACCGTGACGGTCTTGTCCATCTTGTCGCTGACCACCCGCCCGGTGAGGACGCGCTTCGGCATGGGCCGGGGTCTCCTCGTCAGGCCTTGGCGGCCGAGCGGGACTGCTCGGCCAGGACGGTCTTAACACGGGCGATGTCGCGGCGCACCACCTTGATGCGGGAAACCGCCTCAAGCTGGCCGGTCGCGCGCTGGAACCGCAGGTTGAACTGCTCCTTGCGGAGATCCAGCAGCATCGTCTTCAGCTCATCCGCGGTCTTGCCGCGGATATCCACGATCTTGGTCATCGGCTCAGGCCTCCGCCGCGCCCAGGCGGGTCACGAGCTTGGTCTTGATCGGCAGCTTCGCCGCACCGAGGGTCAGCGCCTCACGCGCCGTCTCGAGCGAGACACCGTCGATCTCGAACATGATGCGACCCGGCTTGACGCGGGCAACCCAGTATTCAGGCGCGCCCTTGCCCGAACCCATGCGGACTTCCGCAGGCTTCGTCGACACGGGGAGATCCGGGAAGATGCGGATCCACACGCGGCCCTGGCGCTTCATCGCGCGGGTGATCGCACGACGGGCAGCCTCGATCTGGCGGGCGGTCACCCGCTCCGGCTCAAGCGCCTTCAGGCCGAAGCCGCCGAAGGACAGGGTGAACCCGCCCTTCGCCACGCCCTTGATGCGGCCCTTGTGCGCCTTACGGAACTTCGTGCGCTTCGGGGAAAGCATGGTCTGTTATCCTCAGCGCTGCGGCGCCTGCTCCGCGGCGCGCTTGTCCTGCGCCAGCGGGTCATGCGCCATGATCTCGCCCTTGAAGATCCAGACCTTCACACCGCAGGTGCCATAGGTGGTCTTCGCGGTCGCCGTGCCGTAGTCGATGTCCGCGCGGAGCGTGTGCAGGGGCACGCGGCCCTCGCGATACCACTCCATCCGGGCAATCTCGGCGCCGCCCAGGCGGCCGCCGCAATTGATCCGGATGCCGCCGGCGCCGAGGCGCATGGCGGACTGCACGGCGCGCTTCATCGCGCGGCGGAACGCCACGCGGCGCTCCAGCTGCTGCGCGATGCTCTCGGCCACCAGCTGCGCCTCGATCTCCGGCTTGCGGATCTCGACGATGTTCAGCGCCACCTCGGCCCCGGCGAGCTTCGCCAGGTCCTTGCGCAGAACCTCGATATCGGCGCCCTTCTTGCCGATCACGACGCCCGGGCGGGCGGCGTGGATCGTCACGCGGGGCTTCTTCGCCGGGCGCTCGATGATGACCTTCGAGACGCCGGCGCCCTTCAGGCGATCCTTCAGGGTCTTGCGCAGCTTCAGGTCATCATGCAGCAGCTTGGAATAGTCCTCGCCGGCGAACCAGCGGCTGTCCCAGGTGCGGTTGATGCCGAGCCGGAGCCCGATCGGATTGACTTTATGGCCCATATTACGCGGCCTCCTGCTGCGCCGGCTCGGCGTCCGCCTGCTTCTCGGCAACCACGATGGACAGGTGGCTGAACCACTTCTCCACCCGGGCGGCCTTGCCGCGGCCACGCGCATGGAAGCGCTTCATCACGATGGCGCGGCCCACTTCCACCCGCGACACGACCAGGCGGTCGACGTCGAGCTGGTGGTTGTTCTCCGCATTCGCGATGGCGCTCTCGAGCGTCGCCTTCACGGTCTGGGCAATGCGCCGCTTGGAGAAGGTCAGGATCGCGATCGCGTCCTGCGCCTTCTTCCCGCGGATCAGCCCGGCGGCCAGGTTCAGCTTGTAGGGCGACACCCGGATGTTCCGGGTGACGGCCTTCGCCTCGGTTTCGGCGAGCGTGCGCTCGTGCTTCGGCTTGCTCATCGCTTAGCCCCGCTTCGCCTTCTTGTCCGAGGAATGCCCGGTGAAGGTGCGCGTCGGCGAGAACTCGCCGAACTTGTGCCCCACCATGTTCTCGGACACCTGGACGGGAATGAACTTCTTGCCGTTGTAGACACCGAAGGTCAGCCCGACGAACTGCGGCAGGATCGTGCTCCGGCGCGACCAGATCTTGATGATCTCGTTGCGGGTGGAGGCACGGGCCGCTTCCGCCTTGTTCAGCAGGTAGCCGTCGACGAACGGCCCCTTCCAGACACTGCGCGACATCGCGGTCAGCCCTTCGTCACGTTGCGGCGACGGACGATCAGCTTGTCCGTACGCTTGTTGGTGCGGGTCTTGTAACCCTTGGTCGGCTTGCCCCACGGCGTGACCGGGTGACGGCCGCCCGAGGTGCGGCCTTCACCACCACCATGCGGGTGGTCGACCGGGTTCATGACGACGCCGCGCTGATGCGGCTTGCGGCCCAGCCAGCGGGAGCGACCGGCCTTGCCGATATGCTGGTTCTGGTTGTCCGGGTTGGACACCGCACCGATCGAGGCCATGCACTCGCCGCGCAGCAGGCGCAGCTCGCCCGACTGCAGCTTGACCTGGGCGTAGCCGGCATCCTTGCCGACCAGCTGGCAGAAGGTGCCAGCCGAACGCGCGATCTTGCCGCCGGCGCCGGGCTTCATCTCGATGTTGTGGATGATCGTGCCGACCGGGATCGAGCCGAGCGGCATCGCGTTGCCCGGCTTGATGTCGACGCGCTCACCCGCCACCACCGTGTCGCCCACCTTCAGGCGCTGCGGCGCGAGGATATAGGCGAGCTCGCCATCCTCGTACTTCACCAGCGCGATGAAGGCGGTGCGGTTCGGGTCGTATTCCAGCCGCTCCACGGTGGCAGGCACGTCGAACTTGCGACGCTTGAAGTCCACCACGCGGTAGGACTGCTTGTGCCCGCCGCCCCGGAACCGGACGGTGATGCGGCCATGATTGTTGCGGCCGCCGGAGTGGCTCTTGCCCTCCGTCAGCTGCTTGACCGGCTTGCCCTTGTACAGCTCGCGACGGTCGATGAGGACCGTCCCGCGCAGGCTCGGGGTGACCGGGTTAAAGTGCTTCAGCGCCATGGCGTTAAGCGAGCCCCGTGGTGAGGTCGATGCTCTGGCCCTCGGCCAGGCGGACGACCGCCTTCTTCCAGTCGGAGCGCACGCCCTCACGGCCGCGCACCCGCTTGGTCTTGCCCTTCATGACGAGGGTGTTCACGGCGACGACGGTCACCCCGAACAGCCCCTCGACCGAGGCCTTGATCTCCGGCTTGGTCGCCGAGAGCGGCACCTTGAAGGTGACCTGGCTCTGCTCGGCGAGGCCGGTGGCCTTCTCCGTGATGAGCGGCGCGAGGATGGTCTGATACATCTTCTCGCGCGAGATCACGATGCCGGGCTTCTTGGTCGCGGTCTCGCTCATGCCAGCCGCTCCTTCAGCGCGTCGACGGCCTGACGGGTCACCGCCAGCACGTCATGCTTCAGAATGTCGTAAACATTGGCGCCCATGGAGGGCAGCACGTTCACGTTCTTCAGGTTGCGCACGGCGCGGCCGAAGCCGTCCTCGACGGAGGCATCGACGACCAGCGCGCTCTTCCAGCCCAGCGCCTTGACCTTGGAGGCCATGGCGGAGGTCTTGGCGTCGGCGCCCAGCGCGGCGGTGTCGAGCACCACCAGCTTGCCCTCGGCGGCCTTCTGGCTCAGCGCGCTGATCAGGCCCAGGCGGCGGACCTTCTTGTTCAGCGAGTAGCCATGGTCGCGGACGACGGGGCCGTGCACGGCGCCACCGGTGCGGAACTGCGGCGCGCGCAGCGAGCCCTGGCGGGCATTGCCCGTGCCCTTCTGCCGGTACGGCTTCTTCGTCGTGCCGGAGACCTCGCCCATGCCCTTCACCTTGTGGGTGCCGGCACGGCGCTTGGCGAGCTGCCAGTGGACGACGCGGGCCATGATGTCGGCGCGCGGGGCGGCGGCGAACAGCGCGTCCGGGAGATCGATCTCGCCGGCCTTGCCGTTATCCAGGGTGATGACAGGAACCTGCATGTCCTAACCCTCAGGCCACGGCCGCGGGGAACGGCGCGTCGGCCGGGCGCGCGGACTTCACCGCGTCGCGCACCAGCACATACCCGCCCTTCGCGCCAGGCACCGCACCCTTGACCAGCAGCAGACCCTTCTCGAGGTCGAAACCGGCGACCTCCAGGTTCTGCGTGGTCACGCGCTCAACGCCCAGATGGCCAGCCATCTTCTTGAGGTTCTTGAAGGTCTTGCCCGGATCCTGACGGTTGCCCGTCGAACCGTGCGACCGGTGCGAGATCGAGACGCCGTGCGTCGCCTCAAGGCCCGAGAAGTTCCAGCGCTTCATGGCGCCGGCGAACCCCTTGCCCTTCGAGGTGCCCGTCACGTCGACGATCTGGCCCTTCACGAAGTGATTCGCGGAGAGCTTCGCGCCCGGCTCCAGCATGGCGTCAGCGGCCACGCGGAACTCGACGACCTTCTTCGGCGCCTCGACACCCGCCTTGGCGAAGTGACCCTTGTTGGGCTTCGAGACGTTCTTCGGCTTCGCCAGGCCGAAGCCCAGCTGAACCGCATTGTAACCGTCCTTCTCGTCCGTGCGGGTCGCAACCACGCGCACCTGGTCCAGGTGCAGCACGGTCACGGGCACGGTCGAGCCGTCGTCGTTGAACAGCCGGGTCATGCCCAGCTTCTTCGCGATCAGGCCGGTGCGACCATTCTTCGCGGCCATGGTGTTCTACTCCCCGGCCTCAGAGCTTGATCTCGACGTCCACACCGGCCGCCAGGTCGAGCTTCATCAGCGCGTCCACGGTCTGCGGGGTGGGATCGACGATATCGAGCAGACGCCGATGAGTCCGGATCTCGAACTGCTCACGGCTCTTCTTGTCGACATGCGGCGAGCGGTTCACGGTGAAACGCTCGATTTCCGTCGGCAGCGGGATCGGGCCGCGCACGCGCGCGCCCGTCCGCTTCGCGGTGTTCACGATCTCCCGCGTGCTGCCATCCAGCACGCGGTGATCGAACGCCTTGAGGCGGATGCGGATGTTCTGGCTGTCCATGTTCTGGCGCCTATTCTCTGCCCGCTGCCGCTTACTTGCTGATCGAGGCGACGACGCCGGCGCCGACCGTGCGGCCACCTTCGCGGATCGCGAAGCGCAGGCCCTGGTCCATGGCGATCGGCGCGATCAGCTCGACGTCCATGGCGACGTTGTCGCCCGGCATCACCATCTCGACGCCTTCCGGCAGCTGCACCACGCCCGTCACGTCGGTCGTGCGGAAGTAGAACTGCGGACGGTAGTTGGTGAAGAACGGCGTGTGGCGGCCGCCCTCTTCCTTCGTCAGGATGTACGCCTCGGCCTTGAACTTGGTGTGCGGCGTGATCGAGCCGGGCTTGGCCAGAACCTGGCCGCGCTCCACGTCCTCGCGCTTCGTACCGCGCAGCAGGGCGCCGATGTTGTCGCCGGCCTCACCGCTGTCCAGCAGCTTGCGGAACATCTCGACGCCGGTCACCGTCGTCTTCACGGTGTCCTTCAGGCCGACGATCTCGACTTCCTCGCCCACCTTGACGATGCCGCGCTCGACGCGGCCGGTCACCACGGTGCCGCGGCCCGAGATCGAGAACACGTCCTCGATCGGCATCAGGAAGGGCAGGTCCTTCGGACGCTCCGGCTGCGGGATGTAGCTGTCGACAGCTTCCATCAGCTTCAGGATCGCCTGCTCGCCCAGCTCGGGGGACTTGTCCTCCAGCGCCATCAGGGCCGAGCCCTTGACGATGGGGATGTCGTCGCCCGGGAACTGGTAGCTGGACAGGAGCTCACGCACCTCCATCTCGACCAGCTCCAGCAGGTCGGGGTCGGCCATGTCGCACTTGTTCAGGAACACCACCAGCGCCGGCACGCCGACCTGGCGGGCCAGCAGGATGTGCTCGCGGGTCTGCGGCATCGGGCCGTCGGCGGCGGACACGACCAGGATCGCGCCGTCCATCTGGGCGGCACCCGTGATCATGTTCTTCACGTAGTCGGCGTGGCCCGGGCAATCGACATGGGCGTAGTGGCGGTTCGCCGTCTCGTACTCAACGTGAGCGGTCGAGATGGTGATGCCACGGGCGCGCTCTTCCGGCGCCTTGTCGATCTGGTCATAGGCCGTGAAGGACGCACCGCCCGACTTCGCCAGGACCTTGGTGATCGCCGCGGTCAGCGACGTCTTGCCATGGTCGACATGCCCGATCGTACCAATGTTGCAGTGCGGCTTGTTCCGCTCAAACTTAGCTTTCGCCATCGTCTTCGTCCCCGATCGGGTGTCGTTACCAGCGGTAGTGGCTGAAGGCCTTGTTGGCTTCGGCCATCCGGTGCGTGTCTTCGCGCTTCTTCACGGCCGAGCCGCGGTTGTTCGCCGCGTCCATCAGCTCGGAGGAGAGGCGCTCTTCCATCGTGTGCTCGCCACGCTTGCGGGCGGACTCGATGAGCCAGCGGATGGCCAGCGCCTGGCGACGCTCCGGGCGCACCTCGACGGGCACCTGGTAGGTGGCACCACCGACGCGGCGCGAGCGGACCTCGACGGCCGGCTTCACATTGTCCATCGCCTCATGGAACAGGCGCAGGGGGTCGCTGTTCGGACCGCCGCGGCGCTTCAGGGTGTCCATGGCGGCGTAGACGATACGCTCGGCCGTGCTCTTCTTGCCGTCATACATCAGCACGTTCATGAAACGGCTGAGGACGAGATCGCCGAACTTCGGATCCGGCAGAACTTCGCGCTTCTCGGCGCTATGGCGACGCGACATCGCTCTCTATCCCTTACTTCGGCCGCTTCGCGCCGTACAGCGAACGGCGCTTGCGACGCTTGGCGATGCCCTGCGTGTCAAGCACGCCGCGCAGGATGTGATAGCGCACGCCGGGAAGGTCCTTCACGCGCCCGCCGCGGATCAGCACCACCGAGTGCTCCTGCAGGTTGTGACCTTCACCCGGAATGTAGCTCACCACTTCCATCCCGTTCACCAGGCGCACCTTGGCGACCTTACGGAGAGCCGAGTTCGGCTTCTTCGGAGTGGTGGTGTACACGCGCGTGCAGACGCCGCGCTTCTGCGGGCAGCCCTGCAGCGCCGGAACCTTGTTACGGCTCGGCTTGGGCTCACGCCCGTTGGCGATGAGCTGGTTGATCGTCGGCATGACGCCCCTTCGTGCCCTTCTTCGAACGCCCAGGCCCCTTGCAAGCAAGAGCGCCCGACCGAGCGGCACTTCCATGCCACCCCATCGGGCTTGTCCCGCCCCGGCCTCAGCACCCGAATTGGGTGCGGCGCCGGATGCTCAGAACCTGTCGTCCAGAACTCCGCAGGTCATGCCCATATGGCGAGCACAACCCCGTCGAGGGCGCGGAAACTACGCGCCGACCCCCCATGAGTCAAGCACGCCGCACCCCCTGACCAAAGAATCCGCCCCCGCAATGGAGGCGTCTCCCATGCAAAAGACCGGGGGCTGCCCGGCCCGCCTTCCAGAGAGGGGAAGGCGCCGTGAAACACGCGGTTTCACGGTAGCGGCGGCCGGGACGGGGATCGCTCCCCGCCCCGGCCGCCGCGGATCACTCCGCGGCTTCGGCGCCCGGCTTGGGCAGCGCGCCCTGGCCGGTCAGCCGCTGGCCGTCGCGCTGCGCGGCCAGAGCCCGCAGCCGGTTCATCACCGAGCCCGTGCCCGCCGGGATCAGGCGACCCACGATCACGTTCTCCTTCAGGCCCGCCAGGTAGTCGACCTTGCCGGCGACAGCCGCCTCGGTCAGCACGCGGGTGGTCTCCTGGAAGGAGGCGGCCGAGATGAAGCTGGTGGTCTGCAGCGAGGCCTTGGTGATGCCCTGCAGCACCGGCTCGGCGCGCGCCGGGCGCTCCTTGCGGGCGAGCAGCTTCTCGTTCTCCATCTCGAACTCGATGCGCTCGACCGTCTCGCCCACCAGGAAGGTGGTGTCGCCCGGATCCAGGATCTCCACCTTCTGCAGCATCTGGCGGACGATCACCTCGATATGCTTATCGTTGATCTTCACGCCCTGCAGTCGATAGACGTCCTGGATCTCGTTCACCAGGTAATTGGCGAGGGCTTCCACGCCCAGAACCCGGAGAATGTCGTGCGGCACGCGCGGGCCGTCGACGAGCGGGTCGCCGGCCTTCACATAGTCGCCTTCCTGCACCGAGACGTGCTTGCCCTTCGGCACCAGGTACTCACGCGGCACGGGCGGCTCGTCGCCGACCTGCTCCGGCACCACCAGGATGCGGCGCTTGGCCTTGTAGTCCTTGCCGAACTCCACGCGCCCGTCGATCTCGGAGATGATCGCGTGGTCCTTCGGACGGCGCGCCTCGAACAGCTCGGCCACACGCGGCAGACCGCCGGTGATGTCGCGGGTCTTCGAGGATTCGCGCGGCAGGCGGGCCACCACGTCACCGGCCTGGACCGAGGCGCCATTGTCCACCGACAGGATCGAGTCGGGGGACAGGAAGTAGCGGGCCTCGGCACCATTCGCCAGGCGGACGATGTTGCCCTTCTCGTCCTTCAGGATGATGCGCGGACGCAGATCGGCGCCCTTGGCGGCCTGCTTGTAGTCCACCACCACCTTGGAGGAGAGGCCGGTCACCTCGTCCTGCCGCTCGACCAGCGTCACGCCCTCGATCAGGTCGGCATATTCGACGGTGCCGCCCTTCTCGGTGATGATCGGCAGGGTGAACGGGTCCCACTCCGCCAGCTTCTGGCCGCGGGTGACGGCCAGGCCGTCCTCCTGCACCAGCAGCTTGGCGCCGTAGGGCACGCGGTAGCGGGCACGCTCGCGGCCATTGGCGTCGTTCAGCACGATCTCGCAGTTGCGCGCCATGACGATGGCAGCACCCTGGCTGTTCGCCACGACGTTGCGGTTCAGCACCACCACCGTGCCGTCGCCGGTGGCTTCCACCGCCGACTGCTCGGCGCCGCGGGTCGCGGCACCACCGATGTGGAAGGTGCGCATCGTCAGCTGCGTGCCCGGCTCGCCGATCGACTGCGCGGCGATGACACCCACCGCCTCGCCGATATTCACCGGCGTGCCGCGGGCCAGGTCACGGCCATAGCAATGGCCGCAGACCCCCGAGCGCGCATCGCAGGTCAGCACCGAGCGGATATAGACCTCCTCGACGCCGGCCTTCTCGATCCGCTCCGCCTCGGGCTCCTGGATCAGCGTGTTGCGCGGATAGAGCAGCTCGCCCGAGGTCGGGTCGAAGATGTCGCGCTGCACGGTGCGGCCCAGGATCCGCTCGGAGAGCGAGGAGACCACCTCGCCGCCATCCATCACGGCGCGCACGGTGATGCCGCGCTCGGTGCCGCAATCGACCTCGACGATGATGCAATCCTGCGCCACGTCGACCAGGCGGCGGGTCAGGTAGCCGGAGTTCGCGGTCTTCAGCGCGGTATCGGCCAGGCCCTTGCGGGCGCCGTGGGTCGAGTTGAAGTACTCGAGGACCGACAGGCCTTCCTTGAAGTTCGCGATGATCGGCTGCTCGATGATCTCGCCCGAGGGCTTGGCCATCAGGCCGCGCATGCCGGCCAGCTGGCGCATCTGCGCCGGCGAGCCACGCGCACCGGAATGCGACATCATCCACACGCTGTTGATCGGCTTGCCGACCTCCTGGCGCGAGATCTCCTTCATCATCGCGCCGGCCACCTCGTCGGTGCAGCGCGACCAGGCGTCGACCACCTTGTTGTAGCGCTCGCCCGCGGTGATCAGGCCGTCGAGATATTGCTGCTCGAACTCCTTCACCTCGGCCTTGGTGCGCGCGATCAGCCCTTCCTTCTCGTCCGGGATGACCATGTCATCCTTGCCGAAGGAGATGCCGGCCTTGGCCGCCTGGCGGAAGCCCAGCGCCATCAGGCGGTCGGCGAAGATCACCGATTCCTTCTGGCCGCAATGGCGGTAGACCGCGTCCATGACGTCCGAGATGGACTTCTTGGTCAGCTGGCGGTTGACCAGCGCATAGGGCGTGCGCGGGTCGCGCGGCAGCAGGGCGCCCATCATCATGCGACCGGCGGTGGTCAGCACCGTCTCCAGCCGCTTGGCGTTCTCCACCGTCGGCGAGGGCACGCGCGCCATCACCGCCGTGTGCAGGGTGATGCTGCCGGCGGCCAGCGCCTGCTCCACCTCGCCGAGATCGCCGAAGACATGCGGGCGGTGCTCCAGCGCGGCCTTCTCGGCCTCGCTGAGATCCTTGCCGCCCTTCTGCTCCGCCGAGCGGATCAGCGCGCGCTTCTCCTCCAGCTCCTTCGCGGCGACGCGGAATTCCGGCGTCTCCAGCGACAGGTAGTAGAGGCCGAGCACGATGTCCTGGCTGGGGACGATGATCGGCTTGCCGTTGGCGGGGCTGAGGATGTTGTTGGTCGACATCATCAGCACGCGCGCTTCCAGCTGAGCCTCAAGGCTCAGCGGGACGTGCACGGCCATCTGGTCGCCGTCGAAGTCGGCGTTGAAGGCGGTGCAGACCAGCGGGTGCAGCTGGATCGCCTTGCCCTCGACGAGGACCGGCTCGAAGGCCTGGATGCCCAGGCGGTGCAGCGTCGGCGCCCGGTTCAGCATCACCGGGTGCTCGCGGATCACCTCCTCGAGGATGTCCCACACCTCGGGACGCTCCTTCTCCACCATCCGCTTGGCGGCCTTGATGGTGGTGGCGTGGCCGTACTTCTCGAGCTTCGAGTAGATGAAGGGCTTGAACAGCTCCAGCGCCATCTTCTTCGGCAGGCCGCACTGGTGCAGCTTCATCTCCGGCCCGACGACGATGACGGAACGGCCCGAATAGTCGACGCGCTTGCCGAGCAGGTTCTGGCGGAACCGGCCCTGCTTGCCCTTCAGCATGTCGGAGAGCGACTTCAGCGGGCGCTTGTTGGCGCCCGTGATCGCCCGGCCGCGGCGGCCATTGTCGAACAGCGCGTCGACCGATTCCTGCAGCATGCGCTTCTCGTTGCGCACGATGATGTCGGGGGCGCGCAGCTCGATCAGCCGCTTCAGGCGGTTGTTGCGGTTGATGACGCGGCGATACAGGTCGTTCAGGTCGGAGGTCGCGAAGCGACCACCATCCAGCGGCACCAGCGGGCGCAGCTCGGGCGGAATCACCGGCACGACGTCGAGGATCATCCACTCCGGACGGGCACCGCCCTCGCGGAAGGACTCGATCATCTTCAGCCGCTTGACGAGCTTCTTGCGCTTGGCCTCGGAGGTGGTCTCCTTGAGGTCGGCGCGCAGCCGCTCGCTCTCGCGCTCCAGGTCGATGGCGGCGAGCATCTGCTTCACCGCCTCGGCGCCGATGCCGACGGAGAAGGCGTCCTCGCCGAACTCATCCTGCTTGGAGACGAACTGCTCCTCGGTCAGCAGCTGGTGCAGCTTGAGGTCGGTCAGACCCGGCTCCAGCACCACATACGACTCGAAGTACAGGATCTTCTCCAGCTCCTTCAGCGACATGTCGACCATCAGGCCGACGCGCGAAGGCAGCGACTTCATGAACCAGATATGCGCGACGGGGCTGGCCAGCTCGATATGGCCCATGCGCTCGCGCCGGACCTTGGCCAGCGTCACCTCGACGCCGCACTTCTCGCAGATGATGCCGCGGAACTTCATCCGCTTGTACTTGCCGCACAGGCACTCATAGTCCTTGATCGGACCGAAGATGCGCGCGCAGAACAGCCCGTCCCGCTCCGGCTTGAAGGTGCGGTAGTTGATCGTCTCGGGCTTCTTGATCTCGCCATAGGACCAGGAGCGGATCTGCTCCGGGCTCGCGATGGTGATCTTGATCTGATCGAACGTCATCGCCTGGCCGGTCTGGCCCAGGATCTTCATCAGCTCGTTCATGCGGCCGTCCTCTCAAGGTGAGGCCGCCGCGCCGGGGTCACCCCGGCGCGGCTGAGCAAAAAAACTCGGGTCTGGCGAGGCGGGAGGTTCACGCCGCGCGGTTCTCCAGGTCCACATTCAGGCCCAGCGACTTCAGCTCCTTCACCAGCACGTTGAAGGATTCCGGAATGCCGGCCTCGAAGCTGTCCTGGTCGCGCACGATGGCCTCGTACACCTTGGTGCGGCCGGACACGTCGTCCGACTTCACCGTCAGCATCTCCTGCAGGGTGTAGGCGGCGCCGTAAGCCTCCAGCGCCCAGACCTCCATCTCGCCGAAGCGCTGGCCGCCGAACTGCGCCTTGCCGCCCAGCGGCTGCTGGGTGACGAGGCTGTAGGGGCCGATGGAGCGGGCGTGGATCTTGTCGTCCACCAGGTGGTGCAGCTTCAGCATGTAGATGTAGCCGACCGTCACCTTGCGCTCGAAATACTCGCCCGTGCGGCCATCGACCAGGCGGCTCTGGCCCGAGGTGTCGAGCCCCGCCTTGTCCAGCATCCGCTCGATGTCCGACATGCGGGCACCGTCGAAGACCGGCGTCGCGATCGGCACGCCCTTGCGCAGATTCTCGCCCAGCTCGATCAGCTGGTCCTCGGACAT
The DNA here is from genome assembly GCF_030818485.1 of Pseudoroseomonas cervicalis. Lineage (NCBI taxonomy): Bacteria > Pseudomonadati > Pseudomonadota > Alphaproteobacteria > Acetobacterales > Roseomonadaceae > Roseomonas > Teichococcus cervicalis. The sequence continues at coordinate 3,256,296 of NZ_JAUTAJ010000004.1, read as the reverse complement.
GTCCTCGATGTCGCGGCCATAGATCTCATCGCCATAGACATCGCGGAGCTTCTCGAGCAGCGCCTCGCGCGCCGCGCCGGCGCGGCGGTAATCCTCGACCAGCTCGCCGATGGACTTGCCGATATTGGCGCAGGCCCAGCCCAGATGCGTCTCCAGGATCTGCCCGACATTCATGCGCGAGGGCACGCCCAGCGGGTTCAGCACCAGATCGACCGAGGTGCCATCCTCCAGGAACGGCATGTCCTCGACCGGCACGACGCGGGAGACGACACCCTTGTTGCCGTGGCGGCCGGCCATCTTGTCGCCGGGCTGCAGCTTGCGCTTCACCGCGATGAAGACCTTGACCATCTTCATCACGCCGGGCGGCAGCTCGTCGCCGCGCTGCAGCTTCTCCACCTTGGACTCGAAGCGCTTCTGCAGCTTCTCGACCGCGGCGTCGAATTCGCGCTTCAGCGCCTCGATCTCGACCATCACGGCGTCGTCCTGCACGCCGATCTGGCGCCAGGTGGCTCGGGCGAACTGGTCCAGCACCTCGTCGGTGATGGGGGTGCCCGCCTTGACGCCCTTGAAGCCGCCCGAGGCCTTCTGGTTCAGCAGCTTCTCCCGCAGGCGCGAGTGGAAGCTGCGCTCCTGGATCGCCTTCTCGTCGTCGCGGTCCTTGGCCAGGCGCTCGATCTCGGCGCGGTCGATCGCCATGGCGCGCTCGTCCTTGTCGACGCCGCGGCGGTTGAACACGCGCACATCGACCACCGTGCCGGTCGTGCCAGGCGGCAGGCGCAGCGAGGTGTCGCGGACATCGGAGGCCTTCTCGCCGAAGATGGCGCGCAGCAGTTTTTCTTCGGGTGTCATCGGGCTTTCGCCCTTGGGGGTGACCTTACCCACAAGGATGTCGCCCGGATTAACCTCGGCGCCAACGTAAACAATGCCGGCCTCGTCGAGGTTGCGCAGCGCTTCCTCGCCGACATTCGGGATGTCGCGGGTGATTTCTTCCTGGCCCAGCTTGGTGTCGCGGGCCATCACCTCGAACTCCTCGATATGGATCGAGGTGAAGACGTCATCCTTCGCGATGCGCTCGCTGATGAGGATGGAGTCCTCGAAGTTGTAGCCATTCCAGGGCATGAAGGCCACGAGCACGTTGCGGCCCAGCGCCAGCTCGCCCAGCTCGGTGGACGGGCCGTCGGCGATGATGTCGCCGGCCGCCACCTGGTCGCCCACCTTCACCAGCGGGCGCTGGTTGATGCAGGTCGACTGGTTGGAGCGCTGGAACTTGCGCAGCCGATAGATGTCGACGCCACGGGTCGTGCCGTCCTCATCATTCGTCGCGCGCACCACGATGCGGGCGCCGTCGATGCTGTCCACCACGCCGCCGCGCCGCGCCACGATGGTCGCACCGGAGTCGCGGGCGACCGCGGCCTCCATGCCGGTGCCGACCAGCGGCGCGTCGGAGCGGACCAGCGGCACCGCCTGACGCATCATGTTGGAGCCCATCAGCGCGCGGTTGGCGTCGTCGTTCTCCAGGAACGGGATCAGCGCCGCGGCGACGGAGACCAGCTGCTTCGGCGAGACGTCGATCGCCGTCACCTCTTCCGGCTTCACCAGCCGGAAATCGCCGCCCTGGCGGACGGAGACGAGGTCGGAGAGGAACTCGCCGCTCTCGGCATTCACCTCGGCATCGGCCTGGGCGACGACCAGCTTCTCCTCCTCCATGGCGGAGAGGTAGCGCGGATCGCCCACGATCTTGCCGTCCTTCACCAGGCGGTACGGCGGTCTCGATGAAGCCGTACTTGTTCACCTTGGCGAAGGTGGCGAGGCTGTTGATCAGGCCGATATTCGGGCCTTCCGGCGTCTCGATCGGGCAGATGCGGCCGTAATGCGTCGGGTGCACGTCGCGCACCTCGAAGCCGGCGCGCTCGCGCGTCAGACCGCCCGGACCAAGCGCCGAGAGGCGGCGCTTATGCGTCACTTCCGACAGCGGGTTGGTCTGGTCCATGAACTGCGACAGCTGCGAGGAGCCGAAGAACTCGCGCACCGCGGCGGCGGCCGGCTTCGCGTTGATCAGGTCATGCGGCATGACGGTGTCGATATCGACCGACCCCATGCGCTCCTTGATCGCGCGCTCCATGCGCAGCAGGCCGACGCGGTACTGGTTCTCCATCAGCTCGCCGACCGAACGCACCCGGCGATTGCCGAGATTGTCGATGTCGTCGATCTGGCCCTTGCCGTCCTTCAGCTCGAGCAGGGTGCGGACCGTCGCGATGATGTCCTGCTTGCGCAGCACGCGGATATGGTCCGGCACATCCTCCAGGCTGAAGCCCAGGCGCATGTTCATCTTCACGCGGCCGACCGTGGACAGGTCGTAGCGCTCGGCGTCGAAGAACAGGCCGCGGAACAGCGCCTCGGCGGTCTCCGGCGTCGGCGGCTCGCCCGGGCGCATCACCCGGTAGATGTCCATCAGCGCCTCGTCCCGGCTGCCATTCTTGTCGACGGCCAGGGTGTTGCGCAGCCAGGGGCCGACCGTCTGGTCGATCGCCAGGGTCGGCAGGGCGTCGATGCCGGCCTGCTCGATGGCGGAGAGCTTGGGCTCGGTCAGCTCGTCGCCGGCCTCGGCCCAGATCTCGCCGGTGGTCAGGTCGACCAGATCCTCGGCGACATAGCGGCCGAGCAGATCGGCGCGGCCGACCAGCACCTCCTTGGTACCGGCCTCGGCGATCTTGCGCGCCAGGCGCGGCGTCAGCTTGGTGTCCTTCTCGGCCACCACCTCGCCGGTCGCGGCGTCGACCAGGTTCTCGATCAGCTTCACGCCGCGGAAGGCGTCGGGCTCGAAGGGACGGCTCCACCCCTTCGGACCGCGGCTGAACACCACCTGGCCGTAGAAGGTGTTGAGGATCTCCTCGGCATCCATGCCGCGGATCTCGCCGGCTTCCAGCGCGGCATCGCCGCGCTCGGCGCGCAGCGCCTCGGTGCGGGCCGATTCCAGGGCATAGAGCAGCGTCGTGGCGGGCAGCTTGCGCTTCCGGTCAACACGAACGTAGCAGATGTCCTTGGCATCGAACTCGAAATCGAGCCAGGAGCCGCGATAGGGGATGACGCGCGCGGCGAACAGGTACTTGCCGCTGCTGTGCGTCTTGCCCTTGTCGTGGTCGAAGAACACGCCCGGGGAGCGGTGCATCTGGGAGACGATGACGCGCTCGGTGCCGTTGATGATGAAGGTGCCGTTGTCCGTCATGAGCGGCATGTCGCCCATGTAGACATCCTGCTCCTTGATGTCGCGGACGGAGCGGGAGCCGGTGTCCTCGTCCACATCCCAGACGATCAGGCGCAGCCGCACCTTCAGCGGGGCGGCAAAGGTCAGCCCGCGCTGGATGCACTCTTCCACGTCATACTTCGGCTCTTCGAGCTCGTACTGGACGAACTCCAGGCGGCCGCGGCCGGCGAAATCGTCGATCGGGAAGACCGACTTGAACACCTCCTGAAGCCCGGTGTTCGTGCGAGCGTCTGGATCCACCCCCATCTGCAGGAAGGCCTCGTAGGAGGCGCGCTGCACATCGATGAGGTTCGGCATCGGCGCCACCTCGGGCAGCCGCCCGAAAGACTTCCGGATGCGCTTCCGCCCGGTGAACGACTTCGTGATTGCGTTCATGCCCGTCCTGCTTCCCTTCGCTCCGGCCCAACCGCCCCGGCCGGCGGGTACCTCTTATCGCGTGCGGCGGTCTGCCCGCCGGCAACGCAGTCGCGGGCAGGGACCCGAGGGGGTCCCCGCCCGTTTCCGCTGTGCGTCGTATCGCGCTCAGCCCAGCCCGGCGGCCGGCATCCCGAACGGGATGCCAGGCTGCCGGAAGGACCTCACTTGACCTCGACCTTGGCGCCGTTCTCCTCGAGGACCTTCTTGATCTTCTCGGCCTCGTCCTTGGAGACGCCTTCCTTCACGGTCTTCGGCGCACCTTCGACCAGATCCTTGGCCTCCTTCAGGCCCAGGCCGGTGATGGTGCGGATTTCCTTGATCACGTTGATCTTCTTGTCGCCGGAGTTCGCCAGGATGACGGTGAACTCGGTCTGCTCCTCGGCGGCCGGGGCGGCAGCGCCACCAGCGGCGGGGGCAGCGGCAACGGCCACGGGAGCAGCGGCGGACACGCCCCACTTCTCCTCGAGCAGCTTCGACAGCTCGGCGGCTTCCAGAACGGTCAGGCTGGACAGCTCGTCAACCAGCTTCGCGAGATCGGCCATGGTTTTCTATCCTTCGATGTAATCGCTTGGCGTGATGAATGCAATCCCCGGTTGGCGAAGTGCGGCCAGCCCGGGGTCTTCCGCGATAGGCGCCTGTTAGGCCGCCTCGTCCTTCTTGGCGTAAGCCGCCAGCACGCGCGCCACCTGACCACCGGGCGCCTGAAGCACACCAGCGATACGCGTCGCAGGGGTCTGGATGAGACCCAGCAGCTTCGCGCGCAGGATTTCGAGCGAGGGCAGCGCGGCCAGGGCCTTGACGCCTTCGGCGTCCAGCTCCTGGGTCCCGAGCGCCCCGCCCAGGATGACGAACTTGTCGTTACCCTTGGCGAACTCCACGGCGGTCTTCGCCACCGCCACCGGATCCGTCGACCACGCGAGCGCGGTCGGACCCTTCAGCAGCGGCGAGATGCCCTGGAAGCGGGTGCCGTCGAGGGCGAGGGTGGCCAGCCGGTTCTTCGCGACCTTATACGTCGCGCCCGCCGCCCGCATCTGGCGCCGCAGATTCGACACTTCCGCGACCGTCATGCCCTTGTTCTGGGCGACGAGCACGAAATTCGTCTCGGCGAACACCGTTGCGAGGGAGGCAACGAACGCACGCTTCTCCGTACGATCCAACTCCCGTCTCCACACGGTGGCCGGCGCCTTGTGGAAGGGCTCCGGCCGGTTCACACGGGGGCGCATCCGGATGGATACGCCCCGGTTCGCCTGTCTGAGTCTGCGGAAGACCAAGCATCACGCCGCACCGCACAAGGCGGCGACGGCCTGCATCTCTCGGCATCCCCATCTCACGCCTGCGGGGCGGCTGCCCCCTTAAGGCCCGGCAAGGGGCCACATGCGTTCTCGGACAGGTGTCAGGGAAGGGGCGGACCCCTTCCCTTGCCCGCACTCACCCCCGAGGGGGCGGCGCGTATCTCGTCACTCGGCTCAGGCCGAGAGGGTGGTCACATCCACCTTGAGCCCGGGGCCCATGGAGGAGGACACGGCGACCTTCTTCACATAGGTGCCCTTGGCGCCGGTCGGCTTGGCGCGCTGGATCGCCTCGATGAAGGCGCGCGCATTCTCGACCAGCTGCTCGGCCGAGAAGGAGGCCTTGCCGATGCCGGCATGCACGATGCCGGCCTTCTCGGCGCGGAACTCCACCTGGCCGGCCTTGGCCGCCGCGATGGCGCCCTTGACGTCCATGGTGACGGTGCCGAGCTTCGGGTTCGGCATCAGGCCGCGCGGGCCCAGGATCTTACCCAGGCGGCCGACCAGGCCCATCATGTCCGGCGTCGCGATGCAGCGGTCGAACTCGATCTTGCCTTCCTGCACCAGCGCGGCCAGGTCGTCGGCGCCGACCACGTCAGCGCCGGCGGCCTTCGCCTCCTCGGCCTTCGGGCCGCGGGCGAAGACGCCCACGCGGACGGTCTTGCCGGTGCCGTGCGGCAGGCCGACCAGGCCGCGGACCATCTGGTCGGCGTGGCGCGGGTCGATGCCGAGATTCATCGAGATCTCGACGGTCTCGTCGAACTTCGCCTTGGCATTGGCCTTGGCGGTCGCGATCGCCTCGGTCAGCGGGTGCAGCTGGTCACGGTCGAGACCGGCATACAGGCCCTTGAGACGCTTGCCCTGCTTGGCCATGGATCAGCCCTCCACCACGGACATGCCCATCGAGCGGGCGGAACCGGCCAGCATGCGCACGGCGGCCTCGACGTCGTTGGCGTTCATGTCCTTCATCTTCACCTGCGCGATCTCGCGCAGCTGCGACTTGGTCAGACGGCCGACCACACCGCCCTTGCCGGGGGTCTGGCTGCCCTTCTCCAGCTTCGCCGCCTTGAGCAGGAAGTAGGTGTTCGGGGGCGTCTTGGTGATGAAGGAGAAGGTGCGGTCCGAATACGCGGTGATGACGACCGGCGTCGGGGTGCCGGGCTCCATCTGCTGCGTCGCCGCGTTGAATTCCTTCACGAACTGCATGATGTTCAGGCCGCGCTGACCCAGCGCGGGGCCGACCGGCGGCGACGGGTTCGCCTTGCCGGCCGGGATCTGCAGCTTGATGTAGCCGACGATCTTCTTAGCCATGTTACGTCCTCTGCGTTCAGAGGTGCGCGGTGCTGTCGGCCCTGGCCGGGCCTCCCGCGTCCCTGACAAAAACGCCGCAACCTTCCGTGCGCGCAACATCGCGCGCCACAGGAGTGTCACGGCGGAGGCGGGCCTATACAGGTCCCGCCGGCGAGAGTCCAGACGCCTCTGAACCCCGCCCTGCGCATGGCTGGCCCGCCGCGCCCCGCCCGGCGCCGGGGAGGCCGGCGGGCGGGGACGCGGCCGGCCCGGCCTTAGCCGATGCCGCGCAGCATGGCGATATGCTGCTCGATGCCGGGCACCGCCAGGGCGGCGATCACCCGCTCCGGCGGCAGGCCGCCGGTGAGCAGCGCCTGCTGCGCCTGCAGCAGCGCCTCATGCGTCGCCGTCTGGCCGGCCAGGTAGCGGCGCTCGAATTCCCCGCCCTGCAGGGTTTGCAGGGCCTGCAGCTCCTGCAGCGCCTCGCCCGGCAGCGGCACCTGGGCCGGCACCGGCAGCCCGGCCAGCTGCATGGCGCGCAGCAGGCCTTCCTGCTCGGCGGTCTCGAAATGCGCGAAGGCGCGCACCGCCGGGGTGCGGGCGCGCTCGGCCGCCAGGGCGCTGCTCCGCATGGAGAAGACGCCGCCGGCCAGCACCCGCAGCCGCCAGGGCGCCAGCCCGTCGGCGCCGGGGGCGGCCATGCCCGGCGCCGGCTGGGCCAGGCCGGAGGCCGCCGTCAGCGGCAGCAGGGCGGCGCCGGCCAGGCCGGTCATGATGACGCGTCGTTGCATGAGCTCTCTCCCAGGTCAGGTTGCCTGCAACCGCAACCGGCCCCGGCCACCCAGGGTTCCCTGCCCAGGCCGCGCGCATCGCCCGGCGGCGGGCGGCCTCCCGGAAACGGCCCACCGCGAAGGCGGCGGCTCAGCCATGCCGGGGACGCGGCGCAAATTCACTGGCCCCTAATCATTAGGGCTCTATGTATCTGGCCATGGATCCCCTCGCCCTCCCCGAACTGTATCGCCGCTTCGGCGGGCATTTCATCGCCGTCACCCGGGCCTGGCGGCGCGAGGCCGATCTGCGGCTGGCGCCGCTCGGCCTCAGCCACGCCACGGGGCTGGCGCTGCTGCTGCTGCGCGACCATGCCGGGGAAGGCTGCCGCCAGGGCCGGCTGGCCGCGGCGCTGGGCATCGAGCAGCCCTCGCTGGTGCCGCTGGTCGACCATCTGGCCGGGGCCGGCCTGGTCGAGCGCCGCGCCGACCCGGCCGATCGCCGCGCCCGCACCCTGCACCTGACCGAGCTGGGCAGCCAGGTCGGCGAGAAGGCCACCGCCGCGCTGGACGCGCTGCGCGCCGAGCTGCTGGGCGAGAGCGACCCGGACGACATCGCCGCCGCGCTGCGGGTGCTGGAGACGATGGCGGCCAGGCTCGGCTGCCCGACGGGGGGCTTCGCCTGATGCCGCGCCTGCCCATCCTGGCCGACTGGCTCTATTCGGCGCGCAGCTTCGCCGCGGCGGCGCTGGCGCTGTGGATCGCCTTCTCGCTCGACCTGCCGCGCCCCTACTGGGCGATGGCCACCGTCTACATCGTGGCGCAGCCCTTCTCCGGCGCGCTGCGCGCCAAGGCGCTGTGGCGGCTGGCCGGCACGCTGTGCGGCGGCATCTTCTCGATCCTGGCGCTGCCGCTGCTGATCGCGGCGCCGCCGCTCTTCGCCCTCGCCCTGGCGCTGTGGCTCGGCCTCTGCCTCGCCGCCTCCTTCTACGACCCGACGCCGCGCGCCTATGCCTTCATGCTGTCCGGCTACACCGCGGCGCTGATCTGCTTCCCCATCGTCGACCAGCCCGGCACGGTGTTCGACACCGCCATCTCGCGCATGATCGAGATCGGGCTCGGCATCCTCTGCGCCTGGCTGATGCATGGCGTGCTGTTTCCGCAGCATGGCGCGCCGCGCCTGCTGGCGGCCAGCCGCGCCTGGCTGGCCGATCTGGCGCGGCTGGCCGAGGACAGCCTGACCCGCCCGCACGATCCGGACCGCTTCGCCGCCGAGCGCCGCCGCGTGGCGCGCGATGGCGCGGCGCTCTCCGCCCTGTTCCAGCAGGCGCGCTACGAGGCGCGCAGCCGCCGCGCCCCCCTGCTCTGGGCCGGGCGGCTGCATGAGCATGCCCGCGCCCTGCCCACCCTGCTGACCGCCATCGGCGAACGCAACCGCGCCCTGGCCACGCTGGACCCGGAGGCCGCCGCGGCGCTGGCCACGCTGCAGGCCGACATCGCCGGCTGGATGACGGGCTCGGCCGGCGCCGCGCCGGATGCGGCGCAGCGGCTGAAGGTGCAGCGGCTGGAGGCGCGGCTGGAGGAGGCGGCCTCGCACCCCCTCGCCTCCCCCGATCCCTGGACGGCGCTGCTGCGCGACGGGCTGCTGGAGCGGCTGCGCGAGCTGCTGGCGCATTGGCGCGAATGCCTGGTGCTGGTCGACCGGCTGCAGGCCGAGCGCCCGGCCGACGCCACCCCCGACAACGCCACCCGCCCGCCCGGGCATGTCGACCCGCTGCTGGTGGCGCTGTCCGGTGGCGCGGCGGCGCTGGCGCTGCTGATCGGCTGCGCGCTGTGGATCGGCACCGGCTGGGCGCATGGCGCCAGCCTCGCCATGATGTCGGGCGTCGCGCTCTGCATCTTTGCCCAGTTGGACGACCCGGCGCCGGCGCTGCGCCAGTTCATCCTGGGCGCCGGCATCGCCGTGCTGCTGGCCGGGCTGTACCAGTTCGTCGTCCTGCCGCGCATCGACGGCTTCCCGCTGCTGCTGCTGGTGCTGGCCGTGGTCTATCTCCCGGCCGGCGCGCTGATGGCGCAGCCGGCGCTGATGGCGCCCGCGCTCGCCGTCGCCGCGACCGTGCCGGCGGTGATCAACCTGCAGGAGACCTACAGCGCCGATTTCGCCGCCTGGGCGGATGGCGGCCTGGCCACGCTGGGCGGGCTGGCGCTCGCCCTGCTGACGGTGCGGCTGCTCCGCTCGCTGGGCGTCGCCTGGCGGGTCCGCCGCCTGGCACGGGCCGACCGCCAGGACCTGGCCCGGCTGGCCGAGGGCCGCGCGCCGGCCGAGCTGCGCCATATCCTCGGCGTCATGCTCGACCGGTTCGAGGCGCTGGCCGCAAGGCTGCAGGCGGTGGATGCGCGCGCCGTGCCGGTCTCCGAGCTGGCCGATCTGCGCGCCGCGCTGAACCTGCTGCGGCTGCGCGAGCAGCTGCCCGCCCTGCCCGCCGCGCCGCGCGCCGCGCTGGAGGCGGCGCTGGCGGCGCTGGCCGCCGAGGCGCGCGGCCAGCTGCCGCGCGACACCCTGCTGGCGCGGCTCGACGCCGCGCTGCTGGCGGCGGCCGGGGCGCCCGGCCGCGCGGCGCGCCAGGCGGCGCTGTCGCTCGGCGGGCTGCGCATGGCGCTGTTCCCGGAGGCCACCTCCCCCTTCACCGCCGGCCCCGCCCCAGGGGCCACCGAAAGCCTGCCCGCATGATCGCCGAAATCGACCTCTACGGCATCTACCTGCCCGCCCTGCTGGTCTGGGCGGCGCTGGCCCTGCCGCTGACCGCGCTGCTGCGCCGCGCCCTGCTGGCGCTCGGCGCCTATCGCTGGATCTGGCACGCGCCGCTCTTCGACTTCGCCCTCTACCTCCTGCTGCTGGGCGGTGTGGCCGCCCTGGCTGAAAGCCTCTCCCGATGAAGCCCCTCTTCGCCCGGTTCATCCGGATCGTCGTCACCCTGCTGCTGGTCGCCGCCGCGCTGCTCGCGGCGCTGGAGCTCTGGCGCTACTACATGGAGGCGCCCTGGACGCGGGACGGGCGGGTGCGCGCCGACATCATCGGCGTGGCGCCCGACGTCTCCGGCTTCGTGGCCGAGGTGCTGGTGCAGGACAATGCCGTGGTGGAGAAGGGCCAGCCGCTGTTCCGGCTGGACCAGGCCCGCTTCGCCCTGGCGCTGCAGCAGGCCGAGGCGGTGGTGGCAAGCCGCGCCGCCTCGCTGGAGCGCGCCCGGCGCGACGAGCGGCGCTATGACCGGCTGGATGCCGGCATCGTCTCGCAGCAGCGGCAGGAGCAGGCGCATTCCGACGCGGCCACCGCCGCCGCGGCGCTGCAGGAGGCGGAAGCGGCGCGCGAGCTGGCGCGGCTGAACCTGGCGCGCACCGAGATCCACGCCCCCGCCGCCGGCATCATCACCAACCTGACGCTGCGGCCCGGCGCCTATGTCTCGGCCGGCAGCGCGGTGATGGCGCTGGTCGATGCCGGCAGCCTGCATGTGCAGGGCTATTTCGAGGAGACGAAGCTGGCCCGCATCCATCCCGGCGACCGGGTGCGGGTGACGCTGATGGGCGATCCGCGCGTGCTCCAGGGCCATGTCGAGAGCATCGCCGGCGGCATCGCGGACCGCGAGCGCAGCGCCGGGCTGGTGGCCAATGTGAACCCCACCTTCTCCTGGGTGCGGCTGGCGCAGCGCGTGCCGGTGCGGGTGAAGCTGGAGGAGGTGCCGGAAGGGCTGCTGCTGATCCCGGGGCGGACGGCGACGGTCAGCGTGGTCGAGGAGTGAGGGCCAGGGGCTCCGCCCCTGGAACCCCGCCGGGGTGGCAGGGCCACCCCGGACCCCGCCTTCAGTTGGTGCCTGCTGAGGGCGGGGTCCGGGGGGACCCTGTCCCCCCGGCGGAGGGGTCTGGGGAGGCGGAGCCTCCCCAGATATCATCGGGTTTGTCTGGGGAGGCAGCGCCTCCCCAGCGCCGCGCAGCGGCATAGGCGACCCCGCCCACCACCACCGCCAGCACCAGGCCACCCAGCAGCGTCTCCTCGGCGGCCGGCAGCGTGGCCATCAGCCAGGCCGGGCCATGCTCGGGCAGGAATTCGACGGAGGGCGGCAGCAGCACCCGGCCGATGGCGTATTCGGTGGGCAGCAGCACGGCATGGGTGAGCGGGTTGCCGAAGGCCAGGCAGGTGGCGGCGGCCACGGGCAGGCTGCCGCGCAGCGCCCACGCGAAACCGGCGGCGAAGATCAGGTGCAGCCCGAAGGCCGGCAGCATCGCCGCGGCGGCGCCGGCGGCGATGCCGAGGGCCACCTTGGATGGCCCGCCGGGAGAGGCCAGCAGCCTCTCCCAGGAGTCGCGCGCCCGCCGCAGCAGGGCGCGCATGCAGGTCTCAGACCTTCTCGACCTGGGCGTATTCCAGCTCGACCGGGGTGGCGCGGCCGAAGATGGAGACCGAGACCTTCACGCGGCCGCGCTCCTCGTCGACTTCCTCGATCGTGCCATTGAAGCTGGTGAAGGGGCCATCGGCGACCCGCACCTGCTCGCCCACCTCGAACACCACGGCGGGGCGCTTCGGCTTGTCGACGCCTTCCTGCACTTGGCGGACGATGCGCTGCGCCTCGGCTTCCGAGATCGGGCTCGGGCGGTTGCGGGCGCCGAGGAAGCCGGTGACCTTGGGCGTGTCCTTGACCAGGTGCCAGGCCTCATCGGTCATCGCCATCTTCACCAGCACATAGCCGGGGAAGAATTTGCGCTCCGAATTGACCTTCTGGCCGCGGCGCACCTCGGTCACCTCCTCGGAGGGGACGAGGATGTCGCCGATCTGGTCGGCCAGCCCCTTCTGCGCCGCCTGCTCCTTGAGCTGCTGCGCGATCTTCTTCTCGAAGCCCGAATAGACGTGAACGACGTACCACTTCATGTCGGCCATGGATCTCGCTCCGTCTTACGCGCCGAAGCCGAACAGCAGGCTCACCAGGAACTGGATGAGCTTGTCGGTCAGCAGGAAGAACACGGCGGCCAGGGCGGACAGGGCCAGCACCAGGCCGGTGGTGATCAGCGTCTCCTTGCGGGTCGGCCAGGTGACACGGGCCACCTCCTGCCGCACATCGCGGATGAACAGCGCGGGATCGAGCTTCGCCAAAATCGCTACCCTAACTGGTTGCCGGACTGGTCCAGGCTGGAGGTTCCGACCGGAATGGTCCGTGGGAAACGCTTCGCGGGCGGCATCCGGACCGGAGCCACCCCGCAAGACCCGGCCGCGCACGGCGAGGGCAAGGACACCGCCCCCGAGGGATGCGGATCCGCGCCACTGGCAGGGGCGGAGGGTCTCGAACCCCCAACCTCCGGTTTTGGAGACCGGCGCTCTAGCCAATTGAGCTACGCCCCTGCGCGGCGCCAACGCTGCGCGAGGAGGCGTCTATAGGCGAGGGCCGCCGCCCTGTCGAGAGGCAGGAATCAGCCGGGAGACACCGGTGCCGGCCCGCCCGCCCCCTGCGGCCGCGGCGCGTCGAGGAAGCGCTGCAGCGCCGCCAGCATCGGCGCCAGCTGCACCCGCCAGCCCTGGGTGACCGGGTCCACCGGCTCCAGCCATATCGCATGGTGGTGGCCACGGAAGGCGGAGACCCGGCTGTAGCAGCTGCGCAGCTTCTCGGTGCCCGGCCAGGCGGGCAGCAGCTCGAACACCTTCAGCCCCGGCCGCGCCGCCACCAGATGCGCCAGCCCCGCCCCATGCGGGGAGACCACCACCTCCGCCTCCTGGAAGGCGCGGATCTGCCGCGCCAGGGGCACGCCCTGGAAGGTCATCACGGTGAAGCCCAGGCGCCGCAGCGCCTCCTCCAGCTCCACCTCGTTCTCGATGCCGCGCCGCGGCACGTCGCGGCGCGAGAGATAGAGGCGCGGCCCGCTGACGCCGGGCGCCGCCTGCCGCATCGCCTGCGCCACCAGCCGGGCGTAGAGATCGGCGAAATACTCGGCGTGATAGAGGAACTGCATGCCGCGCGGGCTGATCCAGCCGCGCTCCACCCGCAGCGGCGCCTCGACCCGCAGCAGCGCCGGCACCTCGCCCAGGCTGTCGCCCAGCAGGTCGAGGGTGGCGCGCAGGAAGCCCTCGATGCGCGGCGTGTAGAGGATCGGCAGGCGCGGCGCGTCCGGGCGCAGCCGCCAGGCCAAAGCGGGCAGCCCCTCGGCGAACCAGTGGTAGAAATTGCGCGGCGTCTCGGTGGCCAGCACCGCCTCGGCCAGGGCCGGGCCTTCGGGCAGCGGCGGCAGGTCGGGCGGCAGCAGCCGGTGGTAGATCGGCGCGACGCGCCCCTGCGCGTCCCAGACCCGGCCGGTCTCGTCCACCGCCACGTCGCGGCAGAGCAGCAGGCGCGGCCGCGCCGGCAGGCCGGCCGCCTCGTCGCGCGGGCGGCGCATCAGCTGGCGGCTCTGCTCCAGCTGCCGGCCGAAGGCGGCGCGCAGCGCGGCGGAGACACCGGGGGCGGCGTGCAGCTCCAGCGCGGCGTCCCGCGGCGGCGCGGGCGAGAGCAGCGGCGGCGGCAAGGGCATCTCCTCGGCCGTGAAGACCGGGGCGGAGAGCCGCGCCGCCAGCGCCTGCAGCGACTGCGCCAGCGCGCCGCGCACCCCGCTGCCGAGGAATTGCGACAGCATGTCGAGCAGCGCGTCGCGCGTCTCGGGATCCGTGGCCTCGGTCAGCGCCGGCACGTCGAGCAGCGCCAGCGCCGCCTCGCCGAGGCCCGCCATGCGCAGCCGGTTGGCGTACCAGATGCGGCGCTTGGGCTTTTCCAGCTCGGCCGGCGACAGCGCCAGGGCCCGCCGCGCCGCCTCGGCGTCGCGGGTCTGCAGCGCGGCGGTCAGCAGCTGGCCGGTGGCCTCGGCATTCAGCGCCGCATCCGGCAGGGTGGCGGCCAGGCGGCACAGCCCGGCCCAGTCGCGCTGCTGCGCCAGGGCGCGCAGCCCCTCCCGCGCCTCCAGCGCCGCCAGCTCCGCCGGGTCGGGGAAGCTGTCGCGGTGCGCGGCCAGCAGCGCCACGGCCTCCTGGCGGGCGGCGCCGGGCGGCAGGCGCGGGCCGAGCAGCGCCAGGCAGCGCAGCGCATTGGGGGCGGAGGCCGAGGCGAACAGGCCGGGGGCGGCGGAGAGCACCCGCCAGGCGGCGAGCGCGGCCTCCGCCGAGCGGTCATTCAGCAGCGCCTGGGCCAGCAGCACGCGCGGCGAGGGCGGCAGGGAGGGATCGCCGCCCAGCGCCACGGCGCGGCGCAGCAGCGCCGGCTGGCCCAGCGCGCGGCCGGCGCGCACCAGCAGCGACAGGGCGCGCGGCGGCACCTCGGCATCGGTGAGGCCGGCCAGCCAGGCCAGCAGTCCCGGCGCGTCGCCGGCCTCGGCCAGCGCCTCGCCTTGCTTCAGCAGCGCCGCGGCGGGGTCCCTCGGGCGCGCCCCCTCCCCCGCTTCGGGCCGTGGCGCCGGCGCGGCGGGGCGATCGGCGGCGGCCGCGGCGGGGTTGGTGGTCGGAACAGCCATGACGGACCCATCTTGCTCGGCGCGCATGGAGCCGCAAGCGACCCCGCCGCGCAAGGCGCCGCCGCCCGCCGCGGCCCCTTGCGCCGCGGCGGCTCGCGCGTCTTGATCGCGCGGCCCGGACCGCCCGGGCGCGGCAGAGGGGAGCGCGCATGCCCATCGAGGATCCGAAGGCGATGGAATTCCCCAGCCTGACGGCCTTCACCGAGGCCTATTACAGCGGCGCCTTCCGCCGGCTGGTGAAGAAGGTGCAGGCGGATTTCTGGCGCTGCGAGGAGCCGCTGCCCTATCTGCGCTTCCTGCAGCTGGTGCTGCGGCCGCGCTGGACGCTGGCCTGGCGGCCGCATGTGGCGGATTTCGCGCCGATGCGCGACGGCATGCTGGCGGTGCTGGAACAGGCCCAGGCGCCGCTGCTGCTGCACCACCCGCAGGAGGATCCGGGCGGCGAGGGCTGCATCCACCTCTCCTGGCACACGCTGGGGCGCAAGCCGCGCACCTGGCACTACAAGGCCGGCTACCTGCCCTTCATGCTGCATTTCGAGCGCGAGGGATTCTCCGGCTGGTCGGAGCTGTGCAAATTCCCGCAGAAGGAGATTGCGCGCATCCCGGCTGGCCTGGCCGAGGCGCATCACGCCAGGCTGCTGCGCGACTATGCCGCCGCCGGCGCCTCGAAATGGCGGCAGGACCCGAAGGCGCCGCCGCCCATGGCGCGCGACTTCGTCTTCGTCGCGCTGCAGCTGCCGAATGATTCCGTCGTCACGCTGAAGCGCTTCGCGCAGGATTATGTCGCCGGCATGCGGGCGGCGATCCTGACCCTGGCCCAGGCCGGGCTGCCGGTGGTGGTGAAGCGCCACCCGCACTGCACCGACCGCGCCGTGGCGGCGATGCTGGAGGAGGTGGCGGCCCACCCCCTGGTCGAGCGCAGCGAGGCCTCGGTGCATGCGCTGATCCCGGCCAGCCGCTGCGTGCTGACGGTCAATTCCGGCGTCGGCTTCGAGGCGCTGGTCTATGAGAAGCCGGTGGTGACGCTGGGCCGCGCCGATTACGGCCGCGCCACGGTGGAGCTGGACGACCCCGCCGGCGCGGCCGAGGCGGTGCAGCGCGCCATCGCGCAGCGCAACCCGCTCTTCACCCGGCAGATGGTGTTCGTGGCGCAGACCCTGTTCCAGGTCGACACGCGGGCGCCGCTCTCCTTCCAGCGGCTGGTGCTGCGCGCGCTCTGCGTGCATGCGCTGGAACGCCCGGAGCGCTGAGGCCCCGAGGCGAAGCGGCGGCCGCAACGAAAACGGGCCGCCCCTTCCGGGGCGGCCCGCCATCACTCAGCCGAAGCGACGGCTTACTTGCTGATCGAGGCGACGACGCCGGCGCCGACCGTGCGGCCACCTTCGCGGATCGCGAAGCGCAGGCCCTGGTCCATGGCGATCGGCGCGATCAGCTCGACGTCCATGGCGACGTTGTCGCCCGGCATCACCATCTCGACGCCTTCCGGCAGCTGCACCACGCCCGTCACGTCGGTCGTGCGGAAGTAGAACTGCGGACGGTAGTTGGTGAAGAACGGCGTGTGGCGGCCGCCCTCTTCCTTCGTCAGGATGTACGCCTCGGCCTTGAACTTGGTGTGCGGCGTGATCGAGCCGGGCTTGGCCAGAACCTGGCCGCGCTCCACATCCTCGCGCTTCGTGCCGCGCAGCAGGGCGCCGATGTTGTCGCCGGCCTCACCGCTGTCCAGCAGCTTGCGAAACATCTCGACGCCGGTCACCGTCGTCTTCACGGTGTCCTTCAGGCCGACGATCTCGACTTCCTCGCCCACCTTGACGATGCCGCGCTCGACGCGGCCGGTCACCACGGTGCCGCGGCCCGAGATCGAGAACACGTCCTCGATCGGCATCAGGAAGGGCAGGTCCTTCGGACGCTCCGGCTGCGGGATGTAGCTGTCGACAGCTTCCATCAGCTTCAGGATCGCCTGCTCGCCGAGCTCGGGGGACTTGTCCTCCAGCGCCATCAGGGCCGAGCCCTTGACGATGGGGATGTCGTCGCCCGGGAACTGGTAGCTGGACAGGAGCTCACGCACCTCCATCTCGACCAGCTCCAGCAGGTCGGGGTCGGCCATGTCGCACTTGTTCAGGAACACCACCAGCGCCGGCACGCCGACCTGGCGGGCCAGCAGGATGTGCTCGCGGGTCTGCGGCATCGGGCCGTCGGCGGCGGACACGACCAGGATCGCGCCGTCCATCTGGGCGGCACCCGTGATCATGTTCTTCACGTAGTCGGCGTGGCCCGGGCAATCGACATGGGCGTAGTGGCGGTTCGCCGTCTCGTACTCAACGTGAGCGGTCGAGATGGTGATGCCACGGGCGCGCTCTTCCGGCGCCTTGTCGATCTGGTCATAGGCCGTGAAGGACGCACCGCCCGACTTCGCCAGGACCTTGGTGATCGCCGCGGTCAGCGACGTCTTGCCATGGTCAACGTGGCCGATCGTGCCAATGTTGCAGTGCGGCTTGTTCCGCTCAAACTTAGCTTTCGCCATCTATCGGTCACCCTGTCGGTCCAGCGCCGATACCGGCGCACTATCCGCCCCATGGCCCGCTCAATGATCCGTAGCCCGCTCCACAGATTGGAGCGGGTGACGGGAATCGAACCCGCACAACCAGCTTGGAAGGCTGGGGCTCTACCATTGAGCTACACCCGCACCGCGCGTCCGTTGCGACGGCCGCGCCGTGGCGCCACTCCAGCCGGGAAAGATTGTGCCCCGGGCCACCGGCGACAAGCATGTCGCCGACAGGCCGGATATGGAGGGGGTTGGATTCGAACCAACGTAGGCGTGCGCCAACGGATTTACAGTCCGTCCCCTTTAGCCACTCGGGCACCCCTCCGCGCTATCCCGGCCGGCGGGAGCGGGGCGGACTATCCGGTTTTCGCAGCCCGTGTCAACGCACCCCGAGCAATTCTTTTGCGTTTTCGTCATCCGCCCTTGCTTCGTCGCGGGTGATCGCCAGGATGCCGCCCATGTCGCGCCCCCCTCGCCGGCCGGAAGGCCCGCGCCGCCCCTCTTCCTCCTCCTCTCCGCTGTCCAAGGGCCGCTCCCAGGAGCGGCACGCCGAGCGCCCGGCGGGCCGCCCCGGCCATGCCGCCGGCGCCGCGCCGGAGGAGGAGCGCCCCCGCCGCCCGCGTGGCGGCGACGCCGTGACCGAGACCCCGCGCGGCGGCCGCAATCCCCGCGGCGCCGAGGCGGGCCGCGCCCCGCGCGAGGTGACGCCGCCCAACACGCTCTGGCTCTACGGGCTGCACACCGTGGCCGCGGCGCTGGCCAATCCGCGGCGGCGCTTCAAGCGCCTGCTGCTGACCGCCGAGGCCGAGGCGGCGCTGGCGGAGAAGCTGCCAAAGCCCTGGAAGCTGCAGGCCGAGCGGGTGGAGCGCGCCCGCTTCCAGACCTTCCTGACCGAGGATGCCGTGCACCAGGGCGCCGCCCTGCTGGCCGAGCCGCTGCCGCCGGTGGCGCTGGAGGACGCGCTGGAGAAGAGCCGCGGCACGGTGCTGCTGCTCGACCAGGTGACCGATCCGCGCAATGTCGGCGCCATCCTGCGCTCCGCCGCCGCCTTCGGCGCCGCCGCCGTGGTGATGCAGGACCGCAACGCGCCGCCCGAGACCGGCGCCATGGCGCGCGCCGCGGTGGGCGCGCTGGACACGGTGCCGGTGGTGCGCGAGGTCAACCTGGCCCGCACCATCACCGTGCTGCAGAAGGCCGGCTACTGGGTGATGGGGCTGGACGGCACGGCGAAGACCGAGCTGGCCGCGGCCAAGCCGCATGACCGCCCCGCCGCCCTGGTGCTGGGCGCCGAGGATAGCGGCCTGCGCCGGCTGCAGCGCGAGACCTGCGACGAGCTGGTGAAGCTGCCGATCCGGCCGGAGATGGAAAGCCTGAACGTCTCGGTGGCCGCGGCCATCGCGCTCTACGAGCTGTCGCGCGGCGGCTGAGCGCCCGCGCGCCGGAGGGCGCCCGAATCCCGGCGCCCCCCGCAGGGACGCCGGAACGGCACGCGGCAGAAAAATCGTCGCAGGGCGAAAAAATCGCCATCCACCCCCGCTGGATTCAGCGGGGGTTAACCCGGCCCCGGCATGATGCCCCTACGACGACCCCAAGCGGGGCGCCACCGAGCCAAGACGGCCTCATCCGGACTACCCCCAATGTCCCCGAGCCGTACCGCCACTTGGCACGATTTCTCCGAGCAGCAGCAGATCGCCTTCTCGCAGGAGGCGCTGCGCCGCGCCGCCGAGACCCTGGCCGGCCATGCCGAGCTGCTGGCCCGCGAGATGGAGGGCGGTGCCCTGATCGACCAGGGCGGCCCGGACGCGCTGCGCCTCTTCGCCAATGTCATCCGCGCCACCAGCAACGACGCCTACGGCGCCGTGGCCCGCGCCTGAAAGAGAAGAGCGCATGAGCCCGACCGCCCCCACCGGCCTGATCATCCTGCCCGCCAGCCGCGAGACCGAGATCCGCGCCTGGGCCCAGCGCCACGCCCTGTCGCTCGCGCTGCGCCCGCTGGAGGAATTCCTGCCCGGCGAGGGCACCGGCTCGATCGTCGCCATCGCCGGCGACGCCGAGGCCCGCCGCATGCTGGGCGAGCTGGCGCTGGGCTGAGCCCAGAACGCTGCCCGTCCGGCCCGCGCCTCAATCGGGGCGCAGATCGCCGCGGCGGATCACCGCCGCCCAGCGCTCGGCATCCGCCTGGATGCGGCGGCCCAGCGCCTCCGGCGGCTCGTCCAGCACCTCCACCCCCAGCCCCGCCAGGCGCTGCGCCAACTCGGGGCGGCGCAGCGCGGCCTGGCCGGCGGCGCTCAGCGTCGCGGCCACCGCCGGGTCCAGCCCGGCCGGCGCCACCAGGCCGTGCCAGCCGGTCGCCGCCAGCCCGGGCAGCCCGGCCTGGTCCAGCGTCGGCACCTCGGGCAGCGCCTGGGTGCGCGCCTCGGAGGACACGGCGAGCCCGCGCAGCCGCCCGCCCTTCACCGCATCGGCCACCGCGCCGATATTGATCCACACCGCCTGCAGATGCCCGGCCATCAGGTCGTTGATGGCCAGCGCCCCGCCGCGATAGGGCACATGCGTCCAGCGCAGCCCGGCGGCGTGCTGGATCAGCTCGCCCAGCAGATGCGACAGGCTGCCATTGCCCGGCGTGCCCACCGCCAGCGTGTCGGCGCGCGCCGCGGCCAGGAAGCCGGCCAGGTCGCGCAGCGGCGAATCCTCCCGCACCACCAGGATCTGCGGCACGGCGACGCCGGGCAGGATCGGCTGGAAGGCGCGCAGCGGGTCGTAGGACAGGCGCCGGAACAGCGCGGCGTTGATCGACAGGCTGTCGGAGCCGGCCAGCAGCGTATAGCCATCCGGCCGGGCCCGCGCCGCCGCCTCATAGCCGAGATTGCTGCCGGCGCCGGGCAAATTCTCTACCTGGATGGTCTGGCCCAGCGCCTCGCCCATGCCGCGGGCGATCAGCCGCGCCACCACATCCTGGCTGCCGCCCGGCGCCACCGGCACGATCAGCCGCAGCGGCCGGCTGGGGAAGCCGGCGGCCTCCTCCGCCCGGGCGCGCCCGGCCGGCAGCAGCGGGGCGGCCAGGCCCCAGGCGGCGGCGGCGCGCAGCAGGGCGCGGCGGGGCATATTCTGCGTCATGGCATCGTGATTCCGCTGGCGGCCCGGCCGTACAACCCCTCCGGCGCGGCCGGAAGACCGCCGCGCGGAGGCCTGCCCGGCCGGAGGACCGCAATCTCTTGTGGATTATGGATGTAAATCACCCATAATACCGTCCGTCAAACGTAATTACGGGAGATTCCCATGCCGCAGCACGAGGACCGCAGCGCCGACAGCCTGGCCGGCGGCGCCTGCCTGCTGCCCGCCATGGCGCCGGCCGAGGTGGACATGGCGGTGCTGGCCGGGCTCGGGCTCAGCCTGGCGGGGCTGCTGCTGCTGGCCGCCGCCGGGCTGGCGGGCTGATCCGGCGCTCCGCCGGCCGGCCGCGCATCCCGTTGATCGCACTGCGATAGGCGCTGTGAAAATCCGCCCCCGCCGGGGCGGATTCCCCCTCGCGCGGCCTTGCGCGGGGCGGCGGGGCGGGCGCATCGTGCCGCCCTCACCCGACCGACAGGAGCATGGACGATGGGCGTGACGGCAGCCGACAGCAACGCGGCTCTGCAGGCGAGGCGCGAAGCGGCGGTGCCGCGCGGTCTCGGGATCCAGATGCCGGTCTTCGCGGCCAAGGCCGAGAATGCCGAGATCACCGATGTCGAGGGCAAGCGCTATATCGACTTCGCCGCCGGCATCGCGGTGCTGAACACCGGCCATCTGCACCCGAAGATCAAGGCGGCGGTCACCGCCCAGCTCGACAATTTCAGCCATACCTGCATCCAGGTGATGCCCTATGAGGGCTATATCCGCCTGGCCGAGCGGCTGAACGCCACGGTGCCGACGCGCGGCCCGCGCAAGACGGTGTTCCTGACCACCGGCGCCGAGGCGATCGAGAACGCGGTGAAGATCGCCCGCCACCACACCGGGCGGAACGGCGTCATCGCCTTCTCCGGCGCCTTCCACGGCCGCACCCTGCTCGGCATGGCGCTGACCGGCAAGGTCGTGCCCTACAAGGCCGGCTTCGGCTCGATGCCGGGCGAGATCTACCACCTGCCCTTCCCCGTGGCCTATCACGGCAAGGAGGTCGAGCAGACGCTGGAGGCGCTGGAGGTGATGTTCCGCGCCGATGTCGACCCCAAGCGCATCGCCGCCATGATCATCGAGCCGGTGCAGGGCGAGGGCGGCTTCTACATCGCCCAGGCCGAGCTGCTGGCCGGGCTGCGCCGCATCTGCGACGAGCACGGCATCGTCATGATCGTCGACGAGGTGCAGACCGGCTTCGCCCGCACCGGCAAGATGTTCGCCATCGAGCATTCCGGCGTCGAGCCGGACATGATCACCATGGCCAAGTCGCTGGCCGGCGGCTTCCCGCTCTCGGCCGTCACCGGCAAGGCGGAGATCATGGACAGCCCGGCCGCCGGCGGCCTGGGCGGCACCTATGGCGGCAACCCCCTGGCGCTGGCCGCCGGCAATGCCGTGCTCGACATCATCGAGGAGGAGGGCCTCTGCGCCCGCGCCGAGCAGATCGGCGAGCTGCTGACCGGCCGGCTGAAGGAGCTGCAGAACTCCAACAGCCTGAAGGGCGTGATCGGCGATATCCGCGGCCTCGGCGCCATGGTGGCGATGGAGCTGGTGGCCGGCGGCGACGCCAACCGCCCGGATCCGGACCTGGCCAAGGCGCTGACCGCGCGGGCGGCGCAGAAGGGGCTGATCCTGCTCTCCTGCGGCGTGCGCGGCAATGTCATCCGCTTCCTGGTGCCGCTGACGGCCTCGGACGCGCTGATCAATGAGGGCATGGACATGCTGGGCGAGGCGCTGCGCGAATGCGTCGCCGAGCGCGCCGCCTGACGACCGCGCGGTAGCCAGGTGCCGTGCGGGCGCTGACACGCTTCCTCCGCCAGCTGCTGAGTGCCGCCTGGCGCGGCGCGGCGGTGGCGGTCGCGTGTTACCTCGGCGCCCTGTTCATGGCCGGCAATGGGGGGACCTCCCCCCTGCCGCTGCCGGTGGCGCTGGACCGGCTCGACCCTGCCCTGCTGGGCCGGGTCGCGCTCTCCGGCGCGCTGGCGCTGATGGCGCTGGTGGCGGTGCTGCGGCCGATCCCGGCCGGGCCCTGCCGCGCCATCATCGGCGGCCTCATCATGGGCGCCGCCGCCGTGGTGGTGGTCCACCAATCCAGCCTCTTCGTGCTGCACCAGGCCTTCCGGCTGGTGCCGGAGCGCGGCTTCCTGTTCGCGCCCCTCCCGCTCTGGGGCGGGCTGCCGGCGCTCTACGCGCTGATGCTGGCCGGTGCTGGTCTGGGCGCCATGCTGTCCCTGGCGCTGCGGCTGGTCTGGGCGCTGCCCGACCTGCTCACCGGCTTCCTCTGCGGCGCCTTCCTCTTCACCCTGCTGAGCGGGAGCCTGCCGCGCGTGCCGGGCTTCGAGGCGCCCTGGTGGATGTGGCTGGCCATCAATGGCGGCTGGGGCTGGGGCACCGCCTTCCTGATGCGCCCGCTGGCGCTGCGCGGCGCCGAGGATGCGCATCGCGAGCGGGAAAACCCGCAGCACGCCATCACCTGAGCGTCCCTTTCCAGGCGGCCCCTTCCCCTGCGGTCCCGGCGGGGGCATCTCCTGGGGCATGAGCTCCTCGCTGCGCGTCCGCCCCGACCCCACCGATCCGCGCCTGACCCGGCGTGTCCAGGGCCTCGACCAGTCCGGCCGCCCGGTCGAGACCAGCGTCACCGTCGAGCGCGCCCTGACCCTGTATCTGAACGGGCAGGAGATCGTCACCATGATGACGATCGGCGACCATCCGGAGGATCTCGCCCTCGGCTACCTGCTGAACCAGGGCATGCTGCGGCCGGAGGATGCCGTCACCGGCATCGAGCATGACGAGGATCTGGGCGTCGTCGTGGTCCGCACCGCGGAAGCCACCAACCACGAGGCCAAGCTGCGGAAAAAGACGCTCACCTCGGGCTGCGCCCAGGGCACCGCCTTCGGCGACCTCATGGAAGGTTTTTCTCAGGTTCGGCTTCCTCCGGAAGCCGAGTTGCGCACGTCGTGGCTCTACGGGCTGCTGCGCGCCATCAACACCCTGCCCACCCTGTATCTCGAGGCCGGGGCGATCCATGGCTGTGCGCTCTGCCGGCAGGACCAGCCGATCGTCTATATGGAGGATGTCGGCCGCCACAACGCGGTGGACAAGATCGCCGGCTGGATGGCGCGCAACCGCGAGCCCGCTGGTGACAAGATCTTCTACACCACCGGCCGCCTGACCTCGGAGATGGTCATCAAGACGGTGCGCATGGGCATCCCCATCCTGATCTCCCGCTCCGGCTTCACCGCCTGGGGGGTGGAGCTGGCGCGCGAGGCCAACCTGACCCTGATCGGCCGCTGCAAGGGCAGCCGCTTCCTGGCGCTGGCCGGGGAAAGCCGCATCGTCTTCGACGCCGACCCGCAGCGCGATGGCGAGGAGAGCCCGCGCCACTGGCGCAAGAACAGCCGCGAGGCCGAGGGCGCCGCCGATGCCAGCTGAGGGAAAAATCCTGGGGCTGGTGCTGGCCGGCGGGCTGGCGCGCCGCATGGGCGGTGGCGACAAGCCGCTGCGCGCCCTCGCCGGCCGGCCGATGCTGGACCATGTGCTGGACCGGCTGCGCCCGCAGGTCGCGACCCTGGCGCTGAACGCCAATGGCGACGCCGCCCGCTTCGCCGCCTGGGGCCTGCCGGTGCTGCCCGATGGCGTGCCGGACCATCCCGGGCCGCTGGCCGGCATCCTGGCCGGGCTGGACTGGGCGGCGGAGCACCGGCCGGAGCTGCCCGACATGGTCTCGGTGCCCGGCGATTCCCCTTTCATCCCGGCCGATCTGGTGGCGCGGCTGCTGGCGGCGCGCCAGGCGGCGGGGGTGCCGATGGCCTGCGCCGGCTCGGGCGGCTGGACGCATCCGCCGATCGGCCTCTGGCCGGTGGCGCTGCGGCACGAGCTGCGCGCGGCGCTGCTCGGCGGCGAGCGCAAGATCGACCGCTGGACCGCCCGCTTCGGCTGCGCCACGGCGGAATGGCCGGACCGCCCCATCGACCCCTTCTTCAACGCCAACACGCCGGAGGAGCTGGCCGAAGCCCAGTTCCTCTTGCACGCCGCCGCGCCGCCGCCCATAGCTTGAGGAAAGCCATTCCACGACGGGAGCGCCACGCATGAAGGCCTTTCTGACCGGCGTCGCCGCCGCCATCATCCTGGCCGTCGCGGCCTCCTTCGTGCTGGACATGGAAGTCCAGAAGGAAGCCGAGACCGCCTTCCAGACCCGCGGCGTCCGCCTCTAGGCCGCGCGCCCACTGGCCGCCGCGTCGCGCGCGGCCGGTGGCCCGGCCTCCCCCGCCTCAGCCATTCGGGTCATTGGCATTGGGGAAGAACAGCTGCTGGCCGTCGATCCGGTAATCGGCGATGGCGCGCTGCCCCTCGGGCGAGACCAGCCAGTCGATGAAGGCCTGGCCCTCGGCCTGCTTCACCTGCGCATGGCGGGCCGGGTTCACCAGCATCACGCCATACTGGTTGAACAGGCGGCGGTCGCCCTCGGTCAGGATGGCGAGCGACTGGCGGTTGCGGAAGCTGATCCAGGTGCCGCGATCGGCCAGCAGATAGGCGTCCGAGGCGGCGGCGGTGTTCAGCGCCGGCCCCATGCCCTGGCCGATCTCCTTGTACCAGCCCTGGCCGGCGGGGGTGATTCCTGCCTGCTGCCACAGCCGCAGCTCCGCCGCATGGGTGCCGGAGCGGTCGCCCCGGCTGATGAAGGGCGCGCCGCGCGCGGCGATGGCCTGCAGCGCCGCGGTGATGTCGGCGCCGCGGCCGCGCAGCCCGGCCGGGTCGGCCCGCGGCCCGACCAGCACGAAATCATTGTACATCACCGGAAAGCGCCGCGTGGCGAAGCCTTCCGACAGGAATGTCTGCTCGGCCGCGCGGTCATGCACGAAGACCACATCGGCATCGCCGCGCCGGCCCACATCCAGCGCCTGGCCGGTGCCCAGCGCCACCACCCGCACGGCGATGCCGGTCTTCTGCGTGAACAGCGGCAGGATATGCCCGAACAGCCCCGACTGCTCGGTGGAGGTGGTGGAGGCGACGGTGATGCTGCGAGTCTGCGCCGCCACCGGCGGGCCAGCGAACAGGCCGAGCAGGATCGGCAGGGCAGCGAACAGGGTGCGGCGGCGCATGGCTCTGGCTCGGCTCCGGCTTTTTTTCTATGAGGCGCCAAAGTGCCACGGCAAACGCCGCGCCGGAGCCCGGAGGAACGCAAGCACCATGAACCATCTGCCGGAATCTGCCGCCTGATGCCGGATTTCCTGACGCTGAAGGAGGCCGCTGTTCTGCTGCGCCTGTCCGAACGCGCGCTCTACGACCTGGCGCGGCAGCAGCGCCTGCCCGCGGTGTTCCTGGCCGGCAAATGGATCTTCCCGCGCGCTTTGCTGCTGCGCTGGATGGCGCGCGAGGCCGGGCCGGAGGCGGCGCGGCTGGAGCCGCCACCGATCCTGGCCGGCAGCCATGACCCGCTGCTGGACTGGGCGGTGCGGCAATCCGGCTGCGGCCTGGCGATTGCCGCCGGCGGCAGCCTGGCGGGGCTGGAGGCGCTTTCCGCCGGCCGCGCCCTGGCGGCGGCGACGCATCTGCCCGACCCGGATGGCGGCGCCTTCAACGAGGCGACGGTGCGCGACCTGCTGCCGGGCGCCCAGGCGGTCGGGCTGGTCTGGGCCTGGCGCGAGCAGGGGCTGATCCTGCCGCCCGGCAATCCGCGCCGCATCGCCGGCCTCGCCGATCTGGCGCAGGAGGGGGTGCGCATCATCGGCCGCCAGTCCCGCGCCGGCAGCCATCTGCTGCTGCTGCACCTGCTGGCCGAATCCGGCATCCGGCTGGAGGCGCTGCGCTTCCTGCCGCAGCCCGCCATGGCGGAGGATGAGGTGGCCGCCGCCGTGGCCGAGGGCCGCGCCGAAAGCGGCTTCGGCATCCGCGCCGAGGCGGTGGCGCGCGGCCTCGACTTCCTGCCGCTGATCCGCGAGCGCTTCGACCTGGTGGCCCGGGCGCAGGACTGGTTCAGCGCGGCGCTGCAGGCCCTGCTGGCCTTCGCCCGCGGCGCCGAATTCGCCCGCCGGGCGGAGCGGCTCTCCGGCTACGACATCCGCGAGACCGGCCAGGTCGCCTTCCGCGCCTAGTTTTTTTTCGGTGTGCTGCGCCGCTGGCGCAGCGGCGCTGGCCGCCGTTCTTCGGCGATCCGCAACCCAGGGTCACGGCACTGGCAGCGAACACATGGCGGGCCGTCAGGCCCGCCGGCCGCCCCGCCTCAGGGCCGCTCGCAGCGAATGAAAACCGTGCCGCGATTGGCGGCCTCGCCGACATCGGCGGCGCTCTGCTCGGTGCCGCTGCTGGGCTCGGTGCGCGGGGTGATGCCGCTGCGGCGCAGGAAGGTCTGCGCGTCGCCGCCCTTCACCGCGAAATTGACGTTCTGCGGAATATCGCCGGTGCGGCGGGCAATGTTCTGCGCATGCAGCTTGCTCACCACCACACCCACCACATTGCCATGCAGGTCCAGCAGCGGGCCGCCGGAATTGCCCGGCTGCACCTCGGCGCTGATCTGGTAGTGGTTCGGGTTGTTGCCCAGCCCGTTCAGCCCGTTCACCTCGCCCCGCGTCAGCTTGGGGTCGGAGGAGAGCAGCCCGGCCAGCGGGAAGCCATAGGCGATCACCCCCTCGCCGCGCCGCAGCTCGGGGCTGGCGCGGAAGGGCAGGATCTCGCCCGGATCGCCCGGCACCGCCAGCAGCGCCAGGTCCAGCGCCTCATCCACCCGGGCCGGCGGCACGGCGGGCAGGGTGCGGCCATCGGCGGTGCGGATGAAGATGCGGTTGCAGCCGGCCACCACATGCTGGTTGGTCAGCACCCGGTCGGTCGCCACCACGAAGCCGGTGCCCGTCGCGGCGCGGGCGCGCGGATTGGGCGTGCCCTCGGCCGGGCGGGTGGGGGCGGCGCGCAGATCCCCGGCGCCGATCTCCACCCGCGGCGTCGCGCAGATGTCACGGTTGCGCAGCACCGCCTGCCGCCCATCCGCCACCACCAGGCGGAGGTCGAAGCGGCAGCCGGCCTCGGCCCGGCTGCGCAGGGTGAAGGATTTGTCGGTGGGCATCGGCCGCGGCAGGGTGTTGTTGCCCCAGTCGGCGCGGCCGCTGCGCACGGCGTGCAGCGCCGTCGCATCCTGGCCGGTGCGGTTGACCACCTGGATGCGGTGCTCCTCGGCGGCCTGGCCCGGCGCGGAGGCGGAGGGGGCGGCCTGGCCCGGGCCGGGCGCCGGCGCGGCATTCTGGGCGAGGGCCGGCAGGGCGGCCGGGGCGGACAGCGCCAGGGCGGCGCAGAGCAGGGCGGGGCGATGCATGCGGCGTGATCTTTGCCTTGCGCGGCGCTTCTTCAATGCCCTGTCCGCATGGCCGGATCCCGCCCCTTGACCTTCCAATTATGGGAAGCCTCATCTGGGGAGGCATGAGCATTTCCCTCCCCATCACCGGCATGAGCTGCGCCAATTGCGCGGGCCGGGTCGAGCGCGCCCTGGCGCGCGTGCCGGGCGTCGCCGCCGCCCGGGTGAATCTGGCCAGCGAGCGCGCCGAGGTGGAGGGCGACGCCCCGCCCCAGGCGCTGGCCGAAGCCCTGGAAAAGGCCGGCTATGGCGTGGGCGCCACGGTGCTGGAGCTCGGCATTGGCGGCATGACCTGCGCCAGCTGCGCCGGGCGGGTGGAGCGCGCCCTCGCCCGCGTGCCGGGCGTGCTGGAGGCCCGCGTCAACCTGGCCAGCGAGCGGGCGCATCTGCGCGTGCTGGCCGGGCTGGACCCCGCCCTGCTGGCGGATGCGGTGGAGCGCGCCGGCTACCACGCCACCAGCGCCGAGGCGGATGAGGCGGCGGAGGAAGCCGCCCATGCCACAGCGCAGCGTCGGGAGCGGCTGGAGCTGGCGCTGGCCTTCGCCCTGACCGCGCCCTTCCTGATCGGCATGCTGGGCATGGCGTTCGGCCGGCACTGGATGCCGCCGGGCTGGCTGCAGGCGCTGCTCGCCGCGCCGCTGCAAGTCTGGCTGGGGGCGCGCTTCTACCGCGCCGGCTGGTCGGCGCTGCGGGCCCGCACCGGCAATATGGATCTGCTGGTCGCCATCGGCACCAGCGCCGCCTATGGCCTGTCGCTGGTGATGCTGCTGCAGGGGCAGGAGCATCTGTATTTCGAGGCCTCGGCGGTGGTGATCGCCTTCGTGTTGCTGGGCCGGCATCTGGAGGGGCGGGCGCGGCGCGCCACCGGCGCCGCCATCGCCGCCCTGCTGGCGCTGCGCCCCAGCACCGCCCGGCGGCTGGACGCGGCGGGCCAGGAGCAGGAGGTGCCCGCCGCCCTGCTGCGCCCCGGCGACCGCATCGCGGTGCGCCCCGGCGAGCGCATCCCGGCCGACGGGCTGGTCGAGGAGGGCGCCGCCGGCGTCGATGAGAGCGCCCTGACCGGCGAGAGCCGCGCGGTGGAGAAGGGCCCGGGCGATGCGGTGGCCACCGGCACCATCGCCCTCGACGGAAGGCTGGTGCTGCGCGCCACGGCGGTGGGCGGCGAGACCCGCCTGGCCCAGGTGGCCGCGCTGGTGCAGGCGGCCCAGGCCAGCCGCGCGCCGGTGCAGAAGCTGGTGGACCGGGTCAGCGCCGTCTTCGTGCCCGCCGTGGTGGCGATCGCGCTGCTGACGCTGCTGGGCTGGCTCGCCGCCGGCGCGGCGGTGTCGGAGGCCATCCTGCACGCGGTGGCGGTGCTGGTCATCGCCTGCCCCTGCGCGCTCGGCCTCGCGACCCCCGCCGCCATCATGGCCGGCACCGGGGCGGCGGCGCGCGCCGGCATCCTGATCCGCGACGCGGCCGCGCTGGAGCAGGCCGGGCACATCACCTTGGTCGCCTTCGACAAGACCGGCACGCTGACCGAGGGCCGCCCGCGCCTGGCCGCTTTGCACCCGGCCGGGGGCGTGGCCCCCGACCAGGCCCTGGCCTGCGCCGCCGCGCTGCAATCCGGCAGCGAGCACCCGCTGGCCCGCGCCGTGCTGGATGCGGCCGGCAGCACCCCCTCGGCCCCCGTCGAGGCGTTCCGCGCCCTGCCCGGCCGTGGCGTGGAAGGCCGCGTGCAGGGGGAGGTGCTGCGCCTGGGCAGCGCCCGCCTGCTGCGCGAGGCCGGGGCCGAGCCCGGCGCGCTGGCCGCGGCCGAGGCGGCCGAGGCGGCGCAGGGCCGCACCCTCTCCTGGCTGATCGGCACCACCCCGCCCCGCCCGCTGGCGCTGCTGGCCTTCGAGGATGCGCCGCGCCAGGGCGCCGCCGAGGCCGTCCGGCGCCTGCGCGACCAGGGCATCGCCACCGCCATGCTGTCCGGCGATTCGGAAGCAGCGGCACGCGCCGTGGGCGGCGCGCTCGGCCTCACCGAGATCGCCGCCGGCGTGCTGCCGGAGCAGAAGGCGGCGCGCATCGCCGCCTGGAAGGCGGAGGGAAAGCGTGTCGCCATGGTGGGCGACGGGGTGAATGACGCGGCGGCGCTCGCCACCGCCGATCTCGGCATCGCCATGGGCAGCGGCACGGATGTGGCGATCGCCGCCGCGCCGGTGGTGCTGCTGCGCCCCGACCCGGCGCTGGTGCCCGCCACCCTCTCCATCACCCGCGCCACACTGACAAAAATCCGGCAGAATCTGGCCTGGGCCTTCGGCTTCAACACGCTGGGCATTCCGCTGGCGGCGTTCGGCCTGCTCTCCCCGGCGCTGGCGGGGGCGGCGATGGCCTTCTCCTCGGTCGCGGTGCTGGGCAATGCGCTGCTGCTGGCGCGCTGGAGGGCCACGCCATGAATATCGGCGAGGCGGCGCGCCGCTCCGGCCTCTCGGCCAAGATGATCCGGCATTACGAGGCGGAGGGGCTGCTGGCCCCGCTGCGCCTGTCCAATGGCTATCGCGACTATGCCGAGGCCGATCTGGCGGTGCTGCGCTTCATCCGCCATGCCCGCGCGCTGGCCTTCCCGCTGGAGGATGTGCGCCGCCTGCTGGCGCTGTGGCGCGACCGGCAGCGCGCCAGCGCCGATGTACGGCGCATCGCCCTCGACCATGTCGCGGCGCTGGAAGCCAAGGCCGAGGCCATGCAGGCCATGGCCCGCTCGCTGCGCCACCTGGCGGCGCATTGCCAGGGCGATGCCCGCCCCGACTGCCCCATCCTTGACGAGCTGGAGAAACTGCCATGAGCGAAACCCTGACCCTGACTGTGCGCGGCATGGATTGCGGCCATTGCGTGCGCGCCGTCACCGAGGCGATCCGCGCCCAGGACCCCGCGGCCGAGGTGTCGGTCGACCTGCCCAGCGGCACGGTGCGCGCCGCCACAAGCCTGCCGCGCGAGCGCGTCGCCGCCGCCATCACCGGGGAAGGCTACACGGTCGAGCCCGCCTGATTGTCTTCCGGGGGGGGCGGCGGGCCCGGCGGCGCCCGCCACCCCCTCGCGCTTCAGCCTTTCTTCACCCGCGCCTGCGACAAAGGCGCATGGGCGGGGCGCGGCCCCGTGGCAGAGAGGCGGGGTGCAGCATGAGCCAGTCCTGGAGGAGTTCCGCATCGCCGGGCAGCAACCTGCCGGGGGTGGGCGGGAAGCTCGTGGGCGGCAGCCGCGCCCCCTCGGCGCTGGCCGATTTCAACCGCGCCCGCTTCACCGGCTATGGCGGGCACGATCTGCATCTGGTGCCGCCGCCGCCACCGCTGCTGACGCCGATCCAGGCGCGGCTGCGCGACGATCTGGCTGCGCTGGTCGAGCAGCACCGGGATTTCTTCACCCGCCATGCCGATACCGATCCGCGCCTGCTCAGCCGCACGCGGGAGGGCTGGGCCGTCACCTGGCGCCGCTGGGCGCTGGATGATCTCGGCCAGGCGGCGACCGAGGCGCGCAATGTCTATGTCATCCACAAGGGGGAGGCCTATGCGCACCGCCTCTTCCTGGACAAGAATGGCCGCCAGCTGCTGGCGGTGCAGCCGAACGAGCCGCATTCGCCGCTGCGCTACCGCAAGCTGAGCCTCACCGAGGATCTCTGCGACCTCTACGGCCCCTTCGCCCGGCTGTCGGAGCATCCGGAGGGCTGACACAGAAGGCGGGTGCAGGGGACCCCGTCCCCTGCCCAAGGGACAGGAAGGGGGGAGTTTGAGGGGGCAAAGCCCCCTCAAGCCGGGTCTTCCCCCTGGACTTCCCCTCCCCTGCTTGCGCGCTATCGTGGCGCCAAGCCGACGGAGGAACCCACGCCCATGCCGACCACCATCCCGCTGCGCGCCGCCTGACCGATGCGCATCACCGCCATCCGCGACGGCGTCGCGCCGATCAGCAGCGACATCGCCAACGCCTATATCGATTTCTCCAAGATGACGGCGAGCATCGTCGCCGTCACGGTGGAGGATGGGCAGGGCCGCAGCGCCACCGGCTTCGGCTTCAACTCCAATGGCCGCTACGCCCAGCCCGGCCTGCTGCGCGAACGCTTCATCCCGCGCCTGCTGGAGGCGCCGGAGGCCCTGCTCTCCACGACCGAGGGCACGCTCGACCCGGCCGGCGCCTGGGCCGCGATGATGCGCAATGAGAAGCCCGGCGGGCATGGCGAGCGCTCGGTCGCGGTCGGCGTGCTGGACATGGCGCTGTGGGACGCGGCGGCGAAGCTGGAAGGCGTGCCGCTGTGGAAGCTGCTGGCCACCCGCTACCGCCAGGGCCAGGCGGATGAGAGCGCCTGGATCTACGCCGCCGGCGGCTATTACTACCCCGGCAAGGGGGTGGAGGGGCTGGTCGAGGAGATGCGCCGCTATCTCGGCATGGGCTATTCGGTGGTGAAGATGAAGATCGGCGGCGCCCCCGGCACACCGCTGAAGGACGCGCTGAAGGAGGATGTGGCGCGCATCGAGGCGGTGCTGAAGCTGCTGGGCGGCGACGGGTCGCGGCTTTGCGTCGACGTCAATGGCCGCTTCGGCCTGCATGCCGCGCTGGCCTATGGCGCCGCCCTCTCCCCCTACCGGCTGCGCTGGTATGAGGAGCCGCTGGACCCGCTGGACTACGCCACCCATGCGACGCTCGCCGAGCATTATGCGGGCCCCATCGCCACCGGCGAGAACCTCTTCTCGATGCAGGATGCCCGCAACCTGATCCGCCATGGCGGGCTGCGGCCGGATCGCGACATCCTGCAATTCGATCCCGCCCTCTCCTACGGCCTGGTCGAGTATCTGCGCACGCTGGAGATGCTGGGCCAGCATGGCTGGTCGCCGCGCCGCTGCGTGCCGCATGGCGGGCATCAGTTCGCACTGAACATCGCGGTGGGCTTGGGCCTTGGCGGCAATGAGAGCTATCCGGAGGTCTTCGCGCCCTTTGGCGGCTTCGCCGATGACACGCCGGTCGAGGACAGCCGCATCCGCCTGCCCGACAGCCCGGGCATCGGCTTTGAGCGCAAATCGGCGCTGTATGCCGTGCTGAAGACGCTGCTCTGACGGGCCGGCCGGGGCGGGCCCCGCCGGCCCCGGCCGTCGCTACAGCGCCAGCGCGGCGCAGGCGGCGCGCACCGCCTCCATATCCACCACGAAGGGGCTGTTGTTGGTGTCCAGCTTCATGGTGAAGGATTCGCCCACCACCGTCGCCCCGCGCAGCGCCAAAGGCGGCGGCAGGGAATCCAGCACGAAGCGGTGGTAGTCGGGCGAGGTCAGGCTCAGCACCCGCGTGCCCGCGCGGCAGAACAGCGTGTTGAACAGCCCGCCGCCATAGACCCCCGCCACGCAATCGGCGCTGCGGAACAGCGCCACCTGCTCGGACAGGGAAAAATCCTCCAGCGCCACGCTCTCGAAGCCGAGGCCGTCCAGCAGCGCCGCCACCTCTGCCTCGTTCAGCAGGTTGCGGAACCACAGCTTGGCGTCGCGCCGCTGGATGCGGATGCGCCGCTTGCCGTCCGGGAAACGATCCGCCGCGCCGCGCAGCGCCTGCAGCGGCGCCTCATGCTTCCACAGCGGCGCCGAGCCGAGATAGAGCCGCTCCGCCACCACCGGCGGCGCGCCGGGCCCGCCCACCGGCACCAGCTGGTCCGGGCGCACGCCATACAGCGCCAGCAGCGGCGCCAGGCGCGCCGCCACATGTTCGGAGACCAGCAGGCGCGGCCGCGGCTCGGGGAAGAGCAGCCAGTGATGGAGGCGCGGCAGCACCTCCAGCATGAAATGCGTGTAGTTGAGGTCGGGCCGGTAGGTCAGGTGCAGCAGCGGGCCGGCGATGCGGCGGGCCGGGCGGCGCCAGGGGCGGCGCGGATGGATCTTTCCGTTTTCCAGCCGCAGGCTCAGCAGAGACAGCGCGCCCTCCAGGCGCTGCGGCACCGCCAGCCCGGAATCCGAGGCGCTGGCGAAGCTTTCCACCACCATGCGCCCCTCGGCGCTGTCCACCACCGCGCCGCCGCCCAGGATCACCGCATCGGTATAGACGCCGAGGCGCAGCGCATTGCCGAAGCGCTGCGGCATGCGGCCCAGCGCCATGGGGGCGCTGCCCTGGCGGAAGGTGGCGAAGGGCTGCCAGGGCGGCGCCACCGGCGGCGCCAGGTCCAGCCGGCCGCGCGGCGCCGCCAGCAGCGCCGGCAGATCCTCCAGCGGCGGCAATTCATGCAGCCCGGCCAGGGCGCAGGCAGGGGGCAGCATCATGCGCGCACCAGCAGGGCGAAGCCGGGGAAGTCGTGCCGCTGCGCCCCGGTCCAGGGGGCGGGCACGGCCTCATCCCCGCGCAGCAGCGCCACCAGCACCACGCCATGCGGATCGGTGGGCGGCGGGCGGTCGAGCGGCGGCCAGGCGGGGTCGGCGAGCGGCGCCGCCTGCTCGGCCAGCAGGGCGCGCAGCACGCGGCCCTCCGGCGCCGGCTCGCCGGGGGCGAGATGCAGCAGCGTATCGCGGGTGCCCCGGCGCGCCGCCGCCAGCGCCTCGCTGCCGGGCGCGGGGGCATGCAGCACCAAGCCTTCCAGCACCAGATGCCGGGTCAGGCTCATCAGCGCCGCATGGGCGGTGGCGGCGAAGGCGTAGCGCGGCGGATCGGCGCGCAGCGCCTCGGGAAAAATCCGAGAGAAATAGGCGTCGAAAGCCGGGGCGGGCAGGCGCAGCGCGCCGCCCTCCAGCGCCATGCCGGCGACGAATTCCTGTAACTTCATGGCCGATGTTCTGCCTCGGGCGGCGCCCCCTGCCCCTGGTCCCGGATCTGGAATTCCATGCGCCGCACCACCGCATCCACCCAGCGCGACGGCGCCAGCGGCGAGAGCCGCAGCGCCAGGGCCAGCGGCCAGGGGAAGGCCAGCCGCGCCGCACCTCGATCCAGCGCCCGCGCCAGCCGCGCGGCGGCCGCGTCGGCGCTCATCGAGAAGGGCCGGGCGCCGACCCAGCGCGCCCCCATGGCGCTGTCGAAGAAGCCCGGCGCCACCAGGGTGACGCGCAGCCCCTTCGGCGCCGTCTCCGCCCGCAGCGCCTCGCCATAGCTCCACAGCGCCGCCTTGCTGGCGCAATAGCCCGGGCTGTCCGGCAGGCCGCGGAAGGAGGAGAGCGAGCAGACCAGCCCGATGCTGCCCTGGCCCCGCGCCAGCATCGCCGGCAGCAGCGGCTCCACCAGATGCGCCGCCCCCAGCATGTTCACCTCGAGCTGCGCGCGCAGCGCCGCCACCCCTTCCCGCCCGCCGCCGGGGCGGGTGCCGAGCGCGATGCCGGCATTGGCCAGCAGCAGGTCGGTGGGGCTTTCGGCGTCCCAGGCGAGCAGCTGGCGTTCCATCGCCGCCGCGTCGCGCACATCGACCCGCGCGATGCGGGGCTGCGCGCCGCGCGCGGCGCAAGCCTCGGCGACCGCCGCCAGCGCCGCCGCGTCGCGCCCGATCAGGCCGAGCGTCACGCCGGGCGCGGCCAGGCGCCGCGCCATCGCCGCGCCCAGCCCGCGCGAGGCGCCGGTGATGATGGCCGAGCGGAAGCGGCTCACCGCAGCCCCCTACGGCGCGCCAGCAACCCGCGCAGCCAGCCCTCCACCCCGCGATGCAGGGTGAGCGGAGAAATCTTCCACAGCTCCGGCCGCTGCAGCCGCTCCAGCACCAGCTCCGGCGGGCAGGGCAGCTCGGTCAGCGGGTCGACCTGGCGCGGGAACAGGATCAGCGCGCCGGCCACCAGCGCGTCCAGGCTCAGCGCCCGGCCGCGCCGGGGCGGCGGCGCCCGGTCCTCGGTCAGCCCCCAGCCGGCATAGAAGGGCTGGCCCCAGGTGACCACCTTCACGCCCCGCAGCAGCGCCTCGAAGCCGGAGAGCGAGGTCAGGGTGTGCAGCGCGTCGATCTGCGGGAACAGCGCGGTCAGCGGCGCGCCGGTCACCACCTGATCGGCCAGGCCGTCCAGCGCCTCGGGCGGCAGGCGGCCCTTGCGGAAGCCGGCCTCGAGATCCGGGTGCGGCTTGTAGACGATCCAGGCGCCGGGGTTGGCGTCGCGCACCGCGCGCAGCAGCGCCAGATTGCCGCCCAGCCCGGCGCCGCCCAGCCGCACCGAGGCGTCATCCTCCACCTGCCCCGGCACCAGCAGGCATTCCCGCCCGGGCGGCGTGTCGAGGCGCGGCGCGCTGCCCGCCAGATTGTACTTGGTCACCCCGCGCGCCACGATCGCCTGGCGCAGCGCGGCGGCGCGTTCCAGCAATTCGGGCGGGAAGTCGGATTCGGCCAGGATGCGCTCCAGCCCGCTCGGCCGCGCCGGATCGTAATAGATGCCGTGGGAATCCACCGCATAGGCGGCGCCGGGCAGGAAGCGCGCGCCGAGCCCGCGGGAGCGGACGAAACCATCCTCCACCGTCAGCAGCTTCACGCCGACGCGGCCGCAGGCCTCGCGGAAGCCGGGCGGCATGGCGCCGGCCCAGACGGCGACGGCGCCATTGCGCCGCTTCGCCTCGGCGATGGCGTGGTCGGCGCTGCGGGTGAAGCCGGGCGCGCCGCCGGCATGGGCGAAGAGCGCGGCGATGCGCCGGCGCTTCCAGAAGGCCATGCCGAGGCAGATGGCGACGCGCCGGTTCTCCTGCTGCGCCCGCGACCAGTCGGCCAGCTGGCGCAGCGCATCCTCGAAGCGGCCGGGGCGGGAGAGGAAGGGGTCGGCGCAGCGCGTCGCCGCGATCAGCGCCGCCCAGCCCGGTGCCGGGTCCAGCAGCCGGCCGGCCACCCGCACCCCGGCGGCGGCGGCCAGCAGCGCCATCTCCGGCGTCGCGCCATAGAGGTCCTCGGCCAGCTCCAGCAGCGTCCAGGGCGAGAGGCGGGCGCGCAGCTGGCGCAGCCCGGGCTCGCCGGAGAGCAGCGGCGCGCTGGTGGCGGGGGCCGCCGGGTCGCGCGCCAGCAGCAGCGGCCGCCCCCCGGCGGCGTTGCGGGCGGCGGAGAGCGCGGCGCGCGCCGCCGCCTCCCGCCCCGGGCGGCAGGGGTCGAGCACCAGCACCGCGCCGCGCAGCGGCAGGCGCAGCTGGGCGGCGCCGGGATCGGGCAGCGCCGGCTCGCCGCCGATTCGGGCCTCGGCGGCGAAGGCGGCGGCGGCGGCGGCGCGGGCCAGGGCGGCGGCATCGGCCTGCGGCGGCGGCGCCAGCGGCGCATCGGCCAGCAGCGGCGGCAATTCCTCCAGCGGCAGCAGCGCCACGGCGCGGCTGCGCCCGGCGAAGACCGGGCTGCGCAGCGGCCCCGGGGCGTAGCGCAGCACCCGCCCCGTCAGCCGCGGCGGCGGCACCACGCCCTGGGGCAGCGCCAGCAGGGCGGCCCCGGCCGCGTCGGCCAGCCGGTGCTCCGGCCAGAAGGCCGCCAGATGCGCGGCCTCCGCCGGGCTGGCCGCGGCGGGAAAGGCGATGGTCGCGGAGGAGGAAAGTTGCGCCAAAATACGGGGGACATCCTCAATAAGGCGTGAGCATGGTTACGAAGGTGAGTTTTGCCAGTCGCCTTGCGGTGCGGTAGATTTCGCGCATGCATGACCGCATACAAGCCTGCGTGAGCGGGAAGTCCAAGCGCTGGGTTTTCCGCGGACCGGCCTGCGCGCCGCGCGGCGCCCGGCCTGTTCCGGCATTGCTGCTGGCCCTGTCGGGGCTGGCCCTGGCCGGCTGCAGCAGCCTGTCGGGCGCGATGTCGAGCCTGTCCGGCCCGCGCGAGATCCCGCCGGCCCAGGTGGAGGCCCCGCCGCCGCGGCCGGCCGATCCGCTCAGCGCCTTCGTGGCCTCGGCGCAGCCGGGCCAGCAGGGCGTCGTCTCGCCGGAGGCCGGGCTGGCCCCGGTGCCGGTGCGGGTGGTGCGCGCCTACAATGCCGGCAGCGGCCGCGAATGCCGCGAGCTGTCGATCGGTGGCGGCGGCGTCACCGGCGGCCGCCCGGCGCTGTACTGCCAGGGCCCGGCGGGCTGGGAGGCGGCACGGCCGCTGCTGCGCGGCGGGGCGGTCGCCCGGCCGTGATGGACATCCCGCGTCGCGAACCCAGCGGGCTGGTGGCGACGCAGTTCCGCGTCATCGGCGCGCTGTTCATGCGCGAGCTGCTGACCCGCTTCGGCACCAGCCGCATCGGCTATGTCTGGCTGATCGGCGAGCCGATGATGCTGGCCATCGCCATTTCCACCCTGCACGCGGTCAGCGGGCACGGGCTCGGCAACGGGCTGCCCGTCTTCCTGTTCTACGCCATGGGCTACACGCCCTTCGTCATGTTCCGCTCGATCGTCAATCGCGGCGCCAACGTGATCGAGGCGAACATGTCGCTGCTCTACCACCGCAACATCACGCTGCTCGACATCGCCATCGCCCGCAACGTGATGGAGGCGGCGGTGTGCAGCATGATCATCACGCTGTTCATGATCGCCGCGGTGCTGATCTTCGACGAATGGCCGCATGAGCCGGCGCTGTTCTATTTTGGCCTGATGCTCAGCGCGCTGCTGGCGCATGGCCTGTCGATGCTGCTGGCCGGGCTGCAGGTCTTCATCGACGGGCTGGACCGCTTCACCCACCCGATGACCTACCTGATGATGCCGATCTCGGCGACCTTCTACATGCTGAGCAGCCTGCCCACCGAGGCGCGCGAACTGCTGCTGTGGAACCCGCTGGTCAGCGTCCATGAGATGAACCGCTGGGCGATGTTCGGCGACCGCGTCCAGCCCTATTACGACATCCCCTATGTGCTCTGCTGGATCATCGGGCTGAACGTGCTGGGCATGGCGGCGCTGCGCGCGGCGCGTTCCCGCCTGACATTGATGGAGTAGCGCCATGCTCGAATTCCAGAATGTCTGGAAGGTGTTCGAGACGCGCAACGGCCCCAAGGAGGTGCTGCGGGGCGCCTATGCGCGCATCCGCCAGGGCGAGCATGTCGGCATCCTCGGCCGCAACGGCGCCGGCAAATCGACCCTGCTGCGCATCCTGGGCGGGGTGGAGCGGCCGACCCGCGGCAGGGTGCGCTGCACGATGCGCATGTCCTGGCCGATCGGCAAGAGCTTCGGCATCCAGTCCAGCATGTCCGGCGCCGCCAATGCCCGCTTCATCGCGCGCCTCTATGGCACGCCGGTGGCCCGCACGGTGGAGTTCGTCGAGGACTTCGCCGAGCTCGGCCCCTACTACCACGAGCCGGTGCGCACCTATTCCTCGGGCATGATGTCGCGCCTGCTGATGGGCCTGTCCTTCGCCGTCGATTTCGACTGCTACCTGGTGGATGAGGCGCTCTCCACCGGCGATGCCCGCTTCGCCGAGAAGTGCCGGCAGGTCTTCGACATGCGCCGCTCCACCGCCGGCATCCTGCTGGTCTCCCACAACCCTCTGCATGTGAAAAGCTACTGCGACACGGCCGCGATCCTGCGGAACGGCATGCTGGAATTCTATGAGGACGTCGATGAAGCTATCGCCGCCTACCAGGGTCTCTGACCCCGGCATGACCGGTGCGGCCAGCCGCCCCGTCGCCGCCCTTCCCGCCCGCGAGCCGCCGCCGAAGCGCCGGGGTTTCCTCTGGCGCCGCCGCTTCTACCTGCTGCTGGTGGTGCTGCCGACGCTGCTGACCGGCCTCTACCTCTACGGCTTCGCCGCCGGGCAGTACATGTCGGAGGCGCGCTTCGTGGTGCGCGGCGGGCAGGAGCAGCGCAGCCTGGGCGGGCTCGGCGACCTGATGAGCAGCGCCGGCTTCTCCGCCACCTCGCAGGATGCGCTGGCGGTGCGCGACTATCTGCAGTCGCATGACGCGCTGCAGGCCATGGTGCGCAATATCGGGCTGATCGACATCTATCGCCGCCCCGAGGCGGACGGTCTGGCGGCGCTATGGTCGGGCCAGCCCTCGACCGAGATGCTGCAATTCTACCACAACTTCATGAACACCATCACGATCGACTCCACCTCCGGCATCCTGACGGTCCGTGCCCGCGCCTTCCGGCCGGAGGATTCGCAGCGTGTCGTCGAGGAGCAGCTGTCGCTGTCCGAGGCCTTCGTGAACAAGCTCTCCGAGCGCTCGCGCGAGGAAGCGCTGCGGGTGGCGCGGACCGAGCTGGAGCGGGCCGAGCAGCGGGTGCTGGACAGCCAGGCCGCGGTCACCGCCTGGCGCCAGCGCGAGCGCGCGGTGGACCCGGCGCGCAGCGCGCAGATCGGGCTGGAGGGCATGGGCGCGCTGGAAGGCCTGCTGACCACGACGCGGGCCGAGCTGCAGGAGAAGCAGGCCTATCTGCGCCCGGACAATCCGCAGATCCAGCTGCTGCGCAACCGCATCAGCTCGCTCGAGCGCGAGATCCGCGAGCACCGGCAGCGCCTGACCATGGGCAATGAATCGCTGCCGCTGCTGATCGCCTCCTATGAGCGGCTGGCGCTGGAGCGCGAATTCGCCGACAAGCAGCTGGCCTCGGCCACCGCCTCGCTGGAGCAGGCGCGGGTCAATGCGCAGCGCCAGCAGCTTTTCGTCACCCGGGTGGTGCAGCCGACCCTGGCGGAGATCGCGCTGTATCCACGGGCGGCGCTGATCCTGCTCAGTATGTTCCTGGTGCTGTCGGTGCTGTACGGCATCGGCTGGATGATGGTTTCGGGGATGCGTGAACATGCTTTCTAGCCGAGCGATCCTGGCCACCGCGCTGGCGCTGCTGGCGGCGGTGCCGGCCGGCAACCCGGCCCGGGCGCAGAGCCCGCTCTCGGCCCCCTCGCTCGGCGGCATGGCCCAGGGTGGCGGCGGCGGCGGCAATGCCACCACGGTGCCGCAGCTGCTGCCCGACAGCAGCATCGTCAACCGCGCCGGCACGGCGACGGAGGCCGAGGCGGGCGCCACGGTGGAAGGCCCGCTGGCCGAGCCGCGCCGCGCCCCCGGCCCCAGCCGCACCGTCTTCGGCGCCGCGCTGTTCGCGCGCGGCGCGCCGAGCCCCTCGGAATCCAGCAACCCGAACTACCGGCTGGGCGTGGGCGACCGCGTCTCGGTCCGCGTCTGGGGCGGCGTGGAAGCCGAGGTGATGGGCGCCATCGACCCCGATGGCAATCTGTTCCTCCCCTCGGTCGGGCCGCTGCGCCTGGCGGGCGTGCGCGCCGGCGACCTGCAGCGCACGGTGGAGACGGAGCTGCGGCGCATCTACACGCAGCAGGTCAATGTCTATGCCGTGCTGCTCTCGGCCAGCCAGATCGGCGTCTATGTCACGGGCTTCGTGAAGCTGCCGGGGCGGCATACCGGCTCCGGCTCCGACACGGTGCTGGACTTCCTGCTGCGCGGCGGCGGCGTCGATCCGGTGCGCGGCTCCTATCGCGACATCGTCGTGCAGCGCGGCGGCCGGCCGGTGCTCCGGCTCGACCTCTACCCCTTCCTGCTGCAGGGCCGGCTGCCCGGGCTGACGCTGCAGGATGGCGACACCATCGTGGTCGGCAAGCAGGGCTCCACCGTCTCGGCCGATGGCGCCATCCGCAACAACTACCTGTTCGAGGTGGCCGGCCGCGCGATGACCGGGGCGGAGCTGATGGAGCTGTCGGCGCCGCTGCCGGCGGCGACCAATGCGGTGATCCGCGGCACCCGCAACGGCCAGCCCTGGTCGCGCTATGTCGATGTGGCGGAGCTGCGCCGCACCGCGCTGCTGGACCAGGATGTGGTGACCTTCATCACCGACGCCCCGGCGCCGACCGTGCGGGTCTTCGTCGAGGGCAGCCGGCTCGGCCCCTCGGTGCTGGTGGCGGATCGCGACATCAATCTGTGCCAGGTGCTGGACCATATCGCGGTGGATCCGGCGCTGGCCGATACCAGCTCGGTCTACATCCTGCGGCAGCGCCTGGCCTCGCAGCAGCGGCGCTCGATCAACGAGGCGCTGGACCGGCTGGAGCGGCAGCTCTTCACCTCCACCTCCACCACCACGGGCGTCGCCGAGATCCGCGCCAGCGAGGCGCAGCTGGTGGCGAGCTACATCGCCCGCGGCCGGCGCATCCAGCCCGAGGGGCGGCTGGTGGTGGTCGATGATTCCGGCCGCTGCACGCGGGTGCGTATGGAGGATGGCGACACCATCGTGATCCCCGAGCGCTCCGACACGGTGCTGGTGGGCGGCGAGGTGGTGAGCCCGATGGCCGTGGTGTGGCGCCCCGACATGACGATCGAGGATTACGCCAAGGCCGCCGGCGGCTTCACCCAGCGTGGCGACAGCAGCAACATCATGATCCGCCGGCCGAGCGGCCAGCTGATCCTGGAGCCGCGCGAGGGCCCGCGCCCGGGCGACGAGCTGATCGCGCTGCCGCGCCTGGATGCGAAGAGCTTCCAGATCGCCCGCGACCTGCTGCAGCTGATCTACCAATCGGCGCTGTCGGCCCGCGTCTTCACCAACTGACGCCGGTCTTTTTTCGGTCCGGGAGAAGGGCGCCTTCGGGCGCCCTTTTTCGTGGGCGGCTCAGGGGTTGGGGATGCTGCCGCCCTCCTCGCCCTTGGCAGGCTTGCCGCCTGCCTCCGCGCCAGCACGCCCCCTCGGACGACCGTGCCGAGACTTGGGCATCGCCTGCTCCATCAGCCATGCAGCCGGGTCTTCCACAGCCGCTGCACCCTCGCCCGGCCGCAGCGCCTGGATGATGTAATGTGACGGTTGGGCATCCGGCCGGCCGGGGGGCAGGCCAAAGGTGCGCGAACCTGTCCAGGTCCGCTTGCCTTCCATCCTCCTGCGCGCTGCGCGTCCCGAGAAGGCTATGGGTCGTCCACCCCAGGTGTGGATATAGGCAATCTTCACGTCGTGCACGGCGACCTGCCCCTCGATCTCACACTCCACCACGACGGAGACAGGCGGCCTCAAGCTGCGGCGGAAGGTGATGCCTCTATCGGCGATAATGGCTGCGCGCGTGGCTTCAAACTCGGCGAGTTCCGCGAAGTCCCTGTCATTCAACCCACCGGCACGAAGGCGAAGCCAGCGTGCCACGGCCGGAACGTCACGCCCTTCCAGCCGCGTCTCCGGGTCCTTCAGCACCATGATTCTCCCGAGGGGGATGCGCTACAGAGCGTCCCTACCGGCCTCTGCGTAAGCAATCTCGCGCACCATCAGCCAAGTGGTGCCCTTGCCTGGCTCTCCCCAGAGTTCGCGCACTTCAATGTCGTGCCACTCATGAGTCCCGGGGCCGGCGGTGCGGTAGAGGATTTCCGCAGGAATGCTCAAACTGTCCTTGAGGCAATGCCAGCATTGACTGGGAGAGGCCGTTGCTGGTGCAGCCGGGCTGTCACGGAGGGAGGTGCTGGCCGTCGACATGCGCTGGCGTGACCACAGAATGGCAAAGCCTCCGGTCAGGGCAAGAAGCGTGACCAGGCCTATCAGGACTTTGGCTGTGTCCATCTTGCGTCCGCCCGCCCCCTACCGTGCGAGGAGCATCGCCGTTTTCGTTTCGCCTTCAAAGGGGACTACAGGCCGCTAGCGGC
Organism: Pseudoroseomonas cervicalis; assembly: GCF_030818485.1. Classification (NCBI taxonomy): domain Bacteria; kingdom Pseudomonadati; phylum Pseudomonadota; class Alphaproteobacteria; order Acetobacterales; family Roseomonadaceae; genus Roseomonas; species Teichococcus cervicalis. The sequence goes on along the minus strand of NZ_JAUTAJ010000004.1, from coordinate 3,213,279 downwards.
GCCCGCCGGAATCTCCGCGGTCTTCTGCTGGGCCTCTGTCGCTCAACCTGCGCCTATGCCTGTCCTGCTCCGCCTCGGTCGCGGCCCTCTATTGGGGCCGCCGAGCGAGTTCGCGTCACGCCATCGGGCAGGCGGGCGGACGCTACGCGCCCGACAAGCTTCCGGCGCCACAGGGCCATGGCGGCAAAGGAACGCGTCCCACCGCCCCACCCGACGGCGGCAGCCCGAGAAATCAACGGGAAAGGCGGGGGGTGGGGCGGCGGGTTTCCCAGCCTTCGCGCTGCAGCTCGGGCTCGGCCTCGTCGCTTGCCGGGTAGCCCAGGCAGAAATAGCCGATCAGCCGCCAGCCCGCCGGCACGTCGAGCGCGGCGGTGACGACCTCCGGCTCCAGGATGGAGACCCAGCCCAGGCCGATGCCCTCGGCGCGGGCGGCCAGCCACAGCGTGTGCAGCGCCATCACCGCGGAATAGTCGAGGGTCAGCGCCATGGTGGCGCGGCCGAGGCCATGGCCCTGCGCCGGGTCGGGCAGGCTGAACAAGGCGAGCTGGCAGGGCGCTTGGTCCAGCCCCTCCAGCTTCAGCCGGGCATAGAGGGTGGCGCGCTCGGCGGGCTGGCCGGCCAGGGCGGCTTCATTGGCGCGCAGGAAGCTCTGCCGCACCGCGCCCCGGCGCGCGGGGTCGTCCACGATGACGAAGCGCCAGGGCTGGCTCAGCCCGACCGAGGGGGCGAGGTCGGCCAGGTCCAGCAGCCGGTCCAGCGTGGCGCGCGGCAGCGGATCGGGGCGGAAATGCCGCACATCGCGGCGCCAGCGCAGCAGATCCTCGAAGCGGGCGCGGAAGGGGGCGTCGAAATCCGGCGCTGTCATGCCCCGGCCAGCACATTGCGGGCGCGGCGGAAATGCTGCGCCTCCAGCAGGTCCAGCCGCTGGCCGATGGCACCGGCCTCGGCATAGCCGAGCTGGGTGACGCCGATGCCGATGGCGCGCCCCTCCGCCTCGGCCGGGGCGCGGCAGAGCAGCTCGATGCGCAGCGGGCCGGCGGCGGCCGGCACCTCCAGCGCCACGGCCTGCTCGGCGCCGGCCGGCAGGGTGAGCGTGAGGGGGTCGGCCAGCAGCCTGCCGCCACGGGTGATGGCGATCTCCACCGCCTGCTCCGCCTCCGGCGCGCCGCGCAGGCCGAGCTCCAGGCGCAGCGCCGCCTCGGGCAGCGCCTCGGGCAGGCGCAGCGCGGCGAGGCCGGGGCGGGTCCAGCAGCCCCAGCGTTCGAGCGGGTGCCAGCCCTCACCCTCGCGCAGCGATTCGGCCAGCGCCATGGACAGCGCCGGGCGCCGCGCGTCGAGCCGGGCCAGGCGGTGCGGCAGGCCGGGCGCCAAAGGCGGAAGCGGGCGCGGCGGGGCGGTCGCGGCCAGGCGCGCGGCCTCGGCCAGGAAGCGGTCGGCCACGGCGGCCCAGTCGCGGCCGGGGCGGCGGATGGCGGCCTCGGCCGCCCGGCGATGGCCGGGGTCGGTGAGCAGCTTCGCCAGCGTGTCGACGAGGGCCGGCTCGCTGCCCGGCTCGAAGAAGACGGCACCGCCCTCCCCGGCCTCGACCAGGGAGGAATGGCGCGGCACCACGGCCAGCTTGCCGGCGGCCAGGCTCTCGGTCACCGGCAGGCCCCAGCCCTCATGATGGCTGTTGTAGAGGGTGAAGAGGCAGGCGCCGTAGAGCGCGGCCAGCAGCGGGTCCGGCACGTCGGAGAGGATCTGCACCTTGCCGCGCAGCTCGGGCGAGGCCTCCAGCAGGCCGAGCGCCGCCTCGGCCCGCCAGCCGGGGCGGCCGACGCAGACCAGGCGCGGCACCGCGGCGCTGCCCAGCCGGCGCAGCAGCGCCAGCCAGGCATTGAAGGCCATCAGGTGGTTCTTGCGCCCCTCGATGGTGGAGACGAAGAGCACGAAGGGCTGGCCGTCGCGCAGCAGCCGGTGCGGCGGCACGGGGCCGGACGGCGCGCGCGGCGCCGCATCCAGCCGCAGCACGGCGCTGGCCGGGATCGGCAGCTCCGGCAGGCTCTCGCGCAGCAGGCGCTGCATGTCCTGCTCGGTGGAGCGGGAGACGGCGATCACCCCATCGGCGTGCAGCGGCAGGTTGGCGAACCAGCGCGCATAGTCGCGGCTGGTGCCCTCGGTGCAGTATTCCGGCAGCAGCAGCGGAATGCAGTCATGCAGCAGCGGCACATGGCGCAGCCCGTCGCGCTGCCGCGCGGCGCGCAGGCAGGCCAGGTGGTCGGGCAGGCTCCAGCTGCCGCCCAGCGTCGCCAGCACGGCGCCGGGGGCGAAGCGCAGCGCCGGCGGCGCCGCCAGGACTTCTTCCAGGAGCGCGACGGTGTCGCGCCAATCCGCGTCTTCAGGATCGGCGCCGGTGGTCATCAGCCGGTCGAGGCGCAGGAAGAGCGGCGCCGGCAGTTCGCGCCAGGGGCCGCCGGCGCGCGGCATGGCGCAGAGGCGCGGCGCCGTGTCGCGGGCCAGGGCGGCGCGCGTCAGGTCGAGCTGCACGCGCTGGATGCCGGACGGCGCGCGCCGCCCGCCGCGCACCCAGCAGGCGAGGTCGGTGAGGTCCAGCACCACGCCGCCGGCGAGGGGCGCCGGCAGGCCCGGCATCTCGCGGGCCAGCGCGGACCATTCACGCCAGGGGTCGTCGTTCCCGGGGGCCTCGGGGGCCAGCAGGGCGGCCTGCGCATAGGCCTCGCGCGCCGCGGCGCGCTGGCCGCGCAGCTTCTCGGCATGGCCGATCTGCAGCGGGATATCGGCATCGCGCGGGCGCTGGGCCGCGGCCTGGCGGTACAGGGCCAGCGCGCCGGCGAGGTCGCCCGCCTCCTTCAGGCAATGGCCCTGCTGCACGCGCATGCCCGCATCCTCGGGCTGCAGGCGGAGGAATTCGCCATAGGCGGCAGCGGCGTCCTGCCAGCGCTGCTGGTCGCGCAGCCGGTCGGCCTTCGCGCGCAGCGCCTCGGCCTGGTCCTGCCCGGCCCCGTCCTGCCGCTCCTCCGCCTGGCGCTCATCCATGCCTGCCGCTCTCCTGCGCTCGCTGCCCTCTAACGCCGCTCTGGCCACGCCCAGGTCAAGGGGTGCTTGCGCGGAAGTGTGCTTCGCTCGGCGCCTCCGCTCCGCTAGGCTGCGGTCCATGCGGTCCCGAATCTACATCGACGGATACAACCTCGCGCTCGACCAGGGCACGGGGGTGGCCACCTATGCGCGCAACCTGAGCTTCCGCCTGGGGGCGCTGGGCGCCGAGGTCGGCGTGCTCTACGGCACCAGGGCAAGCCCCAGCCGGAACCAGCTGATCCGCGAGATCGCCTTCTTCGACAACCGGGTGGGCGACGCCGCGCCGCTGCTGCGCTGGCTGCGCGGCACGCGGCGGCTGCTGCTCTCGCCCTTTGGCGAATATGCCAGCCAGGTGCCGATCACCGGCAATGTCGTCTCGACCACCTTCGAGAACCGGCTGCCGCATTTCGACCATCTGTGGAATGTCGAGAACGGCTTCAACCTGGCGCACAACGCCTTCAAGCTCTACGGCACCCAGCTGACGGTGCGCATGCCGCGCCCGCCGCAGATCATGCACTGGACCTACCCGCTGCCGATGCGCGTGCCGGGGGCCAAGAACGTCTACTGCCTGCACGACCTGGTGCCGCTGCGCCTGCCCTACACCACGCTCGACAACAAGCGCCGCTACTTCCGGATGAACCGGCAGATCGTGCGCAAGGCCGACCACATCATCACCGTCTCCGAGGCGTCGCGGCAGGACATCATCAACCTGCTCGGCGCCGACCCGGAGAAGGTGACGAACACCTACCAGGCCGTCGACCTGCCGCGGAAATTCACCGACAAGCCGGTGGACGAGGCGCATGACGAGATCCGCGGCAGCTTCGGGCTGGAGTGGAAGAAGTACTTCCTGTTCTTCGGCGCCATCGAGCCGAAGAAGAATGTCGGCCGCATGATCGAGGCCTATCTCTCCTCCGGCACCGATTTGCCGCTGGTGCTGGTGGGCAAGAAGGCCTGGAAGAGCGAGGAGGAGCTGAAGCTGCTCTTCGACGACCATATCCGCTACCAGGTGCAGGAGGGCAGCATCCTGCGCACCAAGCGCCGCATCATCCTGCTGGATTACGCGCCCTTCCGGCTGCTGGTCTCGCTGGTGCGCGGCGCCAAGGCGGCGATCTTCCCCTCGCTCTATGAGGGTTTCGGCCTGCCGGCGCTGGAGGCGATGAAGCTCGGCACCCCGGTGCTGACGTCCAACACCTCCTCCCTGCCCGAGGTGGTGGGCGATTCCGCCATCACCGTCGATCCGTACGATGTGCGCGCGCTGACCGAGGCGATCCGCGCCCTCGACACCGATGCCGATCTGCGCGGCTGGCTGTCGGAAGCCGGGCCGAAGCGCGCGGCCCTGTTTAGCCAGGAGGCCTATGAGCGCCGCCTGGCCGAGGTCTATGCCCGCATGGGCGTCGACCTCTCCCGCCCCGCCCCCACCGAGGAGCCGGCGCTGGCCGCCGAGTGAGGCCAGCGTTTCCCGTGAAACGAGGCAGGGCCGGGGATCGCTCCCCGGCCCTCTCTTTTTCGGCCTGCCCTGCGGCAGGGGATCAGCGCGAAGCCTTGTACAGCTTCGTCGCGATCTCCAGCATCTCCTCCGGCGCGTAATCCGGGCTGAAGGCGGAGGGCACACCCTCCAGCTGGTGGATCTTGCCGCCCTCGGGCAGGCCGTCCACCACCTCCAGCTCGCCGGGCGGGTCGCCGGGCAGGGCCTGCTCGCCCTCCCAGATGCCGGCCATCTCGGAATAATCCTCCGGGCTGAAGCGGTAGAGCCGGCGGTGCGAACCCTCCTGCAGGTATTTCTGGCATTCGGGGATGTTGCCGAGCGGGATGTTCGGCACCGGCAGCATCTTCTCGATGGCCACGCCGGTGATCTTCTTCAGCGCCAGCGCATAGGCATGGGCGTGGACCGAGCCGCGCACCAGCAGATAGCCGCAGACCTCGCGCCCCGTGGGGTCGGTCAGGCTCTCATAGACCCGCAGCTTGTGCAGCCGCGCGCCGCATTCCAGGTGGAAATTGTGCAGCAGGTCGAACACCACATTGCCGGTGGTGGTAACGAAATCCGCATTCCAGGACATGGAATTGCTGTTCACCGGCAGGGCGCCGCCATTGGCCGAGAAGAAGGAGGCCGCGCTGCGGATATCCTTCATCGCCTCGAAGGGCGCGCCCGAGATGTCGCCGCCATCCTGCGTGTCCAGCCCCTGGTCGGGGCCGTTCGCCAGCATGGCGACGCCGTTGGAGACCAGCTCGACATGGCCCAGTTCCTCGGCGGTGATGCTGGCGACCAGGCTGTAGAAGGGGCGCAGCTTGCTCTTGCTGCGGAAATTGAAGCTCTGGAACATGTAGTTCCCGAGCGTCGACATCTCGCCATACTTGCCGCCCAGCAGCTCCTGCAGGGCGGCGGCGGCGTTGGGGTCGGCGCGCTTGGGCGCGGGCAGCTCGGCCTGAAGGCGGTCGATCCGCATGAACATGCAGGCGGTTCCCTTCTGCTGGGGGTGCAGCAGAGGCAACCGGGCCAGGGCGGCGAGGTTCGGCGGTTTCCCGCCGATCCCGGCCGCGCCGGCATCACCCTGGCGTGTCTATCGTTCCGCCCACGCCACGGAAGCAATGCAGCGCCGCCGCGCCATGCTCGCGCAGCGCCATCGTCTCGAAGCCCGGCAAATCCAGCGCTTCCTCGCGCCCCGTCTCGGCCACCAGCAGCGCGTCGGGGGCGATCCAGCCGGCGGCGCCGAGCGCCGCCACCGCCTTCGGCACCAGCTCCCTGCCATAGGGCGGGTCGAGGAAGACCAGCCCGCAGGGCCGCGTGGCGCGCGGCGGCCGCGTCGCGTCGCCGCCGATCACCCGCACCGCATCCTCCGCCCGGCAGGCGGCGATATTGGCGCGCAGGATGGCCAGCGCCACCCGGTCCTGCTCGATGAAGGTGGCATGGGCGGCGCCGCGCGACAGCGCCTCCAGCCCCAGCGCGCCGGTGCCGGCGAAAGCGTCCAGCACCAGGGCATCCTCGATGCGCTCGCGCCCCGCCCAGGGGGCGTGCCACAGCATGTCGAACAGCGCCTGCCGCACCCGGTCGGCGGTGGGGCGGGTGGCGGCGCCCGGCGGCGCCTGCAGCTGCCGCCCGCGCTGCCGCCCGGCGATGATGCGCATCGCGGCCCGGCCTCAGCCCTGGCGCGGCTTGCGCGCGCCGCGGCGGCCGGGGCCTTCCGGCTGGTCGGCATCCGGCCCCTGCGCCACGGCGCCCCAGGGGCGGCGCAGCTTCTCGGTGGCGTTGCGGGCGCGCGGCGGGCGGGCCGGGCGGCTGCGCTGCACCGCCTCCGGCTTGGCGGCAGCGCCCTCGGCCCCGCTGGCGGCGGCGGCCTCGCGCGCGGCGCGCGCCTCGGCGGCCAGCACCACGCCGCGCTTGATGCGCGGCGGCGCGTCCAGCCCCAACTGCTCGCGCAGCACCTTGGCGTTGATCTCCTCCACCGCGCCGCGCGGCAGGTCGGCGAGCGCGAAGGGGCCATAGGCGATGCGGATCAGCCGCGTCACCGTCAGCCCCAGATGCTGCAGCACGCGCCGCACCTCGCGATTCTTGCCCTCGCTCAGCGAGACGGTCAGCCAGGCATTGGTGCCCTGGCGGGAATCGAGCCCGGCCTGGATCGGGCCATAGGCCACGCCCTCCACCGTCACGCCATTCGCCAGGGCGGCCAAAGCGCGCTCATCCACCCGGCCATGCACGCGGGCGCGGTAGCGGCGGATCCACTGATTGTCCGGCAGCTCCAGCTTGCGGCTGAGCGCGCCATCATTGGTCAGCAGCAGCAGCCCCTCGGAATTGAGGTCGAGCCGCCCGACCGAGACCAGCCGCGGCAGGCCGGCGGGCAGCTCCTCGAACACGGTGCGGCGGCCTTCCGGGTCCTTGTGCGTGGTCACCAGGCCCGGCGGCTTGTGGTAGCGGAACAGCCGCGTGCGCTCCGGCTCCCCCACCTTCTTGCCGGAGACGGTGACGCTGTCGCCCGGCTGGACGAAATTGGCCGGCCCGTCCAGCACGCGGCCATTCACCGCCACCTGCCCCTCGGCGATCAGCTTCTCCGCGTCGCGGCGGCTGGCGATGCCGGCGCGCGCCAGCCATTTGGCGATGCGCTCGCCCTTCGGGCCATCCTGCTCCTCGCTCATGCCCGGCGCTCCCGGCAGGCGGCGACAAAGGCGTCGAGGATGCTCTGGTCCCTGGAATCCACCGCATATTCCGGGTGCCACTGCACCCCCAGCGCGAAGCGATGCGCGGTGGATTCGATGCCCTCGATCACCCCGTCCGGCGCCACGGCATTGACCACCGAGCCCGGCCCGGGCCGCGCCACCGCCTGGTGATGCGCCGAATTCACCGCCATGCGCGGCGCGCCGACGATGCGCGAGAGCAGCGTGCCCTCCGTCAGCGCCACCTCATGCCCCGGCTCGGTGCGCGGATTGGGCTGCTCATGCGCCAGCGCCTCGGGCACGCTGTCCGGGATATGCTGGATCAGCGTGCCGCCCAGCACCACCGCCAGCAGCTGCTCGCCGCCGCAGATGCCGAGGATCGGCATGTCGCGCTCCAGCGCACCACGCACCATCGCCAGCTCGAAGGCCGTGCGGCCCTGCTTCAGCACCACACTGTCGTGCTTCGGCCCACCGCCATACAGAGAGGGATCCACATCGAAGGCACCGCCCGTCACCAGCAGCCCGTCGATCTCGTCCAGATAGCGCTCCGCCTGCTCGGCCAGATGCGGCAAGGCGATCGGCAGGCCACCCGCACGGGCGACACTGTCAAAATAGTTCTGCCGCAGGGCATACCAGGGGAGCTTGGAGTAGCCGCCCGGCTGCTCCGCATCCAGGGTCAGGCCGATCAGGGGGGTGGTGCGCATCAGCGCGTGCTACCGCCGTGCCGGGAAGGACACAATGGAAATGCGCTCCGGGGGCGCTGCCCCCGGGCCCCCGCCGGGGTGGCAGGGCCACCCCGGACCCCGCCATCGGTTTGGGGTGCCTTGCCGCAACAGGCGCTTTGGAGTGATCTGGCGGCTCAGCCAGAACGAGGAAGCGGCGATGGAATTCAAGGGCAGGCGCGTCGTGGTCATGGGCGGCAGCCGCGGCATCGGGCGCAGCATCGCCCTCGGCTTCGCCAGCCAGGGCGCCTCGGTCGCCATCTGCGCCCGCGGCGCCGGGCCGCTGGAGGCCGCGCGGCAGGAGATCGCGGCCCAGGGCGTCACCGCCTTCGCCGCGCCCTGCGACCTGGCCAAGGCGGAGGAGATCGCCCGCTTCGTGCCGCAGGCCGCCGCGGCGCTGGGCGGCATCGACGTGCTGGTCAACAACGCCTCCGGCTTCGGCGCCAGTGATGACGAGGCCGGCTGGGCCGCCTCCTTCCAGGTGGACATGATGGCCATCGTCCGCGCCTCCCAGGCCGCGCTGCCCTGGCTGCAGAAGGCGGAGGGCGGCTCGATCGTCAACGTCTCCTCCATCTCGGCCATGCGCGCCACCAGCCGCACCGCCCCCTACGGCGCCATCAAGGCCGCCGTGCTGCACTACACCGCCAGCCAGGCGAAGATGCTGGCCCGCCAGGGCATCCGCGTGAACGCCGTGGCCCCCGGCTCCATCGAATTCCCCGGCGGCAGCTGGGAACAGCGCCGCACCACCGACCCGGACCTCTACAACGCGACCCTGAAGCAGATCCCCTTCGGCCGCCTCGGCACGCCGGAGGAGGTGGCCGATGTCGTGCTGTTCCTGGCCTCCCACCGCGCCCGCTGGGTGACCGGCCAGGGCATCGTGGTCGATGGCGGCCAGCTGATCGGGCCCTGAGCAGCCCATGACCCCCATCGAGATCGCGCTGCAGGAGGCGCGCGACGCCGCCGCCCGGGGCGAGGTCCCGGTGGGGGCGGTGGTGACCGACGCGGCCGGGCGCGTGCTGGGCCGCGCCGGCAACCGGGTGGAGCAGGACCACGACGCCAGCGCCCATGCCGAGATGCTGGCGCTGCGCCAGGCGGCGGCCGCCCTCGGCTCCCCCCGCCTGCCCGGCTGCACCCTGACAGTGACGCTGGAGCCCTGCCCGATGTGCGCCCAGGCCGCCAGCTTCTTCCGCATCCGCCGTGTCGTCTTCGGCGCCTATGACCCGAAGGGCGGCGGGGTGGAGCATGGCGCGCGCATCTACGCCGCCCCCTCCTGCCACCACGCGCCCGAGGTGGTGGGCGGCGTGCGCGAGGGCGAATGCGCCACCCTGCTGCGTGACTTCTTTGCCGCGCTGCGCGCCTGAGCGCGCGGCCTGTCGGGGGCGCCGCTCCCGGATCATCCGGACCGCATCATGATCGATGAAACCCGCCGCCTCGTCCTCGTCTTCGGCCTGGGCGGCTTCGCCGGCGCGCTGGCCGGCCGCGCCCTGGACCCGCTGATGGGCGAGCTGGCCAGCGAATTCCACACCCCGCACGCCCAGGTGGCGCTGCTGGCCAGCGCCTTCACCCTGCCCTACGCCCTGGTGCAGCCGGTGCTGGGCCCGATGGGCGATGCCTTCGGCAAGCGCCGCGTCATCGGCCTGTGCCTGGCCGCCCTGGCGCTGATGCTGGCCGCCTGCGCCCTGGCGCCGGGGCTGGATTCGCTCTTCGCCGCGCGCATCGCGGCGGGGCTTGCCGCCGGCGGCATCTTCCCGCTGACCCTCGCCCTGTTCGGCGACCGGGTGGCGATGGCGCAGCGCCAGCTGGCCATCAGCCGCTTCCTGGCCTGCGCCATTCTGGGCCAGCTGGCCGGCGGCGCCGTCTCCGGCCTGGTCTCGCCCTGGATCGGCTGGCGCGGGGTGATGGGCATCTGCGCGCTGATGGCGGCGCTCTCCGCCGCCGTGGTGGCGCTGGATGCCCGCCGCACCCCGGGCACCGCGCCGCCCGGCCGCCTGCCGGGCCTGGCCGAGGTGCTGCGCCGCTATGGCGGCATCCTGCGCAACCGCGCCGCGCAGCCGCTCTTCATCGGCGTGCTGCTGGAGGGCATGCTGGTCTTCGGCCCCTTCCCCTTCTTCTCCGAGCTGCTGGGCAGCGACGGGCATGGCACGCGCAATGCGGGGCTGGCCGTCGCCGGTTTCGGCCTGGGCGGCTTCGGCTACACGCTGCTGGCGCCGCTGCTGCTGCGGCGCCTGGGCCAGGCGCGCATGATGCGGCTGGCCGGCGCCTGCGTGCTGGCGGGCCTGGCCTCGCTGGCCGCCGCCGCTTCCGATCCGCGCATCGGCATCGCCGGCGCGCTGCTGATCGGGCTCGGCTTCTTCATGCTGCACAACAGCATCCAGACCCGCGTCACCGAGGTCGCCCCCGGCGCCCGCGGCTCCGCCGTCGCGCTGCACGCCTTCTGCTATTTCCTGGGCCAGGCCGTCGGGCCGGCGCTGTTCGGGCTGGGCCAGGCCTCCGCCGGCACCGGCCCGGCGCTGCTCGGCAGCGGCCTCGGCGTGCTGGCCATCGCCTTCTGGCTCAGCCGCCGCCGCGCCGGCTGACGCGGCGGGAACGAAAGCGGAATCACGCCCGGCGCTTTTCGCGGCGGATCAGGCCCTTGGCCCGAGTCGCGCGAACGAATCGCGGACGCGGACGACCACCAGATCTGGTGGTGCGGCAACCTTGGGCGGCACAAGCGCGTTGCCGATTCGCCCCGCCGGGCGCCGTGCCCGCCCGGCGGCGCACGCCATCGTCAGAAATCGCTGACGCGGCCCTTGCGTTCCCAGTCACCGAAGCGCGTCGGCTCCGGCCCGGCCGGGCCGCCGATCTCGGGCGGCAGGGAAGCGGGTTTCGGCTTCTGGGCGGCACCGGCGGCCGGCGCGGGCGCCGGGTTCGGCGCGGTGTCCGCGGCGGGGGCGGGGGGGCTGGCCCCCTCTTGTTCAGGCTTCGTCATACCCCCCATCTGGGGTGCAGAGGGTGCAAAGGGGAAGAGGTCATGAACGGCTATCTGCGCACGGCCCTGCTGCTGGCGGCGATGACCGCCCTCTTCGTCGCGGTGGGCGGCGCCATTGGCGGCCAGAGCGGCATGATGATCGCCTTCGGCATCGCCTGCGCCACCAACCTCTTCGCCTGGTGGAACAGCGACCGCATGGTGCTGCGCATGCACAACGCGCAGCCGGTCGGCCCGCAGGAGGCGCCGGAGCTCTACGAGATGACGTCCCGGCTGGCGCAGCGCGCCGGCCTGCCCATGCCGGCGCTCTACCTCATCCATGAGGACCAGCCCAACGCCTTCGCCACCGGCCGCAGCCCGGAGAATGCGGCGGTCGCCGTCAACACCGGCCTGCTGCAGCGCATGCCGGCCGAGGAGGTGGAGGGCGTCGTGGCGCATGAGCTGGCGCATATCCGCAACCGCGACACGCTGATCATGACCGTCACCGCCTGCCTGGCGGGCGCCATCGGCATGCTGGCGCAGTTCGGCTTCCTGTTCGGCGGGATGCGCGGCCGCGACGAGCGCGGCATGAACCCGATCGCCACCATCCTGATCATGCTGCTGGCGCCGCTGGCCGCCGCCGTGGTGCAGATGGCGATCAGCCGCTCCCGCGAATACGAGGCCGACCGGGTGGGGGCCGAGATCAGCGGCAACCCGATGGGCCTGGCCAATGCCCTGTCGCGGCTGGAGCAGGGGCGGCTGGCCTTCGTCAACCAGCGGGCCGAGGCCAACCCGGCCACCGCGCATATGTTCATCATCAACCCGCTGGCCGGGCTGCGGGCGGACAATCTCTTCTCCACCCATCCCAGCACGCAGAACCGCGTCGCCGCGCTGATGGAGCTGGCGCAGCGGATGGGCCCGGCGCCGCGCCGCCCCTTCGCCGGCGGCCGCCCCGCCACGGCGCCCTTCCCGGCCGGCGCCCCGGCGCGCGGCGCCCGCGCCTCCGTGCCGCAGACCGGCGCCGCGCCGGGGCCGTGGTCGCGCAGCGGCAAGCCGGGCGGCGGCAAGCCGCGCGGCCCCTGGGGCTAGGGCATCAGCCCAGGGGAAAAGGCCGCTATGGGTGGTCGGCGGACCGGCTCAGAACTCGGCGTAAAGCTCGATGACATTGTCCTCCGGATCCCTGAAGAACAGCGTTCGGTGCCGCCATTTCGGCAGGTCGGTGGGCTTGCGCAGGATCGGCACACCCTTGGCGACCAGCTCCTCGTGGCACCGGTCAACGGCGTCGAGCGGGATGCGAAAAGCGAGCTGAACCGCCGCTGACCCTGAGGGCCTGGGCCCGTCGTCGCAGACCGACCACGGCCCACGCGGACGCAATGTCAGGAGCGTCGCGCCAACCCGGAAGCTCACCCAGTTCTCGACCTCCTCCGCCACGACGAAACCCATGATGTTCTCGTAGAACCAACGGGTCTCGCGCATCCTGCTGCACAGGATGACAGTATGGTCGAGCTTGGTGATGCCGCCGAGGCTCATCATCATCTCCGCTTGCGGGCAGCGCTGTCGAACGCACATGGGAAGCCAGCGACCAGGTCCGCCCGTGGCCGGAAGCCGCCCTTCCGGCCCGTTTTCACCCCGCACCCAACCTCAATCCGCCGCCGGCCCCGAAAGCGTCACGCCCAGCGCCCGCAACGAGTCGCATTGCGCCTGGGGCGTCGCCTCCCGCGCCACCGAGAGCATCAGCCGGCGCAGCCAGGCATGGCCCTGATCGGCCTCGAAGCGGCGCGGGAAGATCATCGACAGGCGGGTATGCGGCACCGCCACCGGGCAGGGCCGCACCACCAGCCCATGCGCCTCGGCGAGCTGCTGGGCGAGGCGGGCGGAGAGCGTCATCACCATGTCGGTGCGCTTCAGGATGCCCGGCACGGCGGCCAGATGCGCCACCACCGCGCCCAGCCGGCGCGGATGCCCGGCCTCGCGCAGCGGCCCGTCCAGCGCCCCGTCGCGCGAGCCATTGGGCGAATGCAGCAGATGCGGCCAGGCGGTGAAGCGCTCCAGGCTCATCTCCCCCTCGGCCAGCGGGTGGCCGGGGCGCAGCAGGGTCAGGAAGGCCTCGGGCAGCAGCCGCAGCCTCGTGTAGAGCGCCGGCGGCTCCCCCAGCATGCCCACCACCAGCTGCACCTGGTCGGATTCCAGCATGGCCATGGCGTTGACGCGGTCGGCATGGCGCACCGCCAGCACGCAGCCCGGCGCCTCGCGCGCCAGATGCTCCAGCAGCGGCGGCACCAGCACCGCCTCGGCATATTCGGACAGGCCGATCGGGAAGACGCGGTCGGCCGTCGCCGGGTCGAAGGGCGCGTGCACCGCCAGCGTGTCGCGTAAGCGGTCCAGCACATCGGCCACCGGCTGGGCGAGCGAGAGGGCCAGCTCGGTCGGCTCCACGCCCCCGGGGCGGCGCAGGAACAGCTCGTCCTTCAGCGCAACGCGCAGCCGCGCCAGGGCGTTGGAGACGGCGGGCTGCGACAGGTTCAGCCGCTGGGCGGCGCGCGTCACATGCCGCTCGCGCGCCACCGCGTCGAACACCCGCAGCAGGTTCAGGTCGAAGGTGGAAAGGTCGGCCATTGATGCCGCCAATGATGGACGTTCACGCTCGCGCTTGGAAGGGTGCCGCCGCGCGGGACTAGATCAGGGTCAACGGCGGCCGTCGGGGCCGCCCCCTTCCATGACGAGCCACACATCATGACCCAAGACCGCTTCGCGCCCTACGCCACGCTGCTGCTGCGTGTCAGCCTGGGCGTCATGTTCCTCGCCCATGGCTTCCTGATGAAGATCATGACCTTCGGCCTGCCCGGCACGATGGGCTTCTTCGGCAGCCTGGGCTACCCGCCGATCTTCGGCGCCATCGTCGCCATCGCCGAGACCCTGGCCGGCATCGCCCTGATCCTCGGCGTCTGGACCCGCGCCGTCTCGCTGCTGACCCTGCCGATCCTGGTGGGCGCGCTGCTGCAGCACAGCGGCAATGGCTGGGTGTTCAGCAACCAGGGCGGCGGCTGGGAATTCCCGGCCTTCTGGATCGCCGCCATGCTGGTGCAGGCCGGCCTCGGCAGCGGCGCCCATGCGCTGGATCTCAGCAGGCTGACCGGCCGCCGCCCGGCCATCGCCTGACACGCCGGGCTGAAGACCCGGACATGACGAAGGCCGGGGCGGTTCGCCGCCCCGGCCTTTTTTCACGCCGGCGGAGCCCCGCCGGGCGCGGCTCAGCGCACGACGCGGGTCGTGCCGTCCGGCAGGTATTCCAGCACCACGCCGCCGCCATTGTAGGCGCCGTCGCCGACGCCCTGCTGCGGCAGGGTGACGCCGGCGAAGGGCTGGGCCGGGGTCGGCACCACGCCGACCGTGCCCATCGGCGCGCCGCCGGCGGCACCCGGCGTCATCCCCGACATGCCATAGGTCGAGGCCGAGCCGGCCGCGCCCGGCATCGCGCCGCCATGATGGCCCGGCGCCGCATGCGGGCGCGGGGCGGTCAGCGGCACGCTGCCGGCCGGCATCGGCGCCGCCTGCGAGGTGCCGGCCGAGGCCGGGTTGCCCATGCCGGTGGTCGGCATGGTGCTCTGGGTCGTGGTCATCTGCGCCTGGGCGACACCGGCGCTGAGCGCCAGGGCGGCAGCGGCGAGGGTCATGGGGATACGGGCCATCATGCCTTCTCCTTCTCTCGGGCCCGGCGGCGCATCGCCTCGGGCAGGTCGGCCCGGCGGCGCCGGGCGGGCTGGGCAGGCCCCGGCGTGGCGCCAGGGTGCTGTGCAAGTCCCGGCGAAGCGCCGGGATGGCCGAAGAACGCCCCCTTCCCGGCCCGGTTGCAGCCGCCCCCCGGGAACCGGTGCCGGAAAACGGTAACAAACAGCGACGGCTCCGGCCGGGTCCGGCGGCCAGCGCCCCGCGCATGAAAAAGGCCCGGGGGATCGCTCCCCCGGGCCTGGTCCCTGCTGCCCGGCGCGGGGCCGGGGCGGGGTCTCTTACAGCTCGCCGCCGCGGCGGCCGGCCATGGCGCCGAGGCGCAGGCGCAGCGCGTTCAGCTTGATGAAGCCCTGGGCGTCGAACTGGTCATAGGCGCCCTGGTCGTCCTCGAAGGTGACGTGCTTCATCGAGTACAGGCTGTTGGGCGAGGTGCGGCCGGTGACGATGGTGTTGCCCTTGTAGAGCTTCAGCCGGACCGTGCCGGTGACGCTCTTCTGGCTCTCATCGACCATCGCCTGGATCATGCGGCGCTCCGGCGCGAACCAGAAGCCGTTGTAGATCAGCTCGGCATAGCGCGGCATCAGACTGTCCTTGAGGTGCGCGACCTCGCGGTCCAGGGTGATGCTTTCGATGGCGCGGTGCGCGGCGTGCAGGATGGTGCCGCCCGGGGTCTCGTAGCAGCCGCGCGACTTCATGCCGACGAAGCGGTTCTCGACCAGGTCCAGCCGGCCGATGCCGTTCGCCTTGCCCAGCTCATTGAGCTTGGTCAGCAGCGTCGCCGGCGACAGCCGCTCGCCATTGATGCCGATGGCGTCGCCGCGCTCGAACTCGATGGTGATTTCGGTGGCGACGTCCGGCGCGTCCTCCGGGCGGATGGTGCGCTGCCAGACGATCTCCGGCGGCTCGTCGCCCGGCTCCTCGAGGATCTTCCCCTCGGACGAGCTGTGCAGCAGGTTGGCGTCGACCGAGAAGGGGGCCTCGCCGCGCTTGTCCTTGGCGATGGGGATCTGGTTCGCCTCGGCGAATTCCAGCAGCTTGGTGCGGCTGGTCAGGTCCCATTCGCGCCAGGGCGCGATCACCTTCACATCCGGCTTCAGCGAGTAGTAGCTCAGCTCGAAGCGGACCTGGTCATTGCCCTTGCCGGTCGCGCCATGCGCCACGGCATCGGCGCCGACCTGCTCCGCGATCTCGATCTGGCGCTTGGAGATCAGCGGCCGGGCGATCGAGGTGCCGAGCAGGTAGCAGCCCTCATACAGGGCATTGGCGCGGAACATCGGGAAGACGAAGTCGCGGGTGAACTCCTCGCGCAGATCGTCGATGAAGATGTTCTCTTCCTTGATGCCGAGCAGCCGCGCCTTGTCGCGGGCCGGGCCCAGCTCCTCGCCCTGGCCGAGATCGGCGGTGAAGGTCACCACCTCGCACTGATAGGTGGTCTGCAGCCACTTCAGGATGACGGAGGTGTCGAGCCCGCCCGAATAGGCCAGCACCACCTTCTTCACGTCCTTCACGCGCATCGATCGAGGTCCTTGAGACGAGGAACGGCGCCACGCGGCAAATCAGGATCGCGCAGCCCGGAAAACGGCCCGGAACATGCCCGCCCCCCCCTCCCCTGACAAGTTTCTTTCCGCTGCCGGTTTTCTTCCGGCTGCCGGTCATGGCTTCGACGGCGGCCGAGGCACTCGGGCGGGGCGTGTGGGCCCGGGCTTGCTGGGGTCGAGCGTGTTCTGGGGGTGGCGCGGTGCGCCGGCCTCATGTCCCGCCTGACTGATGGCGGGGTCCGGGGGGACCCTGTCCCCCCGGCGGAGGGGCCTGGGGAGGCGGAGCCTCCCCAGTTATCCTTCAGTTTTGTCTGGGGAGGCGGAGCCTCCCCAGAATTCAGGCGGCCGCGGCGCGCCCGGCCTGCGGGTCCAGGCGGTAGCCGCCGCCTTCGGTCAGCAGCAGGGCGGCGTTGGTCGGATCGGGCTCGATCTTCTGCCGCAGCCGGTAGATATGCGTCTCCAGCGTGTGCGTGGTGACGGCGGCGTTGTAGCCCCACACCTCGTTCAGCAGGATCTGGCGCGCCACCGGGCGGCCGCCGGCGCGGTAGAGGAACTTCAGGATCGCCGCTTCCTTCTCGGTCAGGCGGATCTTGCGGTTCTTCACCGGCTCCAGCAGCAGCTTGGCCGAGGGGCGGAAGGTGTAGGGCCCGATGACGAAGACGGCGTCCTCGGAATTGTCGAAGACGCGCAGCTGCGCCCGCAGCCGGGCCAGCAGCTCGGCGATGCGGAAGGGCTTGGCGATGTAGTCATTGGCCCCGGCATCCAGGCCGCGCACCACATCCTGCTCCCCGTCGGCGCCGGTCAGCATGATGATGGGGATCTTCACCCCTTCCTGGCGCAGCTTGGCGCAGAGCTCCCGCCCATCGCCATCCGGCAGCCCGATATCGAGCAGCACGGCGTCGCAGCGCGAATCGGCCGCCAGCAATTGCTGTGTGGCTTCGCTGGCGGTCGCAGCCTCGAGCGGCGCGAATTCTCCATCCAGCGCCAATTGTTCGGACAAGGTGGCGCGCAGCGCGTCATCATCGTCCACGATCAGGATCGGCCGCGGGCCGGTCATGCGATCTCCCGACATAGCCTGAGAGTGTTCATGGCTTCTTACCTCCCGGAATCGGCCGGGCGGCCGGAAGGCCACCAGTCCCCTATCGTGAACGCTGCCGCGCATTCCGGCAAGTCCCGGCCATTCGCCGCTCGCGCAGGAGTCATTTTTCACCACTTCCGGAAGAGGGGGGTGGCAAGTCGTGGAAGCGTGCCACATGTCTCGCCACGGCGGAGCTTGCATCCGGGCCCTTCCTGGCGGAGGGGTGGAGGCGGCTTGCCGGTCATCGGCACCACAGGACGCCAGGGAACAGCAACGGATGAGCAGCATCGGACATGCCGCACCGGATCTGCGGCATGAGGCGGAAATCGGCCCCCTGGTGCCGGATGCCATGGCGCTGACGCTGCGGGCGGTGCATCGCGCGGCGGCCGAGCTGCGGCGCGGCACCCCGGTGCTGATCAGGCCCTCCCAGGATGGCGCCTGCGGCCTGCTGGTGGCCGCGGCCGAGACGGTGGGCGCCCGTGGCCTGGCCGAGATCGCCGCCGGCGGCCGCCAGCCGCCGGTGCTGCTGCTGGCGCCGATCCGCGCCGCGGCGGTGCTGCAGCGCCCGATCCCGGCCGCCATCCAGCATGCCGACGCGCATGCGCCGGAAGCCCGGCGGCTGGAGGAAGGCGTGACCGCGCTGCGCCTGCCGCCGGCCTTGCTGGACCCGGCCGCGCTGCGGCGCCTGGCCGACCCGGTGGCCGAGCGGCTGCTGCCCGAACACCCCGAGCTGGTGGCGCCGCCGCCGCTGGCCATGGCGGCCCTGGCCCTGGCCAAGCTGGGCCGGCTGCTGCCCGCGCTCGTCGCCACCCCGGCGGTGGAGGGGGCGGCGGAGCGGCTCGGCCTGCTCGGCGTGCCGGCGGCCGATATCCTTTCCTACCCCGCCAGCGCCGCCACCAGCCTGGCCCGCGTGGCCGAGGCCCGCGTGCCGCTGGAGGATGCGCCGGAGGCCCGCATCATCGCCTTCCGCGCCGCCGATGGCGGGATCGAGCATCTGGCGATCCTGGTGGGCGACCCGCTGGCGCTCGCCGCCCAGGGCGGCGCGCCGCTGGTGCGCGCCCATTCCGAATGCTTCACCGGCGACCTGCTGGGCAGCCTGCGCTGCGATTGCGGGCCGCAGCTGCGCGGCGCCATCCGCCGCATGGCCGAGGATGGCGCCGGCATCCTGCTCTATCTGGCGCAGGAGGGGCGCGGCATCGGCCTGGTCAACAAGCTGCGCGCCTACACGCTGCAGGATCAGGGGCTGGACACGCTGGATGCCAACCGCGCCCTCGGCTACGGCGCCGATGAGCGCGGCTTCCTGGTGGCCGCCACCATGCTGCGGGCGCTGGGGGTCGAGCGGGTGCGGCTGTTGACCAACAACCCGGACAAGGTCGCGGGCCTCGCCGCCTGCGGCATCGAGGTGCTGGAGCGCGCCGCGCACCGCTTCGAGGCGAATGGCGTGAACGACAAATATCTCGAGACCAAGGCCGAGCGCTTCGGCCATCTGCTGGGCTGAGCATGGCGATCGCCCGAGTCCGGCCCGAGGCGCCCTTCCAGGGGCTGGTGGAATTCCGCGGCCGGGTCTGGCGCTGCGCCCTGGGCAAGGGCGGCGTGCGGGCCGACAAGGCGGAGGGCGATGGCGCCACCCCCACCGGCCTGCTGCCGCTGCGCCGCGTGCTCTACCGCGCCGATCGCGGCCCCGCGCCGGCCTGTGGCGTTCCGGTCGAGCCGATCGGGCGCGAGGATGGCTGGTGCGACGACCCGGCCGATGCCGCCTACAACACCCGCATCCGCCTGCCGCACAGCGCCCGGCATGAGGCGCTGTGGCGGCAGGATGCGGTCTACGACATCGTGGGCGTGCTGGGCTGGAACGACCAGCCGGTGGTGCGCGGCCGCGGCAGCGCCATCTTCCTGCATCTGGCCCGCCCTGCTTACGCGCCCACCGAGGGCTGCATCGCGCTCGAGGCCGGCGACCTCCGCGCCCTGCTGGCCGCCGGCTGCCTGGGCTTCGAGGTGCTGCCGGGCTGAGGCGGCCCGAGCCAGCCGCCCGGGCCCGGGCGCGGCGCGCCCCGCCGGCCGGATGCGCTAGCCCCCTGCCCCGCAGCGCACCGCGTAATCCGACACGCTGGGCAGTTCCCCATCGCCGACGCTGGTCACCGAGAGCTGCCCGGCCGGGCCGCGATAGCGGTAGCTGCAGAAGCCGAAGCCGGTGCCGGAGCAGCTTTCCACCTCGGTGACGCCGTGCTGCAGCAGCGCCTTCTCGCGCGCCTCCGGCAGGGCGGGGTCGCGCTCGCCCGGCACGGGCTGCCAGCCGGCGGCCAGCAGCGCCGCCCGGGCGCGGTCGATCGGCTGGCCATAGATGTTGGGCACGCGGCCACGCCCCTGGCAGACCTGCTCCTCCGCCGCCAGCGGCAGCAGCGCCAGCCGCCCCGGCGCGCCGGGCTGGCCCGCCTGGCCACCCCCCGCCCCGCCGGCGCCGCCCTGCCCGCCCGCGCCACCGGCCGGGCGCAGATCGGCCAGCGGCGCGGCCAGGAAATCGCCATCCCACAGCCGCAGCCCATCCGGCCAGAGCGGCGCGATGCCGCCGATGCTGCGGGGCGCGCCGCGCTCGGCATAGGCCACGGCCAGCAGCCGGCTGCCCTCGAAGACCGCCACATTGCCCTGGCCGATCTGGCAGCTGCCGCTGGTGCCGCCCTGGAATTCCCCGGCGAAGCTGACCGCCTGGTAGCGGCCGAGCTTTTCCTCCCCGGTCACGCCCCAGCCGGCGGCGGCGACCTGGCGGGCGGCCTCGCTGCGCGTGTTGCGCATCAGCCGGGTCTCGCAGCCCTGGCGCTGCCGCACGCTGGCGGGCGCCGGCGGCAGGCTGGCCAGCGGGGTGATCGCCAGGCCGGGCACCCGCGACTCGAAGGCCGGATCGGCGGCGCGCACCTGAGTCATGGGGGCCGCCAACAGCAGCCCGGCCAGGAGGGCCGGCAGGGAACGGGGCATGGCGTGTCCTTTTCTCTGCATGGCCGGGCAGGATAGGCGCGGGCCTCGGGGCGTCCATTCACACCCCCTTGTCGCCCGGTTCCCTCGGCCCCTGTGGCGCTTTAGAACCGGCGGCCCACCCTCCCCGACCAGGCCCCGCCCATGCCCGAGCTGCCCGAAGTCGAAACCGTGATGCGCGGCCTGTCGCGCCTGCTGCTCGGCCGCACCCTGACCCTGGCGGCCACGAACCGGGAGGGCATGCGCTGGCCCTTCCCCCCCGGCCTCGCCGCCCGGCTGACCGGCGCCCGGGTAGAGAGCTTCCGCCGCCGCGGGAAATACATGCTGATGCGCCTGTCGGGCGGCGATTCCATGCTGATCCATCTCGGCATGTCGGGCCGCATGGTGGCCCGCCCCGTGGGCAGCAACGCGCCGCCGCCGCCGCATGAGCATCTGGTGATGCAGACCGATGACGGGCAGCGCGTGGGCTTCTCCGACCCCCGCCGCTTCGGCAGCGTCGACCTGGTGCCGACCGCGGCCGAGGACGGGCACAAGCTGCTCGCCGGCATGGGCCCGGAGCCGCTGGAAGACGATTTCACCCCCGGCATCCTTGCCTCGGCTCTGACTGGTAAAAAAACGCCGATCAAGGCGGCGCTGCTGGACCAGCGCGTGGTCGCCGGCCTCGGCAACATCTATGTGGCGGAGGCGCTGTTCCGCGCCGGCCTCTCGCCCCGCCGCCTGGCCCACACCATCCCCGGCGCCCGCGCGGAGAAGCTGGTCCCCGCCATCAAGGCGGTGCTGGAGGAGGCGATCGAGGCCGGCGGATCCTCCTTGCGCGACTACGTCCAGGCGGATGGCGAGCTCGGCCATTTCCAGGACCGCTTCCATGTCTATGACCGGGAAGGCGCGCCCTGCCCGCTCTGCCCCGGCCCGCCCACTTGCCGCGGCGTGTCGCGCATCGTCCAATCCGGGCGCAGCACCTTCTATTGCGCGCGCACCCAGCGCTGACCGACCACAAGGGGAACGTCATGTCAGACTACGAGATGATCCTGACCGAGACGCAGGGCGCCGCCGGGGTGATCCGGCTGAACCGCCCCGCCGCGCTGAACGCGCTCTGCGACCAGCTGATGCGCGAGCTGGCGGCCGCGCTGCGCGGCTTCGACGCCGACCCCGCCATCGCCGCCATCATCCTCACCGGCAGCGAGAAGGCCTTCGCCGCCGGCGCCGACATCCGCGAGATGCAGCCGCGCCGCTTCCCCGGCACCTATCTGCACGATTTCATCGGCGAGAACTGGGAAGCCGTGCTGACGGTGAAGAAGCCCGTCATCGCCGCCGTCTCCGGCTTCGCCCTCGGCGGCGGCTGCGAGCTGGCGATGATGTGCGACATCATCCTGGCCGCCGACACCGCGAAATTCGGCCAGCCCGAGATCAATCTCGGCATCATCCCCGGCGCCGGCGGCAGCCAGCGCCTGACCCATGCCATCGGCAAGGCCAAGGCGATGGAGATGGTGCTGACCGGCCGCATGATGCCGGCCGAGGAAGCCGAGCGCGCCGGCCTGGTCGCCCGCGTCGTCCCGGCCGGGGAGCTGCTGGCCGAGGCGGTGAAGATCGCCGAGAAGATCGGCGGCCTCTCCGCCCCCTCCGTCGCCATGGCCAAGGAAGCGGTCAACGCCGCCTTCGAGCTGCCGCTGCGCGAGGGGCTGCGCCTGGAACGCCGCCTCTTCCTCAGCCTGTTCGGCACCGAGGGGCAGCAGGAAGGCATGAGCGCCTTCCTGGAGAAGCGGAAGCCGAATTTCGGCTGAGCGAAGCCAGAACAGAAAGAAAGGCTGGGGGGACAGGGTCCCCCCAGACCCCGCCATCAGAGAAGAGTGCCGCTCAGCACGGCGAGCGCGACGCTGAAATAGATCACCAGCCCCGTCACATCGACCAGCGTCGCCACGAAGGGCGCGCTGGCGCTCGCCGGATCGAAGCCCAGCCGCTTCAACCCGAAGGGCAGCATCGAACCGGCCACCGAGCCGAACAGCACGATGCCCACCAGCCCCAGCCCGACCGTCAGCGCCACCAGCGGGTAATGCGGGCCGTAATCGTAGAAGCCGGCCCATTGCCAGACCAGCAGCCGCCCGGCCCCCAGCACACCCAGGATCAGGCCGAGAGACAGACCCGTCGGCACCTCGCGCAGCGCCACCCGCCACCAGTCGCGCAGCCGCACCTCGCCCAGCGCCAGCGCGCGGATCAGCAGCGAGGTCGCCTGGCTGCCCGAATTGCCGCCCGAGCTCATGATCAGCGGGATGAACAGGGTCAGCACGATGGCCTTCTCCAGCTCATCCTCGAAATGCTGCATGGCGCTGGCCGTCAGCATCTCGCCCAGCAGCAGGATGCACAGCCAGCCGGCGCGCTTGCGCAGCATCTCCAGGAAGCCGATGCGCAGATAAGGCTTGCCCAGCTCCTCGACGCCGCCGAAGCGCTGCGCATCGGCGGTGTCCTTCTGCACCACCGCGTCCAGCACATCATCCACCGTGACGATGCCCAGCACCCGCCGCGCCGCATCCACCACCGGCACCGCCAGCAGATCATGCCGCGCGAACAGCCGCGCCACATCGTCGCGCGGCGTGTCGGCGGAAATCGCGACGGGCTCGCGCGCCGGCGCCAGCTCGATCGCCTTCTGCCCCGGCGCGCCGGTGATCAGCCGGCGCAGCGACACGGTGCGCAGCAGCGCCCCGCTCACCGGGTCCAGCAGATAGAGCGCGTAGATCGTCTCCCGCGTGCGCTCGACGGCGCGGATATGATCCAGCGCCTCGGCCACCGTGGCATCCGCCGGCAGGCTGACGAATTCGGTGGTCATCAGGCTGCCGGCACTGCCCTCGGGATAGCCCAGCAGCTGGCGCAGCGTGGCCGCCGGCTCCGGCTCCAGCGGCGCCAGCAGGCGCAACCGGTCGGCCGGGCGCAGCTCGCGCAGCACATCGGCGGCGCGGTCGGCCGACATCTCGGCCAGCAGCCGGCTGCCGCGCGCGGCCTCCAGGCTCAGCAGCAGGGCAGCGGCCGATTGCAGCTCGGGCCGGTCGAACAGCTCGACGCCTGGCGCTCGAGCGGCAGCGTGGCCAGCAGCGGCGCCGCCTCGGCCACCGGCAGCTCGTTCAGATATTCGATGAGGTCCGCAGCATGGCCGAGGGCCAGCCGCGCCGGAAACGGGGTCTGGAGCATGGCTCACCTGTTGCGTCCGCCTCCGGCGGCCGCGCGGCGAGCCCTCGCGCTCAGTCCACGCGGACCAGGACCAGGGCGGACAATCGAGAGTGACTGTCGCTGGACATGATCTCTTGGGTTCCTGGGAAGCGGCGCCGGGGCGCCACGGGCGGGCAGATGGACCCGTGGCCAGGGCAAGTCAAGCGCGAAGTGGCGCGGGCGGCACAGGCCCCCCGCGCCCCCCTCTCACTCGGCGGCGACCGGCCGCTGCGGGCCGTAGACATGCGGCATCAGCCCGATATCGTGCGGCTGCAGCGCCGGCAGGTGGACGATGCGCGCCTCGTGCCGGCCATCCTCGTGCAGCACATGCTCGACATAGCCGAGGCGCTTGTCGCCCATGCGCTCCTGCCAGCTATCGCCGACGAAGAAGGCGACGGCCGGGGCCCAGATCTGCCGCAGCCCCTCCACCTCGCCGCGATCCTGCGCCTGGTGCACATGGCCGGAGGCGATGAAGGCCACGTCATGCTGCCGCAGCAGCGAGAGCAGCCGCCGCCGCGCCCCCGGCAGCACCGACCAGTAGGTCATGCCGCTCTCGGCCAGCGTCACCTCGCAGAGCGGCTTGTGCTGGAAGATCGCCACGCGGCGGGGGCCGGCACCGGCCAGCGCTTCCTCCAGGAAGGCGAATTGCGCCTCGGCCTGCGGCAGATCGGTGCCGGTGATCAGCGTGTTCAGCCCGATCAGCCGCCAGCCCGGCACGTCCCGCAGGAAATGGCCGGCCTCGAACTCCATCTCCCAGCGCGCGACGCGGCCGGCATCGGCGGGCGTGTCGCCGCCGCAGGCCGGGTCGTTGCCGACATCATGATTGCCCGGCACCGCCACCCAGTCCAGGCCAAGCCCGTCCATGGCGCGGCGGGCATAGGCCAGGTCCTCCTGCCCCTGCGGCCCCGGCTGCTCGCCATGCGCCGAGACATCGCCGGTGTGCACGACGAGGTCCGGCGCCTGTTCCAGCAGATGCGCCGCCAGCGCCTCGAAATTGGCGGTGAAGCCGGGATGCAGCGCGGAGAGATGCGTGTCGCTGATCTGCGCGATGTGGAAACCCATGGCTCAGCTCCGGCGCGGCAGCAGGCGGCGCACCTCGGCGGCCATGTCGGCCTGCACCTGCTCCGGCGTCGCGCGCTGCTCGACGATGCGGGCCAGGTTGTCGACCATGGTCTGCGTCACCCGCACGCTGTTGCTGCCGGGGAAGGCGTACCAGGGCACCGAGATCGGGATCTGCTTCACCGCCGGCAGGAAGAGCGGGTTCTCGCGGTAGAATTCGGCGAGGTATTCCGGCCGGTCGATCGCCAGCTGGTTGCAGGGCAGGTAGCCGGTGGCGCGCACCATCATCGCCTGGCCTTCCGGGCTGGTGGAGTAGCGCAGGAACTTCCAGGCGGCCTCGCGCCGGGCCGGGTCCTTCGCCGTCAGCATGCCCGCCGCGCCGCCGGTCGGCAGGCGGCCGCGCTCCCGGTCGATCACCGGCATCGTCGTGGTGCGCAACTGGAAAGAAGTGCCGACGCTGGCCAGCGCGCCGCGCACCTGCGCCGTGGTCTGGAAGATCATGCCGAGCTTGCCGGCGGCGAAGGCCTGCCGCGCCGCGGGGGCGGAGAGGTTGGGCATGCCGCCCTCCTTCACCATGCGGTCCAGCAGCCGCAGCGCGCCCAGCCCCTCGGGCCCGGCGAAGCCGACATCGCGCTCATCCGCCGCCAGCATGC
Source organism: Pseudoroseomonas cervicalis (assembly GCF_030818485.1). Classification (NCBI taxonomy): domain Bacteria; kingdom Pseudomonadati; phylum Pseudomonadota; class Alphaproteobacteria; order Acetobacterales; family Roseomonadaceae; genus Roseomonas; species Teichococcus cervicalis. Next base: position 3,188,170 of record NZ_JAUTAJ010000004.1, on the reverse strand, counting down.
GCCCGCCATGGCCGAAGAGCAGGGCGGAGAACATCCAGTCATCGCCATTCCAGGTGAACCACAGCCCCTCATTGCCGTCGCCCAGCCGCTTGATGCGCGCGGCGAGGTCGAGCACGCCGTTCCAGTCGGTGGGGAAGTTGTCCGGATCGCCGCCGGCGCGCTTCACCAGATCGGCGTTGAAGAAGCAGACCGGGTTGGAGGCGGCGAAGGCGAGCCCCGCCTGCGTGCCGCCGAAATGGCCCAGCGCCAGGAAGTTCGGCGTGTAGCCCTGGGCGGCGGGGTCGCCCTCCTGCGCCAGCAGCGGCGTCAGATCCTGGGCGATGCCGCGCTCGGCGAAGACGCGCAGCCGGTTGAAGCCCTGGTAGGAGAGGTCCGGCAGCTGGTTGGTGGTGGCCTGGCGCAGGATCAGCTGCGCGCCTTCCTCGTAATTCGGCGTGGTGACGATGGTCACCTTGATGCCGGGCTCGGCGCGAGCGAAGCCGGCCAGGAGGGCGTCATAGGCCTCCTTGTAGATATAGGGCTGGGCGTAGTGGACGGTGATCTCGGTGTTGCCCTGGGCGCGCGCGAGGCGCGGCGCGGCGAGGCCGGCGAGCGTGCCGGCGGAGAGCAGCAGCGCCTGGCGGCGCCCGATCGTCATGGTCATGGCGGGAGGTCTCCGTTCAGCCCTTGAGGCCGGTGGTGGCGATGCCTTCCACGAAGCGCTTCTGCGCCAGCAGGAAGGCCAGGATGAGGGGGGCGGTCATGATCACGGCGGCGGCCATCAGCGCGCCGAAATCGTCGTCGCCCTCGCTGGTGCGGAAGAACAGGACGCCGAGGGCCGGGGTCGCGTGCTGCGGCCCGTTCACCACGATCAGCGGCCAGAACAGGTCGTTCCAGTGGGCCACCACCGAGAAGATCGCGAAGGCGGTGGCCGCCGGCCAGGCATTGGGCAGGATGACGCGCCAGACGATCGCCATCTCGCCCATGCCATCCAGGCGCGCGGCATGGATCAGCTCGTCCGGCAGCGCCTTGAAGAACTGGCGGAACAGGAAGATGGCGAAGACCGAGATGGTGGAGGGCGCGATCAGCGCCGTGTAGCTGTCCAGCAGCCCGGTCGCGGCGAAGCCGGCATAGAGCGGCAGGGCCGGCACATGCGGCGGCACCAGCAGCCCCAGCATGACGGCGCCGAAGACCAGCTCCCGCCCGCGGAAGTTCAGCTTGGCGAGCGCGTATCCGGCGGGAATCGCGAAGAGCAGCTGAAAGAACAGAATGCCGCCGCAGACGATGACGCCGTTCCAGAGGTAGCGCAGCACCGGCAGGCGCTCGAACACCGCGCCGTAATTCTCGGCGGCCGCCAGCCGGCCGGGCAGCAGGGTCAGCGTGGCGGCGAAGATCTCGTCGGCCGGCTTCAGGCTGGCCGAGACCATCCAGATATAGGGCAGCAGCAGCAGCAGGCCGAGCAGGCCCAGCACCAAAAGGCGTGGCAGGTCGCGCCAGAGGGGAAGGTCGCGCTCAGGCATAATGCACCCGCTTGTCGAGGAAGCGCGTCTGCAGCCACATCAGCGCCAGCACGATGGCCAGGAAGACCAGGGTGATGGCGGCGGAGTAGCCGAGGCGGAAATAGGTGAAGCCCTCCTGGTACATGCTGTGCAGCAGCACCTCGGAAGCCTTGTTGGGCCCGCCCTGGGTCAGCACCTTCACCGTGTCGAAGACGCGCAGCGCGCGGATCATGGTGATGGTCAGCACGAACAGCGTGGTGGGTCCCAGCAGCGGCCAGGTGACCAGCCGGAAGCGCTGCCAGGCGGAGCGCGCGCCATCCACCTCGGCCGCGGCGTAGAGCTCGCGCGGGATGGCGGTCAGCCCGGCCAGGAACAGCACCAGGTTGAAGCCGAGATTCTCCCAGATGCCGATGCCGGCGAGCGTCCACATCACCATCGAGGAATCGGAGAGCCAGGCCGGCCCCTGCAGGCCGAGCTGCCGCAGCGCCGCGTTCAGCGGCCCGATGGTCGGGTGCAGCAGATATTGCCAGGCCGCCGCCATGGCGACCGTCAGCGAGACCACGGGCAGGAAGAAGACGGCGCGGAAGAAGGTCCGCCCGCGCGAGCCGCCCTCGATCAGCAGAGCGATGGCCAGCGCCCCCAGGATCGAGCCCGGCGCCACCACCGCCACATAGAAGAGCGTGTTGGCCAGCGACTGGCGGAAGCCGCGATCGGCCCAGAGCTCGGCGAAATTGTCGAGGCCGATCCAGGCGAAGCCGCCCGCCCCCAGCTCGTAATCGGTGAAGGCCAGCGCGATGGCGGCCAGCGTCGGCAGCAGCAGCAGGACCCAATAGGCCAGCACCGCCGGCAAAGTGAGCATCCAGGCGGTCAGCGACTCGCTCCAGGCGGCCCGGCGGGCGCTGCCGGCCGCGGCGCCGGCGGGGAGGGCGAGGTCAGACAAGGGCCGCCTCCCGCTGCGCCAGCACGGCCGGCACCCGCCGGCCATCGGCGCCGAACAGCAGGGCGCGGGCCGGGTCGAAGCCCAGGCCGAAGGCTTCGCCCGGGCGCAGCGCCGGGCGGCGCTCCGGCGGCAGGCGCAGCACCAAGGCGGTGTTGCTGGGCTGGTGGCGGGCATGCAGCAGCACGCCCTCGCCCAGGAATTCCATGCCCTCGGCCAGGCAGGGCAGGCCCTCCGCCACCGGCGACAGCGCCTCGGGCCGCAGCGCCAGGGTCAGCTTGCCCGGCCGCGCGGCCTGCAGCCCGGTGCGGCGGCCGCCCACCCGCACCATGAGGTCCGGCCCGGCCTCGGCATCCAGGGTGTTGATGCGGGGCGAGCCGATGAAGCGCGCGACCCGCAGATCGACCGGGTCGGCATAGATCGCCTCCGGGCTCGCCACCTGCAGGATCTCGCCGCCCTGCATCACCGCCACCCGGTCGGCCATGGTCAGGGCCTCGGACTGGTCATGCGTCACATAGAGGGTGGCGGCGCCGGCGCGGCGGTGGATCTCGACGATCTCGCGCCGCGTATGGACACGCAAGGCGGCGTCGAGATTGGAGAGCGGCTCATCCATCAGGAAGGCGGCGGGGCGGCGGACGATGGCGCGGGCCAGCGCCACGCGCTGCCGCTGGCCGCCCGAGAGCTGGCCGGGCCGGCGGTCGAGCAGCGCGCCGAGGCCGAGCGCATGGGCCGCCTCCGACACCTCCCGCGCGATGGAGTCGCGCGCCGCGCGGCTGCCGGGCAGCAGCCCGCCCAGCAGCGGCAGGCGCTGCGCCAGCGACAGGCGGCGCAGCGCCAGCGGCACGGTGATGTTCTCGGCCACCGTCAGATGCGGGTAGAGGGCGTAGGACTGGAACACCATGGCGACGTCGCGCGCCGCCGGGCGCAGCCCCGTCACCTCCCGCCCCTGGATGCGCACCTGGCCCGAATCGGGCCGCTCGATCCCGGCGATGATGCGCATCAGGGTGGATTTGCCGCAGCCCGAGGGGCCGACCAGGGCGACGAACTCGCCCCGCGCCACCTCCAGGGAGACGCCCTTCAGCACCTCCTGCGCCCCGAAGCGGCGCGCCACCCTCTCGATCCCGATACCCTGCACCGCAGCACACCCCTTCGTGTCCGGGGCGCCCTCTAAGCGCGGCGGATGACAGGGCGGTGCCGCTTCGATGAAGCTCTGATGGCATTCCGGCGGCGAGAAGACCGGCCTCCCGCCTCACGCATGGGGGGCATGCCGGGGGCGGCCGGCAGCGGCCGGATTCGCCTGGGCGAGCGTGGCGGAAAGGTCCGCCGCGGCCGGAAGGGGCTGTCACACCCCCTTCACGCATTGACTCTGCGGGGCGCGGGCGGGTAGAAGCGGCGCCTTCCCGCAGCGCGGTCAACGGGCAACCCTTGGCTGCGTGCGTCCCTGAGACACAGACGACTGGTTCGAAACACGCCATGGCGAACACGGCTTCCGCGCGCAAGCGCATCCGGCAGACGGCGGTCCGCAACGAGCGCAACCGCGCCCGCCGCTCCCGCGTCGGCACCTTCCTGACCAAGGTCGAGAAGGCCATCAGCAGCGGCGACAAGTCCGCCGCCCAGGCCGCGTTCAAGGACGCGCAGCCGGAATTCCAGCGCGCCGTCACCAAGGGCGTGCTGCACCTGAACACCGTGGCCCGCAAGCTCTCCCGCCTGTCCGCCCGGATCAAGGCTCTGGGCGCTTCCGCGCAGGGCTGATCGCCCCGCGACTTCGGCGGGGTGACCGGCGGATCTCGTGTTCTCGCTAAGAACCCGTTGCGCCAGGGGCGCGACGGGGGATAGCCTCCCAAGAACACTCCGCCGAACATGAGTACCCAATTACATCACGGCGTTACCGGTCGTCTTCGGTCGTCGGGTTCAGTTCTTTGAATCCGACACTGCAAGCGGATCGGTGATTTGCGTCCACTGTTCGGCGCGCTGTATGTCTGTGTCAGGCCGGTTGCCGCCGCGTGATGCGTGGCGGGGACCGTGCGGGCTGGCGCGTCCGTGGATCGGTTCTTGTCGCCCCGCGAGGGGTCGCTTCAGCTATGGCCGAGGGCCAGAAGGGTGGCAGGTGCTTCGCATGGAGAATGAGCTCGGCACTCCCTCCGCCGCCGCGACCGGACAGGTCGCGGAAGCCTGGGCCCGCATTCGCGGCCGCCTGCGCGAGGAAGTGGGCGAGGTCGAGTATCGCAGCTGGCTGCGCCAGATGACGCTGTCCGCCATCGAGGGCGAGGAGGCGGTCATCCTGCTGCCCACGCGCTTCCTGCGCGACTGGGTCCGCAGCCATTACGGCGATCGCCTGCGCAACCTGTGGATGGCGGAGAATCTGGGCGTGCGCCGGGTGGAGATCCGCGTCGCCCCCGAGGGCCGCGCGCCGGAGGCCGAGCCGGCCCTGGCCGAGGGCCTGGCCGCCCCCTCCCCCGGCCTGTCCGGGGCCGCGCCGCAATCGCGCCCGACCCAGGCGACGCTGGCGCTGGCCGAACCGCTCAGCTCCGGCCCGCGCGGCGCCGAGTCGCGCAGCGAGGCGCGCAATGACTGGGCGGCGCCGCTCGACCCGCGCTTCACCTTCGACAGCTTCGTCGTCGGCAAGCCGAACGAGTTCGCGCATGCCTGCGCCCGGCGCGTGGCCGAGAAGCCGGCCAGCCCCGGCTTCAACCCGCTGTTCCTGTATGGCGGCGTGGGCCTCGGCAAGACGCACCTGATGCATGCCATCGCCTGGGCGATCAGCTTCAACGGCCAGCGCAATGTCGCCTACATGTCGGCCGAGAAGTTCATGTACCGCTTCATCGCCGCGCTGCGCTCGCAGAGCACGATGGAGTTCAAGGAGAGCCTGCGCTCGGTCGATGTGCTGATGATCGACGATCTGCAGTTCCTGATCGGCAAGGACAACACGCAGGAAGAGTTCTTCCACACCTTCAACGCGCTGGTGGATGCGGGGAAGCAGATCGTCGTCTCCGCCGACAAGTCGCCCAGCGACCTGTCCGGGCTGGAGGACCGCCTGCGCACGCGGCTCGGCTGCGGCATGGTGGCCGATATCCATGCCACCACCTATGAGCTGCGCATCTCGATCCTGCAGGCCAAGGCGCAGGGTGCCGAGGTGGATGTGCCGCCGCGGGTGCTGGAATTCCTGGCGCACAAGATCACGTCGAACGTCCGCGAGCTGGAAGGCGCGCTGAACCGGCTGATCGCGCATGCCAACCTGTTCGGCCGGCCGATCACTCTCGAATCCGCGCAGGAGGTGCTGCACGACATCCTGCGCGCGCATGACCGCCGGGTGACGATCGAGGAGATCCAGCGCAAGGTCGCCGAGCACTACAATATCCGCCTGACCGACATGTCCTCCGCCCGGCGCGCGCGCAATGTGGCGCGGCCGCGGCAGGTGGCGATGTATCTGGCGAAGCAGCTCACCTCCCGCTCACTGCCCGAGATCGGCCGCCGCTTCGGCAACCGCGACCACACGACGGTCATGCACGCCGTCTCCCGCGTGGCCGAGCTGATGCAGTCCGACAGCACCTTCGCCGAGGATGTCGAACTTCTGCGCCGCATGCTCGAAACTTAATTCTGTCAGGCTGCCGCCGTCCCGTTGAGAGGCGGGACGTTTTTCTTTCGGGCTGCCGCCGTCCTGTTGAGAGGCGGGGCGCGAGGCTGGGCCGGAGCGGCGGTGGTGAGTGCAGCGATCCCGTCGCGGCCCTGACCGGCAGCGGACAGAAAAAAGATGGGGGTCCGGGGGAATTCATTCCCCCGGGCTTTTTCTATGCCTGCTCGTAGACCGGCACGCTGCCCAGGCTCCGGCGGACGCGCCCCTCCCCCACCAGGCGGTTCAGATGCGCCAGGGTCTCGCCGAGGGCGAAGCCGGTGGCGCGATCCTCCTTCACCCGCGGGAAGAGCACGCCCATCGCCTGGTAGGCGGTGAGCGGCGTGGCGCAGGCGGCGTGCAGCGTGTCCAGGCGCTCGGCATGATGCTCGGCCAGGGCGTCGATGCGGGTATGCAGGCCGGTGAAGGGGTCGCCATGCGAGGGCAGCACCAGCGTGTCCGCCGGCAGGGCGCGCAGCCGGGCGTTGGAGTCGAGGAAGTCGCGCAGCGGGTCGGCCAGGGGCTCGCTGGCGCCGACGCCGATATAGGGGCTGATGCGCGGCAGGATCTGGTCGGCGGCGATCAGCACGCCGAGTTCGGGGCAGTGCAGGCAGGCCATTTCCGGGGCGTGGCCGCCGCCGGTCAGCACCCGCCAGTCGTGCCCGCCGATGCGCAAGGAATCGCCCTGGGCGATGCGGCGATATTGCCGCGGCAGGGCCACGACGCTGCGGGCATAGAGCGGGCCGCGCCCGGCCAGATAGGAGAGGTAGTTCTCCGGCGCGCCGGCGGCGCGGGCGAAGCCCAGCTGCTGCGCCGTCATGCCTTCATCGGTGTCGAGGGCCAGGAAACGCGCCATCAGATATTCGGTGCGCGGCATCAGCAGGGGCGCGCCGGTGCGCTCGCACAGCCAGCCGGCGAAGCCGACATGGTCGGGGTGGAAATGCGTGGCCAGCAGGCGGGTGATGGGGCGGCCGCCCAGCTCCTGCTCCAGCACGCGGTTCCAGGCGGCCATGATCTCGTCCGAGCGGGCGCCGGCATCGACGGCCAGCCAGCCCCCACCATCCTCGATCAGCCAGAGATTGACGTGCCAGGGGGCGAAGCCGAGCGGCATGCGCAGCCAGAGCAGGCCGGGGCGCACCCGCCGCGCATGGCCGGGTTCGGGCGCGTCGGTCGGGGGGGTGGGGGTGGCGTCGGGCATAGGGGGCGTTTCCTGGATCGTTGCCGCGATCCTCGCGCGGGAACCGGGCCGATTCCAGCCCCCCTTCGCAACGCAGCAAAGCGGTGCCAAGTTCGGTGCAAACGTCTCGACGATCGGGCCACGAGGAAACGCCCCATGTCCCCTGCCAGCCTCCCGGCCCTGCCCGATGCCCCTGCCCCCAGCCTGCGCAAGCGCCGCGCCGCGGCCGGGCCGCAGGCCTACCGGATCTTCCCGCGCGCCGAATGGGCGGCGCTGCGCGCCAACACGCCGCTGTCGCTCTCGGCCGAGGATCTGGAGGGGCTGCGCGGCCTGACCGACCGGCTGTCGCTGGACGAGGTGGCGGAGATCTTCCTGCCCTTGTCGCGGCTGCTGAACCTGCAGGTGGCGGCGGCGCGCGGGCTCGGCGTGGTGCAGGACACCTTCCTGGGGCGGCAGGTGGCGCCGCCGCCCTATATCATCGGCATCGCCGGCAGCGTGGCGGTGGGCAAGAGCACCTTCGCCCGCGTGCTGCAGGCGATCCTGGCGCGCTGGCCGGACCATCCCAGCGTGGCGCTGGTGACGACGGATGGCTTCCTCTACCCGACCCGGGAGCTGGAAGCGCGCGGGCTGATGCAGCGCAAGGGCTTCCCCGAGAGCTACGATCTGCGGCGGATGATCGCCTTCCTCAGCGCCGTGAAGGCGGGGGAGGCGGAGGTGGGCGCGCCGGTCTATTCGCACCTGACCTATGACATCATCCCCGGCCAGAAGCAGGTGGTGCGGCGGCCGGACATCCTGATCTTCGAGGGGCTGAACGTGCTGCAGGCGGCGCCGGGCGCGCCGCTGCTGGCCTCCGACTTCTTCGATTTCTCGGTCTATGTGGATGCGGCGGAGGCGGACATCGCCGAGTGGTATGTGCAGCGCTTCCTGCTGCTGCAGCGGACCGCCTTCCAGCAGCCGCGCTCCTATTTCCACCGCTACAAGGATTTGCCGGAGGCCGAGGCGGTGGCGGTCGCGCAGCGCATCTGGCGCGAGATCAATCTGCGCAACCTGCACGAGAACATCCTGCCGACGCGGGAGCGGGCGCGGCTGGTGCTGCGCAAGGGCGCGGGCCATGCGGTGGAGGAGATCTGGCTGCGGCGGATGTGAGCCGGGCCGGCGCCCGGGCATGAAAAAACCGGCCCGAAGGCCGGTTTTTTTCTTTCAGAACCGCGGGGTGGTGGAGCTGAGGGGAATCGAACCCCTGACCTCGTCATTGCGAACGACGCGCTCTCCCAACTGAGCTACAGCCCCACACTCGCTGGTGGCGGGCTTATCCCCGAGGTCGCAGGACAAGTCAAGCGGTCCTTGCCGCAATCCTCCGGGCTGCGTATCTGAGGGCCTCACGAGAAGGGGATGGCGATGTACGCGGTGTTCTGGTTCGTCGATCAGGCGGTCGGGCTCTATGTCTGGGCCCTGATCATCGCGGCGGTGTTCAGCCTGCTGGTGGCGTTCAACGTGCTCGACACCCGCAACCGCTTCGTCTGGGCGGTGGGCGATTTCCTGTACCGGATCACCGAGCCCGCGCTGCGGCCGATTCGCCGCTTCCTGCCCAATCTGGGCGGCATCGACATCTCGCCGATGATCCTGATCCTGCTGCTCTACGCCTTCCGCATCTTCCTGTGGACGACGCTCTGGCCGCTGGTGGCCGGCTGAGCCCAGAGCATGCGCGGCGGCTGGCGCGCGGTGGAAGGCGGCGTGGAGCTGCGCGTGAAGGCGCAGCCCAAGGCCCGCCGCGCCGGGCTGCAGGGCTGGATCGCCGCGCCGGACGGGCCGCGGCTGAAGCTCGCGGTGCATGAGGCGCCGGAGGATGGGCGGGCCAACAAGGCGATCTGCGCCCTGCTGGCCGGGGCGCTGCATGTCCCCCCTTCCGCCATAACGGTGGTGCAGGGCGCGACCTCGCGCGAAAAGACCTGCCGCATCCTGGGCGACAGCGCCCGTCTGCACGAAACTCTGGAGGGACTGGCATGACGGCCAGCATCATCGACGGCAAGGCGGTGGCCGCCACGCTGCGCGCCCGCATCGCCGAGCGCGTGAAGGCCCTGCCCTATACGCCGGGCCTGCGCGTCGTGCGCGTGGGCGAGGATCCGGCGAGCGGCGTCTATGTCCGCAACAAGGACCGCGCGGCGCAGCAGGCGGGGCTGGACAGCGCCACCATCCAGCTGCCGGAGGAGACCAGCGAGGCCGCGCTGCTGGAGCTGGTGCGGCAGCTGAATGCCGACCCGGCGGTGGATGGCATCCTGGTGCAGCTGCCGCTGCCGAAGCAGATCCGCGCCGAGCTGGTATTGGAGGCGATCGACCCCGCCAAGGATGTGGACGGGTTCCACGCCGTCAATGCCGGGCGGCTGGCCACCGGGCAGAAGGGGCTGGTGCCCTGCACGCCCAAGGGTGTGATGCATCTGCTGGCCGCCGCCGGCACCGCCATCGCGGGCGCGCGGGCGGTGGTGCTGGGGCGCTCCAACATCGTCGGCAAGCCGATGGCCGCGCTGCTGCTGGCCGCCGACGCCACGGTGACGGTGGTGCATTCGCGCACCCGCGACCTCGCCAGCGAATGCCGGCGCGCCGAGATCCTGGTCGCCGCCGTGGGGCGGCCGGAGATGGTGAAGGGCGACTGGATCGCCGAGGGGGCCACGGTGATCGATGTCGGCATCAACCGGCTGGCCAATGGCGGGCTGGTCGGCGATGTCGAATTCGCCGGCGCCAGCCAGCGCGCGGCCGCGATCACGCCGGTGCCGGGCGGGGTCGGGCCGATGACCATCGCCTGCCTGCTGGAGAACACGGTCGAGGCGGCGATCGCCCGCCGCGGCTGAGGCGGAGCGAGGCACCCGGCGCAGGCTGTGCCACGGGGCGCGGCCTGCGCCGCGAGCTGAGCCCCCGCGCGGCCTGCGCCGCGAGCTGAGCCCCCGCGCGGCCTGCGCCACGGACTGAGCCACCGCGTGGCCTCCGCCACGGACTGAGCCATCGGCGCGGTCGCCGCCGCACCCTGAGCCACCGCGCGGCCTGCGCCGCGCTGGGCACCCGCGCGGCCGGCATGGCATGCTGGCGGCATGATCTCGCATGTCAGCCTCGGCATTTCCGATGGCGCCCGCGCCTTCGCCTTCTATGACAGCGTGCTGGCGCCGCTCGGCCTCTCCTTGCGCTTCCGCGACGCGGCGGCGGGCCAGGCGGCCTGGCAGGCCGGGGAGCAGGAGCGGCCGCTGCTGTTCATCACGCCGCCCTTCGATGGCGGGCCGCCACATCCCGGCAATGGCATGATGCTGGCGCTGCTGGCGCCGGACCGCGCGGCGGTGCGGCGCTGCCACGAGCTGGCGCTGCAGCAGGGCGGGCGCTGCGACGGGCCGCCCGGGCTGCGACCGCAATACCACCCCAACTACTATGGCGCCTATGTGCACGACCCGGATGGCAACAAGCTCTGCTTCGTCTGCCACAAGCCGGAGGATTAGGCGGCTCTCTTCCGCACCGTATCGTCACGCGTCTGTCGCCGCCCTGTCACGGCCCCGCAGCCTCAGGCGCGTAAGCGGGCCGCCCGGCAGGGCAGACACCGCCCCGCCAGAGGCAGTGCAAGAGAGACGCAGAATGAGCCAAGGCGCCAAGCCGGTCCTCGGGGCCGCGCTGACCATCAACGGGCTGACCCGCCACCGGGACTGGATCCTCGACCGGCAGCGCGACCTGGAGATCCAGGATTTCCACAAGGCCGAGGTGCTGGATGGCGATTGGCGCCCGCAGGCCGAGCGGCTGCGCGCGCTGCTGGACGGGCATACCGGCCGGGTCGGGCTGCATGGGCCCTTCTGGGGCTTCAAGATCGACAGCCACGACCCGGAGATCCGCGCCGTGGTGCGCCGCCGCCTGCTGCAGGGGCTGGAGGCGTGCGAGGCGCTGGGCGCGACCCAGATGGTCGTCCATTCCCCCTACACCACCTGGGACCACAACAACCTGGACGCCTTCCCCGGCGCGCGGGAGCAGCTGGTGGAGCGGGTGCATCAGACGCTGCGCGAGGTGGTGGCGCGGGCCGAGGCGATCGGCTGCACGCTGGTGATCGAGAATATCGAGGACAAGGATCCGCGCGACCGCATCGCGCTGGCCGCCTCCTTCAACAGCCCGTCGGTGAAGGTGTCGCTCGACACCGGGCATGCGCATTACGCGCATGTCAGCACTGGCGCGGCGCCGGTCGATTTCCATGTGCTGCTGGCCGGCCAGGCCTTGGAGCATGTGCATCTGCAGGACACGGATGGCCATGCCGACCGGCATTGGCGGCCGGGCCAGGGCAGTATCGGCTGGCATTCGGTGTTCGCCGCGCTGGCGACGGTGCAGAGCAGGCCGCGGCTGATCCTGGAGCTGCGCGACTCGGCCGAGGTGCCCGCCGGCGCCGCCTACCTCCAATCCCTCGGCCTCGCCGAGTGATTTTTTTTCGGGCTGCCGCCGTCGCGTTGAGAAGCGGGACGCGGCACCCGGTTGTGGGTCGGGTGGGGCGGTGCCGCTGGCGCGGCCCCACTGAAGGCGGGGTCCGGGGGGACCCTGTCCCCCCGGCGGGGTCCAGGGGCAGAGCCCCTGGCCTTGCTGTCAGCGCGCGATCGCCGCGTGCCCGGCGAAGCAGGCCATGTCCAGGATCTGGCTGACGCTGCTGCCCATGTTGACGATCTGCACCGGCTTGGACATGCCGACCAGCAGCGGCCCGATGGTGGTGGCGCTGGTCAGCAGCGGCACCGCCTTGGTCAGGATATGGGCCGCGTGCAGCCCCGGCATGACCAGCACATTGGCCGGCCCGGTCAGGCGGCAGAACGGGTAGAGCGCCCGCAGCTGCGGGTTCAGCGCCACATCGGCGGCCATTTCGCCGTCATACTCGAAATCCGTCCCCTCGGCGTCGAGGCGCTTCACCGCCTCGCGCACCGGGCCGGTGATGGTGCCGCCCGGATCGCCGAAGGTGGAGAAGGAGAGGAAGGCGACGCGCGGGGTCAGCCCCAGCTTGCGCGCTTCCGCCGCCGATTGCCGGGCGATGGAGGCCAGCGTCGCCGCATCCGGGCGCTCATGGATCGCGGTATCGGCCACCAGCACGGTGCCGGCGCGGCGGGAGAGCATCAGCGACAGGCCGAACAGCACCGTCTCCGGCGCCGGGTCGATGACGTTCAGCACGCCCTCCAGGGTCGCGGAGGTGGAGCGGGTGAAGCCCGAGACCATGGCATCCGCATCGCCCATCGCCACCATGCAGGCGGCGAAGGTGTTGCGGTCCAGGTTCACCAGGCGCTGGCAGTCGCGGAACAGGAAGCCCTGGCGCTGGCGGCGCTGGTAGAGGAACTCGGCATAGCGGGTGTTGCTGTCCGACAGCCGGGCATTGTGGATCTCGATGCCCTCGGGCAGCGGGATGCCCAGCGCCGCGACCTTGGCCATCACCCGGTCCTCGCGCCCGACCAGCACGGGGGTGCCGTAGCCGGCATTGCGGAAGGCGATGGCGGCGCGGATCACCTTCTCCTCCTCGCCCTCGGCGAAGACGACCTTCTGCGGGCTGGCGCGCAGCCGCTCGGTGATCGCCTCCAGCGCGCTGGCGCCGGCGTCCAGCCGGCCGCTCAGCGTGCGGGCGTAGCGCTTCAGGTCGGGCAGCGGCTTGCGCGCCACGCCCGATTCCATGGCGGCCCTGGCGACGGCCGGGGAGACGCGGGCGATCAGCCGCGGGTCGAAGGCGTGCGGGATGATGTAGTTGGGGCCGAAGCGCAGGCCGGAGCCGCCGCCGGCGCCCGCCACCTCCTCCGGCACATCCTCGCGCGCCAGCATGGCCAGCGCCTCGGCCGCCGCGATCTTCATCGCGTCGTTGATGGTGCTGGCGCGCACATCCAGCGCGCCGCGGAAGATGAAGGGGAAGCCGAGGACGTTGTTGACCTGGTTCGGATAGTCCGACCGGCCGGTGGCGATGATGACATCCTCACGCACCGCGCGCGCCTCGTCCGGGGTGATCTCCGGATCGGGGTTGGCCATGGCGAAGATGATGGGGTTCTTGGCCATGGAGCGGACCATGTCCGCCGTCACGGCGCCCTTCACCGAGAGGCCGAAGAAGGCGTCCGCCCCCTCCAGCGCCTGGGCCAGGCTGCGGCGGTCGGTGGCGACCGCATGCGCCGATTTCCACTGGTTCATGCCTTCCGTGCGGCCACGGTAGAGCACACCCTTGGTGTCGCACATCAGGATGTTCTCGGGCCGCATGCCCATGGCCTTGACCAGCTCGGCGCAGGCGATGGCCGCCGAGCCCGCGCCATTGATCACCAGCTTCGTCTCGGAGAGTTCGCGCCCGGTCAGGTGGCAGGCATTGATCAGGCCGGCGGCGGCGACGATGGCGGTGCCGTGCTGGTCATCATGGAAGACCGGGATGTCCATCAGCTCGCGCAGGCGCTGCTCGATGACGAAGCATTCCGGCGCCTTGATGTCCTCCAGGTTGATGCCGCCGAAGGAGGGGCCGAGATAGCGCACGGCGTTGACGAACTCGTCCACATCCTCGGTGGAGACGCAGAGGTCGATCGAATCGACATCGGCGAAGCGCTTGAACAGCGCCGCCTTGCCCTCCATCACCGGCTTGCCTGCCAGCGCGCCGAGATTGCCGAGGCCGAGCACCGCGGTGCCGTTGGAGATGACGGCGACCATGTTGCCCTTGGCCGTGTAGTCATAGGCCAGCGACGGGTCGCGGTGGATGTGCAGGCAGGGCTCGGCGACGCCCGGGGAATAGGCCAGGCTGAGGTCGCGCGCCGTGGTCAGCGGCTTGGTCAGCCGGATCTCCAGCTTGCCCGGCTTGCCCTCGGCATGCAGCGCGAGCGCCTCCTCGGCCGTGATGCGGGCCGTGCGGGTATCGCCCATCGGAGGTTTCTTCGCGTCGTCCATGGCACTCTCTTTCCGGTACTCGGTCGGCCTTTATGTCGGCTGGCGCGGCCGGGCGGAAGACAGCCGGTTCGCAGGTGCGGAAAGAGGCGGGGTCAGGCGGCCGGATCGGGGGGCACGCGGCGGGCCATGAAGCGCGCGATGGGCGGCGCCAGCAGGATCACCAGGATCAGCCGCGCCACCTGCAGCCCCATGATGAAGGAGAGGTCGACCGGCGTGCCGGCGGCGATGATGGCGATGGTGTCGATGCCGCCCGGGCTGGTGGCGAGATAGGCGGTGAGCGGGTCGATGCCGAGCCAGACCACCAGCAGCGCGGCCAGCCCGCCGCAGAAGCCCAGCAGCACCAGGATGGAAAGCACCACGCGGCTGAAGGCGCGCGCGGCCGCACGGATGATCGGGCGGGTGAAGCCGAGCCCGATGCGCCAGCCGACGAGCGCGTAGCAGATCGCCAGCAGCCATTCCGGCAGCACGATGGTGAGCAGGCCGGTGGCGTGCAGCACGGCGCCCAGCAGCATCGGCGTCAGCAGCGAGGCGGCGGGCCAGCGCAGCGCGCGGCCCAGCGCCGCGCCGCCAAAGGCCACCGCCAGCGTCGCGGCAAAGGGCAGCAGCGGCAAAGCGGGGAACCAGTCATGCGGCGGGCGCTCGCCCGCGCCGGCGCCCCAGAACTGCGCCACCAGCGAGGCGAAGCCGGCGACGAAGACCACGCGCAGATACTGCATGAAGGCGACGAGGCGGATATCGGCGCCGAAGGCGCCGGCCATCAGCGTCATCGCATTGGCGGCACCCGGCGAGGAGCCCCAGATGGCGGTGGTGCCGGGCAGCAGGCGCCAGCGGCTCATCAGCCAGCCGAGCAAAGTGGAGGCGGCGATGGTCGAGAGGATGATGCCGAGGAAGACCGCCCAGTCGGCGGCCAGCGTCACCAGGATCTCGGCGGTGACGGCATTGGCGATCAGCATGCCGATCAGCGCCTGGGCGCCGAGGAAGGGCAGTGGCGGCACGCGGGCGGTGGCGCCCTGGATGCCGAAGAGGATGCCGGCCAGCATCGGGCCGAGCAGCAGCGCCGCGGGCAGGCCCGCCAGATCCAGCAGCCCGCCGACCAGGGCGGAGAGCGCCAGCAGCGCCACCCATTGCGTGGGCACCGACCAGCGCGAGATCAGCGGGATATGCATCAGCCCGGCGCCCCGCCGAGGGTCGGGCGGGGGGCGGTCGGGCGGGGCGGGGTCATGGGCGGCCCTTCGCGGCGGTTGTGCGCCGCAAGGTGAGCCCGGCCCTGGGACCAAGGCAAGCTGGCCCGGGCTTTTTTGCCAGTGAGACGGCGGCAGCGCGCGCGGGACCGGTCACGCGCGACGCCGCGCAGCGCGGCGGGGGCGCGGGCCGCCCGGGCGGCAGCGGCAGTGTTCGGGAGGGGGGCGCTGGCAGGGCAAGGCCCGGCCCCGGGGCCGGGCGAAGAAAGCCAGGGGCGGGAGGCGCCTGGCCTCCCCTTCCCCACCGGCGGGACGCTGCCCCGCAGCGTCCCGCCTCACCCCCCGACGGCGGCAGCCTGAAAAAAAATCAGGCGCGAGAGAGGCCCCAGGGGTAGGGGGCGGCGCCGGTCAGCAGGCCGGTCAGGTTGCGGCGCAGCGCGGTGCGGATGGTGAACTGGCCGAGCGGCACGGTCGCCACCTCGTCCAGCGCCAGCCGGCCCAGCTCATGGGCGACGCGCTGCTGCTCGGCCTGGTCCTGGGAGTAGAGCCAGGTGTCGACCAGCTGTTCCGCGCGCTCGCTCTGCCACCAGCCGAACCAGCCCGAGGCGCCCTGGCCGCGCGCCAGCGGCGACATGGCAGGGTTGCCGTAGAAGGTGACGGGGCCGGTGGTGTGGAAGATGCTCCAGCCGCCGCGCTCCACCGGCTCGCGCGAGTTGCGGCGCTGGATCACCGTGCCCCAGTCGCTCTCGGCCAGTTCCACATTGAAGCCGACGCGCTGCAGCAGATCGGCCGTCACCTGGCCGAGCGGCCCGATATCCGGGAAGTCGGTCGGGTTGATGATGACGATCTTCTGGTTGGAATAGCCCGATTCCTGCAGCGCCTTGCGGGCGGCGTCCAGGCTGGCCGGCATCAGGTCCGGATGGTCCTGGTAGTAGGGGGTGCGGCGCGGGAAGATGCTGCGCGTGTCGGTCCAGGCCGAGGTGTCGTCGCCCTGGCTGGCGCGCATATAGTCCTCCTGGTTGACGGCCAGGCGCACGGCGCGGCGCACCCGGACGTCGTTGAAGGGCGGCTGCAGGCAGTTCAGCCGCATCAGCGCCAGCCGGCCGGAGGTGTCCTGCACCACGCGCTGGATGTCGCGGCTGCGCGCCAGCAGGGATTGCAGGTCCGGATGCGGCCGCTCCCACCAGTCGATCTCGCCATTGCTCAGCGCGGCCGCGGCGGTGGAGGGGTCGGGGATGATGTGCCACTCGATGCGGCGGAATTTCGCGAGTTTTCCGCCGGCGGAGTTCTCGGCCGGCTCGCTGCGCGGGACGTAGCCGTCGAACTTCTCGTAGACGGCGCGGGAGCCGGTGTTGAACTCATTGGCCAGGAAGCGATAGGGGCCGGAGCCGACCATCTCGGTGATGCCGCGGGTCGGGTCGGTGGCGGCCAGGCGCTCCGGCATGATGAAGGCGACATTGGCGTCGGGCTTGGCCAGCGCGTCCAGCAGCAGCGGGAAGGGCCGCGTCAGGCGCAGCGCGAAGCTGCGGTCGTCGGGGGCCTGCCATTCCGCCACCACCTTGGCCAGCAGCTGGCCGAAAGTGTCGCGCGCCGCCCAGCGCTTCAGGCTGGCGATGACGTCGACGCCGCGCACCGGGCTGCCATCGTGGAATTTCAGCCCCTCGCGCAGGCGGAAGCGCCACAGCGTGCCATTCTCGGCCAGCTCATGGCCTTCGACCATCTGCGGCTGCGGCCTGCCCTGCGCGTCCACGCCATAGAGCGTGTCGAAGACGTAGTAGCCATGGTTGGTGGTGACCGTCGCCGTGGTCCAGACCGGGTCCAGCGCGCTCAGATTGGCCTGCGGCACGAAGCGCAGCGTGGCGGCGCGGCTGTCCTGCGCCAGGGCCGGGGCCGAAAGGCGGCTGGCCAGCGGGGCCGAGAGCAGCGCGGCGGCGCCCCCCTGCAGCAGGCTGCGGCGGTGCAACATGTGACGATACTCCCTGTCGCCTGACGTCTCGGGCCGCAGGTTGCGCCGGGCGGCGCGCCCTGCCAAGCCAGGCCCCCCGCGCAGGGCCGTTCCATGCCGGCCCGGCATGCTCTAGGAACCGGGCATGAACCGCCCTGCCCTGCCTTCCGCCGAAGGCGCCACCCCTGCCCTGGCCCAGTGGTTCGCCGCCAAGGCGGCGCATCCGGACGCGCTGGTGTTCTTCCGGATGGGCGATTTCTTCGAGCTGTTCTTCGACGACGCGGTCCGCGCCGGGGATGCGCTCGGGCTCGCCGTCTCGCATCGCGGCGAGCATCAGGGCCGGCCCGTGCCGATGGCCGGCGTGCCGGTGCATGCGGTGGAGAATTATCTCGCCCGGCTGATCCGCGCCGGCTTCCGGGTGGCGCTGTGCGATCAGCGCGAGACGCCGGAACAGGCCAAGGCGCGCCGCGCGCCGACCATAAGGCGGGAGGTGGTGCGCCTCGTCACCCCCGGCACGCTGACCGAGGAGGCGCTGCTGGACGGCGCCCGCCCGGCCTGGCTGCTGGCGCTGGCCGAGGGGGAGGGCGAGCTGGGCGCGGCCTGGATCGACCTCTCGACCGGCGCCTTCGCCACCGAGACGCTGCCGCAGGCCGAGATCGCCTCGCTGCTGGCGCGCATCGACCCGGCGGAGATCCTAGTGCCGCCCGCCCTGCTGGCGCAGCCCGCGCTCAGCCCCTGGCGCGAGGCGCTGGTGGAGCGCGACGCGCCGCGCGACCCGGCGCGGCGGCTGGCGGAGTTCTACGGTGTCGCCGGGGTGGACGGTTTCGGCAGCTTCACCGCCGCCGAGCTGGCCGCCTGCGGCCTGGCGCTGGATTATGTGCGGGCGACCCAGGGCGAGGCGGCGCCGCGGCTGCGCCCGCCCGAGCCGCAGGGCGGGCGCGAGGTGCTGCGCATGGATGCGGCGACGCGCCGCAGCCTGGAGATCCATCGCAGCGAGCGCGGCGACACCCGCAACTGCCTGCTCACGGCGGTGGACCGCACGCTGACGGCCGCCGGCTGCCGCGAGCTGGCCGCGCGCCTCGGCGCGCCGCTGACCGATGCGGGCGCGATCGGCGCGCGGCATGACGCGGTGGAATTCCTGCTGCAGGCGGCGCCGCTGCGGGCGATGCTGCGCGGCGCGCTGAAGGGCGCGCCCGACATGGCGCGCGCCCTCGCCCGGCTGGCCCTCGACCGCTTCGCCCCGCGCGACCTGGCCGCGCTGCGCGAGGGGCTGACGCGGGCCGAGGCGATGGCCGAGGCGCTGGAGGCCGCCGCCCCCCTGCCCCCGCTGCTGGAGGAGGCGCGGGAGGCGCTGGTGCCGCAGGGCTCGCCGCGCGCCGAGCTGGAGCGGGCGCTGAACGAGGCGCTGCCGGCGCGGCTGGAGGATGGCAACCTGGTCGCCCCCGGCTATGACGGGGAGCTGGATGCGCTGAAGCGGCTGCGCGACGATGCGCGCGGCGCCATCGCGGCGATGCAGGCGGAGCTGGCCCAGGCCTGGGGGGTGGCCAGCGTCAAGATCCGCCACCACCAGCAATTCGGCTATCTGGCGGAGATGCCGGCGGTGGCCGGCGAGAAGCTGCTGCGCGAGAAGCCGGCCCAGCTGGAGGGCGGCCCGCTGGCGCCGATCCACCGCCAGACCATGGCCAATGCGCATCGCTTCACCTGCACCGCGCTGGCCGAGCTGGACCGCAAGCTCTCGGCCGCCGGCGAGCAGGCGGCGAAGCGCGAGGCGCTGGTGGTGCGCCATCTGCGCGGCCTCTGCCTGAAGGCGGCGCGGCAGGTGGATGCGGCGGCGATGGCAATGGCCGAGATCGACCTGCACGCCGCCGCCGCCGAGCTGGCCGCCGGCGGCGGCTGGTGCCGCCCGGAGCTGACCGAGCGGCCGGATTTCCGCATCCGCCAGGGCCGCCACCCGGTGGTGGAGGCGGCGCTGGCCCGCAGCCGCGGCCCCGCCTTCGTGCCGAATGATGCCGATCTCTCCCCCGGCCAGCGGCTCTGCCTGCTGACCGGGCCGAACATGGCCGGCAAATCGACCTTCCTGCGGCAGAACGCGCTGATGGTGGTGCTGGCCCAGGCGGGGATGTTCGTGCCGGCGAAGCAGGCGCGGCTCGGGCTGGTGGACCGGCTGTTCTCCCGCGTCGGCGCGGCGGACGACATCGCCGGCGGCCGCTCCACCTTCATGGTCGAGATGACCGAGACGGCGGCGATCCTGAACCAGGCGACGCCGCGCAGCCTGGTGGTGCTGGACGAGGTCGGGCGCGGCACCGCCACCTGGGATGGCCTGGCCATCGCCTGGGCGGTGCTGGAGGCGCTGCATGACCGCATCCGCGCGCGCGCCATCTTCGCCACGCATTTCCACGAGCTGACCGCGCTGGCGCCGAAACTGCCCGAGCTGCAGCTGGCGACGATGAAGGTGCGCGAGCATCGCGGCGAGGTGGTGTTCCAGCACAGCGTCGGGCCGGGGGCGGCGGAGAAATCCTGGGGGCTGCATGTGGCGCGCCTGGCCGGCGTGCCGCGCGGCGTCACCGCCCGCGCCAGCGCCGTGCTGGCGGCGCTGGAGGCGCGCGCCCGTGGGCTGGAGCCGCTGGCCGAGGAGCTGCCGCTGTTCGGCGGCCGGGCTGCGGATTCGCAAAGCCCGCCGCAACCGGAGGTGGAACAGGATGCGCTGCGCGACGCGCTGGCGGCGATCGACCCCGACAGCCTGACCCCGCGCGAGGCGCTGGAGGCGCTTTATCGCTTGAAATTGCTGCATGGCAGCAACGCGGCGCACAAAAGCGCTCACGAAGCTGTTGCCCCGGGCCCGGCCGGGATAACATCCGTCGAATGAGAAGCTCCGGCGAGTTGCCTGACGCCTTTGCCACCGCGCCCCTGCCCGCCGGGGCGCTGCGGCCCTTGCCCGACGTTGTCCTCGACCTGATCCCCCGCCCCGGCGCGCCGGTGCCGCGCGACCAGGCGCTGATGCTGCTGCGCCGGCAGCTGGGGCGGATCCAGAACCGGGTGCAGGAGGCGTTCGAGGCGCATGCGCTGTCCGGCCTGACCGCCGCGCGCATGCTGGGCGAGCTGACCGACGGGCTGATCTTCGCCATCCACGCCTATACCCTGGCCCAGGTGGCGCCCGAGCAGGCCGAGCCCGGCGCCAACCCCTTCGCCAGCACCAGCGAGCCGCCCTTCGTGCTGGCCGCCACCGGCGGCTATGGCCGCGGCGTGCTGGCGCCCTATTCCGATATCGACTTGCTGTTCCTCTCCGAGCGGCCGCTCGGCCCGCGCGGGCGGCGGGCGGTGGAGTTCATGCTCTACCTGCTCTGGGATCTCGGGCTGAAGGTCGGCCACGCCACCCGCAGCATCCGCGAATGCCTCGAGGATGCGCGCGGCGACGCCACCATCCAGACCGCGCTGCTCGATGCCCGCTTCCTGGCCGGCGAGGCGGCGCTGTTCGACCGCTTCGACGAGGCCTTCGCCCAGGCGCGGCAGGATTGGGGCATCGGCCAGTTCCTGGCCGCCAAGCGGGCCGAGCGCACCACGCGCCACCGCCGCTATGGCGACAGCCCCTATCTGGTCGAGCCGCATCTGAAGGAAGGCCGCGGCGGCCTGCGCGACATCCAGACCATGTACTGGCTGGCGCGCTACGCCTTCGGGGTGAAGCGCATGCCCGAGCTGGTCGGGCCCGACAGCCCCGGCGGCGGGCTGCTGACGGCGCGCGAGGCGCGCGCCTTCAAGCGCGCCTGGGACTTCCTGTGGACGGTGCGCTTCCACCTGCACTACGTCACCGGCCGCGCCGAGGAGCGGCTCACCTTCGACCTGCAGCCGGTGGTGGGCGCCCGCATGGGCTACACCCGCCATGGCAAGCAGGATGGGGTGGAGCGCTTCATGAAGCACCTCTTCCTCACCGCGCGCGACGTGGTCCGCCTGTCCCGCCTGCTGGAGCCGGCGATCGAGCGCGCGACGCTCGGCCTGCCGGCGGTGCAGCGGGCGCCGGACCCGGCTTTGGTCGCGGCCGGCGTCGCCATCGCCGATGGCAAGCTGCTCTTCGCCCCCGACCGGGTGGTGGAGGACGAGCCGGCCATCATGCTGCGCCTGGTGCGCGCGGCGCGCGACCGCGGGCTGGAGCTGCACCCGCTGGCGCATCGCGCGCTGATCCGCAGCGCGCCGCGCGCCACCGCGCTGCGCGGCGACCCGGAAGCCAATGAGCTGTTCCTGGACCTGCTCTGCGGCCGCGATTCGGCGCGCTGGATCCGGGTGCTGAACGAGGTCGGCTTCCTCTCCCGCTTCATCCCGGACTGGGCCCGCATCGTCGGCCTGATGCAGTTCGACACCTACCATGTCTTCACGGTGGAGGAGCACACGATCGAGGCGATCGCCGTGCTCAACCAGCTGGAGGCGGGGGAACTCGCCGAGGCCGCGCCGGTGGCGAGCGAGCTGGTGGGCCAGGTGCAGTCGCGGCGCGCGCTGCATGTGGCGCTGCTGCTGCACGACATCGCCAAGGGCCGCGGCGGCGACCATTCCGAGCTCGGCGCCGGCATCGCGCTGGAGGTCTGTCCCCGCCTCGGCCTGACGCCGGAGGAGACGGAGACCGTCTCCTGGCTCGTGCTGAACCATCTGCTGGTCAGCCAGACCGCCTTCAAGCGCGACATCGACGACCCCAAGACCATCCTCGACATCGCCGAGGTGGTGCAATCGCCCGAGCGGCTGCGCCTGCTGCTGGTGCTGACCGTCGCCGACATGCGCGCCGTCGGCCCCAAGGTGTGGAATGGCTGGAAGGCGACCCTGCTGCGCGAGCTGTACTGGCGCGTGGCCGAGGTGCTCGCCGGCGGCCTGTCGGTGCCGGAGCGGGATGTGCGCGTGGCCCGCGCCAAGCAGGCGGCCGCCGCCATCATGGCCGACCAGCCGCGCGAGGCGGTCGAGCGTTTCCTCGGCCTCGGCTATCCCGGCTACTGGCTGTCCTTCGACCCGGAGAGCCATGCCCGCCACGCGGCGATGATCCGCGAGGCCGAGGCCTCCGGCGCGCCGCTCTCGGTCTCCACCCGAGTGCTGGAAGCCCGCGCGGTGACCGAGGTCACGGTCTACTGCTCCGACCATCCCGGCCTGTTCAGCCGCATCGCAGGCGCGCTGGCGGTGGCGGGCGCGACCATCGTCGATGCCCGCATCCACACCATGACCAATGGCATGGCGCTGGACACCTTCTGGGTGCAGGACGCGCAGCCGGGCGGGGCGGGCGGGGCCTTCGATGCCTCGCACAAGCTGGCCAAGCTGTCGGTGCTGATCGAGCAGGCCCTCTCCGGCCGCCTGAATCTGGTGCAGGAGATCCGCAAGGTCCGCCGCGAACCGGCGCGGCTGCGCGCCGTGCAGGTGCCGGGCCGGGTGGTGATCGACAATTTCGCCAGCAACACCCACACGGTGATCGAGCTGAACGGCCGCGACCGCCCTGGCCTGCTGCATGACGTGACCGCCGCCATTTCCGAGCAGGGGCTGCAGATCGCCTCCGCCCACATCACCACCTATGGCGTGCGCGCCGTCGACGTCTTCTATGTGAAGGACGTGTTCGGCCTGAAGGTGGAGAATGAGCGCAAGCTGGCCAGTTTGCGCGCCGCGCTGCTGGCCGCGCTGGGCACGCCCGCCGAGGAGGAATAGACCTGCGCCCCCCGACTGACTAATGGGAGGTGCAGGAACCTCAGGTTCCTGCCGGGGGTTCAGGGGGCGGAGCCCCCTGGTTTTTTTGCAGGACAGTACATGCGTCGCCCAGGCCGAAGCCTGACCCCGGAGGAGCGCGCGCTGTGGCGCGCCTATGCCGAGACGGTCAAACCCCTGCCGGGCCATGCCTTGCCGAGCCTGCCGGCTGCGCCGGTGGAGCCTGCCCCCCCGGTGCCCGTCCTGCCGGCGCCAGCCCCCACCCTGCCGGTGAAGCCCGCCGCGAAGCCCGCGCCGCCGCCGCTCGATATCGGCGCGCAGCCCGGCGGGCTGGACCATTCGCGCTGGAAGGACCTCCGCCGCGGCCGCACCCGCCCCGAGCGCACGCTCGACCTGCATGGCCGCCGGGCCCAGGATGCCTGGGTGGCGGTGCGCAGCTTCCTGCACAGCGCCCAGGCGGAGGGGCTGCGCTGCGTCGCCATCGTCACCGGCAAGGGGCCGGCGCCGGATGGCGGCGTGCTGAAGCGGGAGCTGCCGCATTGGCTGAACGCGCCGGAGCTGCGCGGGCTGGTGCTGGGGGCGGCGCATCCGGCGCCGAACCAGGGGGCGGTGCATCTGCTGCTGCGCCGCCGCCGCGCGCCGCGATGACGCCCTTCGGCGCCCGGCTGCGCGCGCTGCGCGAGGCGCGCGGCGTCACCCTCTCCGAGCTGGCGGCGGCGATGCATGTCTCGGCCGCCTATCTCTCGGCGCTGGAGCATGGGCGGCGCGGCCGGCCCTCGGCCGGGCTGGTGCACCAGGTGAACGAGTTCTTCGGCCTGATCTGGGACGATGCGGAGGAGATGGTGCGGCTGGCGCGGCTGTCGCACCCCCGCGTGGCGATCGACACCTCCGGCCTGTCGCCGGAGGCGACGGAACTGGCCAATCTCCTGTCGGGGCGCATCCGCACCCTGCCCGAAGCGCGGGTGAAGCGGCTGCTGGAGATTCTGCGGGAAGGCTAGGACTGCGGATTGAGGGGGCTTTGCCCCCTCAAACTCCCCCAGCAGGGGACAGGGTCCCCTGCACCCGCCATCAGGGGAGCCGTGCCTGCAGGCCATGGCCCTGGGCCAGGCGCGCCGGGGTGACGCTGTCAGCCCTGGATCTACCGTGCGGGCGGGCAATCATCCCCCATCCACCTCCACCTTTGCCAGCGAGGATACGGCCCGCTTCCATAGGCGATCTCGTCCGCACCAACGACAATAAGCTCGACGCGCCGATTCTGCAGTTCATGCGTTCCTGGAGCGGCCGGCACGAGGGGACGGCGGTTGCCAGAGGCCTCGATCGCCAGGGCACCTTCCGGAATGCCAAGGGCGACGAGGCGTGCCCGCACGGCATGCCCTCGTGCCAGGCTCAACGCACACTGGTCCCGTACTCCGGGGTCGTCCGCATGGCTCCCGATGACAACAGCCCAGTTACCGGGCCCCAGACGGCCACAGCCCACAATCGCGCCATCCAGGAAGTAGCGGGCGAAGTCCCGGATCATCAGCTCGACCCGCGGCAAGTAGAGCTCGACTGAGTTTTCCTTGAAGAACACCAGGAAACTGAAGGAACAGGCTTCGGCCCGCCGCTCGGAAACACCAGGCGACGCGGCCAGGAGCAGCACCCCGAGCAGGGCAAGGCGGAGCAAGGCTTTCATCTCGCCACCGTAACGCGGCCCGGCGCTTTCGCAAACGGCCTCTAGGGCGCCGCCGGCTCCAGCACCGTCAGCGTGGCGCGGCCCTGCATCAGCCCCGCCGCCTCGCGCGCCGTATCGCCCCAGCCCCAGAACAGATCGGCCCGCGCCTCGCCCTTGATGGCGCCGCCCGTGTCCTGGGCGATCACCAGCCGACGCAGGCGATGCCCCTGCACCGGATGCGCGACCTCGATCCAGACCGGGCGGCCAAGCGGGATATGCTCGCGATCCACCGCCAGCGAGCGCAGCGGCGTCAGCGGCACCCCCAGCGAACCGGTCGGCCCCTGCTCGGGCCGCGCCGGCACCTCCCGGAAAAACACGTAGGAGGGGTTCTCGTCCATCAAAGCGCGGGCGCGCTCCGGCCCCGCCGCGTGCAGCCAGGCCAGGATGGATTGCATGGAGACCTGGCCGCGCGGGATCTCGCCGCGCTCGGCCAGCAACCGGCCGATCGGCACATAGGCGCGGCCATTGGCGGCGGCATAGCCCATGCGGCGCACCGTGCCATCCGGCAGCACCACCCGCCCCGAACCCTGGATCTGCAGGAAGAACTTGTCCGCCGCATCCTCGGCCCAGAGCAGGATGGGCGCCGGGCTCTCGCCGGCCTCGATGGCGGCGCGGTCGGGATAGGGCTCCAGCCGGCCGTCCCGCACCCGCCCGGCCACGCGGCGGCCGCGCAGAGTCTCGGCGAAGCGGCCGAGATCGGCCTCCACCAGATCCTCTGGGCGGCCACGCAGCGGGGCACCCTGGCCATTGGCGGGGCGCTCCAGACGGCCGCGCAGCTCGGGCTCGAAATAGCCGGTCATCAGCCCCTCGCCCGCCAGGCGCGGGGTGAAGCGGCCATCGAAGAAGGCGCGGGCGGCGGCATCATCGCCCGCCGGGATCGCCTCGGCCTCGGCACACAGCGCCTCGGGCAGGGCAGCGGCGGGGCGGCGGCAGCCGGCGATGAAGGCGGGCAGCGCCTCGGCCAGGCGGTCCTCGCCCCAGCCCGGCAGCTCGGCCGGGCGGCGCGGCGCGGTGGAGCAGGCGGCGAGCAGCGCCAGGGCCAGCAGCGCGCCGCCCCGGACGCGGCCATGAAAAAGGCCAGGGGTGTCGCCACCCCCGGCCCGGTGCAGCCAGGATGCCATCCGGCTCAGGCGGACTGGGTGCCGACCAGCTTCCAGGTCGGGTCCGTGCTGCGCAGGTCGCGCTGGAAGGTCCAGATATCGGTCAGCTCGGTCACCGCCTCGGTCCCCGCGACCTCCTCGCCCTGCGGGCCGGTGGTCAGGTTCACCTGGTCGGAGACGATGCGCAGCGTGATCTCGGCCACGCTGCCGCGCAGATCGGCGGCGTCGATGGCCATCTCATGCACACCATGGATCTCGGTGCGCTGGCGCTCCCCGGCCGATTCGCGGGCGGTGATCGCCTGCTCGAACCCGGCATAGGTCTCCTCGGAGAGCAAATTGCGCAGCGTCGCCCGGTCGCCGGCCGCGAAGGCGGTGACGATCATGCGGAAGGCGCCCTCCGCCCCGCCCAGGAAGGCATAGGGGTCGAAGCCGGCATCCGCCTGGCGGATGCGCTGCAGCGCCTGGCCGACCGGGCTGCGCGTGTCCGGCACCACCAGGCGCGGGGCGCCGGGCACCGGCACGGGGGCGGCCGGCGCCTCCGGCACGGGGACGCCGGGGCGGGCCTGGCCGGGGGCCGGGCGCTCCTGCGGCGGCCGCTCATAGCCCTGGCGGCGGCCCAGCACGCTGCGCAGGCGCAGCACCAGGAAGGCCGCCACCATGGCGAACAGGATCAGATCGACCGGGAAGCCGCCGGACATTGCATTCTCCTCATGTTGCACATCTAGGAGACAGGTGCCCCCACCGCAACGCCGGATGGTGCCTGAACCCTGCGTCTTGCGGGGATTTTCCCCTCTGCTACTGGCTGAACGCCTCAAGGAGCTCCGCGATGATCCTGCTGCGCCACGGCCAGAGCGAATTCAACCTGCATTTCACCGCGACGCGGCGCGACCCGGGCATCAAGGACCCGAAGCTGACCCCGCTCGGCCATGAGCAGGCCGAGGCGGCGGCCGAGGCCATCCTGGCCGAGCACCAGGTCCGGCGCATCATCGCCAGCCCCTATACGCGGGCGCTGCAGACGGCGGCGCCGCTGGCCAAGCGCCTCGGCCTGCCGGTGCTGGTGCAGCCTTTGGTGCGGGAGCGCTACGCCTTCGCCTGCGACATCGGCTCCCCCCGCACCGCCCTGGCGCAGGACTGGCCGGAGCTCGACCTCAGCCATATCGACGAGGTCTGGTGGCCGGCGGTCGAGGAGCCGGCCGACCAGGTGGAAGCCCGCGCCCGGCTGTTCCGCGCCGAGATGTCGGCCCTGGCCGATTGGCAGCACACCGTCGTGGTCTCCCATTGGGGCTTCATCCTGTCGATGACCGGGCAGTCGGTCACCAATGGCCAGTGGCTGCGCTGCGACCCGACCGGCCCGGCGCCCGAGGCGATCGTCTGGAAGCATTGAGGCGCCTCCCCCCGCCCAACCTGTGACAGGCCAGGACCTGTGACAGGCAAGTCGGGGCGTGCTACCCCGCCCGGCGATACCGGAACGCCATTTCCAGGGGCCCGCATGTCCGACACCAACGCCGACCTTCCCCCGCCCAACGGCGCCGCGCCGCAGGGTCCGCTGCTGCTGAACGTGCAGTACACCAAGGACCTGTCCTTCGAGGTGCCGGGCGCGCCGGAGATCTTCGCGACGCTGCGCGAGCAGCCGCGCATCGACCTGGCGCTGGACGTGCAGGCCCGCCCGCTGCAGCAGGGCGGCAATGTGTTCGAGGTGTCGCTGCAGATCCGCGCCGACGCCCAAGCCCCCGGCCCGAATGGCGGCAGCCAGACCGCCTTCATCGCCGAGCTGGTCTATTGCGGCATCTTCACCGTCAATGTGGAGCCGAACCTGCTGGAGCCGCTGCTGCTGGTCGAGTGCCCGCGCCTGCTCTTCCCCTTCGCCCGCAACATCCTGGCCGATGTGACGCGCGATGGCGGCTTCCCGCCGGTGCTGCTGACGCCGATCGACTTCGTGGCGCTGTGGCAGTCCCGCCGCGGCCAGCAGGCCGGCGGCATCGACGGCCAGGGCCCCGTCGCCCAGGCCTGACTTTTTTCGGTTTGGCCACGCCCGGTGGGCGTGGCCGGCGTTCCGCCAGGGACGCCGACCCGGCCGGGCGGCCATGCCGCCGCCCGCCCCGCCTGCCCCGCTGCCCTGACCCGCCACCGGTGACGCCATGTTCCGCAACGTCCTGACCATCGGTGGCTGGACCTTCGCCAGCCGCATCCTCGGCTTCCTGCGCGACATGCTGATCGCGGCGACGCTCGGCGCCGGGCCGCTGGCGGATGCCTTCTTCATCGCGCTGCGCCTGCCCAACCTGTTCCGCCGCCTGTTCGGCGAGGGGGCCTTCAACGCCGCCTTCGTGCCCGCCTTCACCGGCATGCTGACGCTGGAAGGGCCGAAGCGCGCCCGCGAGCTGGCCGAGCGCATGTCGACGCTGATGGCGCTGTGGCTGCTGCTGCTGGTGGGCCTCGGCATCGCCTTCATGCCGCAGGTGATGCGGGTGCTGACGCCGGGCCTCATCGACGACCCCTACCGCTTCGCGCTGGTGGTGGAGCTGTCGCGCATCACCTTCCCCTATCTGCTGTTCATCTGCCTGACCGCGCTGGTCAGCGGCGTGCTGAACGCGGTGGACCGCTTCGCCATGGCGGCCGGCGCGCCGCTGCTGTTCAACCTCTTCGCCATCGTCTCGCTCTTCGCCCTCACCCCTTTCGTGGCGACGCCGGCGCATGCGCTGGCCTGGGGCACCATGGCCTCCGGCGTGGCGCAGCTGGCGCTGGTGGTGCTGGCCTGCCGCCGCGCGGGGCTCGGCTTCCGCCTGGTCTCCTGGCCGCGCGTCACGCCGGAGACGAAGCAGGTGGTGCGCACCATGCTGCCCGGGCTGCTCGGCGCCTCGATCACCCAGCTGTCGCTGGCCATCGACATCTTCATCGCCTCGCTGCTGCCGGCCGGCGCGGTCGCCATGCTGAACTATGCCGACCGCGTGGCGCAGCTGCCGCTCGGCGTGGTCGGCGCCGCCGTCGGCACGGCGCTGCTGCCGCTGCTGTCGCGCCAGCTGCGCGCCGGGCGCAAGCTCGCCGCGCATCGCAGCATGAACCGGGCGGTCGAGATGTCGCTGGCCCTCACCCTGCCGGCCGCCGCCGCGCTGGTGGTGCTGGCCGAGCCCATCGTGCTGGCCCTGTTCCAGCGCGGCGCCATGACGACGGAGGCCGCGCACGCCACCGCCGCGGCGCTGATGGCCTATGCCGCCGGCCTGCCGGCCTTCGTGCTGGTGAAGGCCTTCGCCCCCGGCTTCTTCGCCCGCGGCGACACGGCGACGCCGGTGAAGATCGGCATCCTGGTGGTGGTGGTGAACCTCTCCACCAGCCTGACGCTGATGCATGTGCTGGCGCATGTCGGCATCGCGCTCGCCACCTCGATCGCCGCCTGGGTCAACACCGCGCTGCTCTGCACCATCCTGGCGCGGCGCGGGCAATGGCTGGCCGACCGCCGGCTGCGCCGCAATCTGTGGCGGCTGCTGCTGGCCTCGGCGGTGATGGCGGCGCTGGTGGCGGCGCTGGCCTCGGTCATGCCGCCCACCACCGGGATCTGGCGCTGGCTGGAGCTGGGCCTGCTCGTGGTGGTGGGGCTGGTCGCCTATTTCGGCATGACCCAGGCGCTGGGCGCGCTGCGGCTGACCGAGGTGCTGCGCCGCCGCGCCTGATCCACCATCCGTGAAGTAACGATCGGGTCAGGCGTGGGCACCGCACAATCCATCCGATACAAGCGCCAGCAGGGCCGCGAATATCGGTCACAGATGCTTGCGCCAACAGGGCCGTGATCGTGCCCTTCTTCAAGCCGCACTGCGAGATGGTCTTATTGGTTTCCTCAACCCGAGCGCAGGAGGAAACATGCTTCTCGAAGATGGCCCCGCCGAGATCACGGTCTGGAACGCGGAAGGCTTCGGCTCCCCGGCCCTGCCGCAGCCCGATTACGGGCCCGCGGAACCGCTTTTCGACTTCGAGGCCTTCCGCGACACCGTGGTCGGCCATTACCGCCAGAACGCCTTCGACCCGCTGATGCCGCCCGGCGAGCAGGTCGGCTACTGGATGCTGGGCACCGCCGCCGGCTTCGACGCCGCGCAGACCGAAGCGGCCCAGGCGGAGGCGCCGCCGGCCGAGCCGGTCGGCACCGTCACTGTCGGCCCGATCGAGACCGTCGAGCCGGACAATGACGGCGGCGGCGGCGGTGGCGGCGAGGGCGGCGGCGTCTTCGTCGATGGCGGCAGCTTCGGCGGCGGCTTCGTGAGCGGCGGCTTTGGCGGCTTCGGCGGCTTTGGTGGCGGGAGCAGCTCCTCCGGCGGCACCGTGACAGTGGGCGAGCTGGAACAGGTCGAGACCCAGGCCGAGTAGGCCCGGCACCGCCTGCCGGGGCGGTGAGGGCGGGGCGGTGGCAGGGCTTTCAGCCGCTCCGCCGCCCGCTTGCCGCCGCCGGCCCGTCACGCGACGGGGCTGTGCCGCCGATGCGGCCGGCGCGGCCCTGCCGCGACGCGGCGCGGGCGGCGGGCCCGCGCCCCGCTGCCGCGCCTCAGCGGCCCGCCGCCTCGAGGGCCGCGGCCATCTTCAGCGTGGCGATCAGCTCCGCCCGGCGGCCATCGCGGTCGGCGCCGCGCGCGCCCTCCGCCAGGGCCAGGGAATCCGCGAAGCTCCAGCTGCCGATCTGCTCCGAACGCCGCAGCCGCTCGGCGAAGCCGGCGATGGCGGCGGCCAGCCGCGCGGCCTCCGGCGCCGCCTCCAGCCTGTCCACCCGGTCCGCGAAGGTGATCGGCCGGTCGAATTCCTCGGCGCGCGCCTGCCCCGGCCGCTTATAGGCCACGCGCAGGAAGCCGAGCTCCGCATCCAGCCCGCCCGCCGCCCGCGCCGCCGCCGCCGCCGCGGCGCCGGGGCCGTAGCGGCGGGACGGCACCGGCTCCGCCCGGCTGCCGGTCTCGGCGATCTCGAACAGCGCGGTGATGCTGCGGCCGGTGCCGACCTCCCCGGCATCCGCCCGGTCGTTGCGCAGATCCTCGCGGCGCAATTGCCGGGTCTCGAAGCCGATCAGCCGGTAATAGGAGACACGGGCCGGGTTGAACTCCACCTGCAGCTTCACGTCATCGGCGGCCGGCAGGATGTTGCCGGACAGGTCCTCCACCAGCCCGCGCCGCAGATCCTCGAGCGTCGCGGCATGGATCGCCGTGCCATTGCCGGCCCGCGCCAGGGTGTGCAGCGTGCGGTCGTTCAGATTCTCCATGCCGACGCCGATGGCGGTCAGGTAGAGCCCGGCGCGCCGCTGCTCGGTGATCAGCCGCTGCAGCTCCGCCGGGCTGGAGGCGCCCAGGTTGAAATCGCCATCGGTGGCCAGGATGACGCGGTTCACCGCCTCCGGGTCGCGCTGCCGCTCGGCGAGCGCATAGGCGGCGCGCAGCCCCGCCCCGCCGGCGGTGCCGCCCCCCGCCCGCAGCCCTTCCAGCGCGCGCCGGATCTCCTCCCGCCGGTCGCCCGGCACGGAGTCCAGCACCGTCCTGGTGTCGCTGGCATAGGTGACAAGGGAGACACGATCCGCCGCGGTGAGCTGCGGCAGCATCAGCAGCAGCCCCTCGCGCAGCAGCTCCAGCCGGTCCTTCCCCTGCATCGAGCCGGAGACGTCGATCAGGAAGACCAGGTTCAGCCGCGGCCGCTCGCGCCGCGGCGGGGCGTCCGGGCTGCGCAGGCCGATCTGCACGATCTGCCGCCCCGGCGCCCAGGGCGAGGGATAGATGGCGACGAAGCGGCCGAAGACCTGCCCCGGCTCCGGCGGCGGGTAGCCATAGTCGAAGGCGTTGAGGAATTCCTCCGGCCGGATGGCGGCGGGGCCGGGCAGCCGCCCCTCGGCGATGACGCGCCGGGCATAGACATAGGAGGCGGTGTCCTGCGCCAGGGAAATCGTGGCGAAGGGCTGCGCGGCGGTGTCCACCCAGCCGCTCGGCACGGCATTGGCGAAGCGCGCCAGCGTCTCGGCCGGCGCTGGCGCGACCGCCGCCGCCGGCGGGGTGACGCCCGCGGTCGCCATCGGCCCCGCGCCGCCCTGGCCCGTCGGCTGGCATCCCGCCAGCAGAGCGATGGCGGCCAGCGCCGCGCCTCGTGCCCCGAATCGCATCCCGGATATCCCCTTCCTGGTCCTGCCCAAGCTTGTCCGGCGAGCATGACAGAAACAGGGCGGAGCGCCTCCCCAGTGCCTCCCCCTGGCGGCCGGGGCCGGGCCGCCCTCCCCCTTCCCGAACCCCGCCGGCGCGCTATCCTGTAGGGCATGACCCAGACCACCGATTTCGGCTTCAAGGAAGTCCCCCGCGAGGCCAAGGCCTCCATGGTGCGGGAGGTCTTCGACAGCGTCGCGCCGAAATACGACGTGATGAACGACCTGATGTCGCTGGGCCTGCACCGGGCCTGGAAACACGCCTTCGTCGCCGCCATCGGCGCCGGCCCGCGCGACACGCTGCTCGACCTCGCCGCCGGCACCGGCGATGTCGCCTTCCTGGCCAAGAAGCGCGGCGCCGGCCGGGTCATCCTGGCCGACATCAACGCCGCCATGCTGAATGTCGGGCAGAACCGCGCCTTGCAGAAGGGGCTGGCGGACGGCCTGTCCTTCGTCTGCTGCGATGCCGAGCGCATCCCGCTGCCGGATGCCTGTGTCGAGAAGGTCTCCATGGCCTTCGGCCTGCGCAACTGCACCGACAAGGATGCGGTGCTGCGCGAGGGCTTCCGCGTGCTGCGCCCGGGCGGGCGCATGCATGTGCTGGAATTCTCGCGCCTGGAGATCGACGCGCTGCGGCCGCTCTACGACGCCTGGTCCTTCAAGGCGCTGCCCGCCATCGGCGGCCGCATCGCCAAGGATGCCGAGAGCTACCAGTATCTGGCCGAGAGCATCCGCATGTTCCCCGACCAGCCGACGCTGGCCGGCATGTTCGAGGGCGCGGGGTTCGAGCGGGTGGGCTACCGCAACCTCTCGGGCGGCATCGTCGCCATCCACACCGGCTGGAAGCTGTAACCCGCCATGCCGGCGGGGAAGCATGTGCTGCTGGTCGTCTCCGGCAGCGTCTCCGCCTACAAGGCGCTGGAGCTGACGCGGCTGCTGCGCAAGGCGGGGGCGCGGGTGACGCCGGTGCTGACCGCGGGCGGCGCCCGCTTCGTCACGCCGAACGCGCTCCAGGCCATCGCCGGCGAGCCGGTGCACCAGGACCTCTGGTCGCTGCAGGGGGAGGCGGATGTCGGTCATATCCGCCTGGCCCGCATGGCGGATCTGGTCGCGGTGGTGCCGGCCTCGGCGGATTTCCTGGCCAAGATGGCGCATGGCCTGGCCGATGATCTGGCCAGCACCGTGCTGCTGGCCACCGACCGGCCCGTGCTGGTGGCCCCCGCGATGAACTGGGCCATGTGGGCGCATCCCGCGACGCGGGCCAACATGGCGGCGCTGACGTCGCGCGGCGTGCAGTTCATCGGCCCGAATGACGGCGCCATGGCCGAGGCCGAGAGCGGCCCGGGCCGCCTGGCCGAACCGGCCGAGATCCTTGCCGCCATCCAGGCCCTGCTCGACCCCGGCGCGAAGCCGCTCGCCGGCCGGCACATCCTGGTCACCAGCGGCCCGACGCATGAGCCGATCGACCCGGTCCGCTACATCGCCAACCGCAGCAGCGGCAAGCAGGGCCACGCCATCGCCGCGGCGCTGGCCGCGCTCGGCGCCCGGGTCACCCTGGTCTCCGGCCCCGTCACCCTGCCCGACCCGGCCGGTGTGGCCACGGTGCGGATCGAGAGCGCGCGCGAGATGCTGGCCGCCTGCGAATCCGCCCTGCCCGCCGACGCCGCCATCTGCGCCGCCGCCGTGGCCGATTGGCGCAGCGCCGGCGAGGCCACCCAGAAACTGAAAAAAATCCCCGGCGAGGCACCGCCGCCTCTGGCGCTGGCGCTGAACCCGGACATCCTCGCCACCCTCTCCCGCCATGCGCAGCGGCCCCGCCTGGTGGTCGGCTTCGCGGCGGAGACGGAGAAGGTCATCCCCAACGCCATCGCCAAGCGCCAGCGCAAGGGCTGCGACTGGATCCTGGCCAATGACGTTTCCGGCGATGTGATGGGCGGCGAGGAGAATGCCGTCCACCTCGTCACCGACACCGGGGTGGAGGACTGGCCCCGCCTGCCCAAGCCCGAGGTCGCCGCCCGCCTCGCCACCCGCATCGCCGAGTTTTTCGCCTGATGAAGATCGCCATCCGCCGCCTGCCCCATGCCGAGGGCCTGCCCCTGCCGAGCTACGCCACCGACGGCGCCGCGGGCTTCGACCTGCTGGCCGCCGTGACCGCCCCGCTGGTCATCGCCCCCGGGCAGCGCACCCTGGTGCCGACCGGCCTGCAGATGGCCCTGCCCGCCAATCACGAGCTGCAGATCCGGCCGCGCTCCGGCCTGGCGCTGAAGCACGGCATCGTGCTGCCCAACAGCCCCGGCACCATCGACGAGGATTACCGCGGCGAGGTGCAGATCATCGTGCTGAACACCGGCGACGCCCCCTTCACCGTCGAGCGCGGCATGCGCATCGCGCAAGGGGTGCTGGCGCCGGTCATCCGCGCGGGCTGGGAGGAAGTGGACACCCTGCCCGAGACCGGGCGCGGCGCGGGCGGCTTCGGCAGCACGGGTCACTCGTAAAGATTGGGGAGGCTTTGCCTCCCCAAGCCCCACCACCGGGGTGGCAGGGCCACCCCGGACCCCGCCTTCAGTCAGGCAGCGTCGCACCCATATGTCGCAGATGGACCTCGACTTCACCGATTCCGAGCTGCACCGGTATTCGCGCCACATCCTGCTCCAGGATGTCGGCGCCATCGGCCAGGCGAAGCTGCGCGCCGCCCGCGTGCTGCTGGTGGGCGCCGGCGGGCTGGGCTCGCCGCTGGCCCTCTACCTCGCCGCCGCCGGCATCGGCACCATCGGGCTGATCGATGACGACCACCTCGAACTCTCCAACCTGCAGCGGCAGGTGGCGCATGACACCGCCCGCCTCGGCCGCAACAAGGCCGACAGCGCCGCCGAGACCATCCGCCGCCTGAACCCCGAGGTGCGGGTCGAGGTGCATCAGCGCCGCCTCGACGCCACGGCGGCGCGGGAGCTGATCCCGCGCTACGACATCATCTGCGACGGCACCGACAATTTCCCGACCCGCTTCCTGCTCGGCGATGCCTGCCACCTGCTCGGCCGCACCCTGATCTCGGCCGCCGTGCTGCGCTTCGAGGGCCAGCTCTCCACCTACAAATCGCATCTCGGCGCCCCCTTCCCCTGCCAGCGCTGCCTGCACCCCGAGCCGCCACCCCCCGGCCTGGTGCCCAGCTGCTCCGAGGCCGGGGTGCTCGGCGCCGTCACCGGCGTCATGGGCACCCTCCAGGCCACCGAGGTGCTGAAGGAGATCCTGGGCATCGGCGAGACCATGGCCGGCCGCCTGCTGCTGTGGGACGCGCTGGATGCCCGCTTCCGCACCGTGGCCCTGAAGCGCGACCCGGAATGCCCGCTCTGCGGCCCTGCCCCCCGCATCCGCGACCTCGCCTGCCACGCGGTGGCGCCGGAGCCGGTGCTCTGCGGCGTGGGGGCCAGCGCATGAGCGCGCCGCTCGGCATCCTGCTGCGCTCGCCGGGGCATGAGCCGGCGCATTACGCGCTGATGCTGGCCACCGGCGCCGCCGCCATCGGCCGCCCCGTCATCCTGTTTGCCACCAATGCCGGCTGCCATCTCTTCCTCCGCCGCACCCGCCTGCTGGCGGATGAGCGCGAGGCGGTGCTGGCCCGCCGCAATGTCGTGGGCATCGCGCCGCTGCTCGACGCCGCCCAGGATCTCGGCGTGCGCCGCCTGGTCTGCGAGGCCGGGCTGCGCGCCGAGGGGCTGGACCCCGCCGAACTCGCCCCGGGCGTCGAGATCACCGGCGTCGTCACCTTCCTGGGCGCGGTCGGCGCGGGGCAGATGCTCTCGCTCTAGCTCTGCGGCGCGGCATCAAAGACACAGGGCGAGGAAAACCACCTAGCCCCATGTTTTGCCGAGCATAAACCGCGACCGCCGCGTTTCTTCCCGCCCCCGGATGCTCTACAGCGGAAAGCAGGATGCGCGGCCGCTGGCGCCGGCGCGCCCGGCGGCCCCCTGCCCTGGCCCAGCCTGCGGCGCGGCGGCCGCCCCACGGAGACGCATGGGATTGCTGGCTTGGGGGATGCTGCGGTGGGGGGCTGTGTTGCGGTGCGGGAGCAGCGCTTGACCAGGGGCGCGCAAAACGGGCCTGATCGGCGCATGGCCCGGCTCACGCTGTTCGCTTCCCTGCCGCTGCTGCTCTCGCTGCTGGCCCTGCCCTCCGGCCCGGCGCTGGCCCAATCCAGCCTGGGCGGTTCCAGCCTGGGCGGTGGCCCGACGCTGCAGCCGCCGGTGCCGCCCGGCGGCGCCCAGCAAGGCTCCGGCGCGGCCGCCCCCCAGGGCAATGTGCTGCGCCCGCCGCCCGGCGCCGTGCCGGTGCGCCCGGCCCAGCGCAGCGAGACCCCGTCCACCCCACGCGCCACCGCGCCGCAGGCCACGCCGCCGGCGGCCACCCCCGCCGTGCCGCGCAGCCAGCCCGGCCAGGTGCTGCGCCCGCCCGCCGGCGCCACGCCGCAGCGCGCCGAGCCGCGCCCGCGCCCGGCCACCCCGCCCGCCCAGGGCCAGACCCAGAACCAGGGCCAGGCCCGCCAGGCGCCGGTGCAGAACGCCCCCGCCACCCCGGCCCGCCGGCCGCCGCGCGGCGCCGCCGCGGGGGCGGCCGCCGGGGCCGCGGCGGGTGCCGCCGCCGGGGCCGCCGCCGCCCCCGCCCAGCCCCCGGCCCAGCCGGCGCCGAGCCCGGCCGAGATCCAGCAGCCCAGCATGGGCAGCGTCACCGGCCTGCCGATCCCGCGCTTCGTCTCGCTGCGCAGCGACGAGGTCAATCTGCGCATCGGACCGGACACCCGCTTCCCGATCGAATGGACCTATCAGCGGCGCGACATGCCGGTGGAGATCCTGCGCGAATACAATCAGTGGCGCCGCATCCGCGACATCGACGGCACCGAGGGCTGGGTGCACCAGTCGACCCTGGCCGGCCGCCGCACCTTCCTGGTGCGCGGGCAGGAGCGCAGCCTGCACCGCAGCGAGGGCGAGGGCAGCGCCGTGGTGGCCCGGCTGATGCCGGGCGTGGTCGGCCGCATCCGCCGCTGCCAGGCCGCCAGCCGCTGGTGCGAGGTGCAGGTGGGCGACCATCGCGGCCATATCCTGCGCAGCGAGATCTGGGGCGTCACCGCCGATGAGGAGATCAACTGAGGGCCGCCGCCCCCGGTTCGGCCGCCCGTTCAGTTCAGCCGCTGCCGCCATTCCATGGCCAGGGCGCGGGCCTGCAGCGCCGCCTCGCCCTCCGGCGGCAGCAGGGCGATGTAGCGGTCCAGCCGCTCCAGCGCCGCGCCCATCCGGTCCAGCCGCTGGTTCATCAGCGCCGCCTCGCGCCATAGCGGCGCGGCGGCGGGGGCCAGGCGCAGCATGTCCTCGGCGCAGTCCAGCGCCTCGGCCAGGGCGCCGGCGCGCAGCCGCCGCAGCTTGAGGTTGTTCTGCAGCCGCAGCAGCACCTCGCGCTTGCCGACCGCCCCCA
The DNA here is from genome assembly GCF_030818485.1 of Pseudoroseomonas cervicalis. Lineage (NCBI taxonomy): Bacteria > Pseudomonadati > Pseudomonadota > Alphaproteobacteria > Acetobacterales > Roseomonadaceae > Roseomonas > Teichococcus cervicalis. Next base: position 3,150,859 of record NZ_JAUTAJ010000004.1, on the reverse strand, counting down.
GCATCGAGGGGTGCAGCTCCGCCTGCGGCCCCTGCAGCCGCTTCAGCAGCGCGCGCAGCTCCGGCGCCGCCAGCACCGCCCCGCCATGGAAGGGGTCGACCACCGCCGGGCCCTGGCTGCCCTCCAGCCCGATCAGGAAATGCCCCGGGAAATCCAGCCCATGCGCGCGCCAGCCCGCCGCCTCGGCCAGGTGCAGCCAGAGGATGCCGAGCGCCACCGGCAGGCCGCGCCGCCGCTCCAGCACCTGGATCAGATTGGCATTGGCCGGGTCGTCATAGCTGGCCTCGTCGCCGGCGAAGCCGTGCCGGGCCAGCAGCGCGCCGAGCAGCGCGGCGCGGCGCTGGGCATCCCCGGCATCGGCCTGCGGGTCGGCGGTGGCCGCCGCCACCGCCTCCCGCGCCAGGCCGGAGAGCTGTGCGGCGGCCGCCTGCCAATCGGCCTGCGGCGCGTCGATGCGGGCGAATTGCAGCGCCACCATGCCGAGATCCAGCTCGGCATCCGGCAGCAGACCTGCGGCGTCCAGCGCGCTGCGCGCCTCGGCCTCTTGGATCGGATCAGCCATGCGGTTGGGATGGCGATGCCGGGCCCGCCGATCAAGGGCTGACCGGCGCCCGCCGCTCAGCCCTGCTTCGCCAGCATCGGGCCGAGCCGCCGGCCGCCCAGGATGTGCACGTGGAAATGCGGCACCTCCTGCCCGGCATCCTCGCCCATATTGGTCAGCACCCGGTAGCCCTGGCTGTCCAGCCCGAGCTGCCGCGCCACCTGGCCGACGGCGCGCCAGAAGCCCGCCACCTCCTCCGGGCCGGCGGAGGCGGAGAAATCCGCCACCGAGACATAGCGGCCCTTCGGGATCACCAGCACATGCACCGGCGCCTGCGGCGCGATGTCGTGGAAGGCCAGGGCATGCTCGTCCTCCAGCACCTTCCGCGCCGGGATCTCGCCGCGCAGGATGCGGGCGAAGATGTTGCCCTCGTCATAGGGCGGCAGGCCGGACACCGGCATGGCTGTTCTCCTCCTTCGGCGGATGGGCGCCGCGCCCGGTGCGGTGCGGCGCGGTTCGGGCGATCGGCCCCTCGGGGCGGCCTGCCCTAGGGAAGCTTCGTGGTCTCGGCGGCGCGGACGATGCCCTTGGGGCGGGCCGCCTTCTCGGCGATGCCGGAAATGCCCTCGCGCCGCTCCAGCTCGGACCACACCTCCTCCGGGCGGATGCCGGCATCCACCCAGAGCACGATCAGGTGGTAGAGCAGGTCGGCGCTCTCCATCACCGTCTCGCGGTGATTGCCCTGGATCGCCTCGATGACGCATTCCACCGCCTCCTCGCCCAGCTTCTGGGCGACCTTGGGCGTGCCGCGCGCCATCAGCCGGGCGGAATGCGAATTCACCGTGTCGCCGGAGAGGCGGCGCGCCTCCACCGTCTCCCACAGCCGGGCCAGCACGGCGATGTCGCCGCTCACCGGCACCTCGAGCGGCGCCAGGTGGCGCGCCTCGGCCTGCAGCGCCGCCTTGCGCGGGCGGGCGCCGGCCGGGATCTCCGGCGGCAGCGGCAGCGCCGCCTTCGCCCGGGCCTTGGCCTTCACCGCCACCTTGCCGGCCGCCTTCTTCACCGCCGCCTTATCCGCCGTGGCGCGGGCCGCCGCCTTCTTCGGCGCGGCCTTGGCCTTCTGCGGCTTCTTCTTCGTATCCTTCGCCATCAGGCCACCTTCCGCACAGGATTCGGGCGCACCGGGAAACCGGCCTCGGCCAGCGCCGCCTTGGCCTCGCCGATGCGCATCTCGCCATAATGGAACACGCTGGCGGCCAGCAGCCCGGTGGCGCCGGCCTCCGCCCCTTCCACGAAATGTCCGACCGCGCCGACCCCGCCCGAGGCCACCAGCGGCAGCCGCACCCGGGCCCGCAGCGCCCGCAGCAGGTCGAGGTCGAAGCCCGATTTGGTGCCGTCGCGATCCATCGAGGTCACCAGCAGCTCGCCGGCGCCGAGGCTCTCCATCCGCTCGGCCCAGCCCAGCGCGTCGATGCCCGTCTCGCGCCGTCCGCCATGGGTGAAGATCTCCCAGCGCCCCTCGGCGACCTTGCGGGCGTCGATGGCGACGACGATGGCCTGGCTGCCGAAGGCCTGCGCCGCGCGGCGCACCAGCTCGGGGTCGGAGACGGCGGCGGAGTTGATGCTGGCCTTGTCGGCGCCGGCCAGCAGCAGCTTGCGCACATCCTCGACCGCGCGCACGCCGCCGCCCACGGTCAGCGGGATGAACACCTCGGCCGCGGTGCGCGAGACCACGTCATACATGGTGTCGCGATTCTCATGCGTGGCGCCGATGTCGAGGAAGGTGATCTCGTCCGCGCCTTCCGCGTCATAGGCGCGGGCCTGCTCCACCGGGTCGCCGGCATCGCGCAGCGCGACGAAGTTCACGCCCTTGACGACGCGGCCTTCCTTGACGTCGAGGCACGGAATGACGCGGAGCGCGAGCATGCGGGACACTTCTCCAGCCGGGGGCGAGAGACAGGCGATGCGCCGGCACGGCGCCGAGGTCAAGAGCGCAGCGCCGCGCTGCGGCATCAACCGGCGGCGGGGCGCGGCGTTGCCGGCGTTGCGGTCGAGGGGGCTTTGCCCCCTCGAACTCCCCCCTTCCTTCCCTTGGGCAGGGAACGGGGTTCCCTGCACCCGCCTTCAGCGCAGCGTGACGCTGACCTCGACCGGCTGCTCCAGCAGGCCGGTATAGGTGACGCTGTAGCGGCGGCCGGCCTCGGCCGGCAGCGCCGGGGAGAAGCCGCCCAGCGAGATCAGGTCGCCCGCCCGCAGCGCCAGGCCGCGCGAGGCCAGATCCTTCACCAGCCAGGGGATGACGTTCAGCGGATGGCCGAGCAGCGCGCTGCCCGGGGCGCTGGACAGCTCCTTCTGGTCGTCGGCGAAGCGCACCTGCATGCGGCCCAGGCGCTGCGCGAAGGCGGCGTCCGCCTGCACCGGGATCGCCTCCCCCACCACGCCGAGCCGCGCGCCGACGCCGATCGCCATCAGGTTCGGCCCGTCCATCTGCTTCAGATCGGCCAGCGCCAGGTCGGGCATCTCGATGAAGGGGATCACCTGGTCGAGGTGGCGCAGGATGGCGACATGGTCCTCGCCGGCCGTCGCGATGCCCTCATCCTTCACCCGCACGATCAGATCGGCCTCGACCACCGGCACGGCGGCGAAGCGCGCCGGCAGCTCGGCGCCGGAGCGGGCGCGCACCGTCGCCTCGTAGATCGGGCCAGCCAGCGGATGCGGCACGCCGAAGCGGCGCTGCGCGGCGTCATTGGTCAGCCCCACCTTCCAGCCGACCACGCGGCCGAGCTCGGCCTGCATCGCCGGCACCAGCCGGTTCTGCGCGCAGAGCCCGTCGGCCAGCGTCATCCGCCCCGGGAAGGGCTGCACCGGGGCGTTGGAGAGCAGCGAGGCCGCCATGGCCTGCATCGCCGCCTCGGAGGGGCAGTTGGGCTGCGGGTCGGCGGCGCGCGCCGGCGCGGCGGCCAGCAGCGCGGCCAGCATCGCAGCCAGCATCGGGGCCGGGAGTCGGGACATGGTTTCCTCCGCAAGCATGGGTTGCCGCAGCCTGCCCCGAAAGCCGCGCCGGGGGGAATGACTTCCCCCGGCGCGGCGCGGCTTTTTGCGCGGCGGCACTCAGTCCAGCCGGGCGCCGGAGAGCTCGACCAGCTCGCGCCAGATCGGCCGCTGCTGGGCGATCAGATCCTCCAGCTCGCGCCGGTTGGCGCTGGTCACCGCCTCATAGCCCAGCGGGCGCAGCCGCTCGCGGAAGTCCGGCTCGGCGCCGGCCTGGCGCACCGCCTGGGCCAGGCGCTCGGCCAGCGCGTCGGGCAGGCCGGCCGGGGCGGCGATGGCGTTCCAGGTGACGATGTCGACATGGCCGAGGCCGAGATCGGCGAACTCCGCCATGCCCGGCACGCCGGGCGCCGATTCGACCGGCCGCGCCGAGGACACCGCCAGCGCCTTCAGCTTGCCCGAGGTGACATGCGGCATCAGCGCCGGCATCACGTCGAACATCATGTCGATATTGCCCGAGAGCACGTCCTGGATGGCCGGCCCGCCGCCGCGATAGGGCACGTGCAGGATGCCCGCCCCGGTCGCCTTGTTCACCGCCGCCAGGCAGAGATGCGAGGAGGTGCCGGTGCCCGAGCTGCCCATCGTCACCTTGTCCGGATTGGCCTTGGCCCAGGCGATGAGCGCGCGGAAATCGCTCCAGCCGCGCCGCTCGGCGGTCTCGGCATTGACGACGCAGAGCAGGGAGCCGGCGGAGATCAGGCTGAGCGGGGTGAAATCCTTCGTCGCGTCGAAGGGCAGGCGGTTGAACATGAAAGGCATGGCGGTCCAGGTGGTCAGGCCGAGCAGCCCGATCGTCGCGCCATCCGGCGCCGCCTTGGCCACCGCATCGGCGCCCAGCATGCCGCCGGCGCCGGCGCGGTTGTCCACCACCACGGTGCGGCCCAGCGCCGGGCCCAGCCGCTCGGCCAGCAGCCGCGCCAGCAGGTCCAGCGCGCCGCCCGGCGGGAAGGGCACCACCAGCCGCAGCGGCCGCGCCTCGCCGCCGGGGGCGGGCGGCGGGGGCGTCTGGGCGGCGGCGGCGGCCGGCAACAGCGGCAGGGCCGCCAGCGCGGCCAGGCGGCGGCGAGGCAGGGTGGGGGTTCGGGACATGGGGCTTCTCCGCCAGGACCGGCCCAGCCTGCCCTGGCGCGGGCGTTGCGTCGAGGCAATGTCGCGGCCAAGCCGCGCGGAAAGGCGGGCGGCCAAGCCGCGCGGAAAGGCGGGCGGCCAGGCCGCGCGGAAAGGCGGGCGGCCAGGCCGCGCGCAGCGGCGGGCCTGCCCTGGCGGCCGCCCCTGGATGCAGGGCGCCCAATGCAGGGCGGGGCCGGAGGCTCGCGCCCCCGGCCCCGCCGGTCTCCCGCGGCGGCGGCCAGGGCCGCCGCCGGTCATGCCGGGCCGATCAGTCCAGGCTGGCGCCGGATTCCTCGACCAGGCCCTTCCAGACGGCTTCCTGGCTGCGCAGATACTCGCCATAGGCGGCCGGGGTGGCGTCGACCACGGTGGTGAAGCCGTTCGGCTCCATCTTCTCGCGGAACTCGGCCGTGTCGACGACGCTGACGATGGCGCGGTGCAGCGCGGCGATGCGGTCGGCCGGCACGCCGGCCGGCACGTTCACGCCGTACCAGGACTGCATGTCGATGTTGGAGCCGGGCAGCAGCTCCTTCATCGCCGGCACGTCCTTCAGCTCCGGCGAATAGGTCACGCGCTCGGCGCTGGCGGCGGCGAGCACGCGGATGCGGCCCTCACGCACATGCGCCATGGACAGCGGGATGACGTCGAACATCATGTCGATATTGCCGGCCAGCAGGTCCTGCAGGGCCGGGGCGCCGCCGCGATACGGCACATGGGTGATGTCGGCGCCGGTCTCCTTGTTGACCTTGGCCAGCGTCAGGTGGCTGATCGTGCCGGTGCCCGAGGAGCCCATGGTCAGCTTGCCCGGATCCTTCTTGGCCGCCGCGATGACGTCCTGGAAGGTGCGGTAGGGGCTGTTGGCGTTGACCGTCATGAACACCGTGCCGGTGGTCACGCGGGTGACCGGCGCCAGGTCGGTGATCGGGTCGATCGGCATCGACTTGCGATAGAGGAACTTGTTGGCCGCCAGGATCGAGGCCGAGGCGAGCAGCAGGGTGTGCCCGTCCTTCTCGGAGCGCGCCGCCTCGGCCGCGCCGAGATTGCCGCCGGCGCCGCCGCGGTTGTCGACCACCACGGTCTGGCCCAGCACGGGCTGCAGGGCCTGGGCCATCAGGCGGCCGGTCATGTCGACCGAGCCGCCGGCGGCAAACGGCACCACCAGGCGCAGCGGACGGGAGGGGAAGGCCTGGGCCCGCGCCAGATGCGGCGTGAACAGCCCGACGGCCGGGAAGGTGGCGGCGGCGCCCAGCAGGGCGCGGCGGCGGATGGTCATGGTTTTGGGAGCTCCGGTTGGGTTCCGGCGCGGGTTCTGGCGGAGACTTATCCCCAGGGCAAGAGCCGTGATGGCGCGAATGTTATCTTTCACAACCCTGTCGCGCAGGGCGATACAACCAGCGCGTGCATCAGCACCGCGGCGGCGACGGAGACGTTCAGGCTTTCCACCGCGCCGGAGCCCGGCAGCGTCACCCGCGCCGCGCAGGCGGCGATGCTGGCCTGCGGCAGGCCCTGTTCCTCATTGCCCATGACGAGCGCGATAGGGCGGTCGCGCGGCAGGGCCTGCGGCGCCACCCCGCCGCGCGCCACGGCGGCGACCGTCAGGCAGTGCCGCCCCAGCGCGCCGAGCGCCGCCGGCAAATCCGGCGCGCGGTAGAGGGAGAGGGCCTCCAGCCCGCCCTCGCTGGTGCGCCAGGCCGAGTCGGACAGCCCCGCCTGGCGCGGATCGCCCGAGAGCAGCAGGGCGCGGCAGCCGAAGAAGGCGGCGGAGCGGGCGATGGCGCCGAGATTGTGCGGGTTGCCCACGCCGTCCAGCACCGGCAGCAGGCCGGGGCCGAACAGGTCCCGCGGCGGGCTGGCGGGCAGCGCCGGCACGGCGCGCGGCGCGGCGATGGCGACGATGCCGCCATGGTGGGTGGTGCCGGCGATCTTGGCGAGCTCGGCCGGCGGGACTTCCCGATAGGGTTTCCGGGCGCGGGCGAGCTGGGCGCAGAAGGGCCCGGCCTCGGCCCGGCGGGAGGCCAGGTAGAACAGGCGCAGCACCGCCTGCGGCCGGTGCGCGAAGGCGGCGGCGACGGCGGCGGGGCCACAGAGGCGGTCGGGCTCGGATGTCATGCGCAGCGTTCCGGCGGGCTGAAGGGGGCCTTGCCCCCTTCAGACTTCCCCCACCAGAAACCTGAGGTTTCTGGACTTCCCATCTGAAGGCGGGGTCCGGGGGGATACTATCCCCCCGGCCGGGGGTCCAGGGGGGCGGAGCCCCCCTGGTCTTGAGGGGCGGAGGTTGCAGCCCCGGCCGATCGCCCGGAAAGCTTGCGCCCATGTCGCGCACGAATCGCCTGTTCGAGCTGATCAACCTGCTGCGCGCCCGCCGGCATCCGGTCACCGCCCTGGATCTGGCGCAGGAGCTGGGCGTCTCGCCGCGCAGCATCTACCGCGACATCGACACGCTGCGCGCGCTGGGCGCGCTGGTCGATGGTCAGGCGGGCATGGGCTATCGCCTGCGGGAGGGGTTCTTCCTGCCGCAATTCGCCTTCACCCCGGACGAGCTGGATGCGCTGATCCTCGGCCTGGGCTGGGTGCGGCAGCGGGCGGACCAGGCGCTGGCGCAGTGCAGCGACAGCGCCCTGGCCAAGATCCTGGCCGCGCGGGACGGTGCCGGGCGGGCCGGCGAGGAGATCCCGGCCCTGGTCAGCCCGGCCTCGCTCTCCCGCCGCAGCGACCCGCCACAGGCGGCCCAGCTGCGGGAGGCCATCCGGCGGCAGCGCAAGGTCGCCATCGGCTATGAGGACAACCAGGGCGCCGTGTCGGAGCGCGTCATCTGGCCGATCGCCATCGTCTATTTCGACGATGTGCGGGTGCTGGCCGCCTGGTGCGAGCGGCGCGCCGCCTTCCGCCATTTCCGCATCGACCGCGTGCAGGTGAAGGCTGTGCTGGAGGAGCGCTATCCCGGGCGGCGCCCGGCGCTGGTGGCGGAGTGGCGGCGGCAGGATCGCGACTGGCGTTCGATGCTGACAGTTTCTGACACGGCCACCCGCTAGCCCTCGGCCCGTGCCCGCCTTGCGGTGCCCCGTCCGAAGGAATGATCGAGATGGTTGCCTTCTCCCCCGCCGCGTTCGAGGCCTTCCTGGCCGAGCCCGATGATTCGCCCATCGTGATGCTGAACCTGCTGCGCTTCGCCCCCGAGGGGGGCCGTGCCACCTACCTGACCTATCTGCAGATGGCCCGGCCGATCCTGGCGCGCTTCGGCGCGCGGATCCTGTTCGGCGGCGACGGGCTGCCGGTGCTCACCACCGGCCCGGCGCCGCGCTGGGATGGCTCGCTGCTGGTGCAGTATCCGAGCCGCACCGCCTTCAAGGCCATGGTGGATGATCCCGAATACCAGCTGGCTTTCAAGGTCGGCGCCGCCTCGCTGGCGGAGATCGTGCTGCAGCCGATGAAGCCGATGGCGGGCGCGGTGTAGCGCCGCGCGCCGCCGGCGCTAGGGCGCGGCGGCGGCGCCGGTGGGGGCGATGCGGTGCCGGTTGCGCTCGCGCACAGCCGCCGCCGCCTCGTCATACAGGAAGGGCAGGAAGGCGTAGCGGCAGCCCTTCGTCACCGGCGTCACCGCATGCAGCAGCGAGCAGGAGAAGACCACCGCGCCGCCGGCCGGCGGGCTGTAGCGGCGCGGGCCGAATTCGGGGAAGACCAGCTCGCCCCCCTCATACTCCCCGGCATTGAGGTTGACGCTGACGGCGAAGCGGCGATGCGCCGTGCCGGCGGTGGTGTTGTCGCGATGGGCGCGGAAATGCCCGCCATCGGCGGCGTCATAGGCGGCGACGATGTAGCGCTCGATGCGCGTCGCCTCGAACTGGAAGGCCTGGCGCAGCATCGGCGCCAGCCGGGCGGAGATGCGGGCGCGCAGCCGCGCCAGCAAGGCCGGGTCCTGCAGCGTCACGTCGCTGCGCCGCTTGTGGCTGGGGTCCTGCACCAGCACGGTGCGGCCCTGCTCGTCCTCGCGCATGAAGCCGGAGGGCGCGGCGCCCAGCGCGGCGTGGCTCAGGATCAGCTCGCGGCACAGCGCCGGCTCCAGCAGGCGGGGCAGCAGCAGCACGGGGGCGGGCAGTTCCACCCCGGCATGCAGCGCCGGCGGCGGCAGGCCGCGCAGCAGCCGCACCAGCGCCTGGGCGCGGGCGAGCGGCGCGGCGGCGACCACCCGCAGCATCGGGTCGAGCAGCAGCAGCCCGCCCTGTTCCGGCGCGAAGCCCAGCGTGGCGGCGGCGGCGCCGCCGGCATCGGCCAGGATGCGGATGCCGGGCAGCTGGTCGCGCAGCCGGCCCTCGGCGAGGTCCTCCGGCCGGGCGGTCAGCACGAAAAGCGCGGCGAACTGGTCGTCGAAGCGGGCGCGCAGCGGGCCGATGGCGGCCTCCAGCGGCGCCGCGGCGGCCGAAGAGGGCAGGCAGGCCAGCAGCAGCCAGCGCCCGGCGGCGCTGGAGAGGACGTAGCGCGGCGTGCCGGCGCCGGGCAGCACCAGGGGCGGCAGCAGCACGCCGGCCGGCAGGCCGTCGCGTGGCCCCGTGGCGGAGCCACGCTGGGTCCCCGTGGCGGAGGCGCGCTGGATCCCCGTGGCGGAGCCACGCTGGGCTTCCGTGGCGGAGGCGCGCTGCGGTCCGGCGGCGGAGCCGCCCGGCAGCCCGGCGCCCGGGCCGCCGGAACGGCCCTCGGCGGCAACCGCCATCGCCGCCGGCAGCGGCGAGGGCGCGGCGGGCCCGGGCGAAGCCGGCAGCGGGGCGGGCGGCGTTCCGGGCGCGGTGCGGCTCTGGCTCACTTGCTCTCCCTCCCGGCCCGCGCCGGCCGGGCTCAGTCCCCGGCCAGGCGGCGCAGCGTCTGCAGCAGCGGCTCCGGCACCTCGATGCCCGTCGCCGCCGCATCGGCCGCCAGGGCGTCGCGCCGGGCGCCAGGCAGGCGCACCCCCTCATCCTGCAGCATGGTGGTGACCAATGTCTCGACGCGATCAAGAAAGATCGCCTGCCCGGCCAGGGCGCCGGGGTCGATCGCCAGCAGCGCCTGGCCGAGCTGCGGGCGGTTGCCCTGCTCCTGGAAGAAGCTGTCCGCCTCGAAGCCGAAGGCGGCGCCGGCCAGCGCGACGCAGAGCAGTTCCACCACCATGGCCAGCAGCGCGCCCTTGGGCCCGCCCATGGCCAGCATGGCGCCCTCCATGGCGGCGGCGGCGTCGGTGGTGGGGCGGCCCTCGGCGTCCAGCGCCCAGCCCTCGGGGATGGGCTGGCCGGCCTTGGCCGCCTGGGCGATGCGGCCGCGCGCCACCTGCGACAAGGCGAGATCGATCACCAGCGGCGGCGCGGCGCGGCGCGGGAAGGCGGCGGCCACCGGGTTGGTGCCCAGCAGCGGGCGCCGCCCGCCCGCCACCGGCATGGCGGCGGGCGAATTGCTGAAGGCCAGCGCCACCAGCCCCTGCCCGGCCAGGCGGCGCACCGGCAGGCCCATCGCCCCGGCATGGTGGCCATTGGTGATGCCGACCCAGGCAACGCCCGAGTCGCGCGCCCGCTTTGCGGCTTCCTGCTCGGCCATCGCCAGCGCCGGGAAGGCCAGGCCGTCCCGCGCATCGACCAGCGCGGCGCCGCCGCGCGCGGCGCGCAGCACCGGCGCGGCCGCCCCGTCGGCGCGGCCGGCGCGCAGGAAGCCGGCATATTGCGGCACGCGCGACAGGCCATGGCCGGCCTGGCCGATCGCCTCCGCCTCCACCAGGGCGCGGGCGGTGGCCGCGGCCATCGGGGCGCTGGCACCGGCCCCGCGCAGCGCGGCATCGGCCAGGGTTTCGGCTTCGGTCAGGCTCAGGCGGGGCATGGCGGCATCCTTGCGGAGATCCGGGCACGGGTCCGGGCAGGGGTCCAGGAAGGGGTCCGGGCGGGCCGCGCTTGCAGCATGGCTGCCGGGGCAAGTCCAGCGCCGCCCTGCCCTTCACCTGCCGGTGGAGCCGTGGCAGTCTTCCTGCCCTCATTGGCTTCACTGAAGGATTGGTTCCATGGCGGGCGTCTTCTGGCACGACGGCAAGTGGCTGACCGAGGAGCCGAAGGTGCTCGGCCCGATGGACCACGCCTTCTGGCTCGGCTCGATCCTGTTCGACGGCGCGCGCGCCATTCGCGGCCTGGTGCCGGATCTCGACCTGCACTGCCAGCGCGTCATCCGCAGCGCCCATGCCATGGGCATGAAGCCGACCCTGTCGGCCCAGGCGATCGAGGAGCTGTGCCGCGAGGGCGTGCGCCGCATGGGCCCGGATGCGGAGCTGTATATCCGCCCGATGTTCTTCGTCCGCCGCGGCATCGGCGCCGCGCAGCCGGATGGCGACAGCACCGAGTTCATCCTGTCGATCTATGATTCGCCGATGCCGGACGTCTCCAAGGGCTTCTCGGCCTGCATGGTGCCGTTCCGCCGCCCGGCCGCCGACATGGCGCCGACCGACGCCAAGGCCTCCTGCCTCTATCCGAACTCCTCCCGCGCCGCCGGCTGGGCGCGCGAGCATGGCTACGACAACGCCGTGATGTCGGATTTCGAGGACAATGTCGCCGAATTCGCCACCTCCAACCTGATGATGGTCAAGGACGGGGTGGTGATGACGCCGATCGCCAACGGCACCTACCTGGCCGGCATCACCCGCTCCCGCGTGCTCGGCCTGCTGCGCGAGGCGGGGATCGAGGCGAAGGAATGCGTCATCACCCCTGACATGCTGCGCGAGGCGGATGAGATCTTCGCCACCGGCAATTTCGGCAAGGTGCAGTACTGCACCAATTTCGAGGGCCGCGAGCTGCCGATCGGGCCGGTCGCGCAGAAGGCCCGGCAGCTCTATTTCGACTGGGCCGAGCGCAGCAGCCGGCTGCTGCCCAAGGCGGCCTGAGCAGCGACGCGGGGGCGCCGCCCCCGCACCCCCGCCATCCGTTGGAGACCCTCTGATGGGAGATCCAAGAACCTCAGGTTCTTGGCGGGGAGAGTCTGAGAGGGGCGGCGCCCCTCTCAGGATCCTGCTGCAGACCGATGCGGTGCTGGTGATCGACAAGCCCGCCGGCCTGCCCGTGCATCGCGGCCCGCGCGGCGGCGCCAGCCTGGAGGACCACCTCCCGGCGCTGGCCCAGGGCAAGCGGCATCTGCCACAACCCGCGCATCGCCTGGACACCGACACCGCCGGCTGCCTGGTGCTCGGCCGCACCAAGCCGGCGCTGGCCGCGCTCGGCCAGCTCTTCGCCACCGGGAAAGCCCGCAAGACCTACTGGGCCGTGGTGCGGGGCGGGCCGGCGGCGCAATCCGGCCGCATCGACCTGCCGCTCCGCAAGACCAGCAGCGCCGCCGCCGGCTGGCGGATGGAGGCGCATGCCGAGGGCCAGCCCGCCCTGACCCGCTGGCGGGTGCGCGGCCGTGGCCCCGGCCTCGCCTGGCTGGAGCTGCGGCCGGAGACCGGGCGCACCCACCAGCTGCGCGTCCATTGCGCATCCCAGGGCTGGCCGATCCTGGGCGACCCCTTCTACGGCACCAAGGCGCCGGGCGGGCTGCACCTGCTGGCCCGCGCCATCGAGCTGCCGCTGGACCCGCCGCTTTCCGCCACCGCCCCGGTACCCGCCGCGCTGCGCGAGGCCTTCGCCGCCTGCGGCTGGAGCGAGGCGGCGTGATCGCGCTGCGCCGCTGGCTGCAGCGCCGCACCGCCGGCGGCTCGCTGCGCGACGCGGTGCGGCAGAGCGAGCTCGGCATCCTGCTGCTCGGCACCCTGGCCGGGCTGCTGAGCGGGCTGCTGGCCGCCGCGCTCGGCGGCGCCGCGCGCGGGGTGCACTGGCTGGTCTTCGGCCCCGACAGCCAGCACGGCCTCTCGGTGCTGCGCGACCCGGAGCCGCTGGTGCTGCTGCTGGCCCCGGCGACCGGCGGGCTGCTGCTCGGGCTGCTCGGCCTGGCGCTGGCGCGCTGGCGGCCGCGCCAGCCGGTCGACCCGATCGAGGCCAATGCCCTGCATGGCGGCCGCATGTCACTGTGGGACGGGGTGGTGGTGGGGGCGCAGAACCTGCTCTCCAACGGCTTCGGCGCCTCGGTCGGGCTGGAGGCCGCCTACACCCAGGCCGGGGGCGGCGCCGCCTCGCGGCTCGGCCGCAGCTTCGGGCTGCGGCGCGGCGATCTGCGCGTGCTGGTGGGCTGCGGTGCGGCGGGCGCCATCGCCGCCGCCTTCAGCGCGCCGCTGACCGGCGCCTTCTACGCCTTCGAGCTGGTGATCGGCAGCTACGCCATCGCCTATCTGGCGCCCGTGCTGGCCGCCGCCGTGGCCGGCAGCCTGGTGGCGGAATGGCTGGGCGGCGGCACCCAGGTGCTGGCGGCCGGGCTGGGCGCGCCGGATTGGGACGATACCGGCCTGTCGCTGCTGATCGGCCTGGCCTGCGGCCTGGCCGGCATCGCGCTGATGCGCGGCGTCACCCTGACCGAGGCCGGGCTGCGCCGCGCCATCCCCTGGGGCACGCTGCGCCCGGCGGTGGGCGGGCTGGCGGTGGGCGCGCTGGCGCTGGTCACGCCGGCGGTGCTCTCGGCCGGGCATGGCGCGCTGCACCTGGCCTTCGTGGTTGAGGGGCCGGTGCTGCCGCTGGTGACGCTGCTGCTGCTGAAGGCGCTGGCCTCGGCCATCTCGATCGGCGCCGGCTTCCGCGGCGGGCTGTTCTTCGCCTCGCTGCTGCTGGGCGCGCTGCTGGGCAAGCTGGTGGCCTCCGGCGCGCTGGCGCTCGGCATCGCGGTGGATCCGCTGCTCGGCGCCATTGTCGGCATGACCGCCTTCGGCGCCGCCGTCATCGGCGCGCCGCTGGCCATGACCTTCCTGGCGCTGGAGACCACGGGCAGCTTCGCCATCGCCGGGGTGGTGGTGATGGCGGTGATCGTCTCGGCCACCGCGGTGCGGCGGCTGTTCGGCTATTCCTTCGCCACCTGGCGCTTCCACCTGCGCGGCGAGGCGATCCGCAGCGCGCATGATGTCGGCTGGCTGCGCGACCTGACGGTGGGCAAGCTGATGCGGCGCGATGTGCGCACGGTGCGGCAGGATACGCGCATCGGCGCCTTCCGCCGCGACTTCCCGCTGGGTGCGACCACCCATGTCGTCGCCCTCGACGAGGCCGGGCGCTATGCCGGCATGATCCTGGTGGCCGAGGCGCATGCGCCGGAGCAGGAGGAGGGCGCGACCATCGCCGGCCTGCTGCACCTGACCGACCAGGTGCTGCTGCCGGCGCAGAACGCCAAGCAGGCCATGGCGCTGTTCGACGCGACGGATGCCGAGGCGCTGGCGGTGGTGGACCAGAAGGACACTTCCTGCGTCATCGGCCTGCTCAAGGCCTCCTACCTGCTGCGCCGCTACAGCGAGGAGCTGGACAAGCGCCGCCAGGACGAGCTCGGAATGGCCTGACAATCACGGGGGAAAGGCGGAACGCCATGGTTCAGGATGTGCAGGCGCTGGTGTTCGACGTGTTCGGCACGGTGGTGGATTGGCGCCAGGGCGTGGCGCGGGAGGCGGCGCCCTTCCTGGCCCGGCACGGCGCCGCCGGCGCCAACCCGGCCGGCTTCGCCGATTCCTGGCGCCGCCGCTACTCGCCGGCGATGGAGGAGGTGCGCAGCGGCCGCCGCCCCTTCACCCGGCTCGACGTGCTGCACCGGGAAAACCTGGAGCAGATCCTGCCCGGCTATGGCATCGACCCGGCCCGCGTGCCGGAGGCGGAGCTGGAAGAGCTGAACCTGGCCTGGCACCGGCTGGACCCCTGGCCGGATTCGGTCGCCGGCCTCACCCGGCTGAAGGCGCGCTACATCATCGCGCCGCTCTCCAACGGCAATATCCGGCTGATGCTGGACATGGCCAGGCGCGCCGGCCTGCCCTGGGACGCGATCCTGGGCGCCGAGGTGGCGCAGGCCTACAAACCGACGCCGGAAGCCTATCTGCGCACCGCCGAGGTGCTGGCGCTGCGCCCGGAGCAGGTGATGCTGGTCGCCGCGCACAATGGCGATCTGGCGGCGGCGCGGCGCTGCGGGCTGCGCACCGCCTTCATCCCCCGCCCGACCGAGCATGGGCCCGGCCAGACCACCGACCTGGCGCCGGAGCAGGATTGGGATGTGGTGGCGCGCGACATGGAGGACCTGGCCGCGCAGCTCGGCCTGTAGGGGCCAGCCCGATGTGGCGCCGGATCCGGGACTGGGCGCGGGCGATCCGGCGCGATGTGCACGCGCTGTACCTGGCGGCGCGCGATCCGCGCACGCCCTGGTATGCGCGCGCCCTGGCCCTGGCGATTGCCGCCTATGCGCTGTCGCCGATCGACCTGATCCCCGATTTCATCCCGGTGCTGGGCTATCTGGACGAGGCCATCCTGCTGCCGCTGGCGATCCTGCTGGTGATCCGGCTGGTGCCGCCGGCGCTGATGCAGGAACACCGCGCGGCCGCCCTGGCGGCCGGGGGCCGGCCGGTCAGCCGCGCCGGGGCGGCCGCCATCATCGCACTGTGGCTGGCCGCGGCGGCGGCGCTGCTCTGCTGGCTCTGGCCGGGGCGGGCCGGCTGAACGGCCCGCCCCCGCCGCCTCAGGCCGCGTCGCGGCGGCGCACGCCCAGCTCCTCCAGCGCGCCGCGCATGGCGCCGAGGGCGAAGCGCATCTCGTCCGGCCCGACATGGCCGATGCAGCCGATGCGCATGGTCGGCGCCTCGGTGTTGTAGAAATTGCTGATCAGCACGCCGCGCCGCTTCAGCGCGTCGACGAAGCCCTGCAGGGTGAAGCCCTCCTGCCGCGGCTGGTGGAACAGCGCGATGATCGGGCCCTGATTCTCCCAGGACAGATAGGGGCGCAGCCCCAGCGCCTGGGCGCCCTCATACAGGATGCGGCAATTCTCGCGGTAGCGGGCGAGGCGCGCCTTCTGCCCGCCCTCGGCGATGAAGATGTCGAGCGCGACACCGAAGGCGTGCAGCGCCTGCACCGGCGGGGTGAAGCGGAAGCTGCCCCAGCCGGCGCGCTGCGCCGTGTCGTAGACATCGGCCAGGTCGAAGGACCAGGAGCCGGCCTGGCCGCGGCTGGCCTCCACCCGGTCGATCGGGCAGACGGCGAAGCCGATGCCGGGCAGCCCCTCGATGCATTTGTTCGAGGTGAAGACGACGGCATCCACCTCCGGCTGGGCCGAGAGGTCGAAGGGCAGCGCGCCGAAGGCCGAGACGGCGTCGACGATCATCCGCCGCCCGGCCGCGCGCACCACGGCGCCCAGCGCCGGCACGTCATTGACCAGCCCGCTGCCGGTCTCGGAATAGATGATGCCGAGATGGGTGATGGCGGGGTCGGCGGCGAGCGCCGCCGCCACCGCCGCCGGCGCCACGCCGCCGGTGTCGGGCGCGGGCAGCTCCACCACCTGGCGCCCGGCCTCGCGCGCCAGCCGCGCCATGCGCTCGGCATAGGCGCCGTTGCGCACGATCAGCAGCTTGCCGGTGGAGGCGGGCACGAAGGTGCGGATCGCCGCCTCGGTGATGAAATGCCCCGCCCCCTGCAGCGGCAGGCAGACATGCCGGCCGGCCACGCCGCCGGCGATGTCGCGCACCTTCTCGCGGATGGCGATGTATTCGGGGGCGAAGTCACGGTCCCAGGGGGCGATGTCCACGGCCATCGCCGCCCGCACTTCGGGGCGGGTCTGCACGGGGCCGGGAATGAGCAGCAGCATGTTCGGGTCCTGAGGAAGACAGGGGAAGCGCCATCCGGAAGCCGGCGGGCCGCACCCGCGCCTCTGCACAAACAGCCCCCCAAGGCTGCACCGCCGCCGCGCCAAAAGAAAGCCCGCGCAGGCCCGCGCCCAGCCGATAAAGTCTTTTTGCTTCTTTTTCTTCAGAAAAAGAAGGCGCTTTGCTGCTCCGCAACAAGCAGCGCGCCGCCGATCTCGCGGCGCAACTTCCGCCGGATGGCCTCGGCGAAATCGGCGTAATCGGCGCAGGAGAGGGCGAAGGCCCCTGGCCCGCCGATCACCTCCGCCTCGTAATGCGCCAGCAGGTCCGGCTCCTCGTTCAGCACGGCGAGCCCGTTGATGGTGACCCCGGCGGCCACCCCGATATCGCGCACCGGGCCGGGCGGCCGCCCCTGATTGTGCGCGCCGTCGCCCGAGACATCGAGCGCCAGGCGCGTGGCTTGCGCCGGGCAGCGCGCCAGCAGGGCCAGCCCCGCCGCCATGCCGGGCCCGAGCGCGGTGGCCCCCGGCGCCGGCAGGCGGGGGGCGTTGTCGATCGCCTCGGCCAGCGCCGCGGCGCCGGCGGCGTCGGAGATCCGCATCCAGGGCACCGCCAGCTCCTGGCCCGAGGACCAGAACAGCAGCGCCACCGCCACCGCGCCGCGCGGCCCGGCGCCGCAGGCGGCGATGATGTCCTCCTGCCGGAAGGCATTGGCCAGCCCGCCCACCATCAGGCCGAACTCGTCGTAATCGACGCTGGCCGAGACATCGACGGCCAGGCACAGCGCCAGGTCGACAGGCTGCATGCGGCATCTCCCCAGGGGCTCAAGGCCGGCGCCAGTGTTGAACAGGCCGGCCCGCGCCCTCATCTCCCTGGCACGAAGCAGGGCGCCCGCACAGGGTTGCCGGGATGGATCGACGGGATTTGGGAATGGATGGTACGGCCGGCGCGGCGGCGCAGGGAGGGGCGCCGGAGCCCGGGCACGGGGCCGAGGGGGCGACGATCTCCCGCATCGTGGCCGAGGTGGCGGCGACGCTGCCGGGCGAGCGCATCAGCCTGGGCGAGATCGCCGAGGCCTTTGGCGAGCGTGCCTTCGGCCTGCTGATCCTGCTGCTCTGCCTGCCCAGCCTGCTGCCCGGCATGGCCAGCGTCTTCGGCATCCCGATGGTGGTGTTGGGGGTGCAGATGGGGCTCGGGCTGCGGGTGCCGCGCCTGCCCGGCTTCGTCGCCCGGCAGACGGTGAAGCGCACCGACCTGCTGCGGCTGGCCTCCGCCTCCTCGCGCGGGCTGAAGCCGATCGAGAAGCTGGTGCGGCCGCGCGAGGGCTGGTTCATCACCCCGCCCGCCGAGCGGCTGGTCGGCTGGGCCACGGTCTATGCCGCGCTGATGCTGATCCTGCCCGGCCCCGGCACCAATGGCCCGCCCGCCTTCGGCACCATCGTCATGGCGCTCGGCATCGTCGAGCAGGATAGCCGCGTGACCGGCATCGGGCTCGGCCTGACGCTGGCGGGCTGCCTGTTCGCCACCGGCGTGCTGGTGGCGCTGTGCTGGGTCGGCATCAAGGCGATGGGCTGGATCTTCTGACCCCGGCCTTCCGGGCGCCTATCGCGCGCCCCCGGGCACCCACAGGATGTCGCCGCCCCGGTTCAGCACCCGCGACAGCACAAAGGCGTGGTCCGACAGCCGGTTGAGGTAGCGGATCGCCACCGGGTTCACGGCTTCCGCCGCCGCCAGCGCCACCACCACCCGCTCCGCCCGCCGCGCCAGGGTGCGCACCAGATGCGCATGCGCCGCCGCCGGCGTGCCGCCCGGCAGGATGAAGGAGCGCAGCGGCGGCAGATCCGCATTCATCGCCGCCAGCTCCGCCTCCAGCCTCGCGCATTGGCTGTCGGCCACGCGCAGCCGCGGGCGCTCGGCGGAATCATCCGCCCCGTCGCCGGGGATGCAGAGATCGGCGCCGAGGTCGAACAGATCGTTCTGGATGCGCGCCAGCATGGCATCCGCCTCGGGCTCGCTGGCGCAATGCAGGCGCAGCAGGCCGATGGCGGCGTTCAGCTCGTCCACCACGCCGATCGCCTCGATGCGCAGCGAATCCTTCGCCACCCGCGTGCCGTCGCCGAGCGAGGTCTGCCCGCCATCGCCGCCGCGCGTGGTGATCACATCCAGCCTGACCATCCCTCTCCCCCTTGTGGCCCTGCCGTCGAGATGGGGCGCCACGGCCCCCTGCAAAGGGTGTCAGAGCACCAGCACGCCCTGATGCTTGGCCTTCGCCTCCGGCTCCACATGGATGGTGATGACGGCGCTGCCCAGCTCCTGCTTCAGCGCCGCCTCGATCCGGTCGCAGATCTCATGCGCCTCGGCCACCCGCATCTCCCCCGGCACCACAAGGTGGAACTCGACGAAGGTGGTGCGGCCGGAATGGCGGGTGCGCAGATCATGCGCCTCGATCGCGCCCTCGGCCTGCTGCGACACCAGGCCGCGGATGCGCGCCAGCAGCTCGGGCTCCACCGCCTCGTCCATCAGCCCGCCGACGCTCTCGCGCAGCAGCCGCCAGCCGGAGAACAGGATGTTGATGGCCGTCAGCCCGGCCAGCAGCGGGTCGAGCCAGAGAATGCCCGTCATCGCCACGGCGGCGACACCCGCCACCACGCCGATCGAGGTCACCACATCCGCCAGCAGGTGCCGCGCATCGGCCAGCAGCGCCGGCGAGCGCAGCTTGCGCCCGGCGCGGAACAGCCACCAGGACCAGGCGCCATTGATGCCGGTGGCGAAGGCCGAGATGGCCAGGCCCTGGGCCGGCAGCGCCGGCGCCGAGGGGTGCTGCCAGGCATCCCAGCTCTCGTTCAGGATCAGCAGCGCCGCGACGACGATCAGCACGCCTTCCAGCACCGCCGAGAAATACTCGGCCTTGGCATGGCCATAGGGGTGGTTGGCGTCCGGCGGGGCGGCGGAGACACGGATGGCCACCAGCGCGGCGGTGGCCGCCGCGACATTGACGATCGACTCCAGCGCATCGGCCATCAGCGCGACGCTGCCGGTCAGCCACCAGGCCACCGCCTTGAGGCCCAGCACCGCCACCGCCACGCCAACCGTTGCCGCTGCGAGTGTCGTCGCACGGTTCATCCGCCAAGATCCTGCTCTGTCCCGCCCGGCTTTCTAGGCCACCCCCCCTCCCCATTCCATTCTTCTTTCGGCTGCCGGTCAGGGCCGAAACGGGAGGGGCTGCACGGGGAAGGTGGGCTTCGGCCCAGGGTTGCGCCGGGGTCGCGCCACTGTGGCGGGGCGGGGTTGCCGGGGTGTTGCCGGCGGCGCCATCGGCGCCGCCGGAGGTGCTTCAGACCGAGAAATACTTGGCGCGCGGATGGTGCAGCACGATGGCGCTGGTCGACTGCTCCGGATGCAGCTGCCACTCATCCGAGATCGACACGCCGATGCGCTCCGCCTGCAGCAGCCGCAGCAGCGGCGCCTGGTCCTCCAGCCGCGGGCAGGCCGGATAACCGAAGGAATAACGGCCGCCGCGATAGCCCTGCGCCAGCATCTTCTCCATGTCGCGGTCATCCTCGCCGGCATAGCCCAGCTCGGCGCGGATGCGCTTGTGGATGTACTCCGCCATCGCCTCCGCCATCTCCACCGACAGCCCGTGCAGGTAGAGATAATCCTGGTAGCGATTGCCCTCGAACCATTCCCGCGCCACGTCGCTGGCCTTCTGGCCGACGGTGACCACCTGCAGGCCGATCACATCGCGCGCCTCCGGCCCGTCCTCGATATCGCGCAGGAAGTCGGCGATGCATTCGCCATCCTCCTTCGGCTGGCGCGGCAGGGTGAAGCGGCAGGCCTCGGTGACGCCATCCTCCTCGAACAGGATGACGTCATTGCCCTGGCCGGCGCATTTCCAGTAGCCATAGATGGCCTGCGGCCGCAGGATCTTCTCCTGTTCCGCCAGCGTCAGCATGCGCTTCAGCACGGGCCGCAGCTCCTGCTTTGCCCAGCCGATGAAATCCTCGAGGCTCCGCCCCTGCTTCCGGAAGCCCCACTGGAACTGGTAGAGGCTGCGCTCATTGATGAAGGGGATGATCGCCTTCGGGTCGGCCTCCATCACCCGCGCGCCCCAGAAGGGCGGCGTGGGCACGGGCTCCGCCGCCGTCATCCGCCGGCGCCGCGCCTGGGCGTAGTTGACATCGACGGGGGCGAAGCCGCGCGGATCGGCGGTGCCGAGGGTGCGGGTGGTGTTCTTCGACTTGCCGGCGCGCTTCGATTGTAGCGCCGCCAGATAGCCGTCGAAATCGCTGCCCATGACGCGATCCATCAGGTGCAGCCCGTCAAAGGCATCCCGCGCATAGGCGACGCGGCCGCTGGCATAGGCGTTGACGCAATCATCCTCGACGAAATTGCGCGTCAGCGCGGCGCCGCCCAGCAGCACCGGCACCTCGACGCCGAGGCGCGACATTTCTTCCAGATTCTCCTTCATCACCACGGTGGATTTGACGAGGAGGCCGGACATGCCGATGGCGTTCGCCCGATGCTCGCGCACCGCCGCCACCATCTCGTTCAGCGGCACCTTGATGCCGAGATTGACGACCTTGTAGCCATTGTTGGTCAGGATGATGTCGACCAGGTTCTTGCCGATGTCATGCACATCGCCCTTCACGGTCGCCAGCACGATGGTGCCCTTCTCCTGCCCCTCGGCCTTCTCCATGAAGGGTTCCAGATAGGCGACGGCGGCCTTCATCGTCTCGGCCGATTGCAGCACGAAGGGCAGCTGCATCTTGCCGGCGCCGAACAGCTCGCCCACCACCTTCATGCCATCGAGCAGGATGCCGTTGATGATGTCGAGCGGCTTGATGCCCTTGGCCATGGCATCGGCCAGCTCCTCATCCAGCCCCTTGCGGTCGCCATCGACGATGCGGTCCTTCAGCCGGCCCTCGACCGTCTCCGCCTTCACCTTCTTGGCGGCATCCGCGGCCTTCCGCCCGGCGAAGATCTCCAGCAGCTTCTGCAGCGGGTCGTAGCCCTCGGCGCGGCGGTCGAAGATCAGATCCTCGGCGACCTTCACCTCCTCCGGCGGGATGGCGTGCAGCGGCTTGATCTTGCTGACATGCACGATCGCCCCCGTCATGCCGGCCTTCACCGCATGGTCGAGGAACACGCTGTTCAGCACATGCCGCGCCGCCGGGTTCAAACCGAAAGAAATATTCGACAGGCCGAGGATGATCTGGATGTCCGGGAATTTCTCCCGGATCATGCGGATGCCCTCCAGCGTCCACAGCCCCAGCTTGCGGTCATCCTCATTGCCGGTGGCGATGGTGAAGGTCAGCGGGTCGATCAGCAGGTCGCTCTGCGGCAGCCCGTGCTTGTTGCAGGCGAAATCCACCAGCCGCTCGGCGATGCGGAGCTTGTCCTCCGCCGTCTTCGCCATGCCGACCTCGTCGATGGTCAGCGCGATCACCGCGGCGCCGAACTTCTTGGCGAGCTTCATGCGGTCCGTCGCATGCCCCTCGCCATCCTCGAAATTGATCGAGTTGATGATCGGCTTGCCGCCATGCAGCTTCAGCGCGCTCTCGATCACCGGCGTCTCGGTGGAATCGATCACCAGCGGCGCGTTGACGCTGCCGGTGAAGCGGCGCACCACCTCGTTCATCTCCGCCATCTCGTCGCGGCCGACAAAGGCGGTGCAGATGTCGAGGGAGTTCGACCCCTCCCCCACCTGCTCCCGCCCCATGGCGACGCAGCCATCCCAGTCATGTGCCGCCTGCCGCTCGCGCCAGGCCTTGGAGCCATTGGCGTTGCAGCGCTCGCCGATGGAGAAATAGGCATTCTCCTGCCGCAGCGTCGTCGCGCCATACAGGCTCGCCACCGCTGGCACCCAGTGCACGCGGCGCGCGACCGGCGCCGGGCGGAACCGGCTGCCGCCGACCTTGCGCAGCATCGCGTCCAGCGCCTGGATATGCGGCGTCGAGGTGCCGCAGCAGCCGCCGATCAGGTTCACCCCATCCTCGGCGACGAAACGCTCCATCCACACTGCCATCTCGGCCGGTGCCAGGGGGTAATGCGTCTTGCCATCCACCAGCTCCGGCAGGCCGGCATTGGGCTGCACCGAGACCAGGCCGGGCCAGTTGCGCGCCAAATAGCGCACATGCTCGGCCATCTCCTGCGGCCCCGTCGCGCAGTTCAGCCCGATCAGCGGCACGTCGAGCGCCTGCACCACCGTGGTGGCGGCGGCGATGTCGGCGCCCACCAGCAGCGTGCCGGTGGTCTCCACCGTCACCTGCACGAAGATCGGGATGTCTTTTCCGGCTTCGCGCAGCGCGATCTTGGCGGCGTTCACCGCCGCCTTGATGAACAGCGTGTCCTGGTTGGTCTCGGTCAGCAGCGCATCGGCGCCGCCGGCGATCAGCCCGCGGCACTGCTCGGTCAGCGCGGCTTCCAGCGTGTCGTAATCGATATGGCCGAGGCTCGGCAGCTTGGTGCCCGGCCCGATATCGCCGATCACCCAGCGGTCGCGGCCATCCGCGAAGCTCTCTGCCGCCTCGCGCGCCAGCTCGACCGAGAGCTTGTTGATCTCGAAGGCCTTGGCGCCCAGCTCGAACTCTTCCAGCGTGATCGGCGAGCCGCCGAAGCTGTTGGTCAGCACCATGTCCGACCCGGCCTCGTAATAGCCGCGATGGATCTCGCGCACGAGCTCGGGGCGGGAGAGGTTCAGCACCTCGGTGCAGTTCTCCTTGCCCCAGTAATCCTTCTCCACATCAAGGGTCAGCGCCTGGACACGGCTGCCCATCCCGCCATCGCAGAGCAGGACACGGTCGCGCAGGGCTTCCAGCAGGGTCGGACGGGCCATGGGGCAGGGCCTCTTCGGTCAGAAGGTCAGAACGGGTTCGGCGGCGGCGACCGGCACGGCCAGCCGCCGCGCCGGCCACAGCCGCACCGGCAGGGGGCCGGCGATCTCCACGGGTGGCAGCGGCGCGCAGCCGGCGGCGCCAAGCCAGCCGGCCATCGCCGCATCGTCGAAGCCGGGCCAGCGATGCGCGGGCCCGGCCAGCAGATCCTGCCGCGCATGGCTGGCCAGGTCGATCACCACCAGCAGCCCCTCGGGGCTCAGGATGCGCGCGGCCTCGGCCAGGGCGGCGGCCGGGTCCTCGGCGTAATGCAGCACCATCTGCAGCGTGGCGGCGTCGAACCCGCCATCCGGCAGCGGCAGCCGGTACATGTCGGCCAGCCGCACGCTGGCATTGGGCAGCGCGCGCTCGCCGAGCCGCGCGCGGGCCAGCGCCAGCATCTCGCGGCTGGCATCCAGCCCCAGCACGGCGCCGGCGCGCGGCGCCAGCAGCTCCAGCAGCCGCCCCGTGCCGGTGCCGATATCGGCGACCCGGCCCAGGCGTTCCGGCAGCAAATCCAGCAGCGCCGCCTCGATCGCGGCGGCCGGCAGATCCAGCGCCCGCATCTCGTCCCAATCCGCCCCGTCGCGCCGGAACGCCTCGGAGGCGGCCCGCGCCCGCTCGGCGGCGATGCGCGCGGCGGCGCGGCGGTCGGCGGCGATGGTGGTGTCGTCCTCCGGCAGCCGCGCCAGCATCAGCCGCACCAGATCGGCCTGCGGCGGCAGCTGGAAATACACATTGGCGCCCTCCGGCAGCCGCTCCAGCAGCCCGGCCTCCACCAGCAGCTTCAGGTGGCGCGACAGGCGCGGCTGGCTCTGGCCGAGGATCGCGCACAGCTCGGACACGCAGAACGCCCCGCGGGCGCAAAGCGCCAGCAGGCGGAGGCGGGTCGGTTCGGCGGCGGCGCGCAGCTGCGCCAGCAAGGGCTCCATGGGCTTGCGGATGACATAAAGACTTCTTTATGTCTAGCGGTATGCGCTGGTCCCTCGACGCCCGAACCCCGCTCCGCCTGGCCGATGCCGCCAGCACGCCCGCCGATGCGGTGGTGCTGGCCGAGGATGGCGCCCCCCTGCCCGACCGCCCCGCGCTCGTCGAACGCTTCGCGGCACCGCCGCCCGGCGCCCATCCCATCGGCTGCGCCTGCTGCCAGCCGCGCAACCCGGTGGCCATCGCGCTCGACCGCCTCTTCCTCGCCCGCACCCGGGGACAGGCCCCCTGGTTCAGCGAGATCTGGGTCGTGCTGCGCACCGGGGACGGCGCCAACGCCATCGAGGCGGCACTGCAGACCGACAGCGTGACCCAGGCCAGGTTCAGGAAGGCATAAAAAACAAAAAGATCCGGGGGAATGAATTCCCCCGGACCCCCTTCTCCTTCTGTCAGGCTGCCGCGGTCTCCCGGCCAGGCGGGGCGCTTCAGGCCGGAGCCGACAGCACCTTCAGCCCGTCGGCGATGGTGTCGGCCAGCACCGCGGCACTGCTGCGCAACGCCGCGCGCTCCGCCGCGTCCAGCAAAGGCTGGATCGGCAGCGACGCGCCCTCCTCCCCCAGCACATGCGGCAGCGAGATGCAGGTCTCCCGCACCTCCAGATACTCCGGCAGATAGGTGGAGACCGGGAACACCACCCGCTCATCCATCAGGATCGCCCGCGCCAGCCGCGCGATGCAGCCACCGATGCCGAAATTCGAGACGCCCTTGCCCGCCTTGATGCGATAGGCCGAGGTGCGGACATCCTCATGGATCTGCGCCCGCATCGCCGCATCGATCGGCCGGCCACGCTGCGCGGCGAAATCCAGGATCGGCACCCCGCCCACCTGCGCGCTGGACCAGTGCAGCACCTCCGAATCGCCATGCTCGCCCAGCACATAGGCATGCACGGAGGCAGCGGCGACCTCCAGGTGATGCGCCAGCCGGTCGCGGAAACGGATCGAATCCAGCGTGCAGCCGGTGCCGATCGCGCGCCCCGGCTTCACCCCGTAATGCCGCACCGCGATCGCCGGCATGACGTCCACCGGGTTGGTGGCGAAGAGCAGGATGGTGTCGGGCGCCACCTTCAGCACCTGCTCGATGATCTGGCCCACGATGCGGATGTTCTGGTGCAGCAGCTCCAGCCGCGTCTGGCCCGGCTTCAGGCTGGCGCCGGCGGTCACCACCACCAGATCGGCCCCGGCCAGCTCGGCATAGCTGCCCTCCCGCACCCGGGCGGCGGTGCCGAAGGCGGCGGCATGGCCGATATCCGCCGCCTCCCCCGCCGCCCGCGCCAGGTCGAGATCGACCAGCACGATGTCGCTCACCCCCGGCGTCGCCGACAGCAGATAGGTCGCGGCCGCGCCCACCTGCCCGGCCCCGATCACGCCCACCAGCGCACCCATCTCACAGCACTCCCATCATCGGCCAGATCGTCGCGGACAGCAGCAGGATCAGCGCGAAGCCGGCCACCGTCACCACCAGCCCCACCTTGGCGAATTGCGTCATGCGGAACGCCCCGGTGCCGTAGCACAGCATGTTCTGCGGCGCGTTGGTCGGCAGGATGAAGCCGAAGGAGACGACGAAGCTCTGGATCAGCACGATGCCGAAGGCCGTCTCCTTCGACACCGGCAGGGTCTGGCTGAAGGCGATCATGATCGGGATCAGCGTGCTGGCCAGCCCCGTGGCCGAGGCGAAGCCCAGATGCAGCACGATGCTGAACAGCGACAGCGCGCCGATCACGGCGACCACCGGCAGCGCCTCCAGCCCCAGCTGGCCAAGCGTCACCTGCGCCAGCCAGCCGGCGGCGCCGGTGCGCGACAGCAGCGTGCCCAGCGAGATCGAGGCGGCGAACAGCACCACCGTGCCCCAGGGCACCAGCTTCTCCGCCTGCGCCCAGTGCATCACGCCGATCTTGGGCATCAGCAGCAGCGCGATGCCGAGCTGCGTGGTGGTGGTGGTGTCGAAGGGATGCAGCACACCCTCGGTCGACCACAGCAGCAGCAGCATCACCGCCACCGCGATCAGCCGCTTCTCCGGCGCCGTCACCGGGCCGAGCTGCGCCACCTGCTCGCGCAGCTTGGCCTGCGCCTCCTCCTTGGCCGGCACCTCCGGCCGCAGCAGCCAGAGCGAGACCAGGAACAGCACCACGCTCATGCCGATGGTGAAGGGCAGCGCGGTGACGAACCAGCCGCCCCAGGTGACGCTCTGCCCGAAGGCACCCTGCATGAAGTTCAGGCTGATCAGGTTCTGCGCCGCGCCGGTCTTCACCGCGATGTTGAAGATCGAGCAGGCCTGGGCGGTGACGATCATCAGCGTCGCACCCAGGCTGCTGCCCACCGGCAGGCCGAGGGCGGCGGTGATACCCACCATGATCGGGATCACCGCACCGACGCGCGCCGTGGCCGAGGGGATGAACAGCGCGAGCACGAAGCCCACGATCATCGCCCCCACCGTCAGCCGCGCCGGCGAGATGCCGACCTTGCTCATCACCAGCAGCGCCACCCGCTTGTCCAGCCCGGTATGCTTCAGCGCCACCGCCAGGAACAGCGCGGCCGCCACCAGCAGCACCGCGGTGGAGGAGAAGCCGGTCAGCATCACCCCCAGCGCATCGGCCGACGACATCGGCCGGGCATTGGGCGTCAGCGACTTGCCCATCAGGCCTACAACCGCCATGCCGGTGAGAATGACGGCGCTGGTGGCGGGCGAGACGCATTCGCTGATCCACAGCGTGATCACCAGCGCCAGCAGCGCCAGCGACACCTGCCCCGCGGCGCTCAGCCCCTCCGGCGTCGGCAGCATCAGCACCAGCCCGTACAGGGCCAGCGCCAGCAGCAGGAAGGCGAATTTGCGGTTGGAACTCGGCTCCGGCGTCGAGGTGATCGGCGGTGCCGGTTGGGAGGCGGCGGTCATGATCGATCCTTCACGGTCGTCGGCCGCCGGGGCGCGCCGAGTGGGGCGCGCGCCGATTCGGCCGCGTTGGACCATGGCAGGATGAACGCTTCGCCGCATTGACGGGGATCAACCCCCCATCAAGAAACCGCGCAGTCCCAGCCTCCGGTCGCGCGAACCGCGCCGGAGGGGGCCGGCGCGGTCGCTGCGGGATCGGTGGGAAAGGGGGTGCGCGGCGGGGCGGGGCGGCGCGGCCGGGAGCGCCGCGCCAGGGGGGAGAGGGGGGGGAGGAGGACCCCGCCCCGCCGCAGCTTCGGCGCCTCAGCGCGACACGGTGTTCATCTTGTCGAGCAGCGCATTGGCGGCGTTGACGCAGGCCTGCATCGGCTCGCTCTCGGCGCAGCGGATGGAGAGGCTGACATCGCCCCGCTCCAGCCGGAAGGAGGCGGCGCGCGAGGGCGGCGGCGGGGGCGGCGGCATCATGCCGTGATGGCGCATCCACATCGGCCCGCGCGGGCCGGGGCGGTCGGCCTCCGCCCCCGGCGGGCCCGGGGGCGCGGGGGGCTGGGCCTGCGCCTGGCCCGGCGGGGGCGGCGGCGGGCTGCCCGCAGGCGGCGCCGGCTGGGCCACGGCCAGCCCGGCCACACCCAGCATCAGGGCACCCGTGCCCAGCATCAGCATCTTGCGCATGCTCGTTCCTCTGTTCTGCACCGGCGGTCCGGCAGGCCGGCCGCCGATGCAGGAAAATCTAGCCGGGCGCGGCGTTTCAGTGTGCGGGCCTCCGGCAACAAACTCTTTCAGCGCCGGCGGCGTTGGCACGGCCAGGCCAGACCAGGCCAAGCCAGGCCGGGGGCGCTTGAGCCAAGTTGATTGGCCGTGCCGCCCGCCGCGCCGCATCCCTGCCGCGAGCCAGACCGCGAGCGCCCGAGGAGACCCGCATGGGGGACCAGACCCCACCGCCCAGACCCGCCTCCCCCCCGCCGCGCAGCGCCGTGCCCGCCACCGGCCGCCGGCCCGGCGCCGCCGCCCCTGCCCCTTCCCCTGCCGCGGCCGCGCCGCCGGAGAGCGCGCCGGAGGCGGTGCTGCGCTTCGCGGTCTCGGCGCGGGACGAGCTGGAGGGCCAGCGCCTCGGGCTGCGCCGGGACCATGCGGGCCTGCCCGGCCTGGCCGGCGCCACCGCCGCGCTGCTGCTGATGCTGGGTGCCGTCACCTGGCTGCAGGCCGGGCCGATCGGGCTGTGGAAGGGCCATTACCCGCATGGGCAGAGCTTCGTGATGCTGGCCGCCCTGCTGGCCGGCGCCACCGGCTGGGGCTGGCTGTTCGAGGCGAAGCTGCTGCCGGCCCTGATGCGCCGCGCGACGCTCGCCCGGCTGCGCCGCCTGCTGGCCGGCGAGACGCGGCCGGAGCGGGTCATCCTCACCCTCGGCCCCGCCTCCCTGCTCTGGCGGACCGAGGGCGCGGCGCGGCGCTATGACGCCGGCCTGCTGCGCGGTCTCGCCGAGGATGCCCGCTTCATGCTGCTCGACCTGGGCTTCGGCCAGCGGCTGGTGCTGCCCAAGCGCGACCTGTCGGAGGCGCAGCAGGCGGCGCTGCGGCGCTGGACGGAACGCCATGCGCGGGGGGGCACGGCATGATCACGCTCCGCCTGAGCTGGCGGCCCGAGGACCAGGCCCGGCTGGTCGAGGCCGATCTGCGGCGCGGCGGGCGGCTCGGCCTCGGCACGCTGCGCGTGCTGGCCCAGGGGCTGTTCTTCGCCGCCACGCTGCTGCTGTCGCTGCGCCTGGCCGAGACGCTGCTGCGCCGCATGGCGCCCCCCGCCCCCTTCTGGCGGCCGCTGGAGACGAACGAGGCCCTGCTGCTGGCGGTCATCGGCGGCGCGACGCTGCTGCTGGCGCTCTACGCCCAGCTCAGCCAGCGCGCCGCGCTGACCCGGATCCTGCAGGCCCTGCCGGAGCCGGGGCGCCAGCCGCTGCTCGGCCCGGTCTCGGTGACGCTGCTGCCGGGGCGGCTCGCCTGCCAGGGCCAGGGCTGGTCCTTCGAGGCCGAGGCGGCGCGGCTGCGCCTGCTGGAGGAGACGCCCGCGGCCCTGGTGCTGCGCTTCGGCCCCACCCTCCCCGCCCTGCCGCTGCCGCGCCAGGAGCTGACCGAGGCCGAGATCCAGGCGGTGCGCGCCTGGGCCGCCTCCGGCTTCGCCGTGGCGGCGCCGCCCCCCGCCGCCCAGGGCTAGGGCATGAAAAAGCCCATGCCCCCGGCCAGGGGCATGGGCATGGGCATGGGCATGGGCATGGGCGTGTCGCCGGCGCGGCCGGGCGGGGCCTTACTTCTCGACGAAGGCCTTCTCGACCACATAGTGGCCGGGGCGGTTGCCGGCGCCCTCGGTGAAGCCGCGCTGCTCCAGCAGGGCGCGCATGGAGACCAGCATCTCCGGGCTGCCGCACAGCATCACCCGGTCCTGCTCCACCGAGAAGGGCGGCAGGCCGAGATCGGCGGTCAGCTTGCCGCTGGCCAGCAGCTCGTTGACGCGGCCCTGGTTCCGGAAGGGCTCGCGCGTCACGGTCGGGTAGTAGAGCAGCTTGTCGCGCACCAGCTCGCCCAGCAGCTCGTGCTGCGGCAGCTCCTGGCTCAGCCAGTCATGATAGGCCAGCTCGGCCACCTGGCGCACGCCATGCACCAGCACCACGCGCTCGAACCGGTCATACACCTCGGGGTCCTTCACCAGCGCCATGAAGGGGGCGAGGCCGGTGCCGGTGCCGAACATCCACAGGGTGCGGCCGGGCAGCAGGCTGTCCGGCACCAGCGTGCCCACCGCCTTGCGGGCGATCAGCACCTGGTCGCCCACCTTCACATGCTGCAGCCGGCTGGTCAGCGGCCCGTCCGGCACCTTGATGGAGAGGAATTCCAGCTCCTCCTCATAGGGGGCGGAGACCATGGAATAGGCGCGCACCAGCGGCTTGCCCTCCACCATCAGCCCGATCATCGCGAACTGCCCGGCCTGGAAGCGGAAGGCGGGGTCGCGCGTGCAGCGGAAGGTGAAGAGCCGGTCGGTCCAGTGGTGCACGAACTGCACCGTCTCGGCGTAATAGGCGGCGGGAGGAGCGGGAGCGTTCATGGTCAGGCAGATCGTCTCGGCTGGGCGCAGAACAAGCGCTTCCCGGGGAGGAAGTGGGGCAGGCGGACGGCTTGCGCGGCGTCGGGGTTACGGTCCAGCCTGCGGCCTATCATGACAATGCCCGGCCACGCCACATCCCCCGCCGCACCCCTGCCATCCCCGCAGGGCACCGCGCCCGCCGACCCCGCGACGCAGCCTCCCGTCGGGCCGCTGGTCGACCCGCTGCCGCGCCCGCTGCCGGCGCGGGTCGCGCATCGCGGCACCGCGGTGACGCTGGAGCCGCTCGGCCTGCGCCATGCCGAGGAGCTGTGGCAGGCGCTGCAGGGCGCCGAGGATAGCTGGGCCTATATGGGCTACGGCCCCTTCGCCGATTACGAGGGGTTCCGCCGCTTCCTCGCCGGCTTCGCCACCACGCATGACCCGATCGCCTGGGCGGTGCGGCCGCATGTCTCGGGCCTGGCCTCGGGCTGGCTGACACTGATGGAGATCCAGCCGGCCAATGCCGCCATCGAGCTCGGCCATATCTGGTTCGGCCCGCGGCTGCAGCGGACGCGCGCCGCCACCGAGGCGATGTTCCTGCTGATGCGCCACGCCATGGACGAGCTGGGCTATCGCCGGCTGGTGTGGAAATGCAACGCGCTGAACGCGCCCTCCCGCCGCGCCGCCGCGCGGCTCGGCTTCACCTATGAGGGCACGCTGCGGGCGCATCTGGTGGTGAAGGGGCGCCGCCGCGACACCGCCTTCTTCTCCATCCTGGAGGAGGAATGGCCGGCCCGGCGCGACGCCATCGCCGCCTGGCTGGCGCCGGAGAATTTCGACCACAATGGCCTGGCCCGCGCCCCGCTGCGCGCCGCGCCCCCCGGCTGAACCCCACGGCTGAACCTCACCCAGGGACCCTGCCCCGATGCGACGTTTCCTCCCCGCCGCGCTGCTCTGGCTGGCGGCGCTGCTGCCCCTCGCCGCCGCCGCCCAGGCCGCCGAGCTGCGCCTCGCCCTGCCCGGCGGCGAGCAGCGCCTGACGCCCGAGGCGCTGCTGGCGCGGCCGGATGCCGCGCGCATCACCGTGCCGGCGGATGTCGCCTATCACCGCGCCATGAGCTACCGCGCCGTGCCGCTGCGCGCCCTGCTCGGCCCGCTGGAGGGGGTGGAGACGCTGGAGGCCAAGGCAACGGACGGCTTCGCCTCGCAGCTCCCCGCCGCGCTGCTCTCGGGCGGCGCCGAGCCCTGGCTGGCGGTGGAGGAGCCCGGCGCGCCCTGGCCGGCCCTGCCCGGCAAATCGGCCAATGCCGGGCCCTTCTACCTGGTCTGGCTGCGGCCGGAGCAGGGCGGCATCTCCCCGAGCAATGGCCCTATGCGCTGGCCAGCCTGACCGCGGTGGCGCATCCGCTGCGGCGCTGGCCCTCGCTCGGCGTCGCCGCCGGCCTGCCCCCGGACGACCCGGCGCGGCGCGGCCAGGAGGTCTTCCTCACCCAGTGCCTGGCCTGCCACAGGCTGGCCGGCGCCGGGGCGGCGGAGATGGGGCCGGACCTGGCGCGGCCGATGCCCGCCCTGGCCTACATGACCGAGCCCGGGCTGCGCGCGCTGATCCGCGACCCGAAATCGGTGCGCCACTGGCCCGGCCAGCAGATGCCCGGCTTCAGCCCCGCGGTGCTGCCCGAGGCCGAGCTGGACGCGCTGATCGCCTATCTGAAGCACCAGGCGGCGCGCGACTGATCCTGCGGCGGCCCTTGTGGCCGCCGGGCCACGCCCCGGCCGCCCCGCGCCGGCCGGCCCGCCGGGCGCGGAACCACGGGCGGGGCGGGCCGTTACACCGGGCATGACGCGCCGCAGGCGCCGCCCAGGAGCCCCGCCATGCCCAGCCAGACCCTGCCCGCCCGCCCCCGCCCCGCCGATGCCCGGGCCGCCACGGGACAGGCCGGCGAGGGCCGCACCGCCAGCCGCCCGCGCGACATCCCGGCGCGCGGCTGGTGGAGCATCCTCAAGCGCTCGGTGGTGGAGGCGAATGAGGACCGCATCATGACCGAGGCGGCGGGCGTCACCTTCTACGCCCTGCTCTCGGTCTTCCCGGCGCTGACCGCCCTGGTCTCGCTGTTCGGCCTGTTCGCCGACCCGGCCATGGTCGGCCAGCAGCTGCAGCAGGCGGCGGGCTTCATCCCCTCGGGCGGCATGCAGATCATCGACGAGCAGCTGCGCCGCCTGGCCTCGGGCGAGCCCGGCTCGCTCGGCTTCAGCGCCGTGGTCGGCCTTGGCGTCGCGCTGTGGTCGGCCAACCAGGGCACCAAGGCGATGTTCGACGCGCTGAACGTCGTCTATGAGGAGGAGGAGAAGCGCGGCTTCATCCGCCGCACCCTGATCAGCCTGGCCTTCACCTTCGGCGCGCTGGTCTTCACCATGCTGGCCATGGGCGCGGTGGTGGTGCTGCCGGTGGTGCTGGCCTTCGCCGGGCTGGAGAGCAGCACGGAATGGCTGCTGCGCCTGGCGCGCTGGCCGCTGCTGATCCTGTTCATCACCGCGCTGCTGGCGACGCTGTACCGCTTCGGCCCCAGCCGGGAGAAGGCGCGCTGGCGCTGGGTCAGCTGGGGCGGGGTGTTCGCCGCCCTGGCCTGGGCCGCGCTCTCGGCCGGCTTCTCCTTCTATGTCGGCAATTTCGGCAATTACGACGCGACCTATGGCTCGCTCGGCGCGGTGATCGGCTTCATGACCTGGATCTGGCTCTCTGCCATGGTGGTGCTGTTCGGCGCCGAGCTGAATGCCGAGATGGAGCACCAGACGGCGCGCGACACCACCACGGGTCCGGAGCGGCGCATGGGCCATCGCGGCGCCACCATGGCCGACACGGTGGCGGTGGAGGGCGCCGAGGGCCGCGCCCGGGCCGAGGGCGTGGCCGCCCGCGCGGCGGCGCGGGAGGGCGGCCGGCCGGCCGCCACCGCGCCCGGCACGGCCCCGGCGAGCGACCCGCATGCGGCCGACCCGCTGGCGCCCGACACCCTGGCCCCCGGCACGCCGCCCGGCCTCGCCCCGCGCTGAACGGCCGGGCCGCCGGGCGGCACCGCCGCCATTTCGTCATCCAGTCGTCAAGCGGCTGCAACAGCACGCCCGTAACAGCGCCGCACGCGATTCCAGATTCGGAGATGACGATGCGCGCGCTGCTGCTCGCCGCCACTGCCCTGCTCGGGCTGGGCGGCCCCGTCCTGGCCCAGAACCAGGCCCAGAATCAGGCCCAGAACCAGGCCCAGGCCCAACAGGACCAGCGGGTCGAGGCCCGCCTGGCCGGCCATGCCATCCTGCCCGCCTTCACCATGACCCTGCCGCCGGCCGATGCGCCGCGCGACGCGCTGGTCTCCGGCAAGTTCACCGGCGCGCAGCGCGAGGACCGCCCCGGCAGCCTCCCCGGCAGCACCGGCCCGGCGCCGAATGGCCGCCCCACCGGTCTTTCCCTGCCCTTCATCGGCCAGCCGGTGCAGGGCTTCTCCGGCATCAAGCCGGTGGCCGGCGAGCCCGGCGCCTACTGGGTGCTGACCGACAATGGCTTCGGCAACAAGCGCAACAGCGGCGACGCGCTGCTGATGTTCCACAAGATCCGCCCCGATTTCGCCACCGGCGCGGTGCGGGTGGAACAGACCATCTTCCTCTCCGACCCCGATCGCCGCGTGCCCTTCCGCATCGCGCATGAGGGCAGCGAGGCGCGCTACCTGACCGGCGCCGATTTCGACCCGGAGAGCATCCAGCCCATGCCGAATGGCCAGGGCTTCTGGATCGGCGAGGAGTTCGGCCCCTACCTGATCCGCCTCGACGCCGCGGGGCGGGTGCAGCAGGTGGTGGAGACCCGGCTGGAGGGGCGCACGCTGCGCAGCCCGGACCACCCCTCGCTCTTCGTGCCGAACAGCCCGACCGCCGGCGTCGCCTTCCAGACCCAGCGCTCCGGCGGCTATGAGGGCATGGCCATGCTGCCGGATGGCAGCCGCCTCTGGGCCCTGCTGGAGAAGCCGGTGCTGACCGCCGAGGGCCGCCCCGAGGGCGAGTTCCTGCGCATGATCGAGTTCGACACGGCGCGCGGCGACTGGACCGGCCGCAGCCTGAAATTCCGCCTGGCGCCGGGCGCCACCGCCATCGGCGATTTCAACTTCATCGATGAGCGCCGCGCCCTGGTGATCGAGCGCGACGATGCCGAGGGCGACCCGTCGCTCGCCTGCGCGGCCGGGCAGACGCCCCCGGCCTGCTTCCACGCCCCGGCGCGGGTGAAGCGGGTGACGCTGGTCGATCTCGGCCAGGTCGATGCCGAGGGCTTCGTGGCCAAGCTGGCGCATATCGACCTGCTCGACATTCGCGACCCGGAGGGCCTGGCGCGCAGCCTGGGCGACCGCGCCGCCAACGCCCCGCGCGAGCGCTTCGGCTTCCCCTTCTTCACCATCGAGAATGTGGCGGTGGTGGATGCCGAGCACATCATTGTCGCCAATGACAACAACCTGCCCTTCAGCGCCGGCCGCCACCTGACGCGCGCCGACGACAATGAGTTCATCCTGCTGCACGTGCCGGAGCTGCTGCGCCGGCGCTGAACCGGGCGGCGCGGCCCCGCCCCGGCTTCCGGGCCGGGGCCGCGCCGGCGCTTTCTTCGTTGCGCGGCCGGATGCGATGCCGCCGCCGCTTGCGGCTTCGCTCCGCCCCACCTACGCCTTGCGGTGGAGCCCCACCCTCGCGGAGACCCCGCATGCCGCTGCTGCGCGACGCCACCCCGGCCGATCTTCCGGCGATCACCGCGATCCATGCCCATCACGTGCTGACCGGCACCGGCACCTTCGAGGAGGCGCCGCCCGACGAGGCCGAGATGGCGGCGCGGCTGGCGCGGGTGCAGGGCCAGGGCTGGGCCTGGCTGGTGGCCGAGGAGCAGGGCGAGGTGCTGGGCTTCGGCTTCCTCTCCGCCTATCGCGCCCAGCCGGCCTGGCGCTATGCCGCCGAGGATTCGATCTATGTCCGCCAGGACGTGCACGGCCAGGGCCTGGGCAAGAGCCTGGTGGCGGCGCTGCTGGAGCGGGCCGAGGCCGCCGGCTTCCGCCAGGTCTTCGCGGTGATCGGCGATTCGGAGAATGTCGGCTCGGTCGGGCTGCATCTCTCGCTGGGCTTCCGCCAGGTCGGGCTGCTGCGCGGCGCCGGCTTCAAGTTCGGGCGCTGGCTGGATGTGGTGCTGATGCAGCGCGCCCTGGGCGCCGCCGACCGCAGCCCGCCGGGCTGAGCTGCAGCGCGGCAAGACGCCGCGCGCCCTTCTCACACGCCGCTCTCACACTGGCGTCAGACGCCCTGGAAACGCTGGGGTCGGTTTCGCATTCTCCCCTCGGATCCGGGCCGTTCCCGCCGCATCGGCGGGCGGTCCACCCGTGGCACGGGCGGGGCCATGCCCCCGCCCCCCTGCCCCTTCGGGGCCGGCAGCACGGGCTCACCCGGCGGAGGCGCGGAGGCGCGCCCGGTTGCCCGGCCGCAAGGCCGCGCCGCCGGCGCCGGCCTCCCCGCCTTCGGCAGGCCAAGGGAGAGGCGATTGCTCGAACAGATCGACGAGGTCGGCCGCGATGTGGTCGATTCGCTGAGCTGGGCGCCCGACTGGGCGGTCAGCCTGCTGGTGCTGGGGGTGGCGGCCCTGCTGGCGCTGGCGCTGCACCGCGCGGTGTATCGTGTGCTGACCCGGCTGGTGGAGCAGCGCGAGCTGTTCTGGCGCTCGCTGGTGCAGCGCACCGAGGGGCCGGTGCGCATGGCCCTGGTGGTCTTCGCGCTGTCGATCGGCGCCGGCATCGCGCCGCTGAATGGCGGCCAGACCACGGTGCTGCGGCATGGGCTGCTGATCTGCTTCATCGGCCTGCTGGGCTGGGTGGCGCTGACCGCGCTGCATATCTGGACCACCGTCTATCTGCGCCGCTTCAAGCTGGAGGCGGAGGACAATCTGCTGGCGCGCAAGCACGCCACGCAGTCGCGCATCCTGCAACGCGTGGCGGCGACGCTGATCGTCGTCATCACCGCCGCGGTGGCGCTGATGACCTTCGACGGGGTGCGGCAATATGGCGTGTCGCTGCTGGCCTCGGCCGGCGCCGCCGGTCTGGTGGTCGGCCTGGCGCTGCAGCCGCTGCTGAAGAACCTGGTGGCCGGCATCCAGCTGGCCATCACCCAGCCGATCCGGCTGGAGGATGCGGTGATCGTCGAGGGCGAATGGGGCAATGTGGAGGAGATCTCCTCCACCTATGTCGTCGTCCGGCTGTGGGATTGGCGGCGCATGGTGCTGCCGCTCAGCTACTTCATCGAGCACCCGTTCCAGAACTGGACGCGCGAGGGCGCGGCGCTGATCGGCACGGTGATGCTCTATGTCGACTACACCGCGCCGGTCCCGGAGATGCGGCGCAAGCTGGAGGAGATCGCCAAGGGCTCCTCGCGCTGGGACGGCAAGGTGGTGAACCTGCAGGTCACCGACTTCAAGCAGGAGACGATGGAGGTGCGCATGCTGGTCAGCGCCGGCAATGCCGGCCGCGCCTTTGACCTGCGCTGCGAGGTGCGGGAGAAGATGATCGGCTGGCTGCAGGCGGAATATCCGCACGCCCTGCCGCGCCGCCGCGCCGAGATCGACCGGGCGCCGCAGGCGGCGCTGGCAGCAGAGTAAAGAGAAGGCTGGGGGGACAGGGTCCCCCCAGACCCCGCCTTCAGTTTGGCGCCATCTGATGGCGGGGTCCGGGGTGGCCCTGCCACCCCGGCGGGGGTCAGGGGGCGGAGCCCCCCGCTTACTCCTGGAACGCTTCGAAGCTGGAGGGCGAGAGCTGCTCGATATCGCGCCCGGCCCAGTCGCGCGACTTCATGCCCTCCCACATCGCCTCGGCGCCCTTCTGCACCTCGCGGCCCAGCTCGATCGGGTCGTAGCCGGGCACCACGCCGCCCTGCATGACGACGCGGCCATCGATGATCGAGGTGTCGAGATCCTCGGCCGTCGCCGAGAAGACGATGTTGCGGATCGGGTCGCGCAGCGGCGTCATGAACATCGTCTCGCCGCCCCAGATCAGCAGATCGGCCTTGGCGCCCGGCGCGATGCGGCCGAGATCCTCGCGCCCCAGCGCCTTGGCGCCGTTCAGCGTGGCGGCGTTGAAGACATCGGCCGCGGTCGCGACCTGGGTGCGGCGGTCGACGATCTTGGAGACCACCGAGGTCCAGCGCATCGCCTCGATCATGCTCTGCGGGCAGGTGTCGGTGGCGATGGTCATGTTCACGCCGCGCTCCTGGTAGCGGGCGAAGCTCTCCATGGCGATGCCGCGGCGGGCGAACACCCACACCGCATGGGCCACATTGGCGCCGGTATCGGCCAGGATGCCGATATCATCGGCCTGGTAATTGGCCCAGCTGCTCTCGCCCGGAATGATGCAATGGCCAAGGATGCAGCGTTCCGACAGGAACCCGATCTTCTCCAGCCACTCGATCGGCGTGCAGCCATTGCGGCGCGTCATCTCGTGGAATTCGGGCACGGATTGCGACACATGCAGCGCCAGCGGCACCTTCATGTCGCGCGAGGCATCGGCCGAGCGCTTCAGCAGCGCCTCGGAGCAGGTGTCGACCTGCATCGGCGTCAGGAAGCCCTTGATGCGGCCATTGGCGCGGCCGTCCACGCGCTCGATGAAGGAGACGGCGTCGTTGAAGCCCGCGAGGCCATCATCCGGCAGCCATTCGTAGTCCACCGTGCGGCCATTGGCGGTCAGCCAGCGGCCGGAGCGGTAGCCCTGGCCGATATAGGCGCGCAAGCCGACACGCTCGGCATGCTCGGCCACCACATCGCCATGCCAGCCGATCTCCATGATGGTGGTGGTGCCGGTGCGCAGCAGCTCGGGCATGGAATAGGCGATGCAGGCGCGGCGCGCCGCCTCGGTGATGGCGCCGTCGCGCGCGGTGAGGAATTCGAACAGGCCGGAGAGGTAGAATTGCCGCGGCCCGCGATCCTCGACGAAGCTCTTGTCCAGCGGGCTTTCGGAGAGATGGGCGTGGGTGTTGATCAGCCCGGGCGTGACCACCTTGCCCTTGGCGTCGATGGTCTGGTCCACCGGCCCGTCATAATGGCTGCCGACATGCAGGATCTTGTCATCCTCGACCACCACCACCCCGTCCTTCAGGTGGCGGTGCCCGCCATTCTGGTAGGCGATGATGTGCGAGGCGCGGATCAGGGTGCGGGCCACGGGCTTCTCCTGGCGGGGCTGATCCGGGGAGCGTTCCAAAGCCCCGCCAGCGGGTCAATCGCCCGGCCGGAGGGGCCACAAAAACAAGGGCCGGGCCGGCGCCGGGCGCCACCGCGTATCGGCAGGCGCAACAGGGCGCGCCCCTTCCTGGCGCCGCCGCCATGGCCTAGCCTCCGCCCGGAGCAGGAGCCGAGGATGCGATGCATGTCCCCTCTTTCGCCCGCCGTGCGCTGCCGGCGCTGGGGCTCGGCCTGATGGCCGGCGGCGCGATGGCGGGCCCCCGCGGCTTCGCCCCCGACCTCGAAGAAAAATTCGCCGCCGGGCTGCGCTCCGGCCTGCTGCGCGGCGTGCATGCGGTGCTGGTCGCCCGCGACGGGCAGCTGGTGCTGGCGCATTACGGCCAGGGGGTGGACCAGAGCTGGGGCCGCCCCCTGGGAGAAGTGCGCTTCGGGCCGGAGGTCGCGCATGACCTCCGCTCGGTGACCAAGAGCGTGGTCGGGCTGCTCTATGGCATCGCCCTGGCCCGCGGCGCGGTGCCGCCGCCGGAGGCGCCGCTGCTGGCGCAATTCCCGGATTATCCCGACCTCGGCGCCGACCCGGCGCGGCAGCGTCTGCGGGTGGCGGATGCGCTGGACATGTCCATGGGCCTCGCCTGGGATGAGAGCCGTCCCTACACCGACCCGGCGAATAGCGAGATCGCCATGGAGGCGGCGCCCGACCGCTATCGTTATGTGCTGGAGCAGCCGGTGCGGCAGCCTCCCGGCACGCGCTGGACCTATTCCGGCGGGGCGGTGGCGCTGCTCGGCGCGCTGATCGCGCGCGGCACCGGGCAGAGCCTGCCGGATTTCGCCCGGGATGCGCTGTTCGCGCCGCTCGGCATCGAATCCGGCGGCTGGGCGGCGGGGCGGGATGGCGTGCCCTCGGCCGCGTCCGGCCTGCGTCTGACCGCGCCGGGACTGCTGCGGATCGGCCAGGCGGTGCTGGCGGGCGGGGTGTGGGAGGGACGCCGCGTGCTGCCGGCAGGCTGGCTGACGGAGCTGACGCGCCCCGGCCTGCCGACCGGCGACGGGCTGCATTACCGCCGCCTCTGGTACCAGGGCGGCGGTCATGTGCCCGCCCTGGGTGGGCCGCGCCCCTGGCTGGGCGCCTTCGGCAATGGCGGCCAGCGGCTCTACCTGATGCCGGCGGCGAAGCTCGCCATGGTGTGTTTCTGCGGCCTCTACGACCAGCCGGAGCAGGGGGTGACGCCCTTGCGAATCTGGCGCGAGATCGTGCTGGCCAATCTGGCCGGCTGAGCGCCACGCCATGCGCTTCCTGCTGGGCTTCGCCGGCGGCGCCGGGCATTTCCGGCCGCTGCTGCCGCTGGCCGGCGCCCTGGCGGCGCGCGGACACGATATCCTCTTCGCGGCCCAGGAGGGCATGCTGCAGGCGGTGCGTGCCGAAGGCTTCGCCGCCGCGGAAAGCGGCGGCGACACGCTGCTGGCCGCCGAGGCGCGCCGCCCGCTTCTGGCGCTGGACCCGGCGCGGGAGGAGCGCGCCGTCACGCAGGGTTATGCCGGGCGGGTGGCGGCGGCGCGGGCGCCGGCCATCGCCGCGCTGATCGCGGCCTGGCGGCCCGATGCGCTGCTCTGCGACGAGATGGATTTCGGCGCGATGCTGGCCGCCGAGCAGGCCGGCCTGCCCCGCGCCGTGCTGGGGGTGATCGCGGCCGGGCGCCTGTCGCGGCCGGCCCTGCTGGCGCCCGCTTTGGCGCCGTTGCGCGCGGCGCTCGGCCTGCCGCCCGCGCCCGATGCGCCGCCGCTCTGGCTGAACCCCTTCCCGCCGGCGCTGCGCGACCCGGATTGCCCGCTGCCCGCCGGCGCGCTGAGCTTCCGCCCCGATGCCCCGCCCGCCAGCCCGCCGCCGCCCTGGCTGGAGGCGCTGCCGCGCGGCCGCTGCTGCATCTGACGCTGGGCACGGTGTTCAACCAGGAATCGGGCGATCTGCTGTCCCGCATGCTGGCGGCGCTGCGCTTCCTGCCGGCCGGCGCCGTGCTGGCCACCGGCCCGCAGATCGACCCGGCGGAGCTGGGCGCGCCGCCGCCCGGCGTGCGGGTGGAGCGTTTCGTCGACCAGGCGATGCTGCTGCCGCGCTGCGCGCTGGCGGTGTGCCATGCCGGCTCCGGCACGGTGGCGGCTTCGCTGGCCGCGGGCGTGCCGCTGCTGCTGCTGCCGATGGGCGCCGACCAGCCGGACAATGCGGCGCGCTGCGTGGCGCTCGGCGTGGCCGAGGCGCTGGACCCGCTGGCGGCGACACAAGGGGCGCTGCACCAGGCGATGCAGCGCCTGCTGCGCAGCGCCCCGCATCGCGCGGCGGCGCGGCGCCTGGCGGCCGGGTTCGCGGCCCTGCCGGGGCAGGAGACCGCCCTGGCCAGGCTGGAGGCGCTGGCGCGCCGCGCGGCCTAGCCGCCGGGGATGGGCGCGGCGGCGACCAGGGCCGGCGCCGGGCGGCCCAGCCAGGCCTGGCCCTCGCGATCGGCGCCGGAGGGCAGCGGCGCGCGCGGGTCGCGGATCCAGGCCAGGATGTCGTCCGCCACCTGCTCCTTCACCCCGTCGCGCAGCAGCAGGTGGAAGCCGTCGGGGTAGCGGGCCAGCCGCGCCTCGGGCCGCATGCGGGAGAGGGCGGCGCGCGTCACCTCGGGCGGCACCACGCGGTCCTGCGCGCCCTGCAGCACCAGGGTCGGCGCGGCGCAGCAGCCCGCCAGGCTCTGCGTCGCCCGGTCCATCAGGCCGAACAGCCCCCAGGCGGCGTCGATGCGGGTGTCCTTGATGGTCAGCGGGTCGCGGCCGAAGCGGCGCAGCGCGTCGATATTGTCGCTGGCGGTGATGTTGCCGGCGCTCGGCGGGAAGGCCAGCGCCGGCAGGGTGTGCGCCAGCAGCCAGAAGGCGCCGGTGGCCACCGGCCCCACCTCGGCGCGCGACCAGAAGGCGGGGGCCATCAGCAGGATGCCATCCACCGGCAGGGGCTGGCCGGTGGCCGCCAGCACGGCGACGGCCGCGCCCATGCTCTCCCCCATCAGGTAGAGCGGCAGGTCCGGATGGCGGCTGCGCAGCAGGCGCAGCGCCTCCGCCGCATCCGCCGCCATGCTCTCCGCCCCCGGCCAGAGGGTGCGGCCGGGCGAGGCGCCGAAGCCGCGCTGGTCATAGGCGTAGGTGACCACCCCGCCCTCGGCCAGGCGGTCGAAGCCGTCGATCAGGAAATTGCCGGAATGGTCGTTGAAGCCGTGCAGCGCCAGGATGACGGCGCGCGGCGCCACGCCCTCGGGCGGCGCGCGGTGGCGCAGCTTCAGCCTGGCGCCATCGGCGGCCAGCAGCGTGTCCTGCTCGGGCAGCAGAGCCGGGGTGGCGATCACCGGGCCGGCCGGCTCCACCCGCGGCGCGCAGGCGGCCAGCAGCGCCGCCGCCAGCAGGGCGAGGCCGCGCCCGGCGCGGCGCGGCGCCGGAGACGGGGCGGTGGCGGGGGAAGGGCGGCGTTCGGTCTGGAAGCAGCGCAGCATGGCCTACCGCCATAGCGCGGCGCGGCCGCGCGGGTCCACGATCTTGTTGCGCTGCCGTAGCCAAGCCTCAGCCTGGCGCCGCCTGCCGCCCCATCGCGTCTGGCGGCGGGCGGGCGTTGCGCCTATGTTCCGCCGGACCTTCAGTGACGGGAATGACCCGATGCGCGATGCGAAGCTGACCGGCTACGCCCCCAAAGCCACCCCCGGCGTGACGCCGGAAGAGATCATCACCGTGCACAGCCGCGTGGTGAATTGCGATGGCGGCGGCGGCGCGCTCGGCCATCCCGGTGTCGCGCTGCGCATCGAGGACACGCAGATCACCTGCCCCTATTGCTCCCGCACCTATGTGCTGGCCGAGGGCGCGGGGGGCGGCGACCATCACTGACCCCGTCCCGGGCGCCCCGGGCGCCCAGCCCGCCCTGGCGCCCGAGACCGCCGAATCCCAGCCGCACCTGATCCTGGTCGACGGCTCGGGCTACATCTTCCGCGCCTTCCACGCCCTGCCGCCGATGACGCGGCCGGATGGCGTGCCGGTGAACGCCGTCTTCGGCTTCACCACCATGCTCGGCAATTTCCTCACCAAGCATGTCGGCACCCATATCGCCGTGGTGTTCGACAGCTCGCGCATCACCTTCCGCAGCGAGATCTACCCGGCCTACAAGGCGCACCGGCCGGAGCCGCCGCCCGAGCTGGTGCCGCAATTCGGCCTGATCCGCGAGGCCACCGCCGCCTTCGGCGTCGCCTGCGTCGAGCAGCCGGGCTTCGAGGCCGACGACCTGATCGCCGCCTATGCCAAGGGCTTTGTCGAGCTCGGCGGGCAGGTGACCATCGTCTCCTCCGACAAGGATCTGATGCAGCTGGTGCGCCCCGGCGTGCAGCTGCTGGACCCGATCAAGCAGAAGCCGATCCGCGAGCCCGAGGTGCTGGAGAAATTCGGCGTCACCCCGGACAAGGTGGTCGATGTCCAGGCGCTGGCCGGGGATTCCACCGACAACGTCCCGGGCGTGCCCGGCATCGGCGTGAAGACCGCCGCCACGCTGATCCTGGAATATGGCGACCTGGAAGGGCTGCTGGCCGCGGCGCCGCAGATCAAGCAGCCGAAGCGGCGCGAGGCGCTGATCAATTTCGCCGAGCAGGCGCGCATCAGCCGCCGCCTGGTGCTGCTGGACGAGAACGCGCCCCTGCCCGCCCCGGTCGACCAGCTGCTGGCCCGCGCGCCGGAGCCCGGCCGGCTCGCCGGCTTTCTGCGCGAGCAGGGCTTCCGCTCGCTGCTGCACCGCATGGGGCTGGATGGCGACACGGCGCCGGAAAGCGCCCCCGTCTCCCGCCCGCGCTTCGCCACCAATGGTGCGGTTCCCGGCCTGCCCGAGCCGGCCGCCGCCACCAGCACCGAGATCACCCCCGCGGCCGATGCCGCGCCCTTCGGCCCCTATGAGACGGTGACCGAGCTGGCCGCGCTGCAGCCTTTCCTCGACGCCGCGCGGGCGGGCGGGCTGCTGGCCATCGACACCGAGACGGACAGCCTGGACGCGCTGAACGCCAACCTCGTCGGCCTCTCGCTGGCGGTCGCGCCCGGCCGCGCCTGCTATGTGCCGCTGCGGCACGGCCCCCCGCCCGGCTCCGGCGACCTGCTGGCCGAGGCGCCCGCCGCCCCCGCCCAGCTGGCGCAGGAGGCGGTGGTGGAGGCGCTGCGCCCGCTGCTGGCCGACCCCGCCGTGCTGAAGATCCTGCACAACGCCAAATACGATCTCGAGGTGCTGGCGCGCCCCGAGCATGGCGCGCTGGCGGTGACGCCGGTGGATGACACCATGCTGATCTCCTACAGCATGGATGCCGGCCGGCACGGCCATGGCATGGACGAGCTG
The DNA here is from genome assembly GCF_030818485.1 of Pseudoroseomonas cervicalis. Taxonomy (NCBI): domain Bacteria; kingdom Pseudomonadati; phylum Pseudomonadota; class Alphaproteobacteria; order Acetobacterales; family Roseomonadaceae; genus Roseomonas; species Teichococcus cervicalis. The sequence continues at coordinate 3,107,052 of NZ_JAUTAJ010000004.1, read as the reverse complement.
TCGCTGCGCCATCTCGGCCACCGGCCGATCCCCTTCGACGAGGTCACCGGCACCGGCCGCGCGCGCATCCCCTTCAGCCAGGTGGCGCTCGACAAGGCCACCGCCTACGCCGCCGAGGATGCCGACGTCACGCTGCGCCTGTGGCAGGCGCTGCGCCCGCGCCTGCTGCCCGACCGCAGCCTGGCGCTGTATGAGCAGGTCGAGCGCCGCATGGTTGCCGTGCTGCGCGACATGGAGATGGCCGGCATCAAGGTCGATGGCGCCGAGCTGGCCCGCATCGGCGAGGATTTCTCCCAGCGCATGGTGGTGCTGGAGCAGGAGATCCACGAGCTGGCCGGCAAGCCCTTCAATGTCGGCTCGCCGAAGCAGCTCGGAGAGATTCTGTTCGACGAGCAGAAGCTGCCCGGCGGCAAGCGCGGCAAGAACGGCGCCTGGGGCACCGACGCCTCGGTGCTGGAGGATCTCGCCGCGCGCGGGCATGAGCTGCCGCGCCGCGTGCTGCACTGGCGCCAGCTGGCCAAGCTGAAATCCACCTATGTCGAGGGGCTGGCGGCGCAGATCGACCGCCGCGACGGGCGGGTGCACACGGATTTCTCCATGGCCGTCACCTCGACCGGCCGGCTCTCCTCCACCGAGCCGAACCTGCAGAACATCCCGATCCGCACCGAGGAGGGCGTGCGCATCCGCCGCGCCTTCGTCGCCGAGCCGGGGCATGTGCTGCTGGCCGCCGACTATTCGCAGATCGAGCTGCGGCTGCTGGCGCATCTGGCCGATGTGCCCTCGCTGCGCGACGCCTTCGCCAAGGGCGAGGACATCCACAGCCGCACCGCCGCCGACATCTTCGGCCTGGCGCCGGACCAGGTGGACCGCGAGGCCCGCCGCCGCGCCAAGACGATCAATTTCGGCATCATCTACGGCATGTCGGCCTTCGGCCTGGCCGCCCGCCTCGGCATCGGCCCGGGCGAGGCGCGCGGCATCATCGACGCCTATTTCTCTCAGTATCCCGGCATCCTGGAGGAGATGGAGCGGCTGAAATCCGAGGCGCGGGAGAAGGGCTATGTGCTCTCCCCCTTCGGGCGGAAGCTGTGGATCGACGGCATCCAGGCCAAGGAACAGGCCCGGCGCGGCAATGCCGAGCGCGCCGCCATCAACGCCCCCTTCCAGGGCGGCGCGGCCGAGATCATCAAGCGCGCCATGGTGCGCATGCCGGCGGCGCTGCGCGAGGCCGGGCTCTCCGCCCGCATGCTGCTGCAGGTGCATGACGAGCTGCTGTTCGAGGTGCCCGAGGCGGAGGTGGACGCCACCGCCGAATGCGTGCGGCAGGTGATGGAAAGCGTCGCCACGCTGCGCGTGCCGTTGAAGGCCGAGATCGGCCACGGGGCGAACTGGGCGGTCGCGCACTGAGTGCTCTGGGGAGGCTTTGCCTCCCCAGACAAAACGGAAAGACATCTGGGGAGGCTTTGCCTCCCCAGACCCCACCACCGGGGGGACAGGGTCCCCCCGGACCCCGCCATCAGTTTGAGCGGCGCTTGATGCCGCGGATCTGCGCCAACTGGCCTTCCAGCACGGCCAGCATGTCGCGCTCCTCCGGTGTCAGCGCCGGTAGGCGCACATGGCGCAGCAGCACCTCCAGCGCATCGCCGATGCGGCCCAGCTGCCGCCCATAGCTGCCCACCTCCTCCAGCACCGCCTGCTCCACCTCCGGCCGCGGCGTCTGGCCGAGATTGATGCTGAACAGGGAAAACTGTGCGCCCTGCAGGTCCCAGCGCCAGGGCAGGATCGGCTGGTTCAGCGCCTGCGGCGCCAGCGACAGGTGAAAGCTCTTGCTCATGCGCGGCTCCTTGCTCGCCGCAGCACAGCGCAAAAGATGCGCAATGAAAACAAAAACCGATGGCGGGGTCCGGGGTGGCCCTGCCACCCCGGCGGGGGCGCGGGGGCAGCGCCCCCGCAAACCTCACCAGCGATAGCGCAGCGAGCCGATGACGGTCCGCCCATCCCCCCAGTAGCAGTAGCTCTGCGCGCAGGAGGAATAGTCGCGGTCGCCGAGATTGGTGGCGTTGACGGCAAGCCGCATGCCGCGCAGCTCCGGCGCCAGCGCGTCCAGGTCGTAGCGGATGGCCGCGTCGAACAGGGTGACGGCGCCGACCTTGCCGCCGCTGTTGTCGTCGTCGCGGTAGGAGGAGCCGATGAAGCGCGCTCCCAGCCCGAAGCCCAGCCCGCGCAGCGGCCCGTCGCTGATCGTGTAATCCGCCCAGCCCGACAGCAGGTGGCGCGGCTGGCCGGAGGGCACCTTGCCCTCGGTGTTGTCGCTGGCCTCGGTGATCTTCGGGTCGAGATAGGTGTAGGCCGCCAGCAGCTTCAGCCCTTCGCCGAGATCGGCGCTGCCCTCCAGCTCGAAGCCGCGCGAGCGCACCTCGCCGCGCTGCCCCTGGAAGCCGAAGGAGAGCGGGTCGCCGAAGATGCCGTTGCGCTGGGTGATGTGGAAGACCGAGGCGGTGATCATGCTGTTGCGCCCGGGCGGCTGGTATTTCACGCCGGCCTCCCACTGCTCCGCCGTGATCGGCTTGAAGCCGCTGCCGTCCGTGTTGGTGCCGACCGCCGGATAGAAGGAGGAGGCGTAGGAGACATAGGGCGAGACGCCGGACTCGAAGGCATAGAGCAGACCCGCGCGGCCGCTGAAGGCGTTGTCGGATTGCGTGTCGCGACTGCCGGCGATGCGGTCGCGTGTGGTCGTCTCCACCCAGTCATGCCGGCCCGACAGGGTCAGGATCCATTGGCCGAGCCGCATCTGGTCCTGCACATAGACGCCGAGCTGGTCCTGCCGCTGGCTGCTGCGCAGCGTGGTGTCCGGCCGGCGGAAGGCCTGCTGCCCGTAATTCATGCTGACCAGGTCGAGCGAGGGCGCGTCGTAATAGTCGCCGCCGCTGCTGCGATAGCTGGTGTAGAGATAGTCGATGCCGGCGAGGATGGTGTGCTGCACGGCGCCGGTGGTGAAGCGCCATTCCGCCTGGTTGTCGACGGCCAGCGTGTTCAGCTGCTGGCGCCGCAGCCCGGCGCCGCGCGTGGCGCTGCGCCCATCCGGCGCGATGCCGAGGATGTAGCTGTATTCGAGATCCGTATCGATATGGCCGAAGCGGAGATTCTGCCGCAGCGTCACATCCTGGGTCAGCCGGTGCTCCAGCTCATAGCCCAGGCGCCAATGCTCGATATGGAAATCGTTGAAGGCGGGGTCGCCGCTCGGCAGCCGCGTCAGCCCGCGCTGCGCGTCGTAATAGGAGGTGACGGTGCCGCCGGTCAGGTCGCGCTGATAGGCGCCGAGCAGGGTGATGGTGGTGCGGTCATCCGCCTTCCAGGTGAAGGCGGGGGCGATGTAGATCCGGTCATCCGGCACGCTGGCATTCTGCGTGTCGGCATCGCGCCACAGCCCGGTGACGCGATAGGCGGCGCGGCCTTCCTCGCCCAGCGGCCCGCCCAGGTCGAAGCGCGTCTGCAGCCGGTCATGATTGCCGATCTGCAGCTCCACCTCGCCGAAGGGCTCGAAGAGCGGCCGCTTGGTGACCAGGTTGACGAAGCCGCCGGCGGTGGCCGAGCCATACAGCGCCGAGCCCGGCCCGCGCAGCACGTTGATGGCGGACAGCCCATAGGGCTCGGTGCGGAAGATGGCGAAGGAATTGCCCGACTGGCGCAGCCCGTCGCGGAACAGCCCGGTATAGGTGGCGTCGAAGCCGCGCAGGATGAAATCGTCGAAGCGCGGGCTGAAGCCATAGGTGCCGGTGCGCACGCCGGCGCTGTAGGACAGCGCCTCCTTCACCGACTGGATGTTGCGCGCCTCCATCTGCCCGGCGGTGATGACCGAGACCGATTGCGGGGTCTCCAGCAGCGGCGTGTCGGTCTTGCTGGCGGTGGCGCTGGTGGTGGCGGTGAAGCCGGGCACCGCCGTGGTCGCGCTCTCCCGCGCCGCGCCGATGGTCAGGTTCGGCAGCTGCACCGTGCCCGCCGGCAGCGCTGCCGCTTCCTGGGCGCCGGCGCTGGCCGGCAGCAGCGCCAGGGACAGGGTCAGCGCGGTGCCGCAGAGCAGCGCCGCGGCGTGGCGAACATTGCTGCCCTGGAAAGGAAACACCGGGGATTTGACACGCATGCGCATTCGGCAATCCTGCAGTCTCAGTTCGGAAGGGCCGGGTTGTTGACACTAATTCTCATTTGCGTCTAGTTGCGCCCCATGCTGCGCCGACGCTCCCTCCTCGCTGCCGGCCTGCTGCTGGCACCGCCCTGCGCCCTTACCCTCACCGGGGCGCCCCCCGCCCGGGCGCAGGGCACCGCCTGGCCGCGCCAGGTGACCGATATCGCCGGCCGGACCGTCGCCCTGGCGCGCCCGCCGCGGAAGCTGCTGCTGGCCACCGGCTTCGACCTCGTCGCCCTGTCGCTGCTGCAGCCGGATCCGGTCTCGCTGCTGGCCGGCTGGTCGGACGATCTGGCGCGCATCAACCCGCCGCTGGCCGCCGCCTTCACCGCGCGCTTCCCGCGCCTGGCCGAGGTGCCGCGCCTCGGCAGCAGCAACCAGGACAGCTTCTCGATCGAGCGGGCGCTGTCGCTGGCGCCGGACCTCGCCGTGCTGCCGCTGTGGCAGGCGGGCACGCCGGCCGGCCAGGGCATCCTCCGCGCGCTGGAAGGCGCCGGCATTCCCTGCCTGGTGCTGGATTTCAACCGCGATCCGCTGCGCAACACCGCCCCCAGCATGCGCGCCCTCGGCCGCGCCCTGGGCCAGGATGCGCAGGGCGAGGGTTTCGCCGCCTTCTACGAGCAGCGCCTGAGGCGCATCCGCGACGCCGTGGCGGCCAGCGCCGCGCCGGGGCCGCGCGTCATGCTGCACGCCTTCGCCGGCAATGAGAGCTGCTGCTGGGTGTGGAGCGATGCGGGGCTGGGCAGTTTCCTGGCCGAGCTGCGCGCCCGCAATCTGGGCGCCGGCCTGCTGCCGCCGGGGCAGGGCGGCATGCTGCATCTGGAGCAGGTGATCACCGAGGATCCGGAGGTCTACATCACCACCGGCCTGCCGCGGAACAAGTTCAGCATCGGTCCCGGCATCACGCGGGAGGCGGCGCGGGCGTCGCTGCGCGCCGTGCTGCAGGGCCCGGGCCTCGCCGGGCTCTCCGCCATCCGCCACGGCCGGGCGCATGGGGTGTGGAACCATTTCAACGCGGTGCCCACCAACATCCTGGCGCTGGAGGCGATGGCCCGCTGGGTGCGGCCGGAGCTGTTCCCCGACCTCGATCCGGGCGAGACGCTGGCGGAGATCAACCGCCGCTTCGCCGCCCTGCCCTTTGAGGGCACGCTCTGGGTCAGCCTGGATCCGGCCCTGCCCTGAGACCCTGTCCCGAGGCGGGGCCGGCCTGCCGCCCGGCCTGTGCTTACTGGCAGGCGGCGAGGCCGGAAGCGATCTCCTGGTTGATGCCGGCCAGGAAGGCCAGGTCGGGGCGGTTGCGGTCCATCTCGCGCAGCATGGTGCAGCCGAGCCCGGCCAGGCTCTGGCGCAGCGCCACCGGCAGCGTGTTCTCCGGCGCGGCCAGGGCGATCAGCACCGCCTGCCAGAGGCGGCGGTTCAGCCGCAGCGCGCAAGCGCGCGCCTCATGCCCGGCGTCGCGCGCCGCCAGCAGCGTCGCGGCGACGCTGCGGAAGGCCGCGGCCTCTTCCTCGCGCGGGGTGCCGAGGGCCAGCGCCGTCGGCAGCGCGGCCAGGACCGAAGCGGGGGCGGAGGCGGGGGCGAAGGTGGCGGCGATGTGAGACACGCTTTTGCATCCTTGAGCGGCGCCGGAGCGGCCGGCTGTTCCATCCATCGGGGCCGCCGGCGGCGGAGCCCTGGCGCCGCGTCGCCCGGTGGGGCTGGCGGCTCGTGGGACGGGGCTTCTGCGGGTCCATCCGCCGGCCTTGGGCCGGGGGTGCCGGTTTCGCCGGCGGCGCCTCTTCCCTGGCGCACGCTCACTATGCCGTGTAATTCCCTAATAAGACGTTAAAAATATTCGCTTTTCTGACGTTTTCGTGTGCCGGGCGCGTTTTTTTCCGCCTCCCCGCCCGACCCGTTCCGCGCCGCCCGGCTTCGCGCGGAAGGGAGACCCGCGCAGCGCTCGGTTGAGCCGTGCCGCGCAACGGTCTAAGCCGCGCCCGACGAGACTGCAGGAAGGTTCGACCGCCATGGCCGATATCGTGACCATCCGCCGCGCCCTGATTTCGGTGCATGACAAGACCGGGCTGCTGGATTTCGCCCGCTTCCTCGCCGGAAAGGGCGTGGAGATCCTCTCCACCGGCGGCACCGCGCGGCTGCTGCGCGACAATGGCGTGGCCGTGGTCGACGTGTCCGACCACACCGGCTTCCCGGAAATCCTGGATGGCCGCGTGAAGACCCTGGTGCCGCAGATCCATGGCGGCCTGCTCGGCCGCCGCGCCGATGCGAAGCATGTGGCGCAGATGGAAGAGCACCGCATCGCCCCGATCGACCTGCTGGTCTCCAACCTCTACCCCTTCGAGGCGACCGTCGCGAAGGGCGCCTCCTATGAGGAGACGGTGGAGGAGATCGACATCGGCGGCCCGGCCCTGACCCGCGCCGCCGCCAAGAACCATGAGGACGTCGCGGTGGTGACCGCGCCGGAGCAGATGGCCGAGCTGCAGGCCGAGATCGAGGCCCAGGGCGGCACGACGCTCGCCACCCGCAAGCGCCTGGCCGCCGCCGCCTTCGCCCGCACCGCGGCCTATGACACCGCCATCTCCACCTGGTTCGCCCAGAAGCTGGAGCAGGACTTCCCGCCGCGGCTCGCCGCCGCCGGCGTGCTGCGCCAGACGCTGCGCTATGGCGAGAACCCGCACCAGCAGGCCGCCTTCTACACCGATGGCAGCGACCGCCCGGGCATCGCCACCGCCCGGCAGGTGCAGGGCAAGGAGCTGTCCTTCAACAACCTGAACGACACCGACGCCGCCTTCGAATGCGTGGCCGAGTTCGACCGCCCGGCCATCGTCATCGTCAAGCACGCCAACCCCTGCGGCGTGTCGGAAGGCGAGTCGCTGGCCCAGGCCTGGGATCTGGCGCTGCGCTGCGACCCGGTCTCCGCCTTCGGCGGCATCGTCGCCGCCAACCGCGTGCTGGACGCCGCCGCCGCCGAGAAGATCTCCGCCATCTTCACCGAGGTGGTCGTGGCGCCGGATGCCGATGACGCGGCCAAGGCGATCTTCGCCCGCAAGAAGAACCTGCGCCTGCTGCTGACCGGCGGCCTGCCCGACCCGGCCGCGCCCGGCCGCGTCATCCGCTCGGTCTCCGGCGGCTTCCTGGCGCAGTCGCGCGATGCCGGCCGCGTCACCGCCGAAAGCCTGAAGGTGGTGACCAAGCGGGCGCCGACCGAGCAGGAAATGGCCGACCTGATCTTCGCCTTCCGCGTCGCCAAGCATGTGAAGTCGAACGCCATCGTCTACGCCAAGGGCGGCTCCACCGTCGGCGTCGGCGCCGGGCAGATGAGCCGCGTCGATTCCGCCCGCATCGCCGCCTGGAAGTCGGCCGAGGCCGCCAAGGCCGCCGGGCTGGAAGCCCCGCTGGCGCATGGCTCGGTCGTCGCCTCCGACGCCTTCTTCCCCTTCGCCGACGGGCTGCAGGCCGCCGCCGCCGCCGGCGCCACGGCCGTCATCCAGCCGGGGGGCTCGATGCGCGACAATGAGGTCATCGCGGCCGCCGACGAAGCCGGGCTCGCCATGGTGTTCACCGGGATGCGGCACTTCCGGCACTGAGATCCTGGGGAGGCTCCGCCTCCCCAGACCAAACTGGAAGACAGCTGGGGAGGCTCCGCCTCCCCAGACCCCACCGCCGGGGGGACAGGGTCCCCCCGGACCCCGCCGTCAGTCAGAGAGCGGCTTGTAGAAGAACAGCGTCGGCGACACGCTGCGCCCGCCATCATCCAGCACATAGCCGGGAATCGTGCCGCAGGGGGTCCAGCCTGTCGCGTGGTACAGCGGCTCGCCGGCATCGCCGGGCTTGGTGTCCAGCACCAGCAGGCGCAGCCCCATCTGCCGCGCCATCGCCTCCAGCGCCGCCAGCAGGGCGCGCGCCAGGCCCTGGCGCCGCGCCGCCGGATGCACCAGCAGCTTCGACACCTCCGCCCGGTGCCGCGCATTGGGCAGCGCGCCCAGCGCCAGCGCACCGGTGGCCACGATCCGCCCCTCCCGCCGCACCACCAGGATGCGCCGCGCGCCCTCCCGCACCGCGCCCTCCAGCCCGCGCCAATAGGCCTCGCCCTCGCCGGCCGGCATCGGCAGCAGGAAGCCGATGCTGGCCCCCTCCGCCACGCAGCCCTCCAGAATCTCCGTCAGCTCGGGCAGCGCCTCGCGCAGCGTGTCGGCATTCAGTTCCTCGATGAGCATGCAGGCCTTGTCCTCAGGGCTGGATGACGGCCAGGACGTAGCGCGCCTCGGCGCCCCCGGCTGGACAATGGAAGCGCGACGGGCCGTGCAGCCGGTAGCGCAGGCAATCCCCGGCGGAGAGGCGGTGCTCCTCCCCCTCCACCGCCATCTCCAGCACGCCCTCCAGCAGCCAGAGATGATGTTCGAGCCCCGCGATGGGCGAGGCCGCATAGGCGACGCGGGCGCCCGGCGGCAGCCGGACCTCCAGCAGCTCGCCGCGCAGCCCCGGCCCGGGCGGTGAGACCACCCGGCGGCGGAAGCCGCTCTCCGGGTCGGTCCAGCGCGGCTGCGCGGCTGCCGGCACCAGGGCCGGGGCCTGCGCCTCCACCTCCCCCATCATCCAGGACAGGGTGCGGCCATAGGCGGTGCAGAGCCGGCCGAGCATGGCCGCGGTCGGGCTGGCCTCGGCCCGTTCCAGCCGCGACAGGGTGGCGCGGCTGATGCCGGTGCGGCCGGCCAGCTCCTCCAGCGACAGCCCGTGCTCGGCGCGCAGCCGCGCCAGGCAGGCCGCCAGCCGCTGCTCCAGCGGATCGGTGGTCGATAATTCTCCCATGAGAGAATTTTTCTCTCTATTGGGAAGCCTGTCAACAGCCCCGCTGATGGCGGGGTCCGGGGGGACCCTGTCCCCCCGGCGGCGGGGGTGCGGGGGAGGCGGCGCCTCCCCCGCTGCGCTAGACTGGAGAGATGACGATGCCCGACTGGATTCTCCCTGTTGCCCTGCTGGCCGTGCTGGTCCTGTCGGTGCTGTTCATGGCGTCGATGCTCCGCCGCCCTCGCCGCGACCCGGCGCTGGAGGGCTTCGCGCTGCTGGCTGGCAAGCTGGAGGCCTTGGCCGGCACGCAGGAGCGGCTGGCCGGGCTGACCACCGATCGCCTCGCGCAGCAGGACCGCATGCTGGCCGCCCGGCTGGAGGAGAATGCGCGCCGCCTGGCCGAGGCGCTGCAGGCGCAGAATGACCGCATCGCCGAATCCTCCGCCGCGCTGACCCGGGCGATCGCCGCGCAGAATGAGAAGCTGGCGCAGAGCCTCTCGGCGCAGACCGAGAAGGCGCAGGAGACGGCGGGCCAGATCCAGGAGCGGCTGGCGGTGATCGACGCCGCGCGGGCGAACATGGAGGCGCTGGGCGCGCAGGTCGGCACGCTGGCCGGCATCCTGGGCAACAAGCAGGCGCGCGGCGCCTTTGGCGAGATGCAGCTGCGCCAGCTGATCGAGGACAGGCTGCCGCCGGAGGGCTTCGCCTGGCAGCATGTGCTGTCCAATGGCACGCGCTGCGACTGCCTGATCCGCCTGCCCTACCCGCCCGGCCCCGTGGCGGTGGACAGCAAATTCCCGCTGGAGGCCTGGCAGGCGCTGCGCGAGGCCGAGGATGCCGCCGCCCGCAGCGTCGCCGCGCGACAGTTCACCACCGATATGCGCCGGCATATCGACGACATCGCCCGCAAATACCTGATCCCCGGCGAGACGGCCGAGGCCGCGATCCTGTTCGTCCCCTCCGAGGCGGTGTTCGCCGAGTTGCACACCGGCTTCGGCGCGCTGGTGGACGAGGCGCAGCGCAAGCGGGTCTATATCGCCTCCCCCACCACGCTCTGGGCGATGCTCTCGGCGATGCGGGCGCTGATGCAGGATGTGCGCATGCGCGCCCAGGCGGGCCGCATCCAGGGGGAGGTGGCGAAGCTGGTGGCCGATGTCGGCCGGCTGGGCGAGCGGGTGGCCAGGCTGAAGACCCATTTCAACCAGGCGCAGGACGACATCCGGCAGATCGACATCAGCACCGAGAAGCTGCAGCGCAGCGGGGCGCGGATCGAGCAGGTGGAGCTGGACGACACCCCCTCCCTGCCCGCACCTTGAGCCTGGCCGCCGCCGCGTTCCGCCGGGCGCGCCCGGCCTTTCCCTTCCTTTTCCGCCCTTCCGGATCCCCCGCTCCATGAGCCTGCTGCAACTGCAATCGGGCCTCGGCCTGCTCGGGCTCACCGCCCTCGCCTGGCTGGCGGGCGGGCTGCGCCGCCCGCTGCCCTGGCGCATCATCCTGGCCGGGCTCGGGCTGCAGCTCGGCCTGGCCGCGCTGCTGCTGCATGTGCCGGTGCTGCGCGCCGGCTTCGCCCTGCTGGGCGATGCGGTCACCGCCCTGTCGCAGGCGACGCAGGCCGGCACATCGCTGGTCTTCGGCTATCTCGGCGGCGCGCCGCTGCCCTATGCCGAGATCCGCCCGGGCGGCAGCTTCATCCTGTTCTTCCAGGCGCTGCCGCTGCTGCTGGTGGTCGGCGCGCTTTCCGCCCTGCTCTATCACTGGCGGGTGCTGCCGGTGGTGGTCGGGCTGCTGTCGCGGCTGCTGCGCCGGGCGCTGGGGCTGTCGGGCGCCTGCGGCTTCTCGGTCGCCGCCAATGTCTTTGTCGGCATGGTGGAGGCGCCGCTGCTGATCCGCGCCTGGCTGGGCCGGCTGAGCGAGGCGGAGCTGTTCATCGTGATGACGGCGGGGCTGGCCACCATCGCCGGCAACATGATGGTGGTCTATGCGGCGCTGCTGGCGCCGGTGGTGCCGGATGTCGCCGGCCAGCTGCTGGTGGCCAGCCTGATCTCCGCCCCCGCCTCGGTACTGGCGGCGGCGCTGATGCGCCCGCCCGGGCCGCCCGGCCCGCCGGCGCCGGAGGAGCACATCGCCCCGCGCCTCTATGACAGCACGATGGAGGCGCTGGTGCGCGGCACGGCGGACGGGCTGTCGCTGCTGCTGGGCGTGATGGCCAGCCTGATCGTCTTCGTCGCCCTGGTGGCGCTGGCCAATATGGTGCTGGAGCCGCTGACCGGGCTGACCCTGCAGGCGCTGCTGGGCTTCGTCTTCCGCCCGCTGGCCTGGCTGATGGGCGTGCCGGACGAGCATATCCCGGCCGTCGGCGCCGCGCTCGGCATCAAGGTCGCGCTGAACGAGTTCATCGCCTATCTGGAGCTGGCGACCTCCGGCGGCATGGGGCTCGACGCCCGCAGCCGGCTGATCCTGACCTATGCGCTGTGCGGCTTCAGCAATTTCGCCTCGGTCGGCATCATGCTGGCCGGCATGACCGGCATGTGCCCGGAGCGGCGGGCCGATATCGTGAAGCTCGGCATGCCGGCGCTGGTCGCCGCCAACATCGCCTGCTGCATGACCGGCGCCACGGTGGGGCTGCTGACCACGCCCTGATTTTTTCCGGTGGGCCGCGGCGGTTCGGCCGCTGGCGCCCCGCGGCGCGGGCGGGTTTGCGCGGCCTGCGGCGCGGGTTACTCCGCGGCGGCGCCGCGGAAGGCCAGGCCGCCGCGCTCGCTGCGGCGGCGGCGCTCGGCCAGGATGGAGACCACCACCAGCGCCCCGATCATGCCGACATGCTCGGTCGCGGTGTGGAAGGCGATGATGGCGCGCTCCCCCTCCAGCGCCCAGAAGCGGTGCACCAGCGGGATGGTCAGCGCGGTGAAGACGCCGAGCGCCCCCGCCCCCAGCCAGGTCCAGCGGTTCAGGATGACCAGCGCCGAGCCGCCGAGCTGGGTGACGATCACGGCGGCATTGACCAGCGCCGCCGGCTGCAGGCCGAAATGCGCCATCTCGGCGACGCCGCCCTGGAAGTCGATCAGCTTCGCCAGGCCGCTGCCCCAGAAGGGGAAGGTCAGCAGGATGCGCGCCAGCACCTCGACCACCGGCAGCCCGAGGAACCCTTCGATCGCACGGATCATGGCCGCACCCTTTCGTTTCGACACCGCATCCCTAGGCGAGGCCGGCCCGAAAGAAAACGCGCCCGCGGCGGGGCCGGGGCGCGTTCACCAATTGTTGAGCAGGAGCGGCTGAAACCCGCTGCCCGGCTCAGCGGCCGGACATGATCCGCTCGACCAGCTGCTTCACCGTCGGGATGAAGCCGTTCGAGTAGAAGGGGTCCTGGCCGAAGCGATAGGCGTTGTGGCCGGCGAACATCAGATTGTGCTCGACCTCGCCATCATGGGCGATGTCCTGCAGCGTCTTCTGGATGCAGAAGGAGCGCGGATCGGCCTTCTTGCCGTTGCTGTAATCCGGGCCGTGCTGCGTCCAGTTCGAGAAGCGGCAATGCGACAGGCAGCCCATGCAGTCGGTCTGGTCCTTCAGGATCTCGCGCGACTGCTCGGGGGTGACGAAGACCAGCGTGCTGTCCGGGGTGCGCAGCGCCTCGGTGAAGCCCTGGGCCTCCCAGCCATGCACCCGCTCCAGATCGCCCGGCGCCAGCCAGACCAGCCGCTTGCGCGGGCCCACCCCGTATTCGGCGGTGTGCTCGCCCACCGGCTCCGGGCTGATCGCCACCTGGCGCTCGTTGCGCGCCTCGAGGTCGCGCAGGAAGTCGTTGCGCACGGCCGAGGAGTAGAAGCCGGTCGGCGAGAAGGGCTGCAGCAGCACGTCGCCGGGCTTCAGCGTCAGCAGGCGCTGCTTCCAGGCGTCGCTGATCGGGCTTTCCTTGGTCAGCAGCGGCCGGGTGCCGAACTGGAAGGCGACGGGCCCGAGCTCCGGGTTGTCGATCCAGTCCTCCCACTCCTCCAGCCACCAGACGCCGCCGGCCATGATGATCGGCACATCGCCCAGGCCGAAGGCGCGCATCTGCTCGCGCAGCTTGCGCACGCGCTCATAGGGCGCCTCGGGCTTGTTCGGGTCCTCGGAGTTGGACAGGCCGTTATGGCCGCCCGCCAGCCAGGGATCCTCATAGACCACGCCGCCCAGCAGCTCCGCCACCTTGGAGTAGCTGCGCTTCCACAGCGCGCCGAAGGCGCGGGCGGAGGAGACGATGGGGTAGTAGAAGACGTTGTACTCGCGGGCGATCTCGGCCAGCCGATAGGGCATGCCGGCGCCGCAGGTGACGCCGTTGATCAGCCCCTTGGCGCCTTCCAGCACGCCGCGCAGCACACGCTCCGCGCCGCCCATCTCCCACAGCACGTTGATGTGGATGCGGCCCTGGCCATTGGCCCGCTCATAGGCCTCCCGCGCCTGGGCGATGCCGCCCGAGATGCCATAGGCCACCAGCTCCTCATGCCGGTCGCGGCGGGTGCGGCCATGATAGACCTGCCGGATGACATGGCCATCGGCATCGTAGCTGTCGGCATTGACGCCCGAGAAGGTGCCGACGCCGCCGGCGCCCGCCCATTCCCCACAGGAAGCCCCCGTGGACACGGCCACGCCCTTGCCGCCCTCGACGAGGGGCAGAACGTCCACACCGCCCATCCGGATCGCGTTGATCGCCTTCACCGCAGCCTACCGTCCTACAGTCCGTTCATCACGAGATCGTCATATATCCCAAGTCGGGCGCATCCCGCAGCCCTTCTTGTGGAGCCCGCCGCCGGCGGTCCGGGGCGCGAGGCCCGGGGGATGCCCCGGGAGCCGCGCCGCGCGGCAGGCCGGCACATGGGGTGCCCGGCCCATCCCTGCCAGGGGCGGCCCGCCGCGGCAAGGCCGCGGCGGCCAGGCGGGGCGATTGCGCGCCCCGCCCCCGGCCTCAGTCGCGGTCGCGGCGCGGACGGCGCTCGCCCCGGTCGGAACGCTCGCGGCGGCCCTCGCCTTCGCCACCCTCGCCTTCCTCGCGCGGGCGGCGGGCGCCGACCTGGTCGGAGATGTCGGCGCCGGTCGCCTGGTCGACCACGCGCATGGACAGCTTCACCTTGCCGCGGTCGTCGAAGCCCAGCACCTTCACCTTCACCTTGTCGCCCTGCTTGACGATGTCGGTGGTCTTGGCGACGCGCTCATTGGCCAGCTCGGAGATGTGGACCAGCCCGTCCTTGGCGCCGAGGAAGTTCACGAAGGCGCCGAACTCGGCGGTCTTCACCACGGTGCCGTTGTAGATCACGCCGATCTCGGGCTCGGCGGTGATGCCGCGGATGCGGTCGATCGCGGCCTGGGTGGCCTCCGGCGAGGTCGAGGCGATCTTGATCGTGCCATCATCCTCGATGTCGATCTTGGTGCCCGTGGTCTCGACGATGTCGCGGATCACCTTGCCGCCGGTGCCGATCACTTCGCGGATCTTGTCCTTGGGGACGTTGATCACGGTGATCTTCGGCGCGTTGGCGGCGACATCGGTGCGGGCGCCGGTCAGGCCCTTGGCCATCTCGCCCAGGATGTGGAGACGGCCACCCTTGGCCTGCTCCAGCGCGATCTTCATGATCTCCGGCGTGATGGACGTGATCTTGATGTCCATCTGCAGGGCGGTGATGCCCTGCTCGGTGCCGGCCACCTTGAAGTCCATGTCGCCGAGATGGTCCTCGTCGCCCAGGATGTCGGAGAGGACGGCGAAGCCGCGCTCCTCCTTGATCAGGCCCATGGCGATGCCGGCGCAGGGGCGCTTCAGCGGCACGCCGGCATCCATCAGCGACAGCGAGGTGCCGCAGACGGTCGCCATCGAGGAGGAGCCGTTCGACTCGGTGATCTCGGAGACCACGCGCATCGTGTACGGGAACTTGTCCTTCTCCGGCAGCAGCGGGTGGATCGCGCGCCAGGCCAGCTTGCCATGGCCGATCTCGCGGCGGCCGGGGCTGCCCATCCGGCCCGTCTCGTTCACCGAGTAGGGCGGGAAGTTGTAGTGCAGCATGAAGTTCTCGCGGTACTCGCCCGCGAGCTGGTCGATGATCTGCTCATCCTGGCCGGTGCCCAGCGTGGCGACGGCCAGCGCCTGGGTCTCGCCGCGGGTGAACAGCGCCGAGCCATGGGCGCGCGGCAGCACGCCGACCTCGGCCATGATCGGGCGGACCGTCTTGGTGTCGCGGCCGTCGATGCGCAGGCCGGTGTCCAGGATGGCGTTGCGGACCACGTCCGCCTCCAGCTCCTTCAGCAGGCCCTTGGCCATCGCGGCCTCGTCCTCGGAGAGCTGCGCCAGGATCGCCTTCTTGGCCTCGCCCACCTTGCCCTGGCGGACCAGCTTCTGGGTCTCCTTGTAGGCCTCGGCGATGGCGCCGCGGCCCAGCTCGGCCAGCTTGGCCTTCAGCGCGGCCACCGCCGGATCCTCCTCCGGCAGGTCCCAGGGCTCCTTCGCGGCCTTCTCGGCCAGCTCGATGATGCCCTCGATGACCGGCTGGAAGCCCTGATGGCCGAAGGTCACCGCGCCCAGCATGACCTCCTCGGTCAGCTCATGCGCTTCCGACTCGACCATCAGCACGCCCTCGGCGGTGCCGGCGACGACCAGGTCGAGCTGGGTGTTCTTGATCTGCTCCAGCGTCGGGTTCAGCACATACTGGCCGTCGATATAGGCCACGCGCGCGGCGCCCACCGGGCCGAAGAACGGGATGCCCGACAGCGTCAGCGCGGCGGAGCAGCCGACGAGGGCCACGATGTCCGGGCTGTTCTCCATGTCATGCGACAGCACCGTCGCGATGACCTGGACCTCGTTGCGGAAGCCTTCCGGGAAGAGCGGGCGGATCGGGCGGTCGATCAGGCGGGAGATCAGCGTCTCCGCCTCCGACGGGCGCCCCTCGCGCTTGAAGAAGCCGCCGGGGATCTTGCCGGCGGCGAAGGCCTTCTCCTGGTAGTTCACGGTGAGCGGGAAGAAATCCTGCCCCGGCTTCACCGAGCGGGCGCCAACCACGGTGCAGAGCACGATGGTGTCGCCAAGGCGCGCCATGACGGCGCCATCGGCCTGGCGGGCGACCTTGCCCGTCTCCAGCGTCAGCGTCTTGCCGCCCCAGGCGATGTCCTTGCGGAAGTAATTGTCGAACATGAAAGTCCCTTGGCATCGCGGCCCGTCGTCACGGGCACTGCGTCTCCCGCCCGGAAGGCGGGTGTCGGTTGAGCGATGCGGGAAGCGCCAGTGCCGGACCGGGTCTCGCCCTCCCAGGGGGGAGGATCCTCGGCGTCTCGGGCGGCATGGAGGGGCCGCGGGGGTGAACCGCGGAACGCACCCATGTGGCCGGAAACGCCGCCACGCCCCTGCTCAGTCGAGGGGTCGCGCCCGGAGCAGCCTCCAGTCTTTCCCGCACGCTCGCGGGTCCAGGCGGCCGAAACGGCGCGCCCGGCGGGCGTTATGAACGCTCAGGACGGACAGCGCCACGGAAAAATCGGCCACAAAAAAAGGCCAGGGGAATGAATTCCCCTGGACCCCTTCTTTTTTCTGTCAGGCTGCCGCCATCCCCCGGCACAGCGGGGCGCCAAACTGATGGCGGGGTCTGGGGGGACCCTGTCCCCCCAGCCTTTCTGGCTCAGGCCGCCGCCCGCAGGGCCACGGCCTTCACATCGTCGCTGACCGCGCCGGCGAAGGTCTCGAAGTTCTTCTCGAACAGCCCGACCAGCTTGGCGGCCGTCGCGTCATAGGCGGCCTTGTCGGCCCAGGCCTCGCGCGGGTTCAGCACCTCGGCCGGCACGCCCGGCACGTTCTGCGGCACGGAGAGGCCGAAGAACGGATCGGTCGCGAAGGTCGCATGGGCCAGGCTGCCGTCGAGGGCGGCGCGCAGCAGGGCGCGGGTGTGCTTGATCGACATGCGGTGGCCCGTGCCGTAGCTGCCGCCGGTCCAGCCGGTGTTCACCAGCCACACCTGCGCGCCATGCTTGGCGATCAGCTCGGCCAGCATCTTGCCGTACACCTCGGGATGGCGCGGCAGGAAGGGGGCGCCGAAGCAGGTGGAGAAGGTCGCCTGCGGCTCCTTGCCCAGACCCTTCTCGGTGCCCGCCACCTTGGCGGTGTAGCCGGAGAGGAAATGGTACATCGCCTGCGCCGGCGTCAGCTTGGCGATCGGCGGCAGCACGCCGAAAGCGTCGGCGGTCAGCATCACCACATTCTTCGGCAGCCCGGCCTGGCCACCCGGGGCGGTGCCCGGGATGAACTCGATCGGGTAGCAGGAGCGGGTGTTCTCGGTCAGCGAGCCGTCATCCAGGTCGAGATTGCCGCGCGCATCGGCGATGACATTCTCGAGCACGGCGCCGAAGCGGTGCGAGGCGTTCCAGATCTGCGGCTCGGCCTCCTGGCTGAGCTTGATGACCTTGGCGTAGCAGCCGCCCTCGAAATTGAAGACGCCCTTGTCCGACCAGCCATGCTCGTCATCGCCGATCAGCGCGCGCTCGGGGTCGGAGGAGAGGGTGGTCTTGCCGGTGCCCGACAGGCCGAAGAACAGCGCGGTGTCGCCATCCTTGCCGACATTGGCCGAGCAATGCATCGGCAGCACGCCCTTGGCCGGCAGCAGCCAGTTCATCACCGTGAAGATCGACTTCTTGATCTCACCGGCATAGGAGGTGCCGGCGATGGCGATGATCTTCTTGGCGAAGGACAGCGCGATCAGCGTGGTGGAGTTGGCGCGGCCACCATGCTCCGGCTTCGCCTCCATCTCCGGCGCGTGCAGGATCACGTAATCCGGGGTGAAGCTGTCCAGCTCCTCCACCGGCGGGCGGATGAACATGTTGCGGGCGAACAGCGCGTGCCACGCATTGGTCGTCACCAGCCGGACCTTGATGCGGTGCGCGGGATCGGCGCCGGCATAGAGATCCTCGGTGAACAGCTCCTTCTGCTGGCCGAGCCAGCTGCGCACATCGGCGGTGAAGGTGGCGAACTTCGCCGGGTCCAGCTTCTGGTTGACCTTGCCCCACCAGATCTCGCCGGTGGCCTCGGGGTCGTCGGCGACGAACTTGTCCTGCACGGAGCGGCCGGTGTGCTGGCCGGTCACCGCGATGAAGGCGCCGTCCGCCGAGAGCCGGCCCTCGCCGCGGCGCAGCGCATGGGCATAGAGCCCGGCGGCGGTGAGGTTGGCATGCAGCGGGGCGGTGGTGGTGACACCGGTCCCAGCCAGGGCGGTAACGGCAGCAGACGCTGTCATACGATGCGGACTCCGGTCAGGGCGCTTTTCCTCCGCCGGAAATCCGGCGGGGCAGTAGCCATGGGGATGATCCGGCGCGGAGCGGCATCACGTGCACCGCACCCCATGCGCCGCGCGCCGGTCGGCCCCCAAGTTAGGCTGCTGCCCAAGGAACGGTCAATGTTCGTGCTCTTGTCTTATTATCAGACAAGCTCATGAAACTTTTCATCACGCCGCCGCGATGGAGTGTCTCAGCCGGCCTCGCGCGCCTGCCGCGCGGCAGCCACCAGCGCCATGCGCACGCCGTTCGAATCCGTGACGGGCGCGGCGAAATCCAGCCGGCAGACAGCATCGCCGGCGGCCATGTCGCAGCCATCGACATCCACCGCCACCATACGCCATGCCGCCGCCTCCTGTCCCAGCAGGCCTGTGGCGATCCGTGCCATGGCGTCGGCATGGTCCTCGTTCATATGCGCGCAGATGCCGGGCTCGGCCGCCTCGATCGCCGCCACCGCGTTGGGGTCGGGCAGCAGCTCGGCGGCGCGCAGCCGGGTGGCGGCGGCGAATCCGCCGACCAGCAGCGCCGCCTGCGGGCGGATGCGCCACAGCGCGAAATCGCCGAAGCCGGCATAGAGCGCGGCATAGGGGTGCAGCGCCAGCCAGCGCGCCTTCAGCGCCGCCGCTTCCCCGCCCTCCACCGTCTCGGCCAGGCCGGTCAGGCTCAGCCGGGGGGCGGTCTGCGGATTGGCCTCGGCCGCCCTGCCCTGCACCAGCAGGGCGCAGCGCGGTTCGCGGGAAAGCTGGCGCGTATGCTCCGACAGGCGCGACAGCCAGAGCAGCACGGACAGGTCGCCCGCCATCGCCGGGGTGACCAGGGCGGCGAAGGGCTGGCCCTCGGCCTGCGTCGCCAGCACGCCGCTGCGCGCCCCGCGCAGCAGGCCCCGCGCCTGCCGCACCGCTTCCACCTTGTCCATCGCTCGCCTCACGCCTTAATGACCAGCCCCGGATGCCGACCGGGGCACCGCGTGAGCCTCGCCGCCGCGACGCCGCGCGGCAACCGGGGCTGGGCCATTTCGCTTCTTCCCGTGCCGGGGCGGCCCGGCGCGGGGGCGATGGCGCCCCTCCCGCCTCGGCCCGCCTTGCGCCACAATTCTTCGGCACCCTGGCAGCGCCACGGGTCCCAGGGAGCAGAGACCGCAGCATGCCCGCCACCATCGCCCTGGTCGATGACGACCGCAACATCCTGACCTCGGTCTCCATGACGCTGGAGCAGGAGGGGTTCCAGGTGCGCACCTACACAGATGGCGAGAGCGCGCTGCAGGGCCTGCTGGCGCGCCCCGTCGACCTCGCCGTGCTCGACATCAAGATGCCGCGCATGGACGGGATGGAGCTGCTGCAGCGGCTGCGCCAGCGCAGCTCGATGCCGGTGATCTTCCTCACCTCGAAGGATGAGGAGCTGGACCAGCTGATGGGTCTGCGCCTCGGCGCCGATGACTACATCACCAAGCCCTTCAGCCAGCGCCTGCTGATCGAGCGCATCCGCGCCCTGCTGCGCCGCAACGAGGCCAGCCGCGCCGAGGGCAGCGGCGCGCCGCCCACCGGCGTCATCATCCGCGGCGACCTGGTGCTGGACGAGACCAAGCACACCTGCAGCTGGAAGGGCGCGCCGGTGCAGCTCACCGTCACCGAATTCCTGCTGGTCAAGGCGCTGGCGCAGCGCCCGGGCATGGTGAAGAACCGCGACCAGCTGATCGACGCCGCCTATGGCGAGGCGA
Source organism: Pseudoroseomonas cervicalis (assembly GCF_030818485.1). Classification (NCBI taxonomy): domain Bacteria; kingdom Pseudomonadati; phylum Pseudomonadota; class Alphaproteobacteria; order Acetobacterales; family Roseomonadaceae; genus Roseomonas; species Teichococcus cervicalis. The sequence continues at coordinate 3,087,103 of NZ_JAUTAJ010000004.1, read as the reverse complement.
TCTATGTCGATGACCGCACCATCGACAGCCATGTGAAGCGCGTGCGCAAGAAGTTCCGGGCCGTGGACGATGATTTCTCGATGATCGAGACGCTCTACGGCATCGGCTACCGCTACAAGGAAGCCTGATCCTTGCCCGACGCCAGCGGCCAGGCCGCGCCCGCCCCTGCCCCGGCCGCCCTGGCGCCGGCCGGGGCGGCGCGCCGGCGCGTCTCGCCGCTGCTGCGGCGCATCCTGCTGCTGAACGTGATGGCCCCCGCCCTGCTGGCGGCGGCGCTGCTCTATCTCGACCAATACCAGAACGGGCTGCTGGCGGCGGAGGTGGAAAGCCTGCGCACCCAGGCGCGCATCTATGCCGGCGGCATCGCCGAGGCGGCGGTGCGGCTGCAGGATGACCGCGCCGTGCTGGTGCCCGACACCGCCCGCCCGCTGCTGCGCCGGCTGGTGGAGCCCAGCGCCAACACCCAGGCCAAGCTGTTCGACAGCACGGGTCTGCTGGTGGCCGATAGCCGGGTGCGGGAGGGCCAGGGCGGCGCCATCGTTACCGAGCCGCTGCCGCCGCCCGAGCCGCGCGGCGCCTTCGCCGGCACCATCGCCGGGCTGTATGACCGCATCCTCGCGCTGCTGCCACGCTCGGTCTACGGGCCGCGCAGCGCGGATGACGCGGTGTTCGTCGATGTCGGGCCGGATGCCGGCTCCTTCGACTGGCAGCCGGCGCTGGGTCCCGACCGGCGGGAGGAGCTGCGGCTCGCCCTGGAAGGCGGGGTGCGCCCCTATATCCGCCGCACCAAGGAAGGCCGGCTGCTGGTCTCGGTGGCGGAGCCCGCGCGGCGCGGCAGCCAGAGTGTGGGCATCGTGCTGCTGACGCGCGAGGCGCGCGAGGTGGATGAGCGGCTGCTGGAGATCCGCTCCTCGGTGCTCGGGCTGTTCCTGCTGGCGCTGGTGCTGACGGTGCTGGCCTCCTTCTTCCTGGCGCGCACCATCGCCTCGCCGATCCTGGCGCTGGCCGGCGCCGCGGCCGCGATGCGGCAGGGCAAGGGCCGCGCCGGATCGGTGCCGCCCACGCTGCTGCAGCGCGACGACGAGATCGGCATCCTGGCGCGCGACCTGCAATCCTCGGCAACCGCGCTGTGGGCGCGCATCGACCAGAATGAGCGCTTCGCGGCCGATGTGGCGCATGAGCTGCGCAACCCGCTGACCAGCGTGCGCAGCGCCATCGAGACGCTGCGCCGCATCGAGAATCCGGAGCACCAGAAGCGCCTGCTCGCCATCATCGCCGAGGATGCGGTGCGCATGGACCGGCTGATCGCCGACATCGCCGACAGTTCGCGCGTCGATGCCGAGCTGTCGCGCACGGCCTCCGAGCCGGTGGATATCGCCCCCATCCTCTCGGCCCTGGCCGAGCTGCACAACACCACGCGGGACGAGGACGGGCCGGTGGTGGAGCTGGACATGGCGCCCGGGCCCCTGGTGGTGCGCGGCGTCGAGGGCCGGCTGGTGCAGGTGTTCCGCAACCTGCTGGGCAATGCGATCTCCTTCTCGCCCGAGCGCGGCCGCGTCTGGATGCGGGCGCGGCCCACCGGCGCGATGATGGAGTTCACGGTGGAAGACGAGGGCCCGGGCATTCCGGAAGCCAAGCTTGAGGGCATTTTCGCCCGCTTCTACACCGAGCGCCCCACGGGCGAGCGGTTCGGCCAGCATTCGGGCCTCGGCCTGTCGATCAGCCGCCAGATCGTGGAGGGGTTGGGCGGCCGCATCAGTGCCGAGAACAAGCGCGACGAGGCGGGCCAGGTGACCGGCGCCCGCTTCGTGGTGCGCCTGCCGCTGGGCTGAGCCGGGCGCCAGCGGCGCCCGGTCCTGAGAGAAAAAGAAGGGGTCCAGGGGAATTCTTTCCCCTGGATCTTTTTACTGATTCCAGCCCGGCACTTCAGGATCGTAGTTCAACCCATTCCCCACCGCATCGAGCCGCAGGGCCGGCCGCTCGCGCAGGGCGACGCGGCGTTCGCGTACCGGATCGCCCTCGCGGATGATGGCGCGGGCGGTGCTGAGATTGACGCTGAGCTCACGGGTTTCGCCGCTGGCGCGGTTCACCTCGGTGGCGTCGTAGCCGATCAGCTCGAAACGCTGATTCTGCCAGCGGAAGGTGAAGTTGCGCCGCTCCGCCCCCCAGGAGCCGGCGCTGGACCAGAGGCCGAGGCCGATGCGCAGCGTGCCGCGCGCGATGCGCAGGCTCTCGGCGTCGAAGGGATCTTCCAGGCGCGGATTGGTGCGGCGCGGGATCAGCGAATGGTCCTGCAGCACCAGGCGGTAGCCCTCGGGCGTGGCGAGGGCGATGGCCAGCAGGCGGGGGTTGGTGTCGAGGCGGCGCTCGCCCAGGCCGGGATTGTCGAGGATGTTGGCCGGGTCCTGGGCGCGCAGCACCAGGGCCAGGTCGGGGCGGCCATCCTCGTCGAGGTCACCCCGCGCGCTGGCTTCCAGCTTCCAGCCGGGGGGCACGAAGCCCTCGGCCGAGTTGGCGCGCTGCGGCAGGGCCGGGATGGTGACCGGCGGCGGCTCGGCCATCCGCGCCGGATCGGTGCGCGACTGGGCGTTGGCGGCGAGCGGCGCCAGCATGGCGGCACCGAGGAGAAGGCGGCGGGGCAGGACCAAGTTGGGACGCTCCCAGAAACGGCGGCGTGGCGGGAGGAACGAGGCAGCCTGCCTCAGAGTTCCTTTTCCAGCAGGCTGACCAGCGCCTCGGTGCGCGGGGCGATGTCGTCGACATTGCTGTAGGGCTTCCAGTTGATCGACAGCGCGCCATCCTCGAAGCTCAGCCCGGCGGCGTAGTTGGAGGCGGGGGCGGTGGCCTCGTCATAGGCGATGCTGATCGAGCTGAGGCCGTTGCGCAGCGCCTCGCGCCCGGTCTCCTCCGCCGCGATGCGGCTGAGCGCCTGCACCAGCGGCTGCACCACGGTCTTGCCCAGATACTCGTCGCTGCCATAGGCCTCGGCCTGGCCGGGCAGGAAGACGGTGTCGCGGTCCAGCTCCACCTTCACCGGGAAGCGGGCGGCCTCGCGGATCGCCTGCAGCTGGGCCGGCCAGCGGTCGCGCAGATAGGCCTCGATGGCGCGGCGCTCGGCCAGGTTCGGGCGGCGGGCATCGTCCTGGGCGCGGGCGGGGCGGCCGAACAGCAACGCGGCGGGCAGCAGCGCGGCGGCCAGCCCGAGCAGGCGGCGCCGCGGCAGCGGGGGCGAAAGGGTGTCCGGGCGCGGCCGGGGCGCCTCTTGCGTGCTCATCGGTCGAAATCCTGTGCGCGGCGGCGCGGCGCCCCCTTCGGCGGGATGCCCCTCGGGGCGGCCGGAGAGCGGCTCCGCGTGCCGCGAAATCCTAGGCCGCGCATGGCCAGGCCGCAGCCCGGCCGGCCATGACATTGCCGAGAGAGAGGAGGAGAGCCCGCCGCTCGCCTCAGGCGGTGGCGGCGCGCGGCGGCAGGTCGCGCCACTCGAAGAAGGTCTTGCCGCCGCCGGTGAAGCCGGCCGTCGCGTAGAAGCGCAGCGTGCCGGGATTCTGCGAGCCGGTGGCGAGCATCACCTTGTAGCAGCCCTCGCGCCGCGCCTGGTCCAACGCCGCGCCCAGCACGGCATGGCCCAGGCCGCGGCGGCGCCATCCGGCATGCGTGACCACATTCTCGATCAGGGCGTAGGGGCGCAGGCCGCGCATGATGCTCGGCACCACGACCAGGGTGCAGGAGGCGACGGGCTGGCCCTCCGCCTCGGCCAGGAAGACGCTGGCGCGGCGCAGCAGCGCCGCCCAGGTCGCGGTGGCCTCCGCCGGCGCCACGGCCGGGTCCTCCGGCGCCAGATGGCGGTAGAGGGCCAGCATGCCGGGCAGATCCTCCGCCACGGCCGGGCGGATGGCCACCGCCTCGCTCACGCCTCGGCTTCCGGCCAGGTGACGAACAGCCCGACATCGCCGGGCATGCCATGCGGGTAGTTGATGATGCGGGCGCTGAAGCCGAAGCCGCCGGGGCGCAGCGCCTCCTGCCAGAAATCATAGAGGCGGCGGGCATAGCCCGGCAGCTCCTCCGGCCAGCCTTCCAGCGCGTGGTTGATGCGCCGCCCGCCATCCGGGCAGAAGCTGCTGGGGAAGGAGACCAGCATCAGCTCACGCTCGCCGCGGTCGAAGGATTCATGGATGTGGCGCAGCATCGCCTTGCGGTCGGCCTCGGTGAAGGGCCGCGCCTCGAAGGCGGCGCGGCGCTCGGCCAGCTCCTCGGCGGCGCGCTGCGCCGCGGCGCGCTCGGCGGCCTGCTTCGCGGCCTCGATCCGGTGCTTTTCCTCGAACAGCTCATGCACCGTCAGCGCAGGCTTGGTCTCGTCCGTCATCATGACCTCGCGGATAGGGGGTGGCGGCGGGGGCCGCCGGTCCCGGCCAGGGAGAGATTGGGCGGGCGCCGGAAAAGCCCAGCGCCCGGCCCCGCCTCAGGCCACGCTTCCCGGATCCGTGTTCGCGCCGCAGACCACGACGCCGATCCGCGCCCCCTGCGGCGGGTGGAAGGCGCCGCAGAGCAGGGCGGCCAGCGCGGTGGCGCCGCCCGGCTCGGCGACCAGCCGGCAGCGTTCCCACAGCAGCAGCTGGGCGGCGCGGATCGCCTCGTCCGGCACCAGCAGGGCGCTGCCGATGCGCTCCCGCGCCACGCCAAACATCAGCGCGCCGACCTGGCGGGCGCCCAGGCTGTCGGCGGCCAGGCCGCCCACCGGCACCGGCACGGGGCGGCCCTCGCGCAGCGCGGTGTAGAGGGTGGGGCAGGCCTCGGGCTCGACGCTGACGATCTCGGCGCGCTCGCCATACCAGGCGGCGACGCCGCCGATCAGCCCGCCGCCGCCGGTGGCCAGCAGGATATGCGTCAGCTCCGGCGCCTGCTCCTCCAGTTCGAGGCCCAGCGTGCCCTGGCCGGCCAGCACCTCGGCCTGGTCATAGGCATGCACCAGCAGGGCGCCGGTCTCGGCGGCGCGGGCCTCGCTGGCCTGGCGCGCCTCGTCATAGCTGGCGCCGGTCTGCACCAGCGTGGCGCCATAGGCGCGGATGCGGGCCAGCTTGGCCGGGCCGGTGATCTCGGGGACATAGATCTCGGCCGGCACGCCCAGCGCCCGCGCGGCATAGGCCACGGCCGCGCCGTGATTGCCGCCCGAGGCGGCGATGACACCCGCACCCGGCAGGGTGTTGGAGAGCAGCCGGTTGAAGGCGCCGCGCGGCTTGAAGGAGCCGGAGGCCTGCAGCAGCTCGAGCTTCAGCGTGACGTCGCAGGCCAGGCCCAGCTCGGCGGCGGAGAGCTGCAGCAGCGGCGTGCGGCGGATCCAGGGGGCGATGCGCCGGGCGGCGGCGCGGATGGCCGCCGCATCGGGCGCCGCACCGGCGGTGGCCCCGGGCGACGCCTGGGTGGTGACGGTTTCTTCGCTCATGGCGGCGCAGACTGGCACCGCCCCCCGCCGGCCACAACCGCGGGGCGGTGCAGCCAGGTGGCGGGGCCGGGGTGGCAGGGCCAGGATGGTGGGGCCGGAGTGTGGGGCCAGGGTGGCAGGGCCGGGGCGACGCAGCCGGGATGGCGGCCTGGACAAAAGGCCGGCAGGCCGGCGGGTGCTGGGCGTCGGGCGTCGGGCGCTGGGCATCGGGCGCGCCGGGGAAAGCGCGCTGGCCAGGCGGGCCGCGACGGGCGGACGCCCCGCGAAGGACTCCGCCGCCGGCGCGCAAGCCCTTGTTCGCCAAGGCCTCCGGCCCGGGCTCCGGCGGTGGCTTTCACCGCCGCCCCGTTGCTGCCATATTTCACCAGGTTTCAGAGGAGCCCCTGGGGCGAAATGATCCTGCATGGGAGCTGCGCGGCATCGCGGGGCGCGGGTGTGCTGTTCCTGGGTGCGCCCGGGGCCGGCAAGTCCGACCTCGTCCTGCGCCTGCTGCACCAGGGCTGGCGGCTGGTGGCCGACGACCAGGTGATGCTGGCGGAGGAGGCCGGCGCGCTGCGCGCCACGGCGCCCGAGGCGCTGTCCGGCATGCTGGAGGTGCGCGGCCTCGGCCTGTTCGAGGGGCTGCCGCATGGCCCGGCGCCGCTGCGCCTGGTGGTGGAGCTGGCGCCGCGCGACGCGGTGCCCCGCCTGCCGCTGCCGCGCCGCCACAGCCTGCTGGGCCATGCCCTGCCCTGCCTCGCCCTGCACGGCTTCGACGCCTCCGCCCCCGCCAAGCTGGATTTCGCCCTGGCCGGGCTCGGCCTGGGCGGGCTGTCGCTGGCCGGGCTGGCGCCGGGGGCCGCGCTGGCGCAGCGCGCCGGGGCCTTCGCGGCGTGAGCCCGCCGCGCCCCGTGGTGCTGGTGACCGGCCTGTCCGGCGCCGGCAAGGCCTCGATCCTGCGCATGCTGGAGGATCTGGGCTTCGAGAGCATCGACAACCCGCCGCTCTCGGTGCTGGCGGAGGTGGTGCGCGAGGGCGGCCACGTGCCGCTGGCGATCGGCGTCGATGCCCGCACCCGCGGCTTCGACGCGGCCGCGCTGCTGCAGCGGCTGGAGCGGCTGCGCGCCGAGCCCTCGGTCGCGCCCGAGCTGCTGTTCGTCACCGCCGAGGAGACGGTGCTGCTGCGCCGCTTCTCCGAGACGCGGCGGCGCCACCCGCTGGCGCCGGGCGGCTCGCTGGGCGGCTCGGTGGCGGACGGCATCGCGCGCGAGGCGGCGCTGCTGGAAGGGCTGCGCGAGGCGGCGGATGCGGTGATCGACACCACCGAGCTGCCCCTGCCCGAGCTGCGCCGGCTGGTCGAGCGGCGCTACCGCGGCAGCGGCGGGCCCGAGGGCATGGCGGTGGCCGTGCTGTCCTTCGGCTTCCCGCGCGGCCTGCCGCGCGAGGCGGATCTGGTGTTCGACCTGCGCTTCCTGCGCAACCCGCATTACGACCCGGCGCTGCGGCCGCTGACCGGGCGCGACGCGAAGGTGGCGAGCTTCATCGCGGCCGATCCGGAATTCGGCCCATTCTGGCAACGCATGACGGCGCTGCTGGACCCGCTGTTGCCCCGCTACGCGGCGGAGGGCAAGAAATACCTCACCGTCGCGCTCGGCTGCACGGGCGGCAAGCACCGCTCCGTGCTGGTGGCCGAGCGACTGGCGGCGCACCTGGCCGCACAGGGCTGGCAGGTCGATCTCCGCCACCGCGAACTGGCGCTCCCCGAGGGATCGGGCGGCATGGCCGGGCGCGGGGCGCGCAACGGCGTTGCGGCGCCGTTCCATCAACCGGGTCGGGAGGCCCCTTCTTCTTGTACACTCTGATGGCGCATCCCCGATGATCGGCCTCGTGCTGGTCAGCCATGGTCGCCTGGCCGAGGAGTTCCGGCTGGCGATGGAGCATGTCGTCGGCCCCCAGGCGCAGGTCGAGACGGTCTGCATCGGGCCGGAGGACGACATGGAGGGGCGCAAGCGCGACATCCTCGGCTGCGTCGACCGCGTCGACCTGGGCGATGGCGTGGTGCTGCTGACCGACATGTTCGGCGGCACGCCCTCCAACCTGGCCACCGCGGTGGCGCAGGACAGCCTGGAGGCCGGCCGGGCGATCGAGGTGATCGCCGGCGTCAACCTGCCGATGCTGGTGAAGCTGGCGCGCGTGCGCGGCGCCGAGCCGCTGGCGCCGGCGGTGGAGCATGCGATGCGCGCCGGGCGTCACTATATAGCCTGTGCCACGCCGGCGCGCTGCCCGCCGCCGGCGGAGCTCAGCCAGGACAATTCCCGCCGCCTGGGCTGACGGAGCGAAACGCGGCGGGGCCGCGCCGCCGCCCGAGGGCAGCCGGGCGCGGCACGAGAAGGGAAGGAGGTTGCGATGGCGATCAGGCTGGACCCGCAGGGGCTGCGCTTCTGGCAGGCGCACGCGGTCGCATCCCCCTCGGACATGGCAGGCAGCGGGGCCGGCACCGGCGAATCGGCGGCCGCCGGGGCGGCGTCGAATCCGCTGCTGCTGCGCAGCACGCTGCGCATCACCAACAGCCGCGGCCTGCATGCGCGGGCGGCGGCCAAGCTGGTCTCGCTCGCCGAGCGATTTTCTGCCTGCCTCACCGTCTCGCGCGATGGTCAGAAGGTACCCGCCTGCTCCATCATGGGGCTGATGATGCTGGGTGCCGGCAAGGGCAGCGAGGTCGTGGTGGAAGCCGAAGGGTGGGATGCCAGGGAAGCGCTCGACGCGGTGGCCGGCCTGATCGAGGCCGGCTTCCATGAAGACTGAGACGAACGCGCGCGACGACGAGACCGAGGCCCGGGGAGGCAAGGCGCCGCGCGCCGCCGCCCCGGAGCAGGAGGCGCCCGAGGTGGCGGAGGCCCCCGCGCGGCCGAAGCCGGCCCGCGCCAAGGCCAAACCGGCCGAGCCCGAGGCGCCGCACGCCGGCAAGCCGGCCAAGGCCGCCCGCGCCGAGCCGGAGGCCGAGGCGGAGCCGGTGCGTCCGGCCAAGGCGAAGCCGGACAAGCACGCCGCCGAGAAGCACACCCCCGAGGAGGAGGCCGAGCCGGGCGCCGCCGAGCCGCCGCGCCGCACCGCCCGCCGCCTGCGCGAGGTGACGATCCGCGGCCTGGCGATCAGCCCGGGTGTCGCCATCGGCGCGGTGTTCGACACCTCGGAGGAGCCGACCGTCGCGCCGCGCCGCAGCGTCGATGCGGCGCAGGTGGAGGTGGAGCGGCAGCGCCTGGGCAATGCCGTCACCGCCAGCCGCAAGCAGGTGGCCAAGCTGAAGGCGCGGCTCTCCGTCCTGCCCGAGGAGGCGCAGGACGAGCTGGAGCCGCTGCTCGACGCCTATGCGCTGATGCTGGGGGAAAGCCGGCTGCTGCGCGGCGCCCGCCGCCGCATCGCCGAGGAGCTGCTCTCGGCCGAGACCGCCGTGCAGGACGAGGCCGAGGCGATCGCGTCCGTGATCCTCTCCGCCAAGGATGACGACAAGGCCGGGCTGAAGCGCCGCGCCGGCGAGGTGCGCGAGATCGCCCGCCGCCTGACCCGCAACCTGACCGCGACGCCCTTCCGCAGCCTGAAGGAGGTGCCGGTCGGCGCCATCCTGGTGGCCGAGGAGCTGACGCCGGCCGATGCCGCGCTGCTCGACCCCGCGCGCATCGCCGGTGTCGCCACCGAGGAGGGCGGTTCGGACGGGCACACCGCCATCATGCTGCGGGCGCTCGGCATCCCCTCGGTGCTGGGCTGCACCGGGCTGACCGGCGCCGCCCGCCGTGGCGACGAGGCGGTGCTGGATGGCAGCACCGGCAGCATCGTGCTGCGCCCCGGCCCCGCCGCGCTGGAGGCCGGGCGCGAGGCGCTGGCCGCCTATGCCAAGGAGAAGGCGCGGCTGGGCAAGCTGCGCCGCCTGCCCTCGGTGACGCTGGACGGGGAGGAGGTGGACCTCCAGGCCAATCTGGAGATCCCGGCCGAGCTGCCGCTGATCGCCCAGGCCGGCGCCCAGGGCATCGGCCTGCTGCGCACCGAATTCCTGTTCATGAACCGCGAGGACCTCCCCGACGAGGACGCGCAGTTCGCCGCCTACAGCCAGATCGTCGGGCCCCTGGCCGGCGACCATGTCACCATCCGCGTGCTCGACTGGGGCGGGGAGAAGGACATCGAGGCCCTGGCCGAGGGGATCGAGCCCTATCATTCCGGGCCGAACCCGGCGCTCGGCCTGCGCGGCATCCGCATGCTGCTGAAGCGGCCCGAGCTGCTGGAGGCGCAGTTCGCCGCCATCCTGCGGGTGGCGGTGCAGGGGCCGGTGCGCATCCTGCTGCCGATGGTCACCGTGCCCTCCGAGGTGGCGCAGGCGCGCGAGATCTATGAGCGGGTCGCCCGCCGGCTGCGCCGCAAGGGTGTGCCGCTGCCGGACAAGCTGCCGCCGCTCGGCGCCATGATCGAGACGCCGGGTGCCGCGCTGGCGGCGGATGCCATCGCGCTGGAGGCGGATTTCTTCGCCATCGGCACCAATGACCTGGCCATGTACACGCTGGCGGTGGACCGGGCGGAGGCGGAGGTCGCGCATCTCTACGACCCGCTGCACCCGGCGGTGCTGCGGCTGATGCAATTCGCGACCGAGGCGGCGCTGCGGCTGCGCATGCCCGTTTCCGTCTGCGGCGAGATGGCCGGCAATCCGCGGCTGGTGCCGCTGCTGCTGGGGCTCGGGCTGCGCTCGCTGTCGATGAATGCCAGCGCCATCCCGCGGGTGAAGCAGATGGTGCGCACGCTGAAGATCGACGACTGCGCGCGCTTCGCCCGCCGGGTGATGGAGCAGAGCGACCCGAAGCGCATCCAGGAGCTGGTGATGGCCTTCGATCCGGCGGCGCCGCGCGCGGATTAGGGCACCTTCTTTTTCTGAAGAAAAAGAAGCAAAAAGACTTTGTCCGCTTGGCGTCCCGCCTCAGGCCCGAGGCGGGACGCCAAACTGATAAAAAGTTTTTTGGTTCTTTTTTTCAAAAAAGAACATTCTGTTCATGCATCTTTCCGACCAGGATTCCTGCATGACGGCCACCACCACCCTCGCCCAGGACCTCTGCCAGCGCCTCTATGGCGAGGACCCTTACGCCGGCTACCAGGCCGAGCTGCCGCCGGATCTGCAGGGCTGGAACAGCACCCACCCCACCCTGGCGCGGCTGGTGCAGGAGGGGCGGCCGAGGATCATCATGGATGTCGGCGTCTGGAAGGGCGCCTCGGTCGAGTTCTTCTGCCGCAGCCTGGACAAGGTGGGCGGAGAGGGCGCGGTGATCGCCATCGACACCTTCCTGGGCAGCCCGGAGCATTGGAACCGCGAGCGGCCGGACCGCATCTTCGAGTCGCTGCGGCTGCGGCACGGCCTGCCCGGCCTGTACTGGCAGTTCCTCAGCAACATGGTGCATCGCGGGCTGCAGGGGCGTGTCGTGCCGCTGGCGCAGACCAGCGAGAACGCCGCCGTCATCCTGCGCCGGCTGAACATCAAGGCCGACCTGATCCATATCGACGCGGCGCATGAATACGAGCCGGTGCTGCGCGACGCCCGGCTGTTCTGGGGGCTGCTGAACAAGGGCGGCGTGCTGGTGGGCGACGACTTCCCCTGGCCGGGGGTCGCCAAGGCCGCGCAGGACTTCGCCGCCGAGATCGGCCAGGAGCTGGTGGTGGAGAGCCCCAAATGGATCCTTCGTAAACCCCGCTGAGGGCAGTCTGCGGGCGCCCTGCCCGGGGGCGCCGCCCGGCGAAAAGACATAAACACATCCTTATGCGTCGTGTCTCAGCCTGTTCGGGGCCGGATGGCTGTGCTATCGCGCGGGCAGATTCGGAGAACAGCCATGCCCCTGAAGAACGGTTTCAGCGACTACAAGGTGAAGGACATCTCCCTGGCCGAATGGGGCCGCAAGGAGATCGCCATGGCCGAGGACGAGATGCCCGGCCTGATGGCGCTGCGCGCCGAATACGGCCCCTCCCAGCCGCTGAAGGGCGCCCGCATCGCCGGCTCCCTCCACATGACGATCCAGACCGCCGTGCTGATCGAGACGCTGACCGCGCTCGGCGCCGAGGTCCGCTGGTCCTCCTGCAATATTTTTTCCACGCAGGACCACGCAGCTGCGGCCATTGCGGCGGCTGGCATTCCCGTCTTCGCCTGGAAGGGGCTGACGGAAGAAGAATTCTGGTGGTGCATCGACCAGACCGTCCGCGGCCCGGATGGCTGGGAGATCAACATGATCCTGGACGATGGCGGCGACCTGACCACCGTCGTGCATGAGCGCTTCCCCGAGCTGCTGCCGGGCATCCGCGGCCTGTCCGAGGAGACCACCACCGGCGTGCACCGCCTGTGGGACATGGTGAAGAAGGGCACGCTGAAGGTTCCGGCCATCAACGTGAATGACAGCGTCACCAAGTCGAAGTTCGACAACCTCTATGGCTGCCGCGAGAGCCTGGTGGACGCCATCCGCCGCGGCACCGACGTGATGATGGCCGGCAAGGTGGCCGTCGTCGCCGGCTTCGGCGATGTCGGCAAGGGCTCGGCCGCCTCGCTGCGCAATGCCGGCTGCCGCGTGCTGGTGACCGAGGCCGACCCGATCTGCGCCCTGCAGGCCGCCATGGAAGGCTATGAGGTCGTGACGATGGAAGAGGGTGCGCCGCAGGGCGACATCTTCGTCACCGCCACCGGCAATATCGACGTGATCACGCTGGACCATATGCGCGCGATGAAGCACCGCGCCATCGTCTGCAACATCGGTCACTTCGACAGCGAGATCCAGATCGGCGCCCTGCGCAACTACACCTGGGACAACGTCAAGCCGCAGGTGGACGAGGTCATCTTCCCCGATGGCAAGCGCCTGATCGTGCTGTCCGAGGGCCGCCTGGTGAATCTCGGCAACGCCACCGGCCACCCGTCCTTCGTGATGTCGGCCAGCTTCTCCAACCAGGTGCTGGCCCAGATCGAGCTCTGGACCAACCACAAGGCCTACGAGAACAAGGTCTACACCCTGCCCAAGAAGCTGGACGAGAAGGTCGCCGCCCTGCACCTGGCCAAGGTCGGCGCCAAGCTGACCAAGCTCTCCCCGGCCCAGGCGGAGTATATCGGCGTGCCGGTCTCCGGCCCGTTCAAGCACGAAGAATACCGCTACTGAGCGGCGCGGGAGGGGTTAGCCCCTCCCTCGGCTAAACTGATAGAAAAACTGGGAGGGCTCCGCCCTCCCAGACCCAGACCGAAAAAGAACCTGGGAGGGCTCCGCCCTCCCAGACCCTCCGGCCGGGGGGACAGGGTCCCCCCGGACCCCGCCATCCGTCCAAAAAACCCTTCCGCCACCTCGGTCGATACGCCTTGCCGAAGCCGCCAATGCAGGCTTTCCTTGCGGCAGCGCATCGCATAGAAGCAACAAAGTTGCGCCTATACGGAAGGAAACGACCATGAATCGCCGCGCCCTGCTTGGCGCCGCTGCTGCTGCCGCCCCGGCGGCGCTCGCTGCTCCTGCCCTTGCCCAGTCCGCGCCCGAGCTGCGCTGGCGCCTGACCAGCTCCTTTCCGCGCAACCTCGACATCCTGTTCGGCGCGCCGGAGCTGATCGCCCGCCGCGTCGCGGCGATGACCGACAACAAGTTCCAGATCCGCGTCTTCCCCGCCGGCGAGATCGTCGGCGGCCTGCAGGCGCTGGACGCCGTCCAGGCCGGCACGGTGGAATGCGCCCACACCGCCTCCTACTACTACACCGGCAAGGATCCCTCCTTCGCCTTCTTCACCGCCATGCCCTTCGGCCTGAACACCCGCATGTTCAACGCCTGGTACCGCCATGGCGGCGGCGCCGCGCTGGCCGCGGACCTGTTCGGCAGCTACAACATCATCCCCTTCACCGCCGGCGACACCGGCGCGCAGATGGGCGGCTGGTTCCGCAAGGAAGTCCGCACCCTGGCCGATGTGCAGGGGCTGAAATTCCGCATCGCCGGCTTCGCCGGCCAGGTCTTCGCCAAGCTCGGCGCCGTGCCGACCCAGGTGGCCGCGGCCGACATCTACCCCTCGCTCGAGCGCGGCACGCTGGACGCGGTGGAATTCGTCGGCCCCTATGACGATGAGAAGCTCGGCTTCTCCCGCGTCGCGCCGAACTACTACTTCCCGGGCTTCTGGGAGCCGGGCGCGCGCCTGCACCTGATGGTCAACAAGGCCGCCTTCGAGGCGCTGCCCGCGCCCTACAAGGCCGCGCTGGAAGCCGCCTGCACCGAGGCCGACCAGGACATGACGGCGCGCTACGACGCCGCCAACCCGCAGGCCCTGCGCCGGCTGATCGCCGCCGGCACCCAGCTCCGCCCCTGGTCGCGCGAGATCCTCTCCGCCGCCTGGAAGGCGACGCATGAGCTCTATGACGAGACCAGCGCGAAGAACGAGCGCTTCAAGACGATCTGGGACTCCTATCGCCGCTTCCGCGACGATGAATACGCCTGGTTCCGCGTCGCCGAGAATTCCTTCGACAATTTCGCCTTCACCGCCGGCCAGACCGTGCGCTGACGCGCAGCCCCAGCCGGGGCGGGATGCGGAACGGGCCGGGGGCGCAAGCCTCCGGCCCGTTTCGGTTGGCATCCCGTTCCGGTTAAAATCCGGAAGGATCGGCGCCGCGGCCCAGGCCGCGGATGACAGCGCGGCCCGATCGGCGCTAGTCCGGCGGCTCCCTGCCTCAGGAAGCCGCCATGGATTTTGCCTCCCTCCTCTCCGCCCTGCTGATGGGCATCGTCGAAGGGGTGACGGAATTCCTCCCGATCTCCTCCACCGGGCACCTGATCCTGCTGGGGGAGGCCATCGGCTTCCAGGGCCCGCCGGGCAAGACCTTCGAGATCAGCATCCAGCTCGGCGCCATCCTGGCGGTGATCTGGCTGTTCCGGGCGACGATCTGGCGCATCGCCACCGGCATGTGGCGCATCGGCAGCCATGAATACTATTTCGCGCTGAACCTGCTGCTGGCCTTCCTGCCGGCGCTGGTGCTGGGCGCCACCCTCTACAAGACGGTCACCGAGCTGCTCTACACCCCCTTCGTGGTGGCGCTGGCGCTGATCCTGGGCGGCGTGGTGATCCTGGCGATCGAGCGCTGGCGGCCGGCGCCGCAGATCCATTCGGTGCCGGAGATCGGGCCGCTGGCGGCGCTGCTGATCGGCTTCGGCCAGGCGCTGGCGATGATCCCGGGCACCAGCCGCTCGGGCGCGACCATCATCAGCGCGCTGCTGGTGGGCGTCGACCGCCGCACCGCGGCCGAGTTCAGCTTCCTGCTGGCGATCCCGACCATGGTGGCCGCCACCGTGTTCAGCCTGTGGAAGAACCGCTCGGATCTCGACTTCTCCGGCGCCGGGCTGATCGCGGTCGGCTTCCTCACCGCCTTCCTGGTCTCGCTGCTGGTGGTGCGCTGGCTGATGAGCGTGATCAGCCGCATCGGCTTCACCCCCTTCGCCTGGTACCGCATCGGCCTCGGCCTGCTGATCATGGCCTGGCTGGCGCTGCGCTGAGGCCACCGGCCCCGCCGCGCGCCGCACAAGCCCGGGGCCCCTGCCCCGGGCTTTTTCATGCCGGGGCGGGTTGCGCGGTGCCGCAGCCCGGGCCTTCCCGCCTTCCGCGACGTTTCACGGTTTTCGGGACGCGCCGGCGCCGCGGCCTCGCTTGAAGCGGCGCGGCGTTGCCGTCATCCTGGCGGCCACGCCGCTTGCGGGAATGAACAGCGATGCGCCGCCTCCGGCCGGTCCCGGCCCCTCCGACCCCGGCCCCTCAGACCCCGGCCCGCCCGGCCTCTCTCCGCCCCATCTCCCGCCGGCTGGCCCCGGCCCTGCTGGCCTTCGCCCTGCTGCTGCCGGGCCTGGCCCTGGCGCAGAGCTGGCCGAACGAGACCGGCCAGGGCGGCGACCTGATGGGCTATTCCGGCCGGCAATTCGACCGCATCCGCGCGCCCGAGCCGGTGCCGCCCGCCGCCGCCCTGCCGCCGCCGCTCGGCCTGCCGGCGCCGCTGCCCGCCAGCCCGGCCACGCCCACGGTGCAGGGCTGGACGCCGCCGCCCCTGCCCTCGCAGCGGCAGGCCCAGCAGCCGCGCGCCCGCCGCCCGTCCCAGGCGCGCCGCCACACCCCGCGCCGCAGCAACGAGGCCGCGACGCAGCGCAATTTCGAGCGGCGCGAGGCCGAGATCCAGCGCCTGCAGCAGCGGCTGCAGGATGACCGGCAGCGCTACGAATCGCAGCGCGCCAACACCACGCTGCGCAGCACGCCGCAGCCGGCCTCGCCGCCCCTCATCCGCTAGGGCGTCTTCGGCTCGCCCAGGCGGGCGGAGCGCGGCCCGGTCCCGATCCGCCCCGGCCATGAAAAACCCCGGGGAAGCGGCGCTCCCCGGGGGTGTCGCGGCGGCGCGGAGCGCGGCGCTTCAGGCCAGGCCGGGCTTCACCGCGAAGCCGGCCTCGGTCTTCTCGCGCAGTTCTTCGAGTGTGACGCCCGGCGCCAGCTCGACCAGCGTCATGCCGCCGGCCTTGCGGTCGATCTCGAACACGGCGAGCTCGGTGATCACCATGTCCACCACCGCGCGGCCGGTCAGCGGCAGGGTGCACTCCTTCAGCAGCTTGGGCTTGCCGCCGGCGGTGTGCTCCATCAGCACCACCACCTTCTTCACCCCGGCGACCAGGTCCATGGCGCCGCCCATGCCCTTCACCATCTTCCCCGGGATCATCCAGTTCGCCAGGTCGCCATTCTCGGCCACCTGCAGCGCGCCCAGGATGGACAGGTCGACATGGCCGCCGCGGATCATCGCGAAGCTGTCGGCCGAGGAGAAGAAGCTGGTGGTCGGCAGCGCCGTCACCGTCTGCTTGCCGGCATTGATCAGGTCCGGATCCTCCTCCCCCTCATAGGGGAAGGGGCCCATGCCCAGCATGCCGTTCTCCGACTGCAGCTGCACGCTGATGCCGTCGGGGATGTGGTTCGCCACCAGCGTCGGGATGCCGATGCCGAGATTGACGTAGAAACCGTCCTGCAGCTCACGGGCGGCGCGGGCCGCCATCTCGTCGCGGGTCCAGGGCATGTTTTCTGTTCCTTCCCCTCAGGCGCGCTTGCGGGTGGTGCGCTGCTCGATGCGCTTCTCATAGCCCTCGGGCAGCTTGACGATGCGCTTCACATAGATGCCCGGGGTGTGGATGTGGTCGGGGTCGATCTCGCCCGGCTGCACCAGATGCTCGACCTGCACGACGGTGACCTTCGCGGCGGTCGCCATCATCGGGTTGAAGTTGCGCGCCGTCTTGCGGAAGACGAGGTTGCCCTCGGTATCCGCCTTCCAGGCATGGATGATGGCGAGGTCGGCCATGATGCCGCGCTCCATCACATAGGTCTCGCCGTCGAATTCCCGCGTCTCCTTGCCCTCGGAGACGGCGGTGCCGACGCCGGTCTTGGTGAAGAAGGCGGGAATGCCGGCGCCGCCGGCGCGGATGCGCTCGGCCAGCGTGCCTTGCGGGTTGAACTCGATCTCCAGCTCGCCGGCCAGGAACTGCTCGGCGAAGGTCTTGTTCTCACCCACATAGGAGGAGATCATCTTGCGGATCTGGCGGGTCTTCAGCAGCAGGCCGAGCCCGGCATCGTCGATGCCCGCATTGTTGGAGACGACGGTGAGGTCCTTCACGCCGGAATCGCGGATCGCCTCGATCAGCGCCCCGGGAATGCCGCACAGGCCGAAGCCGCCGGAATGGACCAGCATCCCATCGCGCAGCAGGCCGTCCAGCGCGGCGCGCGCATCGGGGTAGACTTTCCGCATTTGACGCTCCCCAGTTTCAGGTGGGGGGAGGCTACCGGCCATGACGCGGCTGCGAAAGGGGTGGCGGGGCCTGGGCCGCGGGGCCGCGCCACCGCCACGCGCCCTGCCAAAAAACCGCAAAAGAATCCGGGACACCCCGCTTGCGCGCCCCTGGCGGCGTGGTTATACCCCCGCCTCACTTCCCTGAGGGGCCATAGCTCAGTTGGGAGAGCGCTTGAATGGCATTCAAGAGGTCGTCGGTTCGATTCCGATTGGCTCCACCAGTTAAACCGCCGGTTTCCGAGTGATCGGGCCGGCGGTTTTTTTGTGCCTTGCAACCATGGTGCAGCCAAACGCTAGGAGCGCTGGGTGATAGGCCCAGCCTCACGCTCGTGGCCCCTCACAGTCCGGCACTAGGGCTTCCGCCACCGATATGTATTAGCGCTGCGCAGCGGAACGTTCAGGCGGCGCGATAGCAGGACCGTTGGGCGGCAGTCTTTCACCTGTCGTCACGGACTCAAATTTAATGCGATGAGGCACTGCACCCTGAACACCACACCATGAGGGGCCTGGCATCATCTTCAAACCGCCAGGTCATTTTTTCGGGTGACCTGGCTTCATTACGCTTGACCGCCTGGGCGGCTCGTCGCATGTTTCGCCCGTGGACGCCAGAGCGGTTGGGGAACCAAGGCGTGCACGGCCACAACCCAATCACGCCTAGGGCGGAAAGGAGGAGCATGTCTTGGCACAACATCGGTAGGAGAGGCTGACGGCCTGCCCCCTTTGGGGGGCAGGCCCTTCGCCAGCTAATCCGCGCGGCCGGGAGCGGTTGGGGAACCACCGGCTGCGCGGGCCACAACCCAATCCCGCCTAAGGGCGGAAAGGAGCTAGCTGTGTATCCCGATGATATAGGCAGCCAGGATCAGGTTGTCACTAACAGCCTTGATGACCTGTTGACCGAGGGGGACCATTCCGGACGCCCATTCAACGTGCTGGTGGGGGCCAATATGGGCAACCGCACGCTGGTCGTCAGCGTGCCGATGGCGACCTTCTACGAGATCTCTGAGGTAGCCAATCGGGCCAACCTGGAGGCGGTGCCTTCGTATCGCGAGCTGTCCGTCGCCCAGCGTCGCCTGGACGAGGGGCACGCGAAGAAGCTCGCGATCTTCATCTTGAAGGGGCTGATCGACGCTGCGCGGCGCAAGCTGGAGCGGACAGGCCGCCCAGTGCCGGCCACGCTGCTTGCCATCCAGAAGAGTCTCGGCACGCAGCCCTACATCTCGATGCAGCCGATCGTGGCCAACATCCGTACCTGCAAGCCGGGAGGCGAGGGCCTGCGCTTCGTCCGCAACGGCGGAACCATCACGGTCTACCTTTCGGACAAGCACGTGCTGTGGATCATCGACGGGCAGCACCGCCGCTTCGCGATGCACCTCATCTTCGAGTTCCTGAAGGCGGTCACAATCAACGGCAAGTACCCACGTAAGCCTGCCCTCTACGTGCCGGCCGACGACCCCAAGCGCGAACCAACGCCGGAGGAGGTGCAGGTCTGGTCGTACGCATTCGAGATTGCCCGCACCGACTGCTCGGTGGTGGTCGAGACGCACCTTGGCCTGAATTTCGAGCAGGAGCGCCAGCTCTTCCACGATCTGAACAACCTGGCGAAGACCGTGGAGAGCAGCCTCGTTTACGAGTTCGACAACTCGAACCCGGTCAACCGCTTCATCAAGGAGCGGCTGCTCGGGAATGACATCCTCAAGGCGAAGGTTGTCGATACGGACAATCCGCACGACTGGCATAAAGACGAAGGCGTGATCTCCCGCAAGGATCTCATTGCCATCAACGCGCAGCTCTTCCTGAACAAGACGACAATCAACGGCGCCTCGCCGAACGATATCAGCGCGAAGGAGGAGTATGGGTGCCGGTTCTGGGGCGCCATCGGGCAGATCCCCTACTGGGGCGAGCCTGGAGCGAAGAAGCACACCGTCGCGGCCCAGCCTGTTGTGCTGAAGGCGCTGGCAAAGCTGGCCTACGACTTCGGCTATGGGCGCGACGAGGAGCCGGCGCATCTCGAGCGGCTTTTCTCGGCCATTGAGCGCGGGAAGATCGACTTCTCGCACACCAACCCGATGTGGCGATACTTCGCGCTAAGCCCGGAGGAGCGAGAGCTCCACTGTGCCGGCCTGAAGGACGCAATCACGCCGGAGGAGGCGGGCTTCAACCTTGACCTGGGCAACTTTGACGAAACGAACCAGGTCATGCGCTTTGGCGCGAAGCACAACGACATCCAGCGGCACCTGGGCGATATGATCCGATGGAAGCTGGGACTGCCGAAGCGCAAGGCTTTGGCCAAGCTCCAGTTCGAGCTGGCCGAGGCCAAGCGTAGCGGCGGTAGCATCGCAGCCTCTCGGCTGGTTGATGTCGATGCCTGACAACAGGGTCGGCTGATTGACGTCAGTGTTGGGGTGGCGGTTGCCTGTAGGCCCAGCCGCCACCCTAACACTGTACCTCTCCGCTTAACGCCCGCCTGCTACAGCATAACAGGTGAGGCCACGGGGGGGGCCGGACGGCAGCGATTCAGCGACGCAGTCTTACGCTTCGTCTTCATCGTCGCGCGGCATCAGAGTGCACTGCCTGCTCTTGCTACGGCGGCCATGCACAGTCAGAGCAATAAGAGTCTAGGTGAGATGCCCGCGAGCGCATTCTCTATAGTCGGATACGATCGTAGAAATAATTATGTTCTCCGTGCGCGGGGGGCACAAAAGGACGCACGCTCGCATCCGGGGGTGGGGGAATAGGGGGTGCCGGGGGGCAGGCAAACGTCACTCCCTCAGAGCGCTCAGGGGCCGGCAGGGCGGACCAGCGACGAGGCGGATGGCGCTAACGCGCCGCGCGTGCGGCCTCACGCTCCGCAGCGCGCTCTTGCGACGGGTCTTTGCCCCCGTCCACCGCCGTCCGCAGGTTGCGTGCCACCTTCCGCGCGTTGTCCACCGTCATGGCGGGGAAGGTGCCAATCCAGTGCCAGTGCTGGCGGCCGTCCAGGACGCGATACTTGAAAAGCCAATTTCGCGCGCCGCTGCTTAGGGTGCGGAGGCCGAAATCTGGCACCTCTCGATCCCACATGAGGCCGAGGGGCGAGGTCTCGGCCGCCCGGCTGGTGATGCTCGCTTCGGCATCGGTGCCTCTGGTTAGTTGCATATCCGGATGTGCAACCAAGACGCAACCATGCAGAAACGGCCCGGTCTAACTCGGTCCGGGAATCATCTCACCAGAAGTGAGGTTTTTCCGCAGCTTCGGAAGCTCGGTGCGGCACCATGCGGCCCGGTAAGGCTCCCCTGGGTTGAATGGCATTCAAGAGGTCGTCGGTTCGATTCCGATTGGCTCCACCAGTTCGACAGGCTGTCCGGTAACGGACAGCCTGTTTTCATTTGTGGCCCCCGCAAGCCGCAGCCCCGCCAGGCCGCACTGCTTCATCCCGCCGAAACCGCCGCTTGCGCCGCCGCCAGCCCGCCGCTATACGCCCGCCTCACTTCCCTGAGGGGCCATAGCTCAGTTGGGAGAGCGCTTGAATGGCATTCAAGAGGTCGTCGGTTCGATTCCGATTGGCTCCACCAGTTCGACAGGCTGCCCGGTGACGGGCAGCCTGTTTTCGTTGGTGCCCCCCGGAGCCGCCGCCCATGCCGCCCACGCCGCCCGACGCTGACCTGCACGACCCCGCCCTGCGCGACCGCGCGGTGCGCGCGGCGCGCGGCCTCGCCCCTTTCGATGTGCTGATCACCGGCGCGCGCGTGGCCGACATGGCCACGGGCGAGCTGCGCGAGGCCGATCTCGGCCTGGTCGGCCCGCTGATCGCCAGCGTCCACGCGCCGGGCAGCCGGGCCGACGCCGCCACGATCCATCGCTGGCCCGGCCGCATCCTGGCGCCGGGGCTGATCGACACGCATATGCATGTCGAAAGCTCGATGGTGACGCCGCGCCGCTACGCCGAGACGGTGCTGCCCCAGGGCACCACCACGGTGTGCTGGGACCCGCATGAGCTGGGCAATGTCGCCGGGCTGGACGGGGTGCGCTGGGCGATCGAGGCCTCGCGCGGCCTGCCGCTCCGCGTGCTGGTGCTGGCCCCTTCCTGCGTGCCCTCCGCCCCGGGGCTGGAGCGCGCCGGCGCCGATTTCGGCCCCGCCGAACTGGAAGAGATGCTGGCCTGGCCGGAGATCGCCGGCGTCGCCGAGGTGATGGACATGCGCGGCGTGCTGGAGCGCAGCCCGCGCATGGCCGGCATCGTGGCCGCGGGGCTGGCCAGCGGCAAGCTGGTCTGCGGCCATGCGCGCAGCCTGGCGGGGCCCGAGTTGCAGGGCTTCGTCGCCGCCGGCATCTCCTCCGACCATGAGATCGTCTCGGGCGAGGATCTGCTGGAGAAGCTGCGCGCCGGCCTCGCCATCGAGCTGCGCGGCAGCCATGACCACCTGCTGCCGGAGTGCGTCGCGGCGCTGGCCACGCTGCCGCGCTGGCCGCAGACGCTGACGCTCTGCACCGACGACGTCTTCCCCGACGATCTGGTGGCGCGGGGCGGCATGATCGACCTGCTGCGCCGGCTGGTGCGCTACGGCATGCCGGCGCTGGAGGCGCTGCGCTGCGCCACGCTGAACGCCGCGCAGCGCATCGGCCGCGCCGATCTCGGCCTGCTGGCGCCGGGGCGGCGGGCCGACCTGCTGGTGCTGTCCGATCTCGAGGCGCTGGCGGTGGAGCAGGTCTTCGTCTCCGGCGCGCATCTGGCCGAGGAGGGTCGGCTGCTGGCACCGCTGCCCGGCGCGACCCCGCCCGGGCTGCGCGACACGATGCGGCTCGGCGCCGTCGCGGAGGGCGATTTCCGCATCGCCGCCCCCGGCGCCACGGCGCGGCTGCGCACCGTCTCCCAGCCACGCTTCACCCGCTGGGGGGAGATCAGCGTGCCGGTGCGGGACGGATATGCGGTGCTGCCGCCGGAGGCCACGATGCTCGCCGTGCTGCACCGGCATGGCCGGGCGCCGGCGACGCCCAGCCTCGGCGTGCTGGAGGGCTGGGGCGCGTGGCAGGGCGCGCTGGCGACCACGGTCGCGCATGACAGCCACAATCTCTGCATCTTCGGCCATGCGCCGGGCGACATGGCGCTGGCCGCCAATGCGCTGATCGGCTGCGGCGGCGGCATGGCGGTGGCGCAGGATGGCGCCGTGCGGGCGCTGCTGCCGCTGCCGGTCTGCGGCCTGCTCTCCGACGCGCCGGCCGCGGAGGTCGCCGCGCAATTCGCGGCGCTGCGCGCGGCCGCCGACGGGCTGACCCAGTGGCAGCCGCCCTACCGGGTGTTCAAGGCGATCGTCGGCGCGACGCTGGCCTGCAATGCCGGGCCGCATGTGACGGATCTCGGCATCGCCGATGGCACGAGCGGCGAGGTGCTGCCCACGCTGGTGGGGTGAGGGCCAGGGGCGCTGCCCCTGGACCCCGCCGGGGTGGCACGGCCACCCCGGACCCCGCGAACAGTCGGCGGGGTCCGGGGGGACCCTGTCCCCCCGGTGGAGGGGTCTGGGGAGGCAAAGCCTCCCCAGGTGACATCTCCCTTGGGGAGGCAAAGCCTCCCCAGGCGCAGCACTTTCTGGCAGGAAAGACGGCAAAGCTTCCCGGGAGGAACAACCATGCTGCGCCGTACCCTGCTTGCCGCCCCTGCCCTGCTGCTGCCCGGCCTGGCCCTGGCGCAGCCGCGGGTGATCCGGCTGATCGTGCCTTTCGCCGCCGGCGGCGCCGCCGACAGCGCGGCGCGCACCCTGGCGCCGCGCATGGGCGAGCGGCTGGGCCAGACCATCGTGGTGGAGAACCGCACCGGCGCCAGCGGCAGCGTCGGCGGCGGTGCCGTGGCGCAGGCGGCGCCGGACGGGCAGACGCTGCTGTGGGATGCCTCCTCCCATCTGGTGAACCCGGCGCTGCTGCGCGGCCTGCCCTTCGATTACGCCACCGCCTTCACGCCGATCTCGCTGGTGACGACCTTTCCGCAGGTGCTGGCGGTGAAGGCGGAGTCCCCGGCGCGCGACCTGGCCGGCTTCATTGCCATGGCCAAGCAGCAGCCCGGGCGGCTGAACATCGGCACCCAGGGCAATGCCACGGCCGGGCATCTGGCGGTGGTGCAGCTGCAGCGCCTGGCCGGCATCAACCTGCAGCACGTGCCCTATCGCGGCGGCGCCGACGCGGCGCGCGACCTGGCCGGCGGCAATCTGGACGCCGCCTTCATCACCGCGCTCTCGGCCGGGCCGGTGGTGGCCTCGGGCCGTGCCCGCTTCCTGGCCATTGCCGCCGAGCAGCGCGTCGCCGTGCAGCCCGATGTGCCGACCTTCGCCGAGGCCGGGCTGCCCGGCCTGACGCTCTCCGAATGGGCGGCGCTGTTCGGCCCGGCGGGGCTGCCGGCGCCGCTGGTGGAGCGGCTGCACGGCGCGCTGAAGGAGTCGCTGGCCGAGCCCGAGGTGCAGGCGCGGCTGGCGCAGCTGGCCGCCGTGCCGGTGGGCAGCAGCCCCTCCGACTTCGCCCGCTTCGTGCGCGAGGGGCGGGAGAGCATGGCGACCCTGGTGCGGGAAGCCGATATCCGCCTTGACTGACGCCGCCCTGCCCTTCCCGGCCGGGCCGCGCCCGGATTGGCGCGCGGCGCTGCGCCGCAGCTTCGCGCTGCGCCGCCTGGCGGGGTTCGACCCGCATGTGGCGGGCACGCCGCCGCTGCGGCTGGCGACGCCCGCCAGCGATCTCGACCTGCTCTGCCACGCGCCGGATCCGGCGGCTTTCGCGCGCCATCTCTGGCGGGAATTCGGCGCCGAGCGCGGCTTCGCCCTGTGGCAGTGGCGCGGCGCGCCGCGGCCGGTGCTGGCCCGCTTCCGGGCCGAGGGCTGGGAGTTCGAGATCTTCGGCGCCGCCCAGCCGGTGGCCGAGCAGGCCGGCTGGCGGCATTTCGTGGTGGAGCGGCGGCTGCTGGCGCTGGGCGGCACGAAGCTGCGCCGGGCGGTGCGGGCGGCGCGCCAGCGCGGGATGAAGACCGAGCCCGCCTTCGCCAGCGTGCTCGGCCTGGAGGGCGACCCCTATGCGGCGCTGCTGGCGCTGTGGGGCGCGCCGCCCGCCCGGCTGCGCGCCCTGCTGGCGCAGGCCCTGCATGCGGCGCCGGATCGGGCGCCGGGGTCACGCTGAGCCGTCAGGCGCCGCGGCGGCGGAAGGTCGAGCGCATCACCTCCTGCCAGCTGCCATCCGGCAGCGCCATGCGCGAGGTCATGTGGCGGGTGTCGTCGCCCTCCAGCCGGATGATGTCCTGGTAGCGGGCGGTGCCGCCCTGGAAATCCGGCCCCTCGGTGTCCAGCACCAGCGTGTCGCCCTGCAGCTGGCCGCGATAGGTCCAGAGATGCGTCATCATCGACCCGGTGAAGGTGCCGAGGAAACAGCCCTGCGCCGGGTCGTAGCCCAGGGTCATCAGCATCTGCGCCTGGCCGCCGCCGGGCATCTCGCCCTCGCCCTCGCACAGCACCCAGACCTCGCCCAGGGCGCGCACGCTCTCCCGCCCGCGCATCTCCGAGGTGTCGGGGCCGGCGGTGCATTGCCCGGTGCTGTCCCATTCGCCCAGCAGCCGCATCAGCCAGCGATGCTCCGCCCGTTGTTCGACCTGCATTTCTTTCAGTCCTCCCGGTGATGATGCGCGGCGTTCAGCCGCAGCAGCCGGCCGCCGGCGCGGCGGGTCCGGCGTATTCGTCGTGGCGGCGCACCCAGCTCATGATGCCCTGCTCGGCGCGGCCCGACGGGGTGCGGTCGAGCAGCATGAAGGTGCCGAGCAGCTCCTCCGGCCCGCGCGCGTAGCAGGAATAGGTGTGGCAGACCGCGCCATCGGCGGTGCGGGCGAAGACGCTGAGGCCGTGCAGATCCTCGAGCCCGCCCATCGGGTCGGAGAGCGGCGCGTCATTGTAGCGGGCGCTGCCATCGCGCTGCGCCGCCAGCGGCAGGTGCACGCCGAACTCGGCGCCGAAGCCGTTCTCCCCTTCCGACACCCAGGGGAAGCGCCAGCCCATGCGGCGGCGATAGGCCTCGATCTCGGCCAGCGGCGCGCGGGAGGTGACGACCAGCCGCGTGCCGGCGGCCTGCAGATGCGGCAGCGTGCCGTCCAGATGGTCGGCCAGGAAGGAGCAGCCGGTGCAGCCCTCGCCCCAGCCCGGCGCCAGCATGAAATGATAGACGATCAGCTGCGGCAGCCCGCCGAAGAGCTGCGCCAGATCGCGCTCCCCCTCCGGCGTGGCGAAGCGGAACTCGCGCTCCACCCGCACCCAGGGCAGGGCGCGGCGGGCGGCGTTCACCTGGTCGCGCGCCCGGGTCAGGGCCTTTTCCTGCTCCAGCAGCACGCGCCAGGCGCGCCGCCATTGCTCGCGCGTGGCCAGCGCCGGACTCGGCGGCTTCGGAATGTCGAGCCCCTGGTCCATGGTGTCCTCCCTCTTGCGTTGTTAGGTTGGTATCAACATATCCATGGCCGTGTCAAAGCCCGCGCCGCCCGACGCCCTGCCCTATGAGTTCACGATCCTGGTACGGGATGCCTGCCTGTGCCTGCACGCACAGCGCGCCGCCCGCGCCTTGGCGCGGCATTTCGACGCGGCGCTGCGCCCGCTGGGGCTGACCAGCGGGCAATTCTCCCTGCTGATGGCGCTGAACCGGCCGGAGCCGCCGCCGATGGGCCCGGTCGCCGCGCTGCTGGCGATGGACCGCACCACCCTGACCGCGGCGCTGAAGCCACTGCAGCGGCGCGGCCTGGTGGAGGTGCGGCCCGATCCGGAGGATCGCCGCAGCCGCCGCCTGGCGCTGCTGCCCGAGGGCCGCGCCCTGCTCGCCCGCGCCTTCCCGATCTGGCGGGCGCATCACGCGGCGATCGAGGCGCCGCTGCCGGATGCGGAGCGGCTGCGCCAGGACCTGGTGGCGCTGGGCCAGCTGCGCTAGGGCGCCGCCCGGAACGCGCAGCGGCCGGCCGTGATGGCACGGCCGGCCGCGGTCTCCCTGTTCAGGGATGTGGTGCGATCAGCGGGCCGCCATGCGGGTGCCGCCCAGCGCGGCGTTGCCGCGGCTGCTGTCCTGGGCCGAGGCGTTGTTGGCGACGGCGAGGCTGTTCTCCAGCCCATTCTCCTGGCTGCGGCTGACCGCGATGCCATGGCCGAAGGGGTTGCCCGTGGCCGAGGAGGCGGAATGGCCGGGGCGGCCGGCGCCGGGCTGGCCCTGGGTCACCGCGATGCCGCTGGCGAAGCGGCTGTCGGGGGCGGCGGCCTCGCCGGCGGAGAGGGCGAAGGCCGGCGCCGCGGCGGCGGACAGGGCCAGGAGGGCGGCGGCGGCGATGCGGAAGCTGGACATGGGAGGATCCCTTTCTGGAGTTCGGTGTGGTGTGTGTTCGGCTCTGTGCCGGTGCAGGACATTTATCGCGATACTCAATCTTGCACGATATATATCCTTGCATGGCTGCCCCGCGTTTTGTGTTGGGCGATACCATCGCGCGCGATCTAAAATACCGCCTTCCAGACCGGGAGGCTTCCATGCCGGAGAACGACCAGGGGCTGGACCGCATGCTCTGCTTCGCGATCCACTCCACCGCCCACGCCATCCAGCGCGCCTACAAGCCCTTCCTCGACCGGCTCGGCCTGACCTATCCCCAGTATCTTGTCATGGTCGTGCTGTGGGAGCAGGACAGCCGCACCGTCGGCAGCATCGGCGAGAAGCTGTTCCTGGACAGCTCCACCCTGACACCGCTGCTGAAGCGGCTGGAGGCCGCCGGGCTGGTGAGCCGCGCCCGCGACCCGCAGGATGAGCGGCAGGTCCGCATCCAGCTCACCGAGGCCGGCCGCGCCCTGCAGCAGGAGGCGCGGCAGATCCCCGGCTGGGTGGCCCAGGCCTTCCCCGAGCCGCGCAACCACGCCGAGATCGATGAGCTGACCCGGCGCATGGCCACGCTGCGCGAGCGCATCCGCTAGCCGGCCGGACTTCCGCCGGCGCGGGGCGATGCGGCGGATGCCTGCCGCGGCCCCGCCGCCGCCGCGAACCGCCCGGCCCTAGCCGCCCGCCGCGGGCCGCCAGGCCAGCATCCCCTCGCTGCGCGCCCGCACCTCCGGCGCGGCCAGGCAGGAGCACAGCGCCTCATGCCCCGGCGCGCCGGGATGCGGGGCGACCAGGAAGGGCGGGGCGTGGTTGGCGGGGCAGAACAGGATGCTCTCGGCCTCCCCCACCGAATCGAGGTCGAGGATGGCGGTGGAGCGGGTCAGGAACAGCAGCGGCCGCGCCGCCGGGCCGCGTCGGCGCAGCAGGGCGATCAGCGCCTCCTGCGTCGCCCGGTCCAGCCCCTGCTCCAGCATGTCGATGACCAGCGGCGCCTGGCTCTCCTCCGCCAGGGCCAGGAGCAGCGCCAGCAGCGCGGCCGACTCGGTGGCGCCATCGGCGCGCAGGGTTGCCAGCAGCGCCTCCGCCCGCGCGGCCAGCGCCGGATCCTGCGCCAGCGCCACGCGCAGCCCGGCCTGCCCCGCCGCGGCGCGCTCCGGGCCGAGGAAGCGGGCACCCGGCAGCGCCGCCGCCAGGGCCCGGGCCAGCCGCGTCTTGCCGCTGCCGAGCGGCCCGGTGATGTGGGTCAGCGGCCGCAGCGCCGGCAGGGCGAAGCGCTCCCCGCCCCAGGGCCAGGGCAGGTCCAGCGCCACCCCGGGATGCGCCGGCGGCGCCAGCAGCCGCGCCAGCTCGGCGGCCGAGGGCAGCTGCCCCCCGGCCAGGGCGGCGCGCCGGCCGCGCAGCTCGGCCAGGGTGCCGAGCAGCGCCTGCAGCTGCTGTTCCAGCGCCGCCTGATGCGCCTCCAGCGCCGGCGCCAGCCCGGCGGGGTCGCCGCGCAGCAGCCGCGCCACCTGGGCCAGGCTGAAGCCCAGCCGGCGCAGCGTGGCGATCTCGGCGGCGCGCCGCAGCTCGGCCGGGCCATAGGCGCGCCAGCCGGCGGCGCTGCGCGGCGGCCGCAGCAAGCCGCGCTGCTCATAGAGCCGCAGCGCCTTGGCCGAGAGGCCGAGCTGGCGCGACGCCGCGGCGGCGCCGATCGCGCCGCGCGGCCGTGGAGGAATCTGCTGGGCACCCATCGGGGCTCTCCTGGCGGTGGACCCGCCGGCTTTTCGGGCGTGCCCCAGGGGCCAGGTCAAGGGCCGGGTCAAGCGGCCGAGTCAGGCGGCCCGGCCAGGCGGCCCGGCGCCGGAGGTCAGATCACCACGCCGCCATCGACATGCAGGCACTGGCCGGTGATGTAGCCGGCGCGGTCGGAGGCCAGGAAGGCGATCGCCGCCGCCACATCCGCCGGCAGGCCCAGGCGGCGCAGCGGGATGCGGGCGATCACCGCCTCCCAGGCCTTGGCGTCCAGCGCGGCATGGGCACCGGCATCCTTCTGGGTGTAGCCGGGCACCACGGCGTTCACCGTCACCTTCGGCGCCCATTCGATGGCCAACGCCTTGACCAGCGCCTCCACCCCCGCCTTGGCGGTGGCCGAGGCCGGGAAGACGGTGCTGTCGGTGCGGAAATTATGCGCCACGAAGGAGGAGACGGCGACCAGGCGCGGCGCCTCGCCGGCGGCCAGGATCGGCCCGGCGGCGCGGGCCAGGCGGAACAGCGCGCCCAGGATGGCGTCCTGGCTGCGGGTGAAGGCCTCGTCCGCCAGCGCCGCCACCGGGGTGCGGTCGGCGAAGCCGGCATTGGAGACCAGCACGTCGAGCCCGCCCAGGGCGGCGGCCGCCTGCTCCACCAGCCGCCCCGGCGCGGCGGGCTCGGTCAGGTCGGCCAGCAGCACATGGGCCTCGGCGCCCGCCTCGCGCACGGCCGCGGCGCTGCGCTCGGCGCCCTCGCGGTTGTTGCGGGCGTGCAGCGCCAGCGCCACGCCGGGCCCGGCGAGCGCCCGGGCGGTCGCCGCGCCGATGCCGCTGGATGCGCCGGTGATCAGGATCTTCCGCATGCTCATGCCTGCCGCCCCGTGATGGTGGGCCGAGCATAGGCGGGGCGGCTTGCGCCCCCAACCCCGGCCCCGCATCCTCGGGCGCAAGGAATCGATCCAAGGAGACGCCCGGAATGCTGACCGTGCTCGAGCCGGAAGGCCTCTATCCCGACACCGCGCTGGAGGAGGAGATCTTCGCCGGCCAGGCGCGGCTGGTCCGCGGCGGCGCGCCGGGCGGGCTGCACGAGCTGCCGGATGCGCTCTGCGCCGAGGCGGATGGGCTGTTCGTCTTCCGCCACTGGATGAGCGCGGCCGACCTGGCGCGCTTCCCGAAGCTGAAGGTCGTGGTGCGCATGGGGGTGGGCTATGACCGGCTGGACCGCGCGGCGCTGGCCGAGCGCGGCGTGATGGTCTGCAACATCCCCGATTACGGCACCGCCGAGGTGGCCGACCATGCGGTGGCGCTGGCGCTGGCGCTCCGGCGCGGCATCGCCCTGCACCACGATCTGCAGCGCCAGGACCCGCCCGCCCCCTGGCGGCAGGTGGAGACCCCGCTGGTGCAGCGGCTGGAGGAGCAGGATTTCGGCATCATCGGGCTGGGCCGCATCGGCACGGCGGTGGCGCTGCGCGCCAAGGCCTTCGGCTTCCGGGTGCGCTTCTACGACCCCTTCCTGCCGAACGGGGTGGAGCGGGCGCTGGGCATCGGCCGCGCCCGCAGCCTGGAGTCGCTGCTGGAGGGCACCGACACCCTCTCCATCCACACGCCGCTGACGCGGGCCACCACGGGTCTGCTGGACGAGGCGGCGCTGCGCCGGCTGCGCCCGGGGGCGGTGGTGGTGAACACGGCGCGCGGGCCGATCCTCGATCTGGATGCGCTGGAGCGCTGCCTGCGCGACGGCCATCTGGCCGGGGCGGGGCTCGACGTGCTGCCGGTGGAGCCGCCTTCCGAGCCGGTGCCGCCGCTGCTGGCGGCCTATCGCGCCCGCGAATCCTGGCTGACGGGGCGGCTGATCGTGACGCCGCACAGCGCCTTCCACACGCCGCACGCCTATCAGGACATCCGCCGCAAGAGCGCCGAGACCATGCAGGAAGCCTTAATCAATGGCGCCTCGGCGAACCAGATCCGTCCCGAGCAGGAGTAAACCGTTCGGAAAGGAACCCGGCCAAGTCCCAGCCTAACGCGTTGATTGATAAGATCTTTACTAAAAGTTCAACCTTGACCGATAGCAGGCAGAGGGGGAATTCTCAGAATTTAGATTGACGAAGGGTTAAGCGGTCCACAAAATCGTGACAGGTTCTGTTCGCAGACGCAGCATATCCTCCGCCCAGGATGCCGCGCCGGCGCACCAGAACGGTGACGCCGTTCCTGAGGACCCATGATGCCCGCTGCCCAAGCGACCGACGGCCCGCATGTGATCCTGGACGTGTCCCGCCTGCTGGGATGCGGCCGGAAGCGGACCCCGTCCGGCATCGACCGGGTGGAGCTGGCCTATGCCCGCCACTACCTCGCCACCCCGGGCGGGGAGTGCAGCTTCGCCGGGCAGGAGCTGCATGGCGGCTTCGGCCTGCTGCCGCGCAAGCTGGTGGCCGAGCTGGTCGAGAACCTGACCGAGGCCTGGAGCAGCGGCCTGGCCAATGGCCCGGCCTTCCGCCGCGCCGCGCGGCTCGGCGCGCTGGGGCGCGGCCGGCTGCTGCTCGGCCTCGGCCGGGGCGACATGACGCGCCTGCTGCAGCGCGGCCGGCGCCTGGCCTATCTGCTGGTCTCGCACCAGGCGCTGGACCGCGCCGCGCCGATCGAGGCGCTGCGCCGCGCCGGCTGCGCCTTCGTGCCGCTGATCCACGACCTGATCCCGGTCACCCATCCGGAATATGCCCGGCCCGGCCAGGCGGAGAAGCATCTGCGCCGCATCGGCACCACGGCGGCGCTGGCGGACGGCATCATCGTCAACTCCGCCGCCACCGCCGACGCGCTGGCGCCGCATCTGGGCGGCCGCGCCGCGCCGCCGCCGGTGCTGGTGGCCCCCCTCGGCATCGACACCCTGCCGCGCCAGGCGCCCTCCGGCGAGGATCCTTATTTCGTCACCCTCGGCACCATCGAGCCGCGCAAGAACCACCTGCTGCTACTGCATCTGTGGCGGCAGATGGCGATCACCCATGGCGCCGCCACGCCGCGCCTGCTGATCATCGGCAAGCGCGGCTGGGAGAACGAGAACATCGTCGACATCCTGGAGCGCTGCACGGCGCTGCACGGGGTGGTGCAGGAGGTCGGCCAGCTGCCCGACCGCAGCGTCGCCGAGCTGCTGCAGGGCGCCCGCGCGCTGCTCTTCCCCTCCTTCGCCGAGGGCTATGGCCTGCCGCTGGCCGAGGCGCTGGCCGCCGGCGTGCCGGCCATCTG
Organism: Pseudoroseomonas cervicalis; assembly: GCF_030818485.1. Classification (NCBI taxonomy): domain Bacteria; kingdom Pseudomonadati; phylum Pseudomonadota; class Alphaproteobacteria; order Acetobacterales; family Roseomonadaceae; genus Roseomonas; species Teichococcus cervicalis. The sequence continues at coordinate 3,055,554 of NZ_JAUTAJ010000004.1, read as the reverse complement.
CTCCGACCTGCCGGCGCTGCGCGAGGTGGGCGGCGAGGTGCCCGACTATCTCGACCCGCTGGACGGCGCCGCCTGGCGCGAGGCGGTGCTCGACTATGCCAGCCCCGACAGCCCGGCCCGCACGGCGCAGATGGCGCGGCTGGAGGGCTGGCAGGCCCCGGCCTGGGCGGATCATTTCCAGCTGGTGGATGGCCTGCTGCAGCAGGTGACCGACCCGGTGCGGCGGCAGCGCGGCGTGGTCCGGCCGCTGCCGCGCCCGGCGGCGCAGCCGGCGCCCGCCGGCGCCCGCCCCCGCCCCGCCGCCGAGCCCGGCTGGGCCGGCCAGCAGGGCGTCGCCGCCAGCGCTGTGGTTGCCGCCCGGGCGCAAGCCGTGCCATGAGCGCCCGCGCGGGACGCGCTGCCCAAAAGCCCGGCGCGGGACGCGCCGTGCAGAGGCCCAGCGCGGGACGCGCTGTCGAGAGGCCCGGCGCCGCTGCGCCATGAGCCGCGGCGTGGCCCGCGCCGGAATTCCGGCCCGGGCCGCGCCCCCAAAGCCCCGGCGCGGGCCCCCTGGCCCGCCCCACCGCACGCGAAACTCACCCTTAGGCGCGGGCTGCCCCGGCGGCGCGCTGAGCATGTGGAATGACCAGAGCCAGAAAGCCTGCCGGCGCCCGCGCCACCCTGGAGCCCATCGCCATCGTCGGCGCCGCCTGCCGCCTGCCCGGCGCGCCTGATCTCGAGCGGTTCTGGACGCTGCTGGCCAGCGGCGGCGACGCGGTCTCCACCCTGCCGGAGGAGCGTTTCACCCAGGCCGCCTTCCACCATCCGCGCAAGGGCGAGCCCGGCCGCTCCTACAGCTTCGCCGCCGCGCATCTGGGCGACATCACCGGCTTCGACGCGCCGGCCTTCGGCCTCTCCCCGCGCGAGGCGGCCGAGATGGACCCGCAGCAGCGCCTGCTGCTGGAGGTCGCGGCCGAGGCGATCGAGGATGCCGGCTGGCCGGCCAGCCGCCTTTCGGGCCGCAATGTCGGCGTCTGGATCGGCGGCTCCTCCACCGACCATGCCGAGCTGCGGCTGGGCGATTCCGCCGGCACCGACCGCTACTTCATGACCGGCAACACGCTGTCGATCCTGTCCAACCGGCTGACCAATGTGTTCGACCTGCGCGGGCCGGGGCAGACGGTGGACACCGCCTGCTCCTCCTCGCTGGTGGCGCTGGCCGCCGCGGTCGCCGCGCTGCGCGCCGGGCAGGTGGAGGCGGCGCTGGTCGGCGGCGTGCAGCTGCTGCTCTCGCCCTTCGCCTTCGCCGGCTTCTCCCGCGCCGGCATGCTCTCCGCCCGCGGCCGCTGCCAGGCCTTCGACGCCGCCGCCGACGGCTATGTGCGCGGCGAGGGCGCGGGCGTCGTGCTGCTCAAGCCGCTCTCCCAGGCCCAGGCGGATGGCGACGCCATCCGCGGCGTCATCCTGGCCTGCGGCACCAATGCGGCCGGCCGCACCATCGGCCTGTCGCTGCCCAACCGCGAGGCGCAGGCGGCGCTGCTCGGCCGCGTCATGGCGGAAGCCGGGGTGACGCGCGAGCGGCTGGCCTATTTCGAGGCGCATGGCACCGGCACCCAGGCCGGCGACCCGGCCGAGACCTGGGCGATCGGCACCGCCCTCGCGCAAGGCCGCGCCGCGCCGCTGCCGGTCGGTTCGGTGAAGACCAATATCGGCCATCTGGAGCCCGCCTCCGGCATGGCCGGGCTGTTCAAGGCGATGCTGGTGCTGGAGCGCGGCGCGCTGCCGCCCAACCTGCATTTCAACAGCCCCAACCCGAATATCGACTTCGCCGGGCTGAACATCCGCGTGCCGACGGCGCTGGAAAGCCTCGACCTGGCCCCGGATGCGGTGGCCGGCGTCAACAGCTTCGGCTTCGGCGGCACCAATGCCTCGCTGCTGCTGGGCCGCGCCCCCGCCACCGCCGCGCCGGCGCCCAAGGCGGTGCGCAACGCGGCGCCGCCGCTGCTGCTCTCCGCCCGCTCCGCCGCCGCGCTGCGCGAGCTGGCCGGGCAGTGGCACGCGACGCTCGGCCAGCGCGGCGCCACGCCCGCCCTGCTGCGCGGCGCCGCGCGCCACCGCGACCTCTACAGCCACCGCCTCGCTTTGCGCGGCGAGGGGGCGGAGGCGCTGCAGGCGCAGCTCGAATCCTGGCTGGCCGGAGAGAAGCCGGAGGGCGTCACCCAGGGCAGCGCCAAGCTCGGCGCCGCCGGCCATGTCGCCTTCGTCTTCTCCGGCAATGGCGCGCAATTCGCCGGCATGGCGCGCGAGGCGATGGACCGCAACGCCGCCTTCCGCAACGCGGTGCGTGAGGCGGATGGGCTGCTGCGCCCGCTCACCGGCTGGTCCGGCGCGGCGCTGCTGAAGCAGGGTGTGACGGCCGAGGATCTGGCCGGCACCGACCGCGCCCAGCCGCTGCTCTTCCTGGTGCAGCTCGGCATCCTGGCGGCGCTGGCGGCGGAGGGCATCCGGCCCGATCTCTGCCTCGGCCATTCGGTGGGCGAGGTGGCGGCGGCGCATGCCGCCGGCATCCTGACCCTGCCGCAGGCGGTGCGGCTGGTGGTCGCCCGCTCCCGCGCCCAGCACAGCCGGCGCGGCATCGGCCGCATGGCGGCGCTCGGCATCGGCGCGGAGGCGGCGGCGCCGCTGCTGGAGGCGGCCCCGGCCGACGCGGCCGGCTGGCGCCCCGAGATCGCCGCCTACAACGCCCCCGGCGCCATCACGGTGGCCGGGCCGGAAGCGGCCATCGACCAGCTGGTGGCGGCGGTGAAGGAACGGCGCGCCGCGGCGGTCAGGCTCGATCTCGACTATGCCTTCCACTCGGCGGCGATGGACCCGGTGCGCGGCGCCCTCGCGGCCGAGCTGGCGGGCTTCGCCCCCGGCGCCGGGCGGCTCGGCTTCCTCTCCTCGGTCACCGGCACCAAGCTGCCGGGGGCGGCGCTGGATGCCGAATACTGGTGGCAGAATCTGCGCGCGCCGGTGCGCTTCCAGGCGGCGGTGCAGGCCGCCATCGATGCCGGGGCGCGGCTGTTCATCGAGATCGGCCCGCACCCCGTGCTGCAATCCTATCTGCGCGAGAGCCTGCGCGCCGCCGAGGCCGAGGCGCCGGTGCTGGCCAGCCTGTCGCGGCGCGACGGGGCGGGCGATCCCTTCCCCGGCCTGGCCGACCGCGCCTACGCCGCCGGCGCCGATCCGCGCGGCGGCCCGGCCTGGCAGGGCCCGGCCGAGCGCCGCGCCCTGCCGCTGACGCCCTTCGAGCGGCAGCGCCACTGGTTCACGCCCAGCGCCGAATCGGTGCGGCTGACCGATGCGGTGGCCGACCATCCGCTGCTGGGCTTCCGCCAGGGGGCCGAGCCCGGCCGCTGGGGCCGGCTGCTGGACACCGCGCTGGAGCCCTGGCTCGCCGACCACCGCCTGGGTGGCGAGCCGGTGCTGCCCGCCACCGCCATGCTGGAGATGGCGCTCGCCGCCGGTGCGCTGGCCTTCCCGGACGCCCCGGCACTGGAGCTGCGCGACATGCAGATCCTGCGCGCTTTGCCGCTCTCGGCCGAGCGGGCGCGGGAGACGCGCAGCCAGCTCGACGCGGATGGCTTCTTCCGGCTGGAGAGCCGCCCGCGCCTGTCGGGCGAGGGCTGGACGCTGCATGCCCGCGGCCAGGTGGCGCCGGCGACGCTGGCGGCGCTGGCCGACACGCCGCCGCCCCCCGCCGACGGTCCGCTGGTGCCCGGCGAGGCGACGCGCGCCCAGGCGCGCAACTTCCTGCTCGATTACGGCCCGGCCTTCTCGGTGGTGCAGGAGGCGCGGCTCTCCGCCGATGGCCGCGCCGCCACGCTGCGCCTGGCACTCCCCCCGGGCGTGCCGGCGGATGAGGGCTTCCTGCTGCATCCGGTGCGCGGCGATGGCGCGCTGCAGGGCATGGTCGAGCTGCTCTCCCCCGGCGAGGCGGTGGATGGCCGCGCCGTGGTGCCGGTGCGCTTCGGCCGCGTCGTGCTGAAGCGCGGCGCGCCGGTGCCGGTCAGCGCCGAGCTGCGCCTGCTGCACCGGGGCGAGCGCTCCGGCGAATGCAGCGTGATGCTGCGCGATGGCGGCGGCCAGCCGGTCGCCCGCTTCGAGGAATGCTGGATGCAGCGCATCCGGCTGACGCCGCGGCCCTCGGTGGAGGAGGCGGTGTTCCATGTCGCCGCCCAGGCCGAGGGCAGCCAGCCCGGCGCGCCGCCGGCGCTGGACCTGGCGCTGCTCGGCCGCGCCGCCCTGGCCGAGGATGGCGCCGCCGAGCTCGCCGAGACGGCGCTGCTGCTGGAGGGCCATACGGTGGCCGCCGCGCATGCCGCGCTGCGCGCCCAGGCCGGTGCGCCGGGCGGCGCGAAGGCGGACCAGGCGGCGCTGCTGCCGCTGGCCGGCCTCTCCCCCTATGCCCAGGCGCAGCTGCGCGCCCTCGCCGAGGACGGGCTGGCCGAGCCCGCCGCCGGCGCCTGGCGGCTGCTGCCGCCCGGCGAACTGCCGGAGGCCGCCGATATCTGGCGCGCCGTGCTGGCCGAGCAGCCCTCCCTGGCGCATGAGCTGGCCTGGCTGGCGCTCGCCGCCGAGCGGCTGCCGGCGGCGCTGGCCGGCCAGCCGGTCGAGCCCGCCCTGCTGCCCGCCGATTCGGCCGGCTATGAGCGGCTGGCCCAGGTGCTGGCGCGCGGCGTCGCGGCGCTGGCCGCGCAATGGCCGCGCCACCGCCCGCTGCGGGTGCTGGAGGTCAACGCCCAGGGCGGGCCGCTGACCCGCGCTTTGCTGACGGCGCTGGGCGAGAGCGGGCTGATGGTGCGCTACACCGCCACCGGCGCGCCGGGCGATGCCCGCGCCGCCGCCATCCCGCCGCATGCCGGCAATATCGACTTCGCCTATGAGCCCTGGGAGATCGGCAGCGGCGCCGCCCCGGCGCTGGAGGCCGATCTGGTGGTGGGCCTGGCGGCCGCCGCCCGCGCCCGGCGCGGCGCGGCGCTGCTGCCGGCGCTGGCGCCGCTGCTGGCCCCCGGCGCCACGCTGCTGCTGGCCGAGCCGCTGCCCGGCCGCGCCTGGAGCTTCGCCTGCGGCCAGGACCCCGCCTGGTGGGAGGGCGGCGAGGCGCCGCTGCCCGACCAGGCCGGCTGGGAGGCCGCCTGCGCCGCCGCCGGCTGGCCGCGCCCCCAGCTGGCCCCGCTGCAGGCCGCGCCCTGGCCGGCCCTGCTGATCCTGGCCGGGCGCGAGGCCGCGCCGGCCGAGGCCCCCGCCTCTGCCTCTGCCTCTGCCTCTGCCTCTGCCTCTGCCTCTGCCCTGGCCGCCACCCCGCCGGCGGCCCCCGGCGCCCCGGCGCTGCTGCTGGCCGATGCCGGCAGCGCCCCGCTGGCGGCGGCGCTGCAGGCCGCCTGGCAGCGCGGCGGCGCCGAGGCCCGGCTGCTGACGCTGGAGGAGGCCGCCAGCCTGGCGCCGGAGGCCTTCGCCGGGCGGCAGGTGCTGGCCCTGGCCATGCCGACCACCGGCGCGCTGGCCGCCACCCTGGCGCGCCTGACCGCCCTGGCCGAGGCGGCGCGCGGCCGCGCCCGCGGCCTTGCCCTGGTCACCGCCGATTCCGCCACGGTGCCGGAGGCGGCGGCGCTGCTCGGCCTGGCCCGCGTGCTGGCCAATGAGATGCCGGAGCTGAAGCCGCGCCGCATCGCCCTCGGCGCCGGGCTGGCGCCGGAACAGGCGGCCTCCCGCCTGCTGGCCGAGCTGTCCGGCCCCGAGCCCGAGATGACCCTGACGCCGATGGCGCGGCTGGCGCCAAGGCTGCGCCAGGGCGGGCTGTCGGCCACGCCGCGCGGCCCGGCCCGGCTGGTGGCGCGCCAGCCCGGCCAGCTCGGCAGCCTGGGCTGGGAGGCGCTGGACCTGCCGCCACCCGGCAGCGGCGAGGTGATCGTGCGCGTCGAGGCGGCGGGGCTGAATTTCCGCGACCTGATGTGGGCGCAGGGCCTGCTGCCGGAGGAGGCGCTGCTGCTCGGCTTCGCCGGGCCGACGCTGGGCATGGAGATGGCCGGCGTGGTCGAGAAGGCCGGGCCGCAAAGCGGCTTTGCCACCGGCGACCGCGTCTTCGGCTTCGCCCCCGCGGCGCTGGCCAGCCGGGTGCGCACGCATGGCTCGGCGATCGCGCGGCTGCCGCGCGGCCTCGACTTCTCGGCCGCCGCCACCGTGCCGGTCGCCTTCCTGACCGCCGTCTACGCGCTGGAGAATTGCGCCCGGCTGCGGCCCGGCGAGACGGTGCTGATCCATGGCGGCGCCGGCGCGGTGGGGCTGGCGGCGCTGCAGGTGGCGCGCGGCCTCGGCGCCCGCGTCGCCGCCACCGCCGGCAGCCCGGCCAAGCGCGCCTTCCTGCGCGCCGCCGGCGCCGAGCTGGTGCTGGACAGCCGCGACCCCGGCTTCGCCGACCAGCTGCGCGCCGCCTGGCCCGAGGGGGTCGATGTGGTGCTGAACTCGCTGGCCGGCGACGCGATGGAGCGCAGCCTGGGGCTGGTGAAGCCCTTCGGCCGCTTCGTCGAGCTCGGCAAGCGCGACTTCTTCGAGAACCGGCGCGTCGGCCTTCGCCCCTATCGTCACAACCTCACCTATTACGGGGTGGATGTGGACCAGCTGCCCAAGGCGCGGCCGGAGCTGGCGCAGGAGCTGCTCTCCGACATCGCGGCGCGGCTGGAGCGGGGCGAGCTGCATGCCCTGCCCTTCGCCCGCTACCAGGCGGCGGAGGTGGAGGGCGCCTTCCGCACGCTGCAGGCCAGCCACCATATCGGCAAGCTGGTGCTGGCGCCGCCCGCCGCCGAGCCCGGCGCCGCCGGCGCCTGGGCGCCGCCCGCCGGCACCATCCTGGTGGTCGGCGGCACCCAGGGCTTCGGCTTCGAATGCGCCAAATGGCTGGCGGCGCGCGGCGCCACCCATCTGGCCCTGCTGTCGCGCCGCGGCGGCACGGCGCCGGGGGCGGAGGCCGCGGTGACGACGCTGGCCGCGCTCGGCGCCCGCGCCACCGTGCATGCGGCGGACGCCACCGACGCCGCGGCGCTGGAGGCGGCGCTGTCCGCGATCCGCGCCGAGGGCCAGCCGCTGGTCGGCGTGGTGCATGCGGCGGCCGCCTTCGACGATGGCGCGGCGGCCTCGCTGGATGCCGGCCGCTATGCCGCGGTGCTGGCGCCGAAGCTGCTGGCGGCGGAGAATCTGGACCGGCTGACGCGGCGCGACCCGGTCGCGCTGTTCCTGCTGTTCTCCTCGGCCACCACGGCGATGGGCAATCCGGGCCAGGCCAATTACGTCGCCGCCAACATGGCGCTGGAGGCGATCGCCCGCCGCCGGCGCGGCCAGGGCCTGCCGGCGCTGGCGGTGGGCTGGGGCCCGATCGCCGATGCCGGCGTGCTGGCCGGCAATGCGGCGACCGCCGAGACCCTGGCCCGGCGCCTGGGCACCGAGGCGATGGCGGCGGCCGAGGCGCTCTCCGCCCTGCCCGCCATGCTGGACAGCGGCGCGCCGGTGCTGGGCATCGCGCGGGTCGGCTGGCGCGAGGCCAGCCGGGTGCTGCCGATCCTGGAGGAGCCGCTCTACGCCACGGTGCGCGGCGGTGCCGCGGTGGCCGAGGGCGGCGATCTGCGCGCGCATCTGCTCGCCCTGCCGGCCGAGGCGCAGCGCGCCCTGCTCCGCCAGGTGGTGCAGGAGGAGATCGCCCGCATCCTGCGCCTGCCGCCCGAGGCGGTGCCGCCGGACGCGCCGGTGGCCGGGCTCGGCCTCGACAGCCTGGGCGGGCTGGAGCTGCGCGGCGCGCTGGAGCAGCGTCTGGGCATGACCGTGCCGCTGGCCAGCGTGACCGAGGAGCTGACCATCGAGCTGCTGGCCCGGCGCCTGGCCGATGGCCTGGCCGGCCAGCGGCCGGAGGAGGCGATCGCCCAGCTGGTCGAGCAGTTCGAGCCGAGCGAGGCGCCGCAGCCTGCCCCCGCCGCCGAATAGGCGGGCGGCTCGCCCGGGGCGGATGCGGCGGCCCGGAACGGGTGCCGCGCCCCGGGCGCGCAATCCCGTGAGCCGCGGCCGCGGGGGCTTGGCGGAGCCTGGAAGCTGCGTCATGGAGCGGTTAGAAAACCGAAGGGGGGCCGGGAAGGGCGACTTCCCGGCCCCTCGTCTTCTGGAAGGCGGTTCCTGCGGATGAGTGGTGGCCTATCGACCACGGCGCGGCTGGCCCTGCTGGCCCGCCTGTCCAAGCGGCGCACGGCCGAGGCGCCGCGCCCCGATGCCGGCAGCGCCCGCGACTTCACCACGCTGCCCGGCATGCGCGACTACGCCCTGCTGAAGACGGCGATGGAATCGCTCGACCTGGAAAGCCCGCTGTTCCGCGCGCATGACGGGCTGGCGGCGGCGCACAGCGCCATCGGCGGGCGGCCGGTCATCAACTTCGCCAGCTACAACTATCTCGGCCTGAACGGCGATCCGCGGGTGCAGGCGGCGGCGAAGGCGGCCATCGACCGCTACGGCATCTCGCCCTCCGGCTCGCGCATCACCTCGGGCGAGCGCGACCTGCATCTGGCGCTGGAGCGCGAGCTGGCGGCGCTGCACGGGGCCGAGGCGGCGCTGACCTTCGTCTCCGGCCACGCCACCAATGTCAGCACCATCGGCCATCTGATGGGCCCGCGCGACCTGGTGGTGCATGATTCGGCGATCCACAATTCCTGCACCGAGGGCATCCGCCTCTCCGGCGCCCGCCGCCTGCCCTTCGCGCACAATGACATGGCGGCGGCGGCGAAGGAGATGGCCGCGGCGCGCCGCGCCGCCCCGCCCTCCCAGGCGCGGGCGCTGCTGCTGGTCGAGGGGCATTACAGCATGGATGGCGATGTCCCCGACCTCGCCGCCTGCATCGACATCGCCCGCCGCCACGATGCCTGGCTGATGGTGGACGAGGCGCATGGCGTCGGCGTCATCGGCCCGACCGGGCGCGGCGTCGCCGAGGCGCAAGGGGTGGACCCGGCCGGGGTCGATCTGTGGATGGGCACGCTGTCCAAGACGCTCTCGGCCTGTGGCGGCTATATCGCGGCGCGGGCCGATGTCATCGACTGGCTGCGCCACACCGTGCCCGGCTCGGTCTATTCCGTCGGGCTGGCGCCGCCGCTGGCGGCGGCGGCGCTGGAATCGCTGCGCATCCTGCTGGCCGAGCCGGAGCGGGTGGCGCGGCTGCAGGCCAATGGCACGGGCTTGCGCGACCGGCTGCGGGCGCGCGGCTTCGACACCGGCGCCAGCATCGGCTCGGCCATCGTGCCGGTGATCCTGGGCTCCTCTCTCCGCACCGCCAAGGTGGCGGCGGCGCTGCTGGAGCGTGGCGTCGCGGCGCAGACGGTGATGTTCCCGGCGGTGCCGGAGCAGTCGGCGCGGCTGCGCTTCTTCGTCTCCTCCCAACATAGCGAGGCGGATCTCGACCGCACCGCCGAGGCGGTCACCGAGGCGGTGGCCAGTGTCGGCCGGGTCGAAAGCCTGCCCGGGCTTGGCTGACCCCGGCAGGAGCATGCCCGCCGAGGCCATGGGCGCCGGACCGGCCCGGAAGCTGCGCATCGCCCTGCTGACGCTGGAAAGCGCGCTGAGCGCGGCGCCGGTGCTGGGCTTCGCCCGTGCCCAGGCCGAGGCCGGGCGGCTGGCGCTGATTGGCCGCTCCCTGCCCTACCGCCCGGCCACGGGCGGCATGGCGGGGCAGCTGGCGGCGCATTGGCGGCGCTCCGGCCCGCGCTTCCTGCCCTTCCTGATGACGCAATACGGCCTGCCGCAGCTGCTGGGCGATGCGCGACGCGCGCTCGGCCGCGGGGCGCTGAGCGGCCTGGCCCGCCGCCATGGCGTGCCGATGCTGGCGGTGGAGGACGTCAATGGCGCGGAATTCGCGGCGGCGCTGGCGGCGGCGGGGGTGGAGCTGATCGTCTCCTTCCATTTCGACCAGATCCTCTCGGCGGAGACGCTGGCGCGGGTGCCGGGCGGCGGCATCAACATCCACCCTTCCCTGCTGCCGCTTCATCGCGGCCCGGTGCCGAGCTTCTGGGCGATGCAGGAAAGCCCGCCCGCCTTCGGCGTGACCGTGCACCGCATGGTCCCGCGCATCGATGCCGGCGCGGTGCTGGCGCAGCGCGCCCTGGCGCTGCCGCCCGGCACCAGCGCCGCCACCGCCGCCCGCGCCCTGCATGCGGAGGGCGCGGTGCTGGCCGAGGATGTGCTGCGGGCGCTGGAAAACGGCACCGGTCCCGCGCCCGGCCGGCCGCAGGACGAGCCCGGCCCCTATTGCCCCTTTCCCTCCGCCGGGGCATTGCGGAAGGCGGCGCGGCGGGGGGCGCGCCTGGTCGGCTGGTCCGATCTCGGCGCGGCCCTGGTCGCGCCGGTCGGATAGATGCTGCCCGCCCTTTCGCCAGACGAGAACGCCCCGCGCTGATGCCCGATCCCGCCGCCCCGGCCCCGCGATGTTTCCTGTTCCTGCAGGGGCCGATCACGCCGTTCTTCGACGAGGTGGGCGCCGGGCTGCGGGCGCTCGGCCACACGGTGCACCGCATCAACCTGAACCTCGGCGACAAGCTGTTCTGGCGCGGCCCCGGCGCGGTGGATTTCCGCGGCACGGAGGCGGAGTGGCCGGCCTTCATCGCGGCCTTCCTTGACCGCCACGGCATCACCGACCTGGTGCTGCTGGGCGAGCAGCGCGACTACCACAAGATCGCCATCGCGGCGGCGCATGCGCGCGGCATCAGCGTGGCGGCGACCGATTTCGGCTATATCCGGCCCGACTGGATCGTGCTGGAGCGGGACGGGATGAACGCCGCCAGCCGCTTCACCCGCGACCCGGAGACGATCATCCGCACCGGCGCGCAGCTGCCGCCGCCGGACCTGATCGTGCGCAACCGCGACAATTTCAACCGCCAGGCCCGGTGGGACATGCTGTATCACCTGGCCAGCCTGATGCCCTGGCCCTTCCCGCATTACCGCAGCCACCTGCTGCAGAATCCGGTGGCCTATTATCTCGGCGTGGGGCGGCGGCTGCTGCAGCGCAAGCGCGACAACCGGCGGGCGGATGCCATCCTGCAGCGGCTCTCCGGCACCGGGCCGCTGTTCCTGATGGCGATGCAGATGGAGAGCGATTTCTCCATCCGCGCCTATTCCAAATATCCCGATCTCGACACCGCGCTGCGCGAGGTGGCGGAGAGCTTCGCCGCGCATGCGGCCCCCAATGCGCAGCTGCTGGTGAAGGTGCATCCGCTGGATCCCGGGCTGAAGGACTGGCGCAGCCGCACCCGCGCCATCGCCGCGGCGGCGGGGGTGCCGGACCGGGTGCATTATCTCGGCGGCGGCAATCTGGGCGCCATCGTCGAGCAGGTGCAGGGCACGGTGACGGTGAACAGCACGGTCGGGCTGCGCTCGATCATCGACCACACGCCGACCTTCGCGCTGGGCGAGGCGATCTACCGGATTCCGGGGCTGGTGTTTCCCGGCACGCTGGACCGCTTCTGGACCGAGGCGACACCGCCCGACAAGGCGCTGCGCGAGGGCTTCCTGCGCTGCATCGCGCACAGCCTGCATATCCGCGGCGTCTACTACAACCGCCCCGGGCTGGATGTGGCGGTGCGCGGCGCGGTGGAGCGGCTGCATCGCCGCGCGCTGAACGAGCCGGTGGAGACGCTGATGTTCCCCACCGACCCCGACATGCCTGGCACGGCCGCCCCCCGCCCCTGGTAACGGATGGCGGGGTCCGGGGGGACCCTGTCCCCCCGGCGGAGGGGTCTGGAGAGGCGGAGCCTCCCCAGGAAGGCGCGCTCCCCCCCCCTCAGTTCTCCAGCGCTTTCGACGCCTTCTCATAGGTCCCCTTGCTGAGTCCCGGCCGGGCCAGGATGCGTTCCAGCTCGGCCCGCATCAGCGCGCCGCGCGCCGCGTCCTGGCGTTTCCAGTCGGTCAGCGGGGAGATGATACGCGCCGCCATCTGGGTGTTCACCGCGTCGAGGGCCAGCACGACGCTGCCGAGGAAGCGGTAGCCCTCGCCCGAGGCGTGGTGGAAGGCGGCCGGGTTGCCCATGGCGAAGGCGCCGACGAGCGCGCGCACCCGGTTCGGGTTGCGCAGGTCGAAATCCGGGTGGTCCGCCAGGGCCTGCACCTCGGCCAGCACGCTGTCGCGCTCGGCCATGGCCTGGATGGCGAACCATTTGTCCAGCACCAGCGGCTCCGCCTTCCAGCGCGCATGGAAGCGGGCGAGCGCCTCCTCGCGCGCCGGGCCCTCGCCATCGGCCAGCACGCGCAAGGCGGCGAGCTGGTCGGTCATGTTGCCGGCGCCCTCGAACTGGGCGCGGGCGCGGCGCTGGCCTTCCGCCGCGTCGCCGGCGGCGAGATAGGCGAGCGCCGCGTTGCGCAGCGCGCGGCGGCCGATGGCCGCGCCATCGATGCGGTAGGGCCCGGCATCGGCCAGCGCGTCATGCAGTTCGGCGAGGCGCGCGGCGAAGCGGGCGCCGAGCGCCTGGCGCAGGAAGCGGCGCACGGCGTGGATCGCCTCCGGGTCGGCGGTCGCCATCTGGTCGGCGACGAAATCCTCCGATGGCAGGGCCAGGGATTCGGCGGCGAAGGCCGGATCCTCCAGCGCCTGGTCGAGCTGCGCGGCGGTGATGGCCGCGACGCCTTCGGGCAGGGCGAGCGGGCGCTGGGCGCGGACATCCTCGACCAGGCGCAGCATCTCGGCCACGCGGTATTGCTGCGCCGAATCCCAGCGCACGAAGGGATCCGTGTCGTGGGCGGCGAGGAAGCCGAGCTGCTGCAGCGATAGGCCGCTGAGCTTCACCGGCGCGGAGTAGCCGCGCAACAGCGAGGGGGTGGGCCTGGCGGCGACATTCTCGAAGGTGAAATCCTGCCGCGCCTCCTCCAGCAGCAGCAGCCCGGCGCCGGGCAGCTCCGCCCCGTCCGGCCCCAGCAGGCCGAAGGCGATGGGGATCGGCACCGGCTGCTTCTCCGGCTGGCCGGGGGTGGCGGGGGTCGATTGCGACAGGGTCAGGGTGTAGCGCCGTGCCGCCGAATCATAGCTGTCCGCGACCCGCAGCTCCGGCGTGCCGGCCTGGGCGTACCAGCGGGCGAAGCGCGTCAGGTCGGTGCCCGACGAATCCTGCATCGCGGCGACGAAATCCTCGATGGTGACGGCCTGGTTGTCGTGCCGGGCGATGTAGAGATCCATGCCGCGGCGGAAAGCCTCCGGCCCGATCAGCCGGCGCATCATGCGCACCAGCTCCGCCCCCTTCTGGTAGACGGTGGCGGTGTAGAAGTTGTTGATCTCCACATAGGAATCGGGGCGCACCGGATGCGCCATCGGCCCCGCATCCTCGGGGAACTGCGCGGCGCGCAGCCGGCGCACATTGGCCAGGCGCTTCACCGCCGCGCTGCCCATATCCTCGGAGAAATGCTGGTCGCGGAAGACGGTCAGCCCCTCCTTCAGCGAGAGCTGGAACCAGTCGCGGCAGGTGACGCGGTTGCCCGTCCAGTTGTGGAAATACTCATGGGCGACGACGGTCTCGATGCCCTCGTAATCCGTGTCGGTCGCCGTCTCCGGCCGCGCCAGGATGTATTTCGTGTTGAAGATGTTGAGGCCCTTGTTCTCCATCGCCCCCATGTTGAAATCGGAGACGGCGGCGATGTTGAACACGTCGAGATCGTATTCGAGGCCGTAGACCTCCTCGTCCCAACGCATCGAGCGCTTCAGCGAATCCATCGCATGGCCGCAGGCATCCTCATCGCCGGCGCGGACCCAGATGGCCAAAGCGACCTCGCGGCCCGAAGCCGTGGTGAAGCGGTCGCGCAGCGCCACCAGATCACCCGCCACCACGGCGAACAGATAGGCGGGCTTGGGGTGCGGATCGACCCAGCGCGCCCAGTGGCGGCCATCCGGCAGCTCCCCCGCCCCGTCCGGATTGCCGTTGGAGAGCAGCACCGGGCATTCGGCGCGGTCGGCCTCGATGGTGGTGGTGTAGCGCGCCATCACATCCGGGCGGTCGGGGAAATAGGTGATGCGGCGGAAGCCCTCGGCCTCGCATTGCGTGAAGTAGTTGCCGCCGGAGCGGTAGAGGCCGGACAGCTCGCTATTGGCGTCCGGGTCGATCTCCACCTCCGTCTCCAGGGTGAAGGCCTCCGGCACGCCATGGATGCGCAGCCCGCCATCGGCGCGGTGCGCCAGCCGCTCCGGCGGCAGCGCCACCCCGTCCAGCGCCGCCGAGAGCAGGCGCAGCTCCTCCCCGTCCAGTTCCAGCGTGTCGCCCGAAGCGGCCTGCGGGTTGCGGCGCAGCGCCAGCCGCGCCCGCACCCGCGTGGCGGAAGGATGCAGCGACAGATGCAGCTCCACGCTGTCCACCAGGAAGGCGGGCGGCCGGTAATCCTCGCGGCGGATGGTGGGCGGAGGCGTGGTCATGCGCGGCCTCATGCAGTTGGAGACAAGGTTTTGTTCTTTTTTGGAAAAAAGAACCAAAAAACTTTTATCAGTTTGGCGTCCCGCCATGCCGGGAGGCGGGCGGCAGCCTGACAAAAATGCTTCAGAAAAAGAAGGAATCTTCCCCCTCACATTCCGCTTCCCGCGCCGCGCCGCATCATGCGACGCTGATCCTCTCCCGGCTTCGGAGAGGACGCGATGCGACTGCAGGATTTCCGCGTGCTGACCTTCGATTGCTACGGCACGCTGATCGACTGGGAAAGCGGCATCCATGACGCGCTGCGGCCGCTGCTGCGCAAGGCCGGCCTCACCCCGCCACGGGAGGAGGTGCTGGAAGCCTTCGCCCGGCACGAGGCCGCCCACCAGGCCGAGACCCCCGGTCTGCTCTACACCGAGCTGCTGAGCGAGGTCTCCCGCAGCCTGGCCGAGGAATGGGGCGTCGAGGCCAGCGATTCGCTGCACGATACCTTCGGCGCCTCGGTCCCGCTCTGGCCCGCCTTCCCCGATTCGGCCGAGGCCCTGGCCTATCTGAAGCACCATTACCGGCTGGTGGTGCTCTCCAATGTGGATCATGCCGGCTTCGCGGGCAGCCAGGCGCGGCTCGGCACCGAATTCGACGCGGTGTTCACCGCGCAGGATATCGGCAGCTACAAGCCCAGCCTGCGCAACTTCGAACACATGCTGGAAGCGCTGGACCGCCGCGGCCATGCCCGGGGCGAGATCCTGCACACGGCGCAAAGCCTGTTCCACGACCACGCCCCGGCCAAGCGCCTCGGCCTCGCCACCGCCTGGATCGACCGGCGCCAGGGGCAGGAAGGCTGGGGGGCCAGCCTGCCGCCGCCCTCCGGCGCCGGATACGATTTCCGCTTCGCCTCGCTGGGTGCCATGGCGGCGGCGCATCGGGCGGAGGCGCTGACCTGACCGGCCGGGGCCAAGGGGGCGCCGCCCCCTTGGATCCCCCGCCGGGGTGACAGGGTCACCCCGGACCCCGCCAGCAGAGTGGCACAGCGATTGCCACGGCGTTCCCCGCAACAAGCGGGGGATGCGTCATGAAGCTCATCGGCGTCGATGTCGGCGGCACCTTCACCGATCTGGTCCTGGCGGACACCGACACCGGCCAGTCCAGCATCCACAAAGTGTCCAGCAACAATGCCGACCCCTCCATCGGCGTCACCCAGGGCATCCTCGAACTCTGCGCCCGGGCCGGCCTGGCCCCGGCCGCCATCGACCAGGTGCTGCACGGCACCACCATCGCCACCAACGCCGCGCTGGAGCATCGCGGCGCGCTGACCGGGCTGATCACCACGCGCGGCTATCGCGACGTGCTGCATATCGGCCGCCACCAGCGGCCCGAACACTATTCCATCCAGCAGCAGATCCCCTGGCAGGCCCGGCCCCTGGTCAAGCGCCGCCACCGCCATGTCGTCACCGAACGCCTGGCCCCGCCGCGCGGCGAGGTGCTGGTGCCGCTGGCCGAGGAGGAAGTGCGCGAGGCCGCCCGCGCCCTGAAGGCCGCCGGGGTAGAAGCCATCGCCATCGGCTTCCTGTTCTCCTACCTCAACCCGGCGCATGAGCTGCGCGCCAAGGCGATCGTGCTGGAGGAATATCCGGAGGCCTTCGTCACCACCTCGGCCGAGGTGGCGCCGCAATTCCGCGAATTCGAACGCTTCACCACCGCCGCCATGAACGCCTTCGTCGGGCCGAAGGTGCGCGACTATGTCTCGCGCCTGGCGCAGCGGCTGAAGCAGGCCGGCGTGGGCGGCGAGCTGCAGGTGATGGGCTCCACCGGCGGCGTCGCCTCGGTCGCCATGGTGGCGGAGCAGCCGGTGCTCACCATGCTCTCCGGCCCCGCCGCCGGCGTGCTGGGCGGCGCCTGGGCCGGCGCGCTGTCCGGGCGCGACAACCTCATCACCTTCGACATTGGCGGCACCTCCGCCGACATCGCCATCATCACCGAGGGCAAGTTCGGCGAGGCCTCGGCGCGCGACACCTGGATCGCCGGCTTCCCGCTGCTGGTGCCGATGATCGACATCCACACCATCGGCGCCGGCGGCGGCTCCATCGCGCGGCGCGATGCCGGCGGCGCCTTCCGCGTCGGGCCGCAATCGGCCGGCGCGCAGCCGGGGCCCGCCGGCTATGGCCGTGGCGGCCAGCTTCCCACGGTGACGGACGCCAATATCGTGCTCGGCCGGCTGGACCCGGAGAATTTCCTGGGCGGCGCCATGGCGCTCGACACCGCCGCAGCCCAGCGCGTCGTCGGTGACTTCGCGCAGGAGCTGGGGCTGTCGCCGGAGGCCGCGGCGCTTGGCATCCTCACCATCGTCAACGCCAACATGGCGAATGCCATCCGCAGCCGCACCGTGCAGAAGGGCATCGACCCGCGCGGCTATGCGCTGGTCGCCTTCGGCGGCGCCGGGCCGCTGCAGGCGGTGGAGGTGGCGCAGATGCTGGAAGGGCGGGAGGTGCTGGTGCCGCCGCATCCCGGCATCACCTCGGCCATGGGACTGCTGACCACGGATCTCAGCGCCGATGCGGTGCGCACCTGCTTCCAGCTCTCGGACGCGCTGGACCTCTCCCGCATCGCGCAGGATTTCGCGGCGATGGAAGCGCAGATCACCGCCCGCTTCGCCGCCGACCAATTGCCGGTGGAGAGCGCCCGCTTCAGCCGCGCCGCCGATCTCCGCTATGCCGGCCAGGGCTATGAGCTGCGCATCGCCTTCCCCGCCGAGGAGGAAGCGGATGCCAGCGCGCTGCTGGCCCGGTTCCACGCGCAGCACCGCGCCGAATACGGCCATGCCTTCCCCGAGCGTGTGGTGGAGATCGTCAATCTTCGTGTCACCGGCGCGATTCCGCGGCCGCGCCTGGGGGCGCCGCCGCCGCGCCAGGGCGGCTCGCTGGCGGCAGCGACGGTGCGGGTCGGGCGTGTCGTCTTCGGCAGCAGCGCGGCGCCCATGGCGCATGACACGCCCTTCCTGCGGCGGGAGGCGCTGCCGGTCGGCCAGCCCATCCCGGGCCCGGCCATCATCCTGCAGACCGACAGCACCACGGTGGTGCCGCCCGGCTGCACCCTGACCGCCGAGGCCGGCGGCAACCTGCTGATCACCCTCTGACGCGCGGAGCCACGCCATGAACCGGATGACCGAGATCGATCCCGTCACCGTCAGCGTCGTGCAGGGCGCGCTGGAAACCATCGCCGTGGAGGTCGGCTACAAGCTGATGCGCATGGCCTATTCCTCCATCATCCGCGAATCGGAGGATTTCGGCGCGGCGCTGACGGATGAGACCGGCCAGGGCCTGGCGGAATCGGCGCAATCGACGCCGCTGCAATCCGGCCCCATCCCCGGCTATGTCAAATCCGTGCTGGCGGTGCTGGCGAAGCGCGGCGAGGCGATCCGCCCCGGCGATGTCATCATGCACAACGACCCTTATGGCGGCGCCAGCCACGGGCCGGATGTCGCCTTCCTGGTGCCGGTGTTTCACGTGGATCACGACGGCGCCGAGCATCTGATCGGCTTCTCCGGCACCACGGCGCACCATCTCGATATCGGCGCGCAGACGCCCGGCTCCTGCGGCATTGTCGAGGCGGTGGATGCCTATGCCGAGGGGCTGCAGTTCAAGGCGATCAAGGTCTATGACCAGGGCTGCCGCAATGACGCGGTGTGGCAGATGCTGCGCGACAATCTGCGCGCCTCCGACCTCGTGGTGGGCGATATGGAGGCGCAGGTTGCCGCCAGCCGCATCGGTGCCGAGCGCATGGCGGCGCTGGTCGCGCGCCACGGGCTGGCGCGTTTCCGCGCCGCCTGCGCCGCCATGCTGGACCAGGCGGAGCGGCTGATGCGCCGCGCCATCGCCGCCCTGCCCGAGGGCAGCTTCCGCGCCGAGACCCGCATCGATGGCTATCTGGACGATCCCGCCCGCGCCAATCTGCCGCTGGTGGTGACGGTGACGAAGCAGGGCGAGGAGCTGCTGGTGGACCTCACCGGCACGGCGCCGCAGCTGCCGGACCGGCCGATCAACATGCCGCTGCGCGGCACGGTGGATGTGGCGGTTTGGCTGACGGTGCGCTCGGTGCTGCTGGACACGGCGGTGCATGGGCATGTGCCGGTGAATGAGGGGCTGACGCGGCCGATCCGCATCCTGGCGCCGAAGGGCTGCCTGGCGAACCCGGTCTTCCCGGCGCCGACCATCGCCCGCTTCTGCCCCGGCAACCAGCTGGCGGACACGGTGATGAAGGCGTTGGCGCAGGCGGTGCCGGGCCAGGTCTCGGCCGGCATCGGCAATCTCAAGGTCATCGCCTTCTCCGGCCTGCAGGGCGAGAGCCACTGGGTGCATATGGAGATCTTCGAGGGCGCCTATGGCGGCCGTCCGGGGCAGGACGGGATGGATGCGGTGGACACGCTCTATGCCAACACGCGCAACAACCCGGTCGAGGATATCGAGACGCATCTGCCGCTGCGGGTGCTGCGCTACGAGCTGCGCGAGGATGAGGCGGGCGCCGGCGAATGGCGCGGCGGGCTGGGCTCGGTGCGGGAGTTCCGTTTCCTGACCGATGCCGGCACCTCGGTGGAGGGCGAGGGCCATGCGCATCGCCCCTGGGGTTTCCTGGGCGGGCTGCCCGGCGCCACCGCGACGCTGGTGCTGAAGCGCGCCGATGGCACGGCGGAGAGCCTGCCCTCCAAGGTGCCGCACCGCGCCGTGCGGGCGGGCGACAGCTTCATCTGCCACGGCCCCGCCGGTGGCGGCTATGGCGACCCGAAGCGCCGCGACCCGGCTCGGGTGCTGGAGGATGTGCTGGACGGCCTGATCACCCCGGCCACGGCCCGCCGCGACTATGGCGTGGTGATTTCTGACGGCGTGCTGGACGCCGCCGCCACCGCGGCGCTGCGCGCCAACTGACAGAAAAAAGAAGGGGGTCCGGGGGAATTCATTCCCCCGGCCTTTTTCCTTATCCTCGGGTGATGCCCTTGCACGACAGTTCCGCCCAGCTCGCGCAACGCCTGAAGACCGAGCGCGAGGCGCGCGGCTGGTCGCTGTCGGAGCTGGCCGAGCGGTCTGGCGTGTCGAAGGCGATGATCAGCAAGATCGAGCGCGACGAGGTCAGCCCGACGGCGGCGCTGCTGGGGCGTTTGTCGGGTGCCTTCGGCCTCAGCCTGTCGCAGCTGCTGGCGCGGGCCGAGCAGGGCGCGGGGCTGCTGGCCCGCGCCGCCGCGCAGCCGGTCTGGCGCGACCCGGAGACGGGTTTCCTGCGCCGCGCGGTGACGCCGACCGCCGGCCCGCCGACGCCGCTGGAGCTGGTCTGGGGCGAGCTGCCGCCGGGCCAGGCGGTGGAGTATCCGGCGGCCGCCTTCGCCTTCATCCAGGACCAGCAGCTGCTGGTGCTGGAGGGCGAGCTGCATTTCACGCAGGGGCAGAGCCCGCAGGTGCTGCAGGCGGGGGATTGCCTGCGCTTCGGCCCGCCGGATGCGGTGCGCTACGAGAATCGCGCCACCCTGCCCTGTCGCTACCTGATCGCGCTGCTGCGCCGCTGAGGGGCTGGTCTGGTCGCGCGATTCAGGCCTTCGGTGATTCCACCTCAGGCCATTGCGCTCTATTGCCGCCGACGCAGCGCGACGGCCTGCCGCGCCAGGGTCAGCACCGCGGCGCGCGCCACGGTCGCGTCCGGGATCGGCCGCGCGGCGGAGCCCGACTTGCCGCGCTTCTCCGCCTCCAGCAGCGCAGTGCCGGCGGCTTCCAGCAAGGGAGGCGACCACAGGCGCAGCGCGCGCTCGAAGCCCGGCTTCAGGCGGAAGAAGACCGGCGGGCGCAGCGATTCCATGGCGTTGGAGGCCGGCTGGCCGCGCGCCACGGCCAGCGAGGCCAGGTGCAGCCGCTGCACATGCCGCAGCGCCGCGCGCAGCACGGCGATCGGGCTGGCGCCCTCGGCGAAGGCGGCCTCCAGCGCGCGGTCGGCCAGCGGGATGTCGCCGGCGGTGGCGGCGATCAGCGCCTCGTCCAGGTCGAGGGTGGAGCCCTCCCCGGCGCAGGCCAGCACATCCTCCTCCGACAGCCGCCCGCCGACGCCGGCATAGAGGGCGAGCTTCTCCACCTCGCGCCGCAACAGCATGCGGTCCTCGCCCAGGCGGGAGGACAGCCAGTCCAGCGCCGGCGGGTCGATGGCGACACCCTGCTCCTGCAGCAGCCTTCCGATGCTGGCGGCCAGCTCCGCCCCGCGCTCGCGGTAGCAGGCGATGACGGCGGCATCGCGCGCCGCCTCCAGCTGGGTGCGCAGCTTGGCCCGCGCCGTCAGCTCGCCCGCTTCCAGCACCAGCAGCGCCTCGCCGGGGCCGGAGAGCGCCTCCTTCACGGCATTGGCCAGGGTGTCGGTGGCGTCGCGCACCCGCACCAGGCGGCGGCCGCCGGTCATCGCCAGGGCGGCCATCTCGCCGGCCAGGGCACCGGGGCGGGCGGCGGCCTCGCGCGGCAGCTCGGCCAGGCGGAAGGGGTCGTTGCCGCCGACCACGCTGGCCACCAGCGCCTCGGCGCGTTCCTGGATCAGCCCGGCATCGTCGCCATGCAGCAGCACGGCGCGGGTCGGGCCGGGATCGGCCAGGAAGGCGGCGACGCGGCGCGGGTCGAGCTTCGCCATGGCGCGGCGGGCCGCGTCAGACGGTGCTGTCGCGCAGGCGCACCGACAGGTTCAGCACGATGTCGTTGGCCAGCTGCTCGACCAGGCGCTGCACCGTGGCATCGCGCGAGAAATCGGCGGCGAAGAACTGGTTGTCGGGGATGTTGAAGGAGTCGAAGGCGCGCTCCGTCCCCTCCGCCCGGGTCGCGGGCTCAGGGCCCAGCGTCACCAGCTGCCAGGTGGCGATGGCGTTGTAGCGGATGCGCGAGGCGGTGCCGTCGCGGCGGAAGCCCTCGGGCTCGGCCGCCAGCTGCAGGCCGACGCGCAGCTCGTAATTCGGCGCGGCGCTGCCGGCGGCGCCGAGGCGCTGCTGCAGCGAGCGGCGCAGCAGCTGGCCGCTGCGCTCGGGGATGATGGCGACGAAGGTCGAGGCCAGCACGGCGCGCACCGGGGCCGGGGCGCTGGCGCCGGACACGCTGTCCTGCGGGCCATAGACCGGGCGGAAGCCGCAGCCGGACAGCGCCAGCGCCGCCGGCGCGCCCGCCAGCAGCGCCAGCAGGCGCCGCCGGCCGGGGGCCTGCCGCTCCGTCTCAGACGACGAAGTTGACGATGCGGCCTGGGACATGGATGCGCTTCCTGATGGGGCGCCCGGCGATGGCGCGCTGCACATTCTCCTCCGCCTCGGCGGCGGCGAAGATGGTCGCCTCGTCGGCGCCGACCGGCACCGAGATGGTGCCGCGCAGCTTGCCCAGCACCTGCACGGCGAGGGTGACGCTGTCGGCGCGGGCCAGATCGGCATCCGATTCCAGCCAGGGCAGGTCGGCCACCAGACCCGCGCCGGGGCGCAGCAGCGACCACAGCTCCTCGGCCAGGTGCGGCATCATCGGGCTGATCAGCCGGGCCGCCGCCTCCAGCGCCTCGCGCCGGGCCGCGCCATCGGCCTCGCCCGCCGCCTCGATGGCGTTGGCGAATTCATGGGTGCGGGCGACGGCGACGTTGAAGGAGAAGGTCTCCAGCGCCTCGCTGACGGCGGCGATGGTGCGGTGGGTGGCGCGGCGCAGCTCGCGCGTCGCCGCATCCGGCTCGGCCGCGTGCGGCGCGTCCGGGGCGGGCAGCACCGGCAGCGCCGCCTGCACCAGCCGCCACAGGCGCTGGCTGAAGCGGAAGGCGCCGGCGACACCGGCCTCGGTCCACTCCATGTCGCGGTCGGGCGGGTTGTCGGAGAGGATGAACCAGCGCGCCGTGTCGGCGCCGAAGCGGTCGATGATGGCGCCGGGGTCGATGGTGTTGCGCTTCGACTTCGACATCTTGTCGTTGCGCGAGACGGTGACGGAGAGGCCCGTCGCCTTGTCGGTGGCGCTGCCATCGGCGGCGACCTCGACCTCGTCGGGCGCCAGCCAGCGGCCATCCTGCGCCTTGTAGGAGGCGTGCTGCACCATGCCCTGGGTGAACAGCCCGGCGAAGGGCTCGGCGGTGTCCAGCTGCCCCAGCCGGTTCAGGCCGCGGGTGAAGAAGCGGGAATAGAGCAGGTGCAGGATCGCGTGCTCGATGCCGCCGATATACTGGTCGACCGGCAGCCAGCCATTGGCCGCCTCGGCCACCAGCGGCGTCGCGGCCTTGGGCGCGGTGAAGCGGGCGAAGTACCAGGAGCTGTCGACGAAGGTGTCGCAGGTGTCGGTCTCGCGGGTCGCGGGCTTGCCGCAGGAGGGGCAGGCGACGTGCTTCCAGCTCGGGTGGCTGTCCAGCGGGTTGCCGGGCTTCGAGAAGTCGACATCCTCCGGCAGCACCACCGGCAGCTGGTCCTCGGGCACCGGGACGGCGCCGCAGGCCTCGCAATGGATCACCGGGATCGGGCAGCCCCAGTAGCGCTGGCGCGAGACGCCCCAGTCGCGCAGGCGCCAGTTGACGATGCCCTTGCCGTGGCCGCTGGCTTCCAGCGCGTCGATGGCGGCGCGCTTGCCGGCCTCCGTGCCCAGCCCGTCGAGGAAGCCGGAATTGTAGAGCGTCCCGTCATCCGTGTAGGCCGTCTTGCCGATGGCAAACGTGGAAGAATCCTCGCCGGGCGGCAGGATGACCGGCGGCACCGGCAGGCCGTATTTGCGCGCGAAGTCGAGGTCACGCTGGTCGCCGGAGGGGCAGCCGAAGATGGCGCCCGTGCCGTATTCCATCAGCACGAAATTGGCGATCCAGACCGGGTAGGTGGCGCCCTCGATGAAGGGGTGCTTCACCCTGAGCCCGGTGTCGATGCCGCGCTTCTCGGCCTGCTCGATGGCGGCTTCCGAGGTGCCCAGGGCGCGCACCTCGGCGATGAAGGCGGCGATCTCGGGGTTCTGCGCGGCGGCGGCGGCGGCCAGCGGGTGCTCGGCCGCGACCGCCAGGAAGGACATGCCGAACAGCGTGTCGGGGCGGGTGGTGAAGACCTCGACCGAATCCTGGCCGGCGATCGGCGTCGCCAGGTCGAAGCGCACCCGCGCGCCCTCGGAGCGGCCGATCCAGTTGGCCTGCATCAGCTTGACGCGCTCCGGCCAGCGGTCGAGCCCGTCGAGGGCCGCCAGCAGCTCGGGCGCGAACTTCGTGATCGAGAAGAACCACTGGGACAGCTTCTTCTTCTCGACCGGGGCGCCGGAGCGCCAGCCGCGGCCGTCGATCACCTGCTCATTGGCGAGCACGGTGTGGTCGACCGGGTCCCAGTTGACCCAGCTTTCTTTTCGTTCGACCAGGCCGCCCTTCAGGAACTGAAGAAAAAGCTTCTGCTGCTGGCCGTAATAGGAGGGGTCGCAGGTGGCGAATTCGCGGTCCCACTCGATCGACAGGCCCATGCGCTTCAGCTCGGCGCGCATGTTCGCGATGTTCTGGTAGGTCCAGGCGGCGGGGTGGGTGCCGCGCTCGCGCGCCGCATTCTCGGCCGGCAGGCCGAAGGCGTCCCAGCCCATCGGGTGCAGCACCTGGAAGCCGCGCGCCCGCTTGTAGCGCGCCACCACATCGCCCAGCGTGTAGTTGCGCACATGGCCCATATGGATCTTCCCCGACGGGTAGGGGAACATCTCCAGCACATAGTATTTGGGCTTGCTGCCATCCGGCACGTCGGGGGCGGCGAAGCAGGCGCCCGCCTCCCATTCCTGCTGCCAGCGGGGCTCGGCGGAGGCGAAATCGTAACGGGCGGGGGTGGTGCTGTCGTTCATCGGGCCAGGGCGATCACTTGCGGAGGGAAGGCATAGGGTGTTGCGGCGCCGATGGGAAGGGCGCGGCGGCGCGGCACCCGGCCCGGGCCGGGCCGGCTTCGGCGGGCCGGCCGCCGGCCGCGCATGAAAAAGCCCGGGGGAAGCGCCTTCCCCCGGGCCGCATCCTCAGGGCCGGCGCGCGGCTCAGCGCGCGGCGGTCTGGCTGCGCAGTTCGCGGGCGCGGGTCAGGACCTGGTTCTCGAGATCGGTCGCCGTCGCCTGCGCCACCGGCGCGTCAACCCAGGCGCCGTTGCGGTTCTCCTGCCGGAAGACCGAGATGCGCACCCCGTCGGAGCGGAGCTGGCGGCCCATGATGTAGGCGGTGGCGCGGAAGCGCTCGCCCGGGGTCGCCGGCGGCGAGTACCAGTCGGTGATGATGACGCCGCCGAAGGGATCGGCCGAGGAGAGCGGCAGGAAGGACAGGGTGTCGAGCGTGGCGCGCCACAGATAGGCGTTCACGCCGAGGCCGCTCTCGGCCCCGGCACCGCCGCCGCCACCGCGGCCGGAGCGGTCCGTGCCCATGATCAGCAGGCCGTCCTGCTCCCCGCTCAGCCGCCCGGCGACGCGGGCGCGGCGGGAATCGTTGTTGTACTCGTCATTCTCGACGATTCGACCGCTGCCGCAGGCCGCCAATGCCAGGAGCATCAGGGGCGCAGCGACCAGGGGCCGGAGGATCAGCGCGGCTCGGGCACGGTGCTTCAGCATGGCGGCCACTTACGTCCCTATCGCGTGGATAGGCAAGCGGGAAAAAAAGAGGGCGGCAGGTTGCCCTGCCGCCCTCCCGTTTCCGGTCCCCTGAGGGATCAGAAGGCGAAGCGGAAGCCGGTCAGGAAGACGCCGCCGTCGACCGAGTTGTTCGCGTTGGCGCCGGTGGCGGTGCTGGTCGCGAAGTTGTAGCCAGACTCCTTCATCTGGTACCAGGTGTACTCGGCGATGTACTCGATGCCCGGGGCGATGCGGTAGGTGCCGCCAACGCTCCAGCCCTTGTCGGTGCGGCCGGAAGTCAGCGGGCCGGCAGCGGTCACCGACTGGTTACCAGCCGAGCGGGTCTCACCATACTGGGTGCCAACCGTGAACTGGCCCAGGGTGTAGGACGCGCCGACGTTGAAGGAGCTGTACTGGCGCTGATCGCCAGCGACCTTCTGGCGCGGGGTGTAGAAGTTGTTGCCCGCGTCGCCGAACAGGTACTGACCGCCGACCAGGAAGCCATAGGCCGACAGCTGCAGGCCGAAGGCGCCGACATTGATGCGGTCAGCCGACGGGCCGTTGTTGTTCTGCACGACGTCGGCGCCGATATAGGCGGCCGAGGCGCCGATGCCCACGCCGGAGAAGCTGCCGCGGTAGCGGACGGCGGCCACGACTTCGTTGCGGCGGCGGGCGATCGTCGTGTTGGTCGAGCCCAGACGGTCGCACGAGGTGTTGGAGCTGGTGCAGCCCGACAGCGGGCCTTCGCCGGTGTTGAAGGCGAAGCTGGCGCCGAAGTCGAAGCCGGCGAACTGCGGCGACATGTAGATGATCTTGGTGTTGTCGCCAGCGTCGGACGGCTGGTTCAGGTTCGGCGAGTTGCCGGCCAGGCTGTCATAGAAGTCGCCGTCGAGGCCGCCGGTCGCGAAGTTGGCGATCTGGCCCTGGCTCATCAGGCCCCAGACGTTGTCTTCGTCACCGAAGCGCAGCTGACCGAAGTCGCCGGCCACGTAGCCCCAGGCCTCGTCCAGGTCCAGCGAGTTCTTGCTGTTGGTGCCCGAGGTCGCCTGGCGGACGCCGTCGTTCTGGATCTCGACCGCAACGCCGTAACGCAGGCCGTTGGCGGCCTTGCCGTTGGCGACGATGTGGATCTCGGTCTCCTGCTGGAAATCCGACTTGCCCTGGTTCGCCGACGGGACGTTCAGGTAATCCTGGTCGGTGTTCGAGTAGTAGAAGCGGAAGAAGCCGCCCAGGCGGACTTCCAGGTCGCGGTGCGACATCATGGCCGGGCCGGGGGCCCGGAACGGATCGGCGCCCTGCGCCATAGCACCGGTCGAGGCCATCACGACGGCGCCGACCACAGCGGTCGTGCCCAGCAGAAGCTTGCGCATCCCAAATCCTCCTCACGCGCCGACCTCTGGTGGCCGGCAGGTCCCGCGGCCCCCTGTCCCCCTCGACAGGTGTCCGCCCAAGAAAAAGCGGACCGGTCAGGCCATGCGGCGGACTATGGTTCAGGCGGATTGGACCGGGCAATGCTCCGCTTGGCTGCTCCGCGACTTCATTGAAACACTGTGTCCTGGGCGCAACAGAGCGGTGATGGCGGCCAGGCCACAGCAGGGGGGCGGCAGCCGCCCCGCGGTTCCCGGCACGATGCCGCCCAGCGCCGCCACCGGCCGCCCGGCCCGCCGCGCCAGCGCCGCCCAGCGCCAGGGGCCGAGCGAGGGCGCGCCGGGATGGCTCGGCGTCGGGAAGGCCGGGGAGAGGAAGACCAGATCGGCGCCGAGTCGCCGGGCCCGGCGCAGCCCGGCCGGGCCATGCGCGGCGCAGCTCAGCAGCGCCCAGGGGGCGCCGGCGCGGCGCGCCGCCAGGAAGGCCAGCAGGCCGGAACCCGCCGGGCGGTCCGGCCAGTGCAGCCCGGCGCGCAGCCGCAGCGCGCCGCGCGCATCGCCGCCCAGCAGCAAGGGGCCGCGACCGCGGCGCTGCCGCGCCAGGGCGGGCAGCAGCGCCGGCGCCACGCCGCGCGCCACCACCCCGGCGCCGCGCGGCAGCGCCGCCGCCGCGGCGCGCGGGTCGGGCAGGCGCAGCGGATCGCTGAACAGCCACAGCCGCGGCAGCCAGCCCCGAGTCGCGCCCTGCCCGGCCGCGCCGCGCTTTCCCGCCCGCTGCCGCTTGAGCCGCAGCACCGCCCCCCCTACCGTCCGCACGCCATGTCCTCCATCGCCGACAATCTCAAGCGCATCCAGGACCGCATCGCCAGTGCCGCCGCCCGAGCCGGGCGCGCGGAGGGCAGCGTGCGGCTGGTCGCCGTCTCCAAATTCCACCCCGCCGAGGCGGTGGCCGAGGCGCTCGCCGCCGGCCAGGCCCTGTTCGGCGAGAATCGCGTGCAGGAGGCGGCGGGCAAGTTCCCGGGCCTGCGCGCGGACCATCCGGCGCTGCGGCTGCACATCATCGGCGCGCTGCAGACCAACAAGGCGCGCGACGCGGTGCGCATCGCCGATGTCATCGAGAGCCTGGACCGGCCGAAGCTGGCCGCGACGCTCGCCGAGGCGATGCGGCGCGAGGGCCGCCGCCCTGCCCTGCTGGTGCAGGTGAATATCGGGCGGGAGCCGCAGAAGGCCGGCATCGACCCCGCGACCCTGGACGATTTCATCGCCGAATGCCGCGAGGCGCATGGGCTGCCGATCGAGGGGCTGATGTGCATCCCCCCCGCCGAGGGTGACCCCAACCCGCATTTCGCCGCGCTGCGGGACGCGGCGGCGCGACTCGGGCTGCCCAGCCTGTCGATGGGCATGAGCGGCGATTTCGAGGCCGCCATCGCCCATGGCGCCACCCATGTGCGGGTGGGCACCGCCATCTTCGGCGAGCGTCACACACCTTAAATAGGGCGCGGCCCCGCCGAGTCGGGGCGGCGCAGAAAAGCCTCGTTTGCTGGAAAATTATCCACCATAGTGGACGAACTTTCCGCCGAACGGAGCCCGCCCCATGCCGCGCCTGCTGCATTTCAACGCCTTCGACATGGCCTGCATCGGCCATATCCAGCAGGGGATGTGGACGCATCCGCGCGATGCCAGCCTGAACTATCACCGGCTGGACTATTGGACGGGCCTGGCCCGCACGCTGGAGCGCGGGCTGTTCGACGGGCTGTTCCTGGCCGATGTGCTGGGCATCTACGATGTCCATGGCGGCAGCCCGGATGCGGCGCTGCGCGGCGCGGTGCAGGTGCCGCTGCTGGACCCCGCCCTGCTGGTGCCGGCCATGGCGGCGGCGACCAGCCATTTGGGCTTCGGCATCACCTGCAACCTGGCCTATGAGCAGCCCTTCCTCTTCGCGCGCCGCATGTCGACGCTGGACCACCTGACCGGCGGGCGGATCGGCTGGAACATCGTCACCGGCTATCTGGACAGCGCCGCCCGCGCCATGGGCTTCGACCGGCAGATGGCGCATGACGACCGCTACGACCTGGCCGATGAGTATATGGAGGTGGTCTACAAGCTGTGGGAAGGCAGCTGGGACCAGGATGCGGTCCGCGCCGACCGCGCCGCCGGCCTCTATGCCGATCCCGCCAGGGTGCGCCCGGTGCGCCACCAGGGGCGGCAATACCAGCTGGACGCCATCCATCTCTGCGAGCCCTCGCCGCAGCGCACGCCGGTGCTCTACCAGGCCGGCGCTTCCGACCGCGGGCGGCGCTTCGCGGCCACCCATGCCGAATGCGTCTTCGTCAATGGCGGCAAGCCGGAGCCGGTGGCGGCGCTGGTGGCCGATCTGCGCGCCCGCGCCGGCGCCCGGACGCTAAAGGTCTTCGCCGGCGCCACCGTGGTGGTCGGCCGCACCGAGGCCGAGGCGCGCGACCTGCTGGAGGAATATCGCCGCCATGCCAGTGTCGAGGGCGCGCTGGCGCATGCCGCCGCCTCGCTCGGCATCGATTTCTCCAGGTATGGGATGGACGAACCGATCGAGACCGGGCCAGGCCAGGCGATCCAGTCCAATGTCACCGCCATGAAGCAGGCGGCGGGGCCGGTCTTCACCAAGCGCCGGCTGATCGACCAGTTCGTCCTCGGCAGCCGCCAGCCGCCCATCACCGGCAGCGCCGAGCAGGTGGCCGAGCGGCTGCTGGGCTGGGCCGAGGCCGCCGATGTGGATGGCTTCAACCTCTCCCGCACCGTGATGCCGGAGGGGCTGGAGAGCTTCGTCGAGCTGGTGGTGCCACTTCTGCAGGAGCGCGGCGCCTACAAGACGGAATATGCCCCTGGCACCTATCGCGAGAAGCTGTTCGGCGCCGGGCCGCGCTTGGCGGCGCCGCACCCGGCCGCCGGCTTCCGCGCCGGCTGAGGGCCGGGCCGCCCTTCCCCCGGCACTTCGCCTGGCGGGCCCTGCCCGGGCCAGCCAGCCCCCCCGGGCTGCATCGCGACGGGCCCGGGCGCGCCCGGACCGGCCGGGGGGGCATGCGGCCCTCTCCTTCTCCTCTCTCGCGGATCGCGCATTTCCGCTTGGCCTGGCCGGTCGGGCGGCGCAGGCTTGTGCTGTCCACTGTTGACAATGCACCGGGCCTCCAGAGCCCGGGCGGGAGGAGATCCATGCTGCCACGCCGCCCCCTGCTTGGCGGGCTTGCCGCCGCGCCGCTGCTCGGCCCCGCCGCCGCCCTCGCGCAAGGGCGCGGCCCGGCCGCCGGCGGTGCCGAGGCCAGCGACTACCCCAACCGCAGCGTCACCATGCTGGTGGGCTTCGCCCCCGGCGGCGGCACCGACATCATCGCGCGGCTGCTGAACCCGGCGCTGCAGGCCTCGCTGGGCCAGCCGGTGGTGGTGGAGAACCGCCCCGGCGCCAGCGGCACCGTCGCCGCCGCCACCGCATCCCGCGCGCGGCCGGATGGCTACACGCTGGTGATGGGCACGGTCAGCACCCAGGCCGTGGTGGCGCCGCTGATGCGCCCGCCGCCCTATGACCAGATGCGCGATTTCACGCCCATCGCGCTGGCCGGCACCGTGCCGCTGGTGGCCATCGTGCCGGCCAACGCGCCCTATCGCGACCTGGCCGGGCTGCTGGCCTATGCCAAGGCGAATCCGGGCAAGCTGAACTACGCCTCCTCCGGCGTCGCCACGCAGCAGCATCTGGCGGCCGAGATGCTGTGCCAGGCCAGCGGCGTCAGCATGACGCATGTGCCCTATCGCGGCACGGGCGCGGTGGTGAACGACCTGCTGGCCGGCACGCTGGACCTGGCCATCGACACCATGCCGACCCATCTGCCGCATTTGCGCGCCGGCAGCACAAGGGCGCTGGCGGTGACCACGCCGGAGCGTGTCGCCGCCCTGCCGGATGTGCCGACCGTGGCGGAGAGCGGCCATCCGGGCTTCGCCATCACCGTCTGGTACATGCTGCTGGGCCCGGCCGGGCTGCCCGCCCCGGTGGTGCGGCGCTGGGAGACGGCGATGCGCGACGCCCTGGCCCAGCCCGAGCTGCGCCGCCGCATCGAGGAAGCCGGCTTCCTGCCCGGCCATGGCGGCGCCGAGGAGGCGGCCGCCCTGGTGCGGCAGGAGGCCGAGCGCTACGGCGCCCTGGTGCAGCGCGCCAATATCCGCATGGATTAGCCCGGCGGGCGGGGGGGCGTGCTCCCCCCCTGCCCCGGCCGGGCCGCCGCCCTCAGGCCTCGTTCAGCACATGGATGGCGCGGTGGGCGACGATGTCCCGGGTGCGGGTGCCGAAGGCCTTCATATGCGGCGCGGCGGCATGCGCGGCCAGCGCCGCGGGGCTGGCCCATTTCTCGACCACCACCACACTGTCCGGGCCGAAGCTGGCCGGGCTCTCGGCGGCGGGCACGGCCAGGTTGTATTCGATGCAGCCTTCCTCGGCCCGCACCGCCGGCAGGTTCTCGTGGAAGGCGGCCAGCAGCGCGGCGCGCTGGCCGGGCTGCGCGGTCAGCACGGCGATGACATGGATCATGCTTGTCTCTCTCCCCAGAGGCGCTTCAGGCGCGCCCTGGGCAGGCTAGGGCCGGAACGCGCCGGGCGGAATTGCCCGGGCGGCGAATTTCTGGAGCGCGGCCCCTGCCCCAGGCTGGCCCTGCCAGACCGGAGGTTGGCGAGGCTGGGCCGGGCCAGCCGGGGCCGCTCCGGCCGAGGCAGGGCAGCGGTCCCGCCCGCCCGGCAGAACGCCTCCTCCCGAGGGCCTTCCGGACCCCGGTGCGGGCTGGGAGCAGCCCTGGGCGCCGCGCCTCGCCCGGCCTGCCGTTCAGGAGGGGGAGAGCAGCCGCACCAGCCCGTCCAGCTGGTCCAGATCCTTGTAGGCGATGGTCACCTTGCCGCCCTTGCGGCCATGCTTGATGGCCACCTTCAGCCCCAGCCGGGTCATCAGGTCGCGCTCCAGCGCGCGGGTGTCGGCATCCGGGCTGACCGGGCCGGCGGCGGCGGGCTTCAGCTTCTCGGCGGTGGCGACCAGCGCCTCGGTCTGGCGGACATTCAGGCCGCGGGTGATGACCATCTCGGCCAGCTTCACCGGGTCCGGCGCCGTCAGCAAAGCGCGGGCATGGCCGGCGGAGAGGCTGCCGCGCGCCAGCATGTCGCGCACCTTGGGCGGCAGGGAAAGCAGGCGCAGCGTGTTGGCCACATGGCTGCGGCTCTTGCCCACCGCCTGGCCGAGCGCGTCCTGGGTCAGGCCGAATTCCTCGGTCAGGCGCTTGTACCCTTGGGCTTCCTCCAGCGCGTTCAGATCCTCGCGCTGCAGATTCTCGACCAGGGCGGCGGCCAGGGCGGCGCGGTCGTCCAGCTCATGGACATAGACCGGCACCTCATGCTTCTGCGCCAGCTGGGCGGCGCGCCAGCGGCGCTCCCCGCCGATGATCTGGTAGCTGCCCGGGGCGCCGGGCTTCGGGCGCACCAGGATCGGCTGCAGCACGCCATGCTCGCGGATCGAGGCGGCGAGCTCGGCCAGGCCGGACTGGTCGATCGGCCCGCGCGGCTGGAAGGGGCCGGGCTCGATCGCCTCGACCGGCAGGCTGCGCGGGATGGAGGCGCCGGGGCTGGCCGGCGTCACCGCATTCTGGTCGCCCAGCAGGGCGGAAAGCCCCATGCCCAGGCGGGGCGGCTTGCGTCCACTCATGCGGCCTTGCTCCCCCGCGCGCGCTCGCGCCGCAGCAACTCCGCGGCCAGTTTGATATAGGCCTGCGCCCCGGTGGAGCGCGGATCGTAGAGCAGTACCGGCAGGCCGTGCGACGGCGCCTCGCTGACGCGGATGTTGCGCGGCACCACCGTGTCGAAGACCTTGTCGCGGAAGAAGGCGCGGACATCGGCCGCCACCAGCTCCGAGAGGTTGTTGCGGCGGTCGAACATGGTCAGCACGATGCCGTCGAGGGCCAGCGCCGGGTTCAGCACCCGCCGCACCCGGTCGATGGTGCGGGTGATCTGCGAGACGCCCTCGAGCGCGAAGAACTCGGTCTGCAGCGGGATCAGCACCGATTCCACCGCCACCAGCGCGTTCAGCGTCAGCAGGCCGAGCGAGGGCGGGCAGTCGATCAGGATGAAGTCGAAGCCCTTCAGCGTGTCGGCCGCCGCCTCCAGCGCCAGGCGCAGCCGGTGCTCGCGTTGCTCCATGCCGACCAGCTCGATCTCCGCCCCGGCCAGGTCGTTGTCGGCCGGCAGCAGCATCAGGTCGGGCACCTTGGTCGGCCGCATCAGCTCGGCCAGCGGCTTCTGGCCGACCAGCAGGGCGTAGGAGCCGGCGCCGCGCTCGGCGCGCGGCAGGCCAAGGCCGGTGGAGGCATTGCCCTGCGGATCGAGGTCGATGACCAGAACCCGCTTCTTGGTGGCCAGCGCGGTCGCCAGGTTGATGGCGGTGGTGGTCTTGCCCACCCCGCCCTTCTGGTTGGCGAGCGCGATGCGGCGCAGGGAGGTCTTAGGCGCCGACACGGCGGAGTCCGGAGAGTTTGAGGATGGTGGCATCGGGGTCGGTCATGCTCTTGAACCGCTGCACCGCCATTGTCCAGCCCGGTTGCGCCGCCGCCAGCTCGGCCTCGGCATTGCGGCCCTTGGGAAAGATCGCGACGCCCTCGGGCGCCAGCAGGCGCTCGGCCCAGGGCAGCATCTTTTCCAGCGGCGCCAGGGCGCGGGCGGTCAGCACGGCGATGGGCGGCAGGGCGACGGCCTCGATGCGCTCGGCATGCACCTTCACATGGGACAGGCCCAGCTCGGCGGCGGCGGCCTGGAGGAAGGCGGATTTGCGCCGGTCGGATTCGACGAGATGGACGGGGCGCGTCACGGCGATGGCCAGGACCA
The DNA here is from genome assembly GCF_030818485.1 of Pseudoroseomonas cervicalis. Lineage (NCBI taxonomy): Bacteria > Pseudomonadati > Pseudomonadota > Alphaproteobacteria > Acetobacterales > Roseomonadaceae > Roseomonas > Teichococcus cervicalis. The sequence continues at coordinate 3,022,332 of NZ_JAUTAJ010000004.1, read as the reverse complement.
GGCCGGGAAAGCCGCCGCCGGAGCCGAGATCGGCCATCGGGCCGTCTCCCTCCGGCAGCAGGGGCAGGAGCTGCATGGAGTCGGCGATGTGGCGCTGGCGCAGCACAGCGGGGTCGCTGCTGGCCACCAGATTGATGCGGGCATTCCAGCGCAGCAGCAGCGTCAGGAAGGCGTCCAGCCGCGCCTCTGTTTCACGTGAAACGGCCAGGCTCGGCACGGTGTCGATCAGATCCTGTTTCACGTGAAACGCTCCTGCCGGCGGCGAAGATGGACGGCCAGCGCGGCGAGTGCCGCCGGGGTGATGCCGGGCACCCGCCCTGCCCCGCCCAGGGTCTCGGGCTGCGCCGTTTCCAGCCGCTGCTTCATCTCATTGCTCAAGCCCGGAATGGCAGAGAAGTCCAGCCCGCGCGGAATGGCCAGCCGCTCCTCCCGCTCCAGCAGGCGCAGCTCGGCCGCCTGCCGCTCCAGATAGGGGGCGTAGAGCGCCTCGGCCTCCAGCTGGGCCCGCACGCCTTCGGGCAGCTCGTTCAGCCAGGGGAAGGCCTGGGCCACCGCCTCGCCCGGCACCTCGGGCAGCGCCAGCACCTCGAGCAGGCTGCGCCAGCGGCCATCCTGGTTGATCGGGATGCCAGCGGATTGCAGCGCGGCCGGGGTGCCACCCTCGGCCCGTGCGCGGGCCAGCGCGTCCGCCACACCAGCGGCAAACGCCCGGAAACGGGCGGCACGCTCCGGCCCCACCACGCCCCAGGCGATGCCCTTCTCCGTCAGCCGCAGGCCGGCATTGTCGGCCCGGAGCGCCAGCCGGTGCTCGGAGCGGGCGGTCAGCATGCGGTAGGGCTCCGTCACCCCCTGCAGCACGAGATCGTCCACCATGACGCCGAGATAGGCCTCGGTCCGCGCCAGCACGCGCCCCTCGGCATCGCCGCCGGCGAGCGCCGCGGCATTGATGCCGGCCAGCAGCCCCTGGGCGGCGGCCTCCTCATAGCCCGTGGTGCCGTTGATCTGCCCGGCCAGGAACAGGCCCGGCACGGCGCGCAGCTCCAGCGTCGGGCGCAGGGCGCGCGGGTCGACATGGTCGTATTCGATGGCGTAGCCGAGGCGCAGGATCTCCGCCCGCTCCAGCCCCGGGATGGTGGCGATGAAGCCGCGCTGCACATCCTCCGGCAGGCTGGTGGAGATGCCGTTGGGGTAGATGGTGGGGTCGTCCAGCCCCTCGGGCTCCAGGAAGATCTGGTGCCGCTCCCGCCCGGCGAAGCGGGTGATCTTGTCCTCGATGGAGGGGCAGTAGCGCGGCCCCGCGCCCTGGATCTGCCCGGAATGGATCGGCGCCCGGTGCAAATTGGCGCGGATCAGCGCATGGCCTTCCGGGGTGGTGGCGGTGATGCCGCATTGCACCTGGCGGTTGGTGATGCGTTCCGTCATCCAGGACAGCGGCTCGGGCGCCTCGTCGCCCGGCTGCATCTCCAGCCCCGCCCAGTCGATGGTGCGGCCATCGAGGCGCGGTGGCGTGCCGGTCTTCAGCCGGCGCATCGGCAGGCCCAGCGCCTCGAGCGCCAGCGCCAGGCCGATGGAGGGCGCATCCCCCACCCTTCCGGCGGGGCGGCGGGTCTCGCCGATATGGATCTCGCCGCGCAGGAAGGTGCCGGTGGTGATGATGGCGGCGCCGCAGGCGATGCGGGTGCCACCCTCGGTCAGCACCGCGACGACGCGGCCGGAGGCGTCGCGTTCCAGCCCGCCGGCGGCCTCGGCGCGCAGGGTCAGGCCGGGCTGGGCGGCGAGCAGGGACTGGATGGCGCGGCGGTAGAGGGCGCGGTCCGCCTGGGCGCGGGGGCCGCGCACGGCGGGGCCCTTGCTGCGGTTCAGCAGCTTGAAATGGATGCCGGCCAGGTCGGCGGCGCGGCCGATCAGCCCGTCCAGCGCATCGACCTCGCGCACCAGGTGCCCCTTGCCCACGCCACCGATGGCGGGGTTGCAGGACATCTCGCCCAGGGTCTCGATCCGGTGGGTCAGCAGCAGGGTGCGGGCGCCGCAGCGCGCGGCGGCGGCGGCGGCTTCGGTGCCGGCGTGCCCGCCGCCGATCACCACCACATCAAAGGAGTTCTCGCGCATGCGCGCCCTATAGCAGCCGCGCGGGATGCCTGCTCCACCAAACTGATGGCGGGGCCCGGGGGGACCCTGTCCCCCCGGCGGGGTGCAGGGGCAGAGCCCCTACCCTTTTCATTTCCCGATACAGAAATCCCCGAACACCACGTCCAGCACCTGCTCCACGCCCACCCTTCCGGTGAGCCGCCCCAGGCTCCGCAGGGCCGCCCTGAGCGACTCGGCGGCGATTTCCGGCAGTGGCGCGCGCTGGGCTTCTTCGAGCCAGGCCACCGCCTCCCCCAGCGCCGCGCGGTGGCGGGGCCGGGTCAGGCTGGCTTCCTCGCTGAGGCCGGCGCGGGATTGCGCCTCGCGCTCCAGCAGGCTGCGCAGCGCGTCCAGGCCCGTGCCATCCCGCGCCGAGAGGGCGATGGGCGGGATGCCGCCGATGGTCGCGGGCGCCGGCGCCAGATCCACCTTGTTCGCCACCACCACCGTGCCTGGGCGCAGCAGGGACAGCGTCTCCGCATCCGGCGCCGCGTCGGCGGCGAAGAGGGCAATGACCAGATCCGCCTCCTCCGCCCGGCGGCGGGCGCGGCGCACGCCCTCGGCCTCGATCTCGTCCGGCGTGTCGCGCAGCCCGGCGGTGTCGGCCAGCAGCACCGGCACGCCGCCCAGGTCCAGCCGCACCTCCACCACGTCGCGCGTGGTGCCGGCGCGGGACGAGACGATCGCCGCCTCCCGCCCCGCCAGCGCGTTCAGCAGGGAGGATTTCCCGGCATTGGGCGCGCCGATGATGGCGGCCCATAGCCCCTCGCGCAGCCGCTCCCCGCGCCCGCCATCGGCCAGATGCGCGCCGATCTCGGCGGCCAGGGTGGCGGCGCCCTGGCGGACCTCCTCCTCCAGCTCGTTCGGGATGCCGTCCTCGGCGAATTCGATGCTGGCCTCCTGATGGGCCAGCAGGCGGGTGAGACGCTCGCTCCAGCCGGCATAGCGGGCGGCCAGCGCGCCACCCGCCTGGCGCAGCGCCTGGCGGCGCTGGGCGGCGGTCTCGGCGTCGATCAGGTCGGCGATGCCCTCGGCGGCGGTCAGATCCAGGCGGCCATTGAGGAAGGCGCGGCGGGTGAACTCCCCGGGCTCGGCCGGGCGGGCGCCGCAGGCCAGCAGGGCGCCGGAGACGCCCTCCAGCACGGCGCGGCCGCCATGCAGGTGGAGTTCCGCCGAATCCTCGCCGGTGTAGCTGCGGGGGGCGGGGAACCAGAGCAGCAGCGCCTCGTCCAGCAGCTCGCCCGTCTCCGGATGGTGCAGGCGGCGCAGGCTGGCCTGGCGCGGGCGCGGCAGGCGGCCGGCCAGGCGGGTCAGGATCGGGCCGGATCCGGGGCCGGAGAGGCGCAGCAGGGAGATCGCGGCGCGCCCGGCGCCGGAGGCGAGGGCGAAGATGGTGTCGGACAGGGGCTTCACTCCGGGCGAGGCCAGGGAGGGCGCCGCCCTCCCTGGACCCTCCCGCCGGGGTGGCAGGGCCACCCCGGACCCCGCCATCAGAAGGCGGGGTCTGGGGGGACCCTGTCCCCCCAGCGGGGGTCCAGGGGGCGGCGCCCCCTGGCCAGGCCTCTCAGCCTTTCGCCACCACATCCTTCTCCGTGAGCATCAGCCGCCGGGCGCGGCCGCCCTCGACCAGATGCGCCTGCAGGATCTCGTCCACATCCTCGCGCGTCTCGGCGCGGTACCAGATGCCCTCAGGGTAGATGACGATGACCGGGCCGAACTCGCAGCGGTCCAGGCAGCCAGCCTGGTTCACGCGGATGCCCTGCAGCCCCAGCTCCTTGGCGCGGGCCTTCATGTAGTCCTTCAGCGCCTCGCTGCCCCGCGCGGCGCAGGAGCCGCGGCGATGGCCATCGGGGCGGCGGTTGCAACAGACGAAGAGATGGGCCTGGAAATAGGGCGGCGGATCGGCGGGCTGGGTCACGGGGGATCTCCTCTGCCCTTCATGTAGCCCTGCCCCCGCCCCCGGGCCAGGGTGACAGAGGGCGCGGCAAAGGGGCCTCCCGCCGCTTCGCCCTTGACGCTGCCGGCGGAGCGTGTCGAATCGCGCCCGCATGCCGCAGCTTTCCTTCCTCACCCCCCTCGGCACGCTCACTTTGTCCGAGGAGGACGGAGCGATCGTGGCGCTGGATTGGGGGCGTGGCCGCGACCAGGAGGAGACCCCCCTGCTGATCGCCGCCCGCGACCAGGTCCAGGACTATTTCGACGGCCAGCGGACGAGCTTCGATCTGCCCCTGGCCCCCTATGGCTCGGCCTTCCAGCAGAAGGTCTGGGCCGCGCTGCGCGACATCCCCAGCGGGGAGACACGCAGCTATGCCGAGCTGGCCACCACCATCGGCTCCATCGCGCGCGCGGTGGGCCAGGCCAACCGCGCCAATCCGATCCCCATCATCATCCCCTGCCACCGCGTGATCGGCGCGGGCGGAAAGCTGGGCGGCTTCTCGGGGGGCGAAGGTGCCGCCACGAAGCGCTATCTTCTCGACCTCGAACGTCGCACCCTGCGTCAGCAAGGAACGCTCCTATGAACCATGCCATCCGCATTCATGAACATGGCGGCCCGGAGAAGATGGTGTGGGAGGAGGTGCCCCTGCCCGCCCCCAAGCCGGATGAGGTGCTGGTCCGCCATGGCGCCGTCGGGCTGAACTATATCGACGTCTATTTCCGCACCGGGCTGTACAAGCTGCCCTCCCTGCCCGCGACGCTCGGCATGGAAGCCGCCGGCCGGATCGAGGCGGTGGGCAGCGAGGTGACGGGCCTGTCCATCGGCGACCGCGTCGCCTACGCCATGGCGCCGATCGGCGCCTATTGCGAGGCGCGCACCATCAAGGCCGACCGGCTGGTGAAGCTGCCGGATGGCATCGACGATGTCACCGCCGCCGGCATGATGCTGCAGGGCATGACGGCGCAGTACCTGCTGCGCCGCACCTATCCGGTGAAGCCGGGCGAGACCATCCTGGTGCATGCCGCGGCCGGCGGCGTGGGCCTGATCATGTGCCAATGGGCCAAGCAGCTGGGCTGCACCGTCATCGGCACCGTCTCCACCCCCGAGAAGGCCGAGCTAGCCCGCGCCCATGGCGCCGACCATGTGCTGATCTCCGGCCAGGACGACCTGGCGGCACGGGTGAAGGAGATCACCTCCGGCGCCATGCTGCCGGTGGTCTATGACAGCGTGGGCAAGGACACCTTCACCGCCTCGCTGGACTGCCTGGCGCCGCTCGGGATGATGGTGTCCTACGGCAATGCCTCGGGCGCCGTGCCGCCGGTGGAGATCGGCATCCTGGCCGCCAAGGGCTCGCTCTTCCTGACCCGCCCGACGCTGGCGACCTACACCGCCAAGCATGCCGATCTGGTGGCGACCGCCACCGACCTCTTCTCGGTGGTGCTGTCGGGCGCGGTGAAGATCGAGGTCAACCAGACCTATGCGCTGAAGGACGCGGCCGAGGCCCACCGCGCCCTGGAAGGCCGCAAGACCACCGGCAGCACGGTTTTTATCCCCTGAAGGCGGGGTCCGGGGTGGCCCTGCCACCCCGGCGGGGTTCGGGGCAGCGCCCCGAGCTTTCTTCAGTTTTTCGGCAAGAAATACCGGTAGCGGTAGATCTCCCGCATCCCCAGCCGCTCATAGACGCTGCGGGCTGGGGTGTTGCCGGCGGACACCTGCAGCCACCCGGTCAGCGCCCCCTGCTGCTGCCCCCAGGCTGCCCCGGCGGCGACCAGCCGCCCGCCCAGCCCCTGGCGGCGGAATTCCGGCGCCGTGGCGATGTCGAAGAACCCGACGAGCTGCCCGTCGGAGGCCACCTGCCCCACCGCCGCCGGCCTTCCCTCGACCCGCAGCAGCAGCCAGGCTGCCGGCAGCAACATCATCTGCACCGCCTGCCGCTTCTCCGCCCGGCGCGCCTCGGTCTGGTAGTCGGCGGTGGACAGGACAGCGAACCATTCCTCGCTCGGGCCGTCGAGCAGTTCCACCGCCGCATCCGGCGCCGCGAAGCCGGAGAGCGGCCCGGCCATCACCAGCGACTCATCCTTCTCGGCATAGCCGCGGGCCAGCAGCGCCTCCTCCAGCCCCGGCGGGTCCAGCGGCGTGGAGCGGAAGCGCGGCGGCAGGCCGATCTTGGCATAGGCCGCCTCGATGCGGTCCAGCCGCGCCGCCAGCCCGCCATCCTGCGCCGGATCCAGGGAGCTGACCGCATTGGCCCGCCCGGTGCCGCCCAGGAAGGCGCGCAACAGGAACGGCCCATCGAACGCCGTTCGCAGCGCCGGCACCGCGCTGTGCGAGGCCCGCTCCAGCTCCGCCACCGATACGCCCTGCCAGGATTTGCCCTGCATCCGGTTCGCCGCTCCGCCTTGGTCGAGTGTGGGCGAAAGCCTAACCGGCCCCGTGGCGCTGACCAGCGCGGCCAAGGAAGGGCTGCCACGCGGGAGGGAAAGGAAGGGCAGATATGAAAAAGGCCCGGGGAAATGAATTCCCCTTTTTTCTGTCAGGCTGCCGCCATCTGCCGGCCAGGTGGGCCGCGCCACTCAGCCGGGGCACACCCGGCGCAGTGCAGCGTCCCGCCTCTCCACCCGACGGCGGCAGCCCGAAAGAAAAGTGGGCCGCGCCACTCAGCCGGGGCAACCCGGCGCAGTGCAGCGTCCCGCTTCTCAACCGGACAGCGGCAGCCCGAAAGAAAAGGCCGCGACGCTCAGCCGGGGCACACCCGGCGAAACGCAGCGGCCCGCTTCTCAACCGGACGGCGGCAGCCCGAAAGAATCAGGTATTCATGGCGTCGAAGAAGTCCTGGTTGGTCTTGCTGTACTTCAGCTTGTCCAGCAGGAACTCCATCGCGTCCTGGGTGCCCATCGGGTTCAGGATCCGCCGCAGCACCCACATCTTGGTCAGCGTCGCACGGTCGATCAGCACCTCTTCCTTGCGGGTGCCGGACTTGGTGATGTCGATCGCCGGGAAGACGCGCTTGTCGGAAAGCTTGCGGTCGAGGATGAGCTCGGAGTTGCCGGTGCCCTTGAACTCCTCGAAGATCACCTCGTCCATGCGGCTGCCCGTGTCGATCAGGGCGGTCGCGATGATGGTGAGGCTGCCGCCCTCTTCGATGTTGCGCGCCGCGCCGAAGAAGCGCTTCGGCCGCTGCAGGGCGTTGGCGTCCACGCCGCCCGTCAGCACCTTGCCCGAGGAGGGCACGACCGAGTTGTAGGCGCGGCCGAGGCGCGTGATGGAGTCGAGCAGGATGACAACGTCACGCTTGTGCTCGACCAGGCGCTTGGCTTTCTCCAGCACCATCTCGGTGACCTGCACATGGCGGGTCGCCGGCTCGTCGAAGGTGGAGGCCACGACCTCGCCCCGCACGGTGCGGGCCATGTCGGTGACCTCTTCCGGACGCTCGTCGATCAGCAGGACGAGGAGGAAGACATCCGGGTGATTCAGGCTGATGCTGCGGGCGATGTTCTGCAGCATCACCGTCTTGCCGGTGCGCGGCGGCGCCACGACCAGGGCGCGCTGGCCCATGCCGATCGGGGCCACCAGGTCGATGACGCGGGGGGTGTAGTCCTTCTGCATCCCCTTCGCGACGCTCTCGAACTCCGAATTCTCCATCTTCAGGCGACGGGTCGGGTAGAGCGGCGTGAGGTTGTCGAAGTTGATGCGGTGCCGCAGCGCCTCGGGCGGCTCGAAATTGACGGTGTTGATCTTCAGCAGTGCGAAGTAACGCTCCCCGTCCTTCGGCGCGCGGATCTGCCCCTCCACCGTGTCGCCGGTGCGCAGGCCGAAGCGGCGCACCTGGGCCGGGGAGACATAGATGTCGTCGGGCCCCGGCAGGTAGTTCGACTGCGGCGAGCGCAGGAAGCCGAAGCCGTCCGGCAGGATCTCCAGCGTCCCATCGCCATGGATCGCCTGATCATTCTCCGCCAGCTGCTTCAGGATCGCGAACATCATGTCCTGCTTGCGCAGGGTGGAGGCGTTCTCGATCTGCAGGGACTCGGCGAAGGCGAGCAGGTCGGCGGGGCTCTTGGCCTTGAGTTCAGAAAGATGCATGGGTCGGACGCATTCCGTTCCGGCGGGAGGCGCGGGACATGTCCGCGGGGCGGGCGCATGGCCCACCGGCGGGCCGGCGCCGCGGAATGCGCAGCCGGCCATGTCCCGGATCAGGAGGAGGGAGTCTCGGCGCCAGAAAGATCCCGCCCGGGGGACCGGGCAGCGGCCTGTCTCACGCCATCGACGGGAAGCGCCGCAACGCTAGGGGCGCGCAGCCTGTTCCGTCAATGGGCGATCTGGGGGTTTTCACACTCCGTTTCAAGGATCTGCGGCGCCCCTCTTTGGGCGGGCGCGCGCGATTCAGAAAGGCTTCACGATCACCATGATGACGATGAGGATCAGCAGCAGCGTCGGCACCTCATTGGCGACCCGCCACCAGCGCTCGCTGCGCCGGTTGCGGTCCTCGGCGAAGGCCTTCCGCCCGCCGCTCAGCACATGGTGGAACACCGTCATGCCGAGCAGCCCGGCGAGCTTGCCGTGCCACCAGCCGGCCTTCCAGTCGACCACGCCCGGCGTCAGCACCAGGGTCAGGCCGAAGATCCAGGCGGCGATCATCGCCGGGTTCATGATGGCGCGCAGCAGGCGGCGCTCCATCACCTTGAACAGCTCCGACTGGGCCGAGCCGGCGGCCGCCTGGGTGTGGTAGACATAGAGCCGCGGCAGGTAGAACAGCCCCGCCATCCAGGCGAAGACCGAGATCAGGTGCAGCGACTTCACCCAGGGGTACCAGGGCACCAGCGCGTCGAACATCAGGCGGCTCCCAGCAGTGCCGGCAGCTCGTCCATGTGGCGGAAGGGCTCGGCGCCCTGGGCGCGCAGCAGCGCCTCCGGCATCTCCCAGACCAGCGCCAGCACGCGGCAGCCGGCGGCGCGGCCGGCGCGGATGCCGGGCAGGCTGTCCTCCACCACCACGCACTCCTCCGGCGCGGCGCCGCAGGCCGCCGCCGCCGCCTCATACATGTCCGGATAGGGCTTCGGCCGCGCCACATCCTCGAAGGAGAAGACCCGCCCCTCGAACAGCTCGGCGATGCCGAGCCGGCCGAGCTTGGCCCGCAGCTCGGAGCGCGAGGAGTTGGAGGCGCAGGCGATCGGCAGCCCCGCCGCGCGCAGCCGGCGCAGCGTGTTCAGGGCGCCGGGCACCGCCACCACGTCGCGCGCCATGCGCTCGGTCAGGCGGGCGGCGAGCAAAGCGGGCCAGTTCTCCGGCAGCCGGCCGAAGCGCTGCTCGATCAGCGGCATCATGTCCGGCACGGCGCGGCCGAGGAAGACGTCCTGGCATTCCTCGGGCGAGACCGGCCAGAAGCGCTCCGACAGATCCTCCGACACCACCATGGCGGCCAGCGCCTCGCTGTCGGCCAGCACGCCGTCGCAATCGAACAGCACGGCCTTGGGGCGGGTGATGGAGGCGGACATCAGGGGGCTGGGCATCAGGCGGCGCTCCGGGCGCGGGCATGCGGGCAGTCGCCATGCTGTTTCGGGCATTGCCGCCCGCCGGCGAAGGAGCAGAGCGTGCGGTTGCCGCCGCGCACCCGCCGCACCAGCCCGGCCAGCGCCGCGATGAAGCCCTCATCGCTGTTCTGCGCCGGCACCCGGAAATAGCCGGGAATGCCGAGCTTGTGGGCCAGCTCCTGGTATTCGACGTCGAGCTCCACCAGCGTCTCGGAATGCTCGGAGACGAAGGCGATGGGGCAGACCAGCACCGCCACCTTCTCCTTCGCCGCATGCTCCAGCGCCTCCTCGGTGGAGGGGCCGATCCATTTCTGCGGCGTCACCCGCGACTGGTAGCAGACGGAATGGTCGAGCCCGGGGATGTCGAGCTGCCCGACCACGGCGGCGACGCTGCGCTCCACCTGCCACTGATAGGGGTCGCCGCGCTTGACGATGCTCTCCGGCAGGCCGTGGGCGGAGAACAGGATGCGCAACGGCACCTCGGCCGGCAGCTCGGCCCGGGCCTTGTCGTAGGAGGATTGCACCAGGGCGGCGGTGGCGCGGGCGAAGCCTTCATCCGAATGCCAGCAGCACAGCGTCTTGCTCGGCAAATCGAGCCCGACCTTGGCGCAGGCCGCCTTCCAGTCGTCGATCGAGGAGCCGCTCGTGGTGGTGGAATATTGCGGGTAGAGCGGCAGCAGGATCGCCTCATCGGCGCCCCATGCCTTCACCTCGCGCGCCGTCGCCTCGGCGAAGGGGTGCCAGTAGCGCATGGCCACGAAGCAGCGCGCCTCCATCTCCGGCGCCAGCGCCGCCTGCAGCGCCTGCCCCTGGGCGATGGTCAGCTCCAGCAGCGGCGATTTGCCGCCGAGGATGGCGTAGTTCTCGCTGGCCGCCTTGGTGCGGCGGGCGGCGATGAACTTGCCCAGCGGCCAGCGCAGCAGCTTGGGCAGCCGCACGATGGCGGGGTCGAGGAACAGGTTCTCGAGGAAGGGCCGCACCGCCTCCGGGGCGTCGGGACCTCCCAGGTTGAACAGGATGATGGCGACGCGGGGACGGTGCTCGGACATGCGCTTGCAGATGCCATGCCGGGGGCTGCGGTCAAGGTCAAAGCCGGTGAAATGCCGCCCTCACCGCGCCCCTTCCGGCACGCAGGGCGGCCCTGCGCCGGGCCGCGGCTTCCTTGCTCTTGCAGGCGCTCTTCCCTAGGTGATGGGCAAAGCGGGCTTGTGGCCCTGCGCCATGACTGAAAAGATTGATTCCGACATGACCGACCAGAGCAACCCGACAGCGCCCCATCCCGAGACCCAGCCGACCCCGGAGCAGCCGGCCGACGCGCTGGCGCGGCTGGCCGAGCTGGAGGCGGAGAACGCCCAGCTGAAGGATCGCTGGCTGCGCTCCGAGGCGGAGATGCAGAATCTGCGCACCCGCACCAAGCGCGAGGTGGAGGAGGCGCGCGCCTTCGCCGTGCAGAAATTCGCCCGCGACGTGGTCGAGGCGGCGGAGAATCTGCGCCGCGGCCTGGACGCCCTGCCCCCGGCCCAGGAGGGCGAGGCCGAGCTGCTGGCCAAGCTGCGCGGCGGCTTCGAGGGGGTCGAGCGCGCCTTCCTCTCGATCCTGGAGCGCAACGGCGTCACCAAGCACGACGCCACCGGCAAGCCCTTCGACCCGGAGCTGCACCAGGCGATGGCGCAGCAGCCGCCGCCGGAGGGGGTCGCCGCCGGCACGGTGATCCAGGCCTGGACCCCGGCCTGGACGCTGAATGGCCGCCTGCTGAAGCCGGCCATGGTGGTGGTGGCGGGCGAGGGCGTCTCCGAAACCGCCTGATGCCCCAGATCCGCTGATGCTTGAGCCCGGGCCGATCCTGCCGGCGCAGCACCCCGCGCTGCTGGCGCTGAACAACCTGCATGCCGAGGCGGTGAACGCGCTGGACGCCGCCGGCTTCGCCGCGCTCTGCCAGGCCGCCCTCTGGACCGGGGCGCTGTGGCAGGGCGGGCGGCCGCTGGGCTTCCTGATCGCGCTGCAGCCCGGCGGGCCGGCGACCGGGCCGAACCATGGCTGGATGCAGGCCAACCGCCCCGGCGCCGCCTATATCGACCGTGTCGTGGTCGACGCGGCGGCGCAGGGCCAGGGCACCGGCCGCGCCCTCTACGCCGCGCTCGCCGCGGCGGCGCTGCAGGCGGGGCTCGCGGAGCTGGGCTGCGAGGTCAATCTGGACCCGCCCAACCCGGCCAGCATGGGCTTCCACACCCGCCTCGGCTTCGCCCCTGTCGGCGAGGCCACCGACCCGCGCAACGGCAAGGTGGTGCGGTATCTGGCGGCGCCGGCCGCGCCCCTGACTGCACATTTTTTGCGCAGCCCCGATCAACGCCCTTGTCCGGCGGGCCAGGGCTGAATACATCGCTGGCAGAACCGACCGGCCGTGGTTTCAGGCCGGACGGCAATCCCCAGATCGCCTGATGAGCAGAGAGGGGATGGGCGCGGCGCCGGGATGAGGGCCGCCCCCATCCGCCAGGAGGAGAACTCGGATGAGCAAGGTTATCGGCATCGACCTCGGCACCACCAATAGCTGCGTCGCCATCATGGAAGGCGGCGATGTGAAGGTGCTGGAGAACGCCGAAGGCGCGCGCACGACGCCGTCCATGGTGGCGTTTGCCAAGAATGGCGAGCGCCTGGTGGGCCAGGCCGCGAAGCGCCAGGCGGTGACCAACCCGACCGACACCCTGTTCGCCGTGAAGCGCCTGATCGGCCGCCGCTTCGACGACAAGATGGTGCAGAAGGAGGCGGGCCTCGCCCCCTTCAAGATCATCCGCGCCGACAATGGCGATGCCTGGGTCGAGGCCGGCGGGCAGAAGCAGGCGCCGCAGCAGATCAGCGCCAACATCCTGACCAAGATGAAGGAGACCGCCGAGGCCTATCTCGGCGAGAAGGTGACGCAGGCCGTCATCACCGTCCCCGCCTACTTCAATGACAGCCAGCGCCAGGCGACCAAGGAGGCGGGCGCCATCGCCGGCCTCGAGGTGCTGCGCATCATCAACGAGCCGACCGCCGCGGCGCTGGCCTATGGCATGGACAAGAAGGCCACCGGCACCATCGCGGTCTACGACCTCGGCGGCGGCACCTTCGACGTGTCGATCCTGGAGATCGGCGACGGCGTGTTCGAGGTGAAGTCGACCAATGGCGACACCTTCCTCGGCGGCGAGGATTTCGACCAGCGCGTCATCGACTACCTGGCGGATGAGTTCAAGAAGGAGAACGGGATCGACCTGCGCGGCGACAAGCTCGCCCTGCAGCGCCTGAAGGAGGCGGCCGAGAAGGCGAAGATCGAGCTCTCCTCCGCCAAGCAGACCGAGATCAACCTGCCCTTCATCACCGCCGACGCGTCGGGCCCGAAGCACCTGGTGCTGCAGCTGACCCGCGCCAAGCTGGAGGCGCTGGTCGACGATCTGGTGCAGCGCACGCTCGAGCCCTGCCGCCAGGCGCTGAAGGATGCCGGCCTCTCCGCCGGCGAGGTCGATGAGGTGATCCTGGTCGGCGGCATGACCCGCATGCCCAAGGTCATCGAGGCGGTGAAGCAGTTCTTCGGCAAGGAGCCGGCCCGCAACGTCAACCCGGACGAGGTGGTCGCCATCGGCGCCGCCATCCAGGGCGGCGTGCTGAAGGGCGAGGTCAAGGATGTCCTGCTGCTCGACGTGACGCCGCTCTCCCTGGGTATCGAGACCCTGGGCGGTGTCTTCACCCGGCTGATCGACCGCAACACGACGATCCCGACCAAGAAGAGCCAGACCTTCTCGACGGCCGACGACAACCAGACCGCGGTCACCATCAAGGTGTTCCAGGGTGAGCGCGAGATGGCGGCGGACAACAAGCTGCTGGGCAATTTCGACCTGACCGGCATCGCCCCCGCCCCGCGCGGCGTGCCGCAGATCGAGGTGTCCTTCGACATCGACGCCAACGGCATCGTCTCGGTCAGCGCCAAGGACAAGGCGACCGGCAAGGAGCAGCAGATCAAGATCCAGGCCAAGTCCGGCCTGTCCGACTCCGACATCGAGCGCATGGTGAAGGAGGCGGAGGCCAATTCCGCCGCCGACAAGAAGCGCCGCGAGGCGGTGGAGGCGCGCAACCAGCTCGACGCCCTGATCCACAGCACCGAGAAGACGCTGAAGGAGAATGGCGAGAAGGTCTCGGAGGCCGATCGCGGCGAGGTCGAGGCGGCGCTGGAAGCCGCCCGCTCCGCCAAGGAGGGCGAGGATGCCGAGGCCATCAAGTCGGCGACCGAGCGCCTGGGCGCCGCGGCGATGAAGATGGGCGAGGCGATCTACAAGGCCGCCCCCGCCGAGGAGCCGGCCGCCGGTGCGGCGGGTGGCCAGAGCAGCGCGGGCGACGCCAAGCCCGGCGAGAAGGTGGTCGACGCCGAGTTCGAGGATGTCGACCCCAACAAGAAGAAGCCCAGCTAAGGCGCTCTGCGCTCGGTTGAGCACGCCGCGTTGAGCATGGGCGCCCGGCTTCCCTCGACAGGGCCGGGCGCTCCTTCGTTCCGGAGCTTGGGGGACAGGCCGCACCATGGCCAAGAAGGACTATTACGAGACCCTGGGCGTCGCCCGGGGCGCGAGCGACGAGGACCTGAAGAAGGCCTATCGCAAGCTCGCCATGAAGTACCATCCGGACCGCAACCCGGGTGACAAGGCCGCCGAGGCCTCCTTCAAGGAGGTGAACGAGGCCTATGACGTGCTGAAGGACCCCGAGAAACGCGCCGCCTATGACCGCTTCGGCCATGCCGCCTTCGAGGGTGGCGGCGGCGGTGGCGGGGCCGGCCCCTTCGGCGGCGGCGGGCCCTTCGGCGCGGGCGGCTTCGAGGACATCTTCGCCGAGATGTTCGGCCAGTTCGGCGGCCGCCGCGGCGGCGCCGGGGCCACCGGGCGCGGCGCCGATCTGCGCCAGGACGCTACCATCACCCTGGAAGAGGCCTTCGCCGGCACCCGCAAGACGGTGCGGGTGCAGAGCAGCGTGCAATGCGACGCCTGCGACGGCACCGGCGCCGAGGGCAAGGCGAGCAGCGCGCAATCCACCTGCACCACCTGCGGCGGCGCCGGCAAGGTGCGCGCCCAGCAGGGCTTCTTCCTGATCGAGCGCACCTGCCCCACCTGCGGCGGCACCGGGCGCGTCATCAAGAACCCCTGCAAGGTCTGCCAGGGCGCCGGCCGCGTGCAGCGCGAGCGCACGCTGAACGTCACCATCCCGGCCGGTGTCGAGGACGGCACGCGCATCCGCCTCTCCGGCGAGGGCGAGGCCGGGCTGCGCGGCGCGCCGGCGGGCGACCTCTATGTCGACATCTCGATCCGCCCGCATGCGCTGTTCCAGCGCGACGGCGCCAACATCTATGTCCGCGTGCCGCTGCGCATGACGCAGGCGGCGCTGGGCGGCGCGGTCGAGGTGCCGACCATCGATGGCGGGCGCTCCCGCGTCACCATCCCCGCCGGCACCCAGACGGGCGACCAGTTCCGCCTGCGCGGCAAGGGCTTCTCCGTGCTGCGCTCCGCCGCGCGGGGGGACATGTATGTGCAGGTGGCGGTGGAGACCCCGCAGAACCTCTCGCCGCGCCAGCGCGAGCTGCTGGAGCAGTTCGAGAGCGAGGGCGGCGAGGCCGGCCATCAATCCAGCCCGGAAAGCGAGGGCTTCTTCGCCAAGGTGAAGGAGTTCTGGGACGGGCTCGGGCGGTAAGTATGCTGGGGAGGCTCCGCCTCCCCTACCCCCTCCGCCGGGGTGGCAGGGCCACCCCGGACCCCGCCATCAGATGGCGCCAAACTGATGGCGGGGTCCGGGGGGACCCTGTCCCCCCGGCGGGGTGCAGGGGCAGCGCCCCTGCCCCTTGCGGCCTTCTCTCCTCTGGTGAACATGGCGCCAGCACTCAGAGGGACAGGCATCATGGCGCTCCGCATCGGCATTGCCGGCATTTCCGGCCGCATGGGCCAGCTGCTGGCCGAGGAAGTGGCCGCCGCCGGCGCGGAGCTGGCCGGCGGCATCACCCGCGCCGGCGATGCGGCGGCGCTGTTCGCCGCCAGCGACGTGGTGATCGACTTCACCCATGCCGGCACCGCCGAGCGCCATGCGGCGCTGGCCGCCGAGCACCGCAAGCCCTTCATCCTGGGTTCCTCCGGCCTGTCGCTGGCGCAGGAGGCGGCGGTGGCCGAAGCCGCGCGGCATGTGCCGGTGGTCTATGCCGCCAATTTCTCCCCCGGCGTCGCCATGCTGCTGGCGCTGGCCGAGCGCATGTCCGCCGCCCTGCCGCCCGAGCAATACGACGCCGAGATCGTCGAGATGCATCACCGCCAGAAGGTCGACGCCCCCTCCGGCACCGCCATCGCGCTGGGCCGGGCGGTGGCGCGCGGGCGCGGCAAGACGCTGGAGGAGGTCGGCATGGAGAGCGGCCGCGACGGCCATACCGGCCCGCGCGCCACCGGCCCGATCGGCTTCGCCACGCTGCGCGGCGGCCAGGTGGTGGGCGAGCACACGCTGCTCTTCGCCGCCGGCAGCGAGCATATCGCGCTGACCCATCGCAGCTTCGACCGCCGCGTCTATGCGACGGGCGCGGTGCGCGCGGCGCATTGGGCGGCGGCGCAGGCGCCGGGGCTGTACGACATGAAGCACGTCATCGGGCTGGGCTGAGCGACGGCGCCCTGTGACCGCGGGATGACGCTGTGCTGCCCTGCCACAGAGCCGCTTGACCCCCGCCCCCGCGCTTGCGAAACAGCCCGGCCGCGATTCCGCGGGGGATAGCCAGGCCGGGGCGAGCCGGTCGCCATCGCGACAAGAGGACGATAAGGCCATGCGCGACAAGGGCGAATATCTGTTCACCTCGGAGTCCGTCTCCGAAGGCCACCCCGACAAGGTTGCCGACCGCATCAGCGACACGGTGCTGGACGCCTTCCTGGAAGCCGACCCGTATGCCCGCGTGGCCTGCGAGACGCTGGTCACCACCAACCGCATCATCCTGGCCGGCGAGACCCGCGGCCCGGCGAGCGTGACGCCCGAGCTGCTGATGCATCTCGCGCGCATGGCGGTGCACGACATCGGCTATGACCAGGAAGGCTTCTCCTGGAAGAATGCCGACATCGCCTGCCACCTGCATGCCCAGTCCGCGCATATCGCCCAGGGCGTCGACGCCTCGGGCAACAAGGACGAGGGCGCCGGCGACCAGGGTATCATGTTCGGCTATGCCTGCACCGAGACGCCCGATCTCATGCCGGCGCCGCTCTACTACGCCCATCTGATCCTGCGCCGCATCGCCGAGCGCCGCCGCGCCAACGACAAGTCGGTGCGCGGCCTGCTGCCGGACGCGAAGTCCCAGGTGACGCTGCGCTATGTCGACGGCAAGCCGGTCGGCGTCGCCTCCGTCGTCGTCTCGACCCAGCATGAGGACGGGATGACGCAGGAGCAGGTGCGCGAGCTGGTCCGCCCGATCGTCACCAGCAGCCTGCCCGAGGGCTGGAGCGTGCCGGAGGAGGAGTTCTACGTGAACCCGACCGGCACCTTCGTCATCGGCGGCCCCGATGGCGATTGCGGCCTGACGGGGCGCAAGATCATCGTCGACACCTATGGCGGCGCGGCGCCGCATGGCGGCGGCGCCTTCTCGGGCAAGGACCCGACCAAGGTCGACCGCTCGGCGGCCTATGCCTGCCGCTACCTGGCCAAGAACGTGGTCGCCGCCGGCCTGGCCGAGAAGTGCACCATCCAGGTCTCCTACGCCATCGGCGTGGCCAAGCCGCTCTCGGTCTATTTCGACCTGCACGGCACGGGGCGCGACATCGACGAGGTGAAGCTGGCCAAGGTCGTCAACGACATGGTCAACCTCTCCCCGCGCGGCATCCGCGAGCACCTGCACCTGAACCGCGCCATCTACGCGCCGACCTCGGCCTATGGCCATTTCGGCCGCACGCCGGACCTGGAGAAGGGCACCTTCACCTGGGAGAAGACCGACCTGGCCGCCGAGCTGAAGCGCGCCTTCGGTCGCTGAGCCGACCCGCGGCGGGGGAGGCCCCCTCCCCCGCCGCCCCCCGCCCGCCCCTCCGGCGGGCGGATGCCGCCACGCGGCGGCGACACCCGGAATGATCCGTCCTACACTCCGCCCGCGCCGGGCCGTGCCGAAGGCCGACCGCCCCCGGCCGCGAGGGAGCCTGTGACCGCATGGATGACGCCGCCCCCAGCCGGACCGAGACCGCCGCCCCGGATTCGCCCGCGGGCGAGGCGCCGCGCGCCGCCGATCCGGTGCCGCCGCGCATCGACCGCAGCGTCTATCGCCAGACCTTCGAGGAGATCTATGCCGGCCCGGGCTGGGGCGGCACCTCCGGCCCCGGCTCGGCGCCGCTGGCCAATCTCGACTACCGGATGTTCCTGGAGCGCTTCATCGCCCGCAACAACATCCGCAGCATCGTCGATGTCGGCTGCGGCGACTGGCAGTTCTCCCGCTACGTCAATTTCGGCGCGGCCAGCTATCTTGGCATCGATGTGGTGCCGCATCTGATCGAGCGGAACCAGGCGGCCTATGGCTCGGAGAAGGTGCGCTTCGCCCTGGCGCCCGAGGACCCGGCGAAGCTGCCCAAGGCCGACCTGCTGCTGATGAAGGACGTGCTGCAGCACCTGCCGGATGACGAGATCCGCTATTACCGCTTCCGCGTGGTGCCGCGCTTCCGCTTCGCCTTGCTGACCAATTCGGTCAGCAAGGTGAACATGCGGCCGAAGCACAACACCGACATCGCGCCGGGCCGCTTCCGCACCATCGACCTCCGCGCCGAGCCCTACAAGTTCAAGGGCGCCTATGTCTCGGAATACTGGTCCGAGGCCTGGGAGCGCATCCAGACATTGCTGGTGATCAATTGACCCAAACGCCTGAGACCGCGCCCCCGATCCCGCCGGGCGCGCCCGCCGTGCCCGACCGCCTCTATGGCCGCCGCCGCGGCCATCCGCTGCGCCAGCGCCAGCAGACCCTGCTGGACGTCACCCTGCCGCGCCTGGCGCTCGACCCCGCCGACCCGCTGGGCAGCTTCCCGGTGCGGCCGCGCGAGCTGTGGCTGGAGGTGGGCTTCGGCGGCGGCGAGCACGCGCTGGAGCAGATCGCCCGGCACCCCGAGGCCGGGCTGATCGCGGCCGAGGTGTTCGAGAACGGCATCTGCTCCCTGCTGACGCGGCTGGTGCCGGAGGGCGGCGAGGCCAGCGCGCCGCTGCCGCCCAATCTGCTTCTGTGGACCGAGGATGCGCGCCGCCTGCTGCGCGCCCTGCCGGAGGGCAGCCTGTCGCGGCTGTTCCTGATGTTCCCCGACCCCTGGCCGAAGGCGCGCCACGCCAAGCGCCGCTTCGTCCATCCCAGCATTCTTCCGGTTCTGCAGCGGGCGATCCGCCCGGGCGGCGAATGGCGCATCGCGACCGACGACCCGACCTACCAGGATTGGGTGGCCGAGGTGATGGGCGCGCAGGACATGTTCGAGCGTGTCGCGCTGGAGGAGCAGCGCCCCGAGGGCTGGCCGCCCACGCGCTACGAGGCGAAGGCGCTGCGCGAGGGCCGGCACCCCCGCTACTGGATCTGGCGCCGCCGCTGAGCGGCGCCGGCTTGGCCGGCCAAGTCCTTCTGCTTCTTTTTCTTCAGGAAAAGTAAGGACTTGCCCGTGTTTGCCACGCTGACGCCGTAGCGCCGCGGTCACAGGCTTCACGGCCTTTTCGCGGCGGCGCACAATCGGCTTGACGGGGCGGCGGGGATCACGGGAACGTGCTCTCCCATGGATGCAACCTTTCCCGCCCCGACATTCCAGGAGGCCGGCCAGCGCGGGCCGGAGGCTCTGGCGGCCGAGCGCGGTGGGACGCTGCCCTGGTGCGGCCCCGCCGCCATCGCCCTGGCGGCGCATTGCTCCTATGCCCGGGCCTGCGCCCTGCTGCGCCAGGTGGCGCCGCAGCGCTACCCCTCGGGCGAGATCGTCACCGCCTATTGGCGCGACGTGGTGGCGGCGCTGGGCGAGGCCGGCCTGCGGGCCACCCCCCTTCCCCTGGCCACGCCGCGCCCGACGCTGATCGGGCTGGCGCGCCGGCACGGGCTGGCGCCGGGGCTGTATCTGGTGCGCGTCACCGGGCATTTCCTGCTGCTGCGCCATCATGGCTTCGGCCTGGCCGAGGTGCATGACAACAAGCTGGCCGGCGCCGTGCTGTCGCCGCGCACGCATGGGCTGTGCCGCGTCACCCATCTGGCGCGGCTGGAGCCGGGCTGAGCCGGCGCCGCCGCCGCATTTCCTTGTGTCGGCGACACGGCAGGACTATATGGCGGACAGACACATCTTCGCTGCATAGCCAGGGGGGTGGCCTTAACGGGCCGCCTTTTTTGTTTTTGGAAGACGATCTGCCACAGAATGAGGGCCTCGAGGCCCGCATCGCTGCTGCCATCCAGCCCACGCTGACCGCGATGGGCTATGAGATCGTGCGCGTGCAGATCCATGGCAAGCAGACCCCCACCGTCCAGGTCATGGCCGACCGCGCCGATGGCGCGCCGATCGGCGTCGCCGATTGCGAATCGATCAGCCATGCCGTGGGCGCCGTGCTCGACGTGGACGACCCGTTCAGCGGGGAGTGGAATCTCGAGGTCTCCTCCCCCGGCATCGACCGGCCGCTGACCCGCACCAAGGACTGGCTGCGCTTCGCCGGCCATCTGGCGATCGCCGAGATGAGCATTCCCTTCGAAGGGCGGCGCCGCTTCCGCGGCACCATCCTCGGCGCCGACGAGGCGAGCGTGCGGCTGCGGCTGGAGGAGGGCACCGAATACGCGCTCCCCCGGCACGACATCCGCCGCGCCAAGCTGGTGCTGACCGACGAGTTGATCGCCGCCACGGCGGCGGATGCCGCACGCGCCCGGGGCGAGGACGCCCCGGACGATGATGCCGACGCCGCATCGCCCTACGCCAAGAGGAACTGAGCATCATGGCCGCCGACGTCGCCATTGCCCGCCCGGAACTGCTGCAGGTCGCCGAGGCCGTTGCCCGCGAGAAGATGATCGAGCGCGACGAGGTGCTCGAGGCGATGGAGCAGGCCATCCAGAAGGCCGGCCGCGCCAAGTACGGGCATGAGAAGGACATCCGCGCCGTCATCGACCGCCGCTCCGGCGAGGTGAAGCTGTCGCGCTGGACCGAGGTGGTCGAGGCCGAGCCGGTCGAGAACGAGGCGACGCAGATCCCGCATCGCATCGCGCAGAAGATCCGCCCCGGCATCGCGGTGGGCGAGTTCATCGTCGACCCGCTGCCGCCGATCGATTTCGGCCGCATCGCCGCGCAGACCGCCAAGCAGGTGATCGTGCAGCGGGTGCGCGAGGTCGAGCGCTCCAAGCAGTTCAATGAGTACAAGGACCGCGTGGGCGAGATCGTCAATGGCGTGGTCAAGCGTACCGAGTACGGCAACCTGATGGTCGATCTCGGCCGCGCGGAAGCCCTGCTGCGCCGCGACGAGACCATCCCGCGCGAGGCCTTCCGCAATGGCGACCGCGTGCGCGCCTATATCTACGACGTGCGCGAGGAGCCGCGCGGCCCGCAGATCTTCCTCAGCCGCACCCATCCGGGCTTCCTGGCCAAGCTCTTCGCGCAGGAAGTGCCGGAGATCTATGACGGCATCATCGAGATCAAGGCGGTGGCGCGCGATCCCGGCAGCCGCGCCAAGATGGCGGTGATCAGCCGCGACAGCTCGATCGACCCGGTCGGCGCCTGCGTCGGCATGCGCGGCTCCCGCGTCCAGGCGGTGGTGGCCGAGCTGCAGGGCGAGAAGATCGACATCATCCCCTGGTCGGCCGACAACCCGACCTTCGTGGTGAACGCCCTGGCGCCCGCCGAGGTGTCCAAGGTGGTGATGGACGATGACAGCAAGCGGGTTGAAGTCGTCGTCCCCGATGACCAACTCTCGCTGGCGATCGGGCGCCGCGGCCAGAATGTCCGCCTCGCCTCCCAGCTGACGCGCTGGGACATCGACATCCTCACCGAGGCCGAGGAATCGGAGCGCCGCCAGGAGGAGTTCCGCAAGCGCACCGGCCTGTTCGTCGAGGCGCTGGACGTCGACGACGTCATCGCCGGCCTGCTGGTGACCGAGGGCTTCGGCTCCATCGAGGAGCTGATCGAGGTCCCGGACGAGGATCTGGCCGAGATCGAGGGCTTCGACGAGAACGTCGCCGCCGAGCTGAAGCGCCGCTCGCAGGCCTTCCTCGACCGCCGCGACCAGGAGCTGGACGAGAAGCGCCAGGCGCTGGGCGTCGAGGATGCGGTGGCCGAGGCCGGCGGCTTCAGCCCCGCCATGCTGGTGACGCTGGGCGAGAAGGGCGTGAAGACGCTCGACGACCTGGCCGATCTGGCGGCCGACGAGCTGATCGAGATCCTCGGCCCCGAGGCGGTCGACGAGGACACGGCGAACGCCATCATCATGGCCGCCCGCGAGCACTGGTTCGCCCAGGAAGGCAACCAGGAGGGCGGCGAGGGCGAGGCCCAGAGCGCGGCGGAGACGCCGGACGCGACCGGGGAGAAGGACGACGAGCAGTAACAGCGAGACGCGGCACGAGGCCCTGGCGGCGGCGGTGGACGACACCGCCCCCGGCCTGGAGCATGATTCGGGCGAGCCGGAGCCGGAGCTGAAAGGCCCGCTCCGCCGCTGCATCGTGACCCGCGAGACCCTGCCGAAAGAGGCCATGCTGCGTTTCGTGCTGGGTCCGGGCCGCGAATTGGTGCCGGATCTGGCCGGGCGCCTGCCCGGCCGGGGAATGTGGTTGAGCGCGCGGGCCGATGTGCTAGAACGCGCGCTGAGCCGGGGCGCCTTTCACAGGGCGGCCCGCGGCCAGGTGCAATTGCCCCCAGACCTTCGCGCCCGGATCGAGATTGGCCTCAAGGGTCGCATCCGCGACCAGCTGGGGCTTGCGCGCCGGGCCGGTCAGGCGGTGAGCGGATTCCAGCAGGTGCGCGAATGGCTGCAGGCCGGTCGGGCCGCGGTGCTGGTCGAGGCAAGCGACGGCAGCCTGTCCGAGCGGGACAGGCTGGCCGGGCGTCGTGGCACCCCCATGGTGGCGGTGCTGTCGGCGGCGGAATTGGGTGCGGTATTCGGAAGGGACCATGCGGTGCACGTAGCGATAGCCCCCGGACGGATTGCCGACATGTTGGTGCAGGAGGCGGGCCGTCTGGCCGCTGTCTCCGGTATCGCGAGCGGAGCGGGGACGTGAGCCCGGCAACGGCTCGCGATAGGATTGATGGCACAAGACGGATCGGGTTCAGGCGAACGAATGAGCGACCAGAATGAGCAGGACGCGGCGAAGAGCAGGCTGAGCCTTCGGCCGGGCGGCCGCCTCGAGCTTGGCAAGACCGAGGCTGCTGGCACGGTGCGCCAGTCCTTCAGCCATGGTCGCGGCAAGACCGTGCAGGTTGAAGTGGTGAAGAAGCGCGCGGGTGGCCCCCCGGCGGCGGCGACCGGCGCCAAGCCGGCGGCCGGCCCGCAGGCGGCGGGCCCGCGCCCGGCCGGTGGCCCGCAGCGCGCCAGCGGCCCGGTGAATCGCGGCGGCAGCGGCTCCTCCACCGGCCGGCCGCTGACCCAGGCCGAGCAGGCGAACCGCCTGCGCGTGCTGGAGGAGATGCGCCGCCAGGAGGCCCAGCGCCAGCGCGAGGAGCGCGAGCGCCAGGCCCTGCAGCTGCGCAGCGCCGCCGAGGAGGCCGCGCGCAAGGCCGAGGAAGACCGCCGCGCCGCCGAGGACGCCGCCCGCCAGGCGGAAGAGGATGCGCGCCGCAAGGTCGAGGAAGAGGCCGCCCGCAAGGCCGAGGAGGCGGTGCGCAAGACCGCCCCGCAGCCGGCGGCCGCCGCCCCGGCCCCGTCCGGCCAGCGCCCGCTGGCCCCGGCGCCGCGCCCGATCGGCAATTTCAGCGGCGGTCCGCGCCCGATCGCCGGCCCCGGCGCCCGTGGCCCGGTGCGCCCCGGCGCGGCCCCCGCCGCTGCCGCCCCGGCGGCGGCGCCCGGCGCCGCGCGGCTGACGCTGCGTGGCCGCGAGGGTGAGGAAGAGGATCGCCGTGGCCCGGCGCGCCGCCCCGGCCTGCCGGCCGCGGCCGCCAAGAAGCCCGCCGCCGCCCCGGCCAAGAAGCCGGGCCCGGGCCTCGACCGCCGCCGCGATGGCCGCATCGACGTGGCCGCCGCGATCGAGGGCGAGGATGAGCGCAGCCGCTCCATGGCCTCCGTCCGCCGCGCCCGCGAGCGTGAGCGGCGGCAGCAGGAGCTGCAGCGCCTGCGCTCGGACGGCGTGAAGGTGGTGCGCGACGTGGTGGTGCCGGAAGCCATCACCGTGCAGGAGCTCGCCAACCGCATGGCCGCCCGTGGCGGCGAGGTGGTGAAGGCGCTGTTCCGCATGGGCGTGATGGCGACGCTGACCCAGACCATCGACGCCGACACGGCGGAGCTGGTGGTCAACGAGTTCGGCCACCGCGTGAAGCGCGTGTCGGAATCGGATGTCGAGCAGGGCCTGGTGGGCACCGTCGACGCCGAGGACGCGCTGCTGCCGCGCCCGCCGGTCGTGACCATCATGGGCCATGTCGACCACGGCAAGACCAGCCTGCTGGACGCGCTGCGCAAGACCGATGTGGCGGCGCGCGAGGCCGGTGGCATCACCCAGCATATCGGCGCCTATCAGGTGACGCTGGCGGACGGGCAGAAGGTCACCTTCCTCGACACGCCGGGCCACGAGGCCTTCACCGCCATGCGCGCCCGCGGTGCGAGCGTGACCGACATGGTGGTGCTGGTGGTGGCCGCCGATGACGGCGTGATGCCGCAGACGATCGAGGCCATCAACCACGCCAAGGCGGCCGGCGTGCCGCTGATCGTGGCGGTCAACAAGATCGACAAGCCGGGCGTCAACCTCGACCGCGTGCGGCAGGAGCTGCTGCAGCACGAGATCGTGGTGGAGAGCCTGGGCGGCGACACCATGGAGATCCAGGTCTCCGCGCTGAAGGGCACCAATCTCGACAAGCTGCTGGAGGCGATCCTGCTGCAGGCCGAGGTGCTGGACCTGCGCGCCAACCCCGACCGCGCCGCTGAGGGTGCCGTCATCGAGTCCAAGCTGGACAAGGGTCGTGGCCCGGTGGCCACCATCCTGGTGCAGAAGGGCACGCTGCGGCAGGGCGACATGGTGGTGGTCGGCGCCGAGTGGGGCCGCGTGCGCGCCATGCTCGACGACAAGGGCCGCCAGCTGAAGGAGGCCGGCCCCAGCCTGCCGGTCGAGATCCTCGGCCTGTCGGGCGTGCCGACCGCCGGCGAGACCTTCGTGGCCGTGGAGAATGAGGGCCGCGCCCGCGAGATCTCCGAGTACCGCCAGCGCGTCGCCCGCGACAAGCAGGCGGCCGCCGCCGGCGCCGCCCGCGGCACGCTGGCCGACATGATGGCCCGCGTCGCCGCCGGCGCGCAGAAGGAGGTGGCCGTCGTCGTCAAGGCCGATGTGCAGGGCTCGGCCGAGGCGCTCGGCGTGACGCTGAACAAGCTGTCGCGCGACGAGGTCAAGGTGCGGGTGCTGCATTCGGCGGTCGGCCAGATCACCGAGAGCGACATCCAGCTGGCCAAGGCGTCCAACGCCGTGGTCGTCGCCTTCAACGTCCGCGCCACCACCCAGGCGCGGGAGATGGCGAACCGCGACGGCGTCGACATCCGCTACTACTCCATCATCTACCAGGTGGCGGATGATGTGGAGGCGATGGTCCGCGGCAAGCTGGCCCCGGTGCAGCGCGAGAAGTTCCTCGGCTACGCGCAGATCCTCGAGGTGTTCGAGGTCAAGCGCGTCGGCAAGATCGCGGGCTGCCGCGTCACCGAGGGTGTGGTCAAGCGCGGCTGCGGCGTCCGCCTGCTGCGCGATGGCGTCGTCATCCACCAGGGCGAGCTGGCCACGCTGCGTCGCTTCAAGGATGACGTGAAGGAAGTCGCCAACGGCTACGAGTGCGGCATGTCCTTCGCCAATTACGACGACATCCGCATCGGCGACCAGATCGAGTGCTACGAGACCGAGACCGTCGCCGCGGTCTGACCGGAACCGGCCCGGGGGAGCGATCCCCCGGGCCGCCTTGCCTTCGCCCGCCCGCCCCAGCCGGCGCGGCCCCCGCGCCGCCCGACCGGGGCGGCCCGGCGCTGCTGTGAAGAGATCCCCCATGGCCAAGAAACCTGCCACCGCCGGCGCCCCCAGCCAGCGCATGCTCCGCGTCGCGGAGGAGGTGCGCCATGCGCTCTCGGCCGTGTTCATGCGCGGCGAGTTCCATGATCCCGACCTGTCGGGCCGGCACATCACGGTCACCGAGGTCCGCGCCTCCCCCGACCTGAAGCACATGACCTGCTTCGTCGCCGCCCTCGGCCGGCCGGTGACCAAGGAGGAGCTGCAGGGGCTGCGCCGCGTGCAGCCCTTCCTACGTACCCAGGTGGCGCGCGCGGTGCGGCTGAAATTCGCCCCCGAGATGCATTTCCAGCCCGACACCGCGCTGGATTATGCGATGAAGATCGATGCGGTGATGCGCCGGCCGGAGGTCCAGCAGGACCTTGCCCCCCGCCCGGCAAGCGACGGCGCGCCGCAGGAGGACGAGACTCCGTGACGAATGCCGAGGCGGCGCCGGATCCGGCGCCGTTGGCGCCGCCCGATACGGCGCCGATGATCCGCACCATCGCCATGCCGGCCGACACCAACCCCGCCGGCGACATCTTCGGCGGCTGGCTGATGGCGCAGATGGACCTGGCGGCGGGCAATGCCGCCGTCCGCCGCGCCCGCGGCCGCTGCGCCACCGTCGCGGTGGAGGCGATGACCTTCCACTCCCCGGTGCGGGTCGGCGACGAGGTCAGCCTCTATGCCGAGGTGATCGCGACCGGCCGCACCTCGCTGCGCATCCGCGTGCAGGCCTGGCGGCGCGAGCGCGAGAGCGAGCACACCAACCGGGTGACCGAGGCGGTCTTCACCTTCGTGGCGCTCGACGCCACCGGCCGCCCGCGCCCGGTGCCGTCGGTCTAGGACCAGACGTCGGCCAGGGGGGCTCTGCCCCCCTGGACCCCCGGCCGGGGGGATAGTATCCCCCCGGACCCCGCCTTCAGATGGGAAGTCCAGAAACCTCAGGTTTCTGGCGGGAGAGCGCGAGAGGGCAGAGCCCTCTCGCCGACACTTCAGTGACGCAGGAATTTCATGGCACGCCCGCACCGCAAGCCGAAGGGCCGTCCGCTGGATGGCTGGCTGATCGTCGACAAGCCCTCCGGCATCGGCTCCACCGATGTGGTGAACAAGCTGAAGCGCGCCTTCAATGCGCAGAAGGTCGGGCATGGCGGCACGCTGGACCCGCTGGCGACCGGCGTGCTGCCGATCGCCTTTGGCGCGGCGACCAAGATGGTGCCCTACGTCATGGATGGCACCAAGACCTACCGCTTCACCCTGCGGTTCGGCGAGGCGCGCGACACCGACGACGCCGAGGGCCAGGTCATCGAGACCAGCGATGTCCGCCCGACCGACGAGCAGCTGCGCGCCGCCCTGCCCGCCTTCATCGGCGACATCATGCAGGTGCCGCCGATCTTCTCGGCCATCAAGATCAATGGCGCCCGCGCC
The DNA here is from genome assembly GCF_030818485.1 of Pseudoroseomonas cervicalis. Lineage (NCBI taxonomy): Bacteria > Pseudomonadati > Pseudomonadota > Alphaproteobacteria > Acetobacterales > Roseomonadaceae > Roseomonas > Teichococcus cervicalis. Next base: position 2,995,163 of record NZ_JAUTAJ010000004.1, on the reverse strand, counting down.
TATGACCTGGCGCGCGACGGGCAGATTCCCGAGATGGCGCCGCGCCCCGCGCGCGTCGACAAATTCGAGCTGGAATCCCGCCCCGATGCCGACACGGCGGTGTTCACCGTGCAGTCGGGCAAGGGTGTCTATATGCGCAGCCTGGCGCGCGACATCGCGCGCGCGGCCGGCGCGGTCGGGCATATCGCCGTGCTGCGCCGCATGCGGGTCGGCCCCTTCCTCGAAGAGAACGCGATTCCGCTGGACAAGCTGGTGGGAATGGAGGATACGCCGCCTCCTTCCCCGGACCTTCTGTTGCCCGTGACGACCGCGCTGGCCGACATCCCGGCTCTGGCCGTCACGGAAGCGGAGGCCGCACGCCTGTCCCATGGGCAGACCCTTTCCGTGGTCGACTTCATGGGGCGGATACCCGGCGACGCCAGCCCCGATGGTGGGCTTGTGCGGGCAATGGCGGGGGAGCGCCTGAAGGGACTGGTCCGACTGGACTCTGGCCGCGTGCGGCCGGAGCGCTGGCTCAGCCCGGGCGACAACACCCTCCTTCCCGTCCAGGCGCTGCCGGATGGGGAGACTGACTGAAAGGCACATGCCGATGTCGATGAACACCGAAGCCCGCGCGAAGATCATCGCCGAATACGCCACCAAGCCCGGCGACACCGGCAGCCCGGAAGTGCAGGTCGCCCTGCTGTCCGACCGCATCTCGCAGCTGACCGAGCACCTGAAGGCCCACCCGAAGGATTTCCACAGCCGTCGTGGCCTGCTGGTCCTGGTCGGCCAGCGCCGCGGCCTGCTGGACTATGTGAAGCGCAAGAACCAGGCCCGCTACCAGAGCCTGATCGAGCGCCTCGGCCTGCGTCGCTGATCGCGGCACGACCGGACGAAAAGGGGGGGAGACCGGAAGGTCTCCCCCTTTTTTATTGTTTTCAGTTTTTCGTTCTTTTTTGAAAAAAAGAACCAAAAAACTTCTGTCAGTTTGGCATCCCGCCTCAGGCCATAAGCGGGACGCCAACTGGAAAAGTCTTTTTGCTTCTTTTTCTTCAGAAAAAGAAGATCTTAGCTCTCATACGCCAGCACCGCCGCCGCCAGATCCTCCCCCGCCCAGCCGACCGACTTGAACAGGGTGATCTCCTCGGCCGAGGCGCGGCCCGGATGCGTGCCGCGGCACAGCTCGAACAGATCGGCCTGGATATGCGCCTCGGTGATAGCGCCCTCGGCGATGGCCTGGACGATGTCGCCGGCCTCGGCCAGCGCGCCGGGGCGGGTGTCGACGAACAGGCGCGACCGCGCCACCAGCGCCGAGTCGCTTTCCCGCATGTCGGGGCGGAAGGCGCCGACCAGGTCGAGATGCGTGCCCGGCTGCACAAGCGCCGCATCGATCAGCGGCACGGTGGAGAGCGTGGCGGCGGAGATGATGTCGGCGCCGCGCGGATCCGCCTCGGCCACGGCGCGCGCCGGCAGGCCCCGCGCCGCCAGCGCCGCGGCCAGCTTCGCGGCGCTGCTGGCGCGGCGCGACCAGATGCGGATTTCCTCCAGCGGGAAGCGTTCCGCATAGGCCTCGGCCAGGGCGTGGGCGACCTTGCCGCTGCCCAGCAGCAGCAGCACCCGGCTCTCGGGGCGCGCCAGATAGGTCGCGGCCAGCACGCTGGTGGCGGCGGTGCGCCGGTCGGTCAGCGTGCCGCCATCCAGGATGGCCAGCGGCTGGCCGGATTCGCCATGCGACAGCAGATACACCGAGTGGACGGCCTGGATTTCAGAATTTTTTGCGTTGGACGGCGTCACATGCACAATTTTCACGCCGGTATAGCGATGTGCCTGCCAAGCGGGCATCAGCAGCAGGGAGCCCTCGGCTGCCTCATTCTGCGGCAGCGGGTGGCGATGCCGCAGCGGGGCCGCGCAACCCTCGCGGAACATGGCCTGCAAGGCCGCGCCGAGCGCGGGCCAGGGCAGGCGGGCGGTGGTTTCGTCGCGGTCCAGCAGGCGCATGGGGACGGGTCTTCTCCTGGCAGTGCTGCCGCCATCCTAGGCAGTGCGCGGTCCAACGGAAGCCGTGACCGGTTGCATTTCGTGGCACGCCACTTGCTTCTTTCCCGGCCGCCATCCTCGTCAACATGCGAAGATGGCATGCCACGATTGCGTCATTCCTTCCGCACGGCTAACGGGCGAAGTGGGCAGGGACCGGTGCGCGAAGGCGCGTTGATCCAGCCCCGACCTTTGGCGCAGCATCGCCAGGTCGCGGGAGGAGCCGCCGGCACCAGCCGGGGGCCGGAAAAGATTGGGAGAGAGTTTATGAAGCCCATGCGGCTTGCCACCCTTCGTGCGCTCGGCGCGGCTGTCATGGTCGGGGCGCTGGCGCTGCCGGCCGCGGCCCAGCAGCCCGCCCCGCAGCAGCAGAATGCGGCGGCCACCCTGGACGCCATCCGGGCGCGCGGCACGCTGAGCTGCGGCGTCAACACGGGCCTCGCCGGCTTCGCCCAGCCGGACAGCCAGGGCCGCTGGACCGGCTTCGACGTCGAGTATTGCCGCGCCCTGGCCGTCGCCCTGTTCAACGACGCCAGCAAGGTGCGCTACGTGCCGACCACGGCGCAGAACCGCTTCACCGCGCTGCAGTCCGGCGAGATCGACGTGCTGCCGCGCAACACGACGGCGACCCTCTCGCGCGACACCTCGCTCGGCCTCGATTTCCCGGCCATCAACTTCTATGACGGCCAGGGCTTCATGGTAAAGGCCAGCCTGGGCGTGAAGTCGGCCAAGGAGCTGGATGGCGCCACGGTCTGCGTGCAGCCCGGCACCACCACCGAGCAGAACCTGACCGACTGGTTCCGCGCCAACAACATCCGCTTCACCCCGGTGATCATCGAGCGGCTGGAGGAGCTGGTCTCCGCCTATGTCGCCGGCCGCTGCGACGCCTACACCACCGACGTCTCCGGCCTGGCCGCCACCCGCTCCGCCCAGCCCAACCCGGGCGAGCACCTGATCCTGCCGGAAGTGATCAGCAAGGAGCCGCTGGGCCTGGCCGTGCGCCATGGCGACCAGCGCTGGGCCGACCTGGTCCGCTGGACCCACTACGCCCTGCTGGCCGCCGAGGAGTTCGGCATCACCGCCGCCAATGTCGAGAAGGCCGCCGCCGAGGACCAGCGCCCCGAGGTGCAGCGCCTGCTGGGCAAGACCGGCGGCCTGGGCCAGATGCTCGGCGTCGACAATGCCTGGGCGGTGCGCATCATCAAGGCCACCGGCAATTATGGCGAGATGTTCGAGCGTCACCTGACGCCGCTCGGCATCCAGCGCGGCCCGAACGCGCAGTGGACCCAGGGCGGGCTGCAATACGCCCAGCCCTTCCGGTAAGCTTTCGCCGGACCTGACCGGCGGGATCGGCCTGGCCGTCCCGCCGGATCGCTTCAGCGGGCCCGGTGCGCCGGCCCGGTGGAGCGCCTGACCGGGCCGGCCTGGCCGACCCGGCGGAGCGCCTGACGGGGCCGGCCCGGCCGACCCCGTGCTGCCGCCCCCGAATGGCGCCGAGACGCCAGCGTGGCGGAAGCCGTTCCGATTATCGGACAAAGACGACACAACGGGGCTTCAACGCATGTCCGACACCGCCGCCGATCCCAGGCTGTTGCGCGCGCCGCCGAAAAAAGGACTTCGCCTCTCCTGGGCCGATGAGCGGCTGCGCTCGATCGTCTGGCAGGTGCTGGTGCTCGGCGTCGTCATCGCCATCATCGCCTGGCTGGTCGGCAACACGCAGCACAATCTCGAGGTCCGGCGCATCGCCACGGGCTTTGGCTTCCTCAACCGCGAGGCCGGCCTGCCGGTCGCCGAGAGCCTGATCCCCTACAGCCCGACCGACACCTATGCCCGGGCGCTGATGGTCGGCGTGCTGAACACGCTGAAGATCGCGGTCGTCGGCGTGGTGCTGGCCACCATCCTCGGCACGCTGCTCGGCATCGCCCGGCTGTCGAAGAACTGGCTGCTCTCCCGCATCGCCGCGGTCTATGTCGAGGTGGTGCGCGACCTGCCGCTGCTGCTGCAGCTGCTGTTCTGGTACGCCATCCTGCAGGGCCTGCCCGGGCCGCGCCAGTCGCTGCACCCGATGGAGGGCGTGTTCCTCTCCAATCGCGGGCTGAAGCTGCCCTGGATCCAGTGGCAGGACGCGCACAGCTTCGCGCTGCTGGGCTTCGTCGCCGGCATCGTGCTGACCATCTTCTACGCCCGCGCCGCCCGCGCCCGGCAGATGGCCGATGGCCAGCCGCGCCGCGTGTGGCCGGCGGCGCTGGCGCTGATCATCGGCATGCCGGTGGCCATCTGGGCCGCCTTCGGCGCCCCCTGGCAGGGCGACATCCCGGCGCTGCGCGGCTTCAACTTCCAGGGCGGCCTGACCATCACCCCGGAATATTTCGCGCTGCTGATCGGCCTGGTGATGTACACCGCCGCCTTCATCGGCGAGATCGTCCGCGCCGGCATCCTGGCGGTCGCCAAGGGCCAGTGGGAAGCGGCCGAGGCGCTCGGCCTGCCGCGCGGGCTGATCATGCGCAAGATCGTGCTGCCGCAGGCGCTGCGCGTGATCGTGCCGCCGATGACCAGCCAGTACCTGAACCTGACCAAGAACTCCTCGCTGGCGGTGGCCATCGGCTACCAGGACATCGTGTCCATCTCGAACACGACGCTGAACCAGACCGGCCAGGCGATCGAGGGCATCGCCATCATCATGGCGGTCTACCTGACCATCAGCCTGTCGATCAGCCTGTTCATGAACTGGTACAATGCGCGCATCGCGCTGGTGGAGCGCTGAGCCATGGCCCGTCGCAAGCTGCCGATTTCTTCTGGCTTCGCCGGCCTGACGGCCGGGCGGACCTCGTTTGGCTTCGCTGGCGCAGGCGCCAGCTATGCGGCGCGCCTCGCGCCGGTGGAGCGCTGAGCCATGGCCGAGATCGCCGCCGAAGCCTCCGCCCCGCGTCCGGTGCAGGACGCCGCCCTCGCCCCGCGCCGCCCGCCCCTGCTGGCGGTGGGCCCGGTCGCCTGGGCCCGCGCCAACCTGTTCTCGGGCTGGCTGTCCACCGCCGTCACCCTGGTGCTGCTCTACTTCCTGATCCGCTGGGCGGTGGGCTTCATCGACTGGGCCTTCATCAACGCCATCTGGTCGGTGCCGGTCACCAACGGCACGGCGCAGACCCAGGCCTGCCGCGCGCTCCAGGGCAGCGGCGCCTGCTGGGCGGTGGTGACCGAGAAGCACCGCTTCATCCTGTTCGGCACCTACCCCTATGAGGAGCATTGGCGCCCGGCCATCTGCATCCTGCTGTTCATCGGCCTCTACATCATCTCCGCCATGCGCCGCTTCTGGCGCCCGGCGCTGGCGCTGATCTGGCTGGCGACGCTGGTGGTGATCGGCGTGCTGATGTGGGGCGGCGTGCTCGGCCTGTCCTATGTGCCGCAGGAGCGCTGGGGCGGCCTGGTCATCACCCTGATCCTGGCCACTTTCGGCATCGCCTTCGCCTTCCCGCTGTCGATCCTGGTGGCGCTCGGCCGGCGCTCGCGCATGCCGGCCATCAAGATGCTCTGCATCCTGTATGTCGAGCTGATCCGCGGCGTGCCGCTCATTTCCCTGTTGTTCATGGCCAGCGTCATGTTCCCGCTCTTCCTCCCGGAAGGCATCAACATCGACAAGCTGCTGCGCGCGCAGATCGCCATCATCCTCTTCGCCGCCGCCTATCTGGCCGAGGTGGTGCGCGGCGGCCTGCAGGCCCTGCCCAAGGGCCAGTACGAGGCCGCCGACGCGCTCGGCCTGTCCTACTGGCAGAAGACCGGCTTCATCATCCTGCCCCAGGCGCTGCGGCTGGTGATCCCGCCGCTGGTGAACACCTTCATCGGCTTCTTCAAGGACACCTCGCTGGTGCTGATCATCGGCATCTTCGACCTGCTGACCGCCGGCAAGACGGCGATCGTCGAGCCCGCCTGGCAGGGCTTCGGCATCGAGATCTATGTCGTCGTCGGCGCCATCTACTTCGTCTTCTGCTTCGCCATGTCGCGCTACAGCCAGAACCTCGAGGCGGAGCTGAACCGCCACCGGGTGCGCTGAGCCATGGACCGCCACAACACCGAGACCCCGGGGACCGCACCCAGCATGAGCGCCACCATGGACCTCGCGGGCGAAGGCCCGCACATCGCCTCCGCCCTGCGCACCGACGCGCCCCCGGCGATCCTGCTCGACAAGGTCAACAAGTGGTACGGCGCCATGCATGTGCTGCGCGACGTGTCGCTGACCGTCGGCAATGGCGAGCGCGTCGTGGTCTGCGGGCCCTCCGGCTCCGGCAAGTCGACCATGATCCGCTGCATCAACCGCCTGGAGCAGCACCAGGAGGGGCGGATCGTCGTCGACGGCATGGAGCTGACCGACGACACCCGCGCGCTGGACGCCATCCGCCGCGAGGTCGGCATGGTGTTCCAGAGCTTCAACCTGTTCCCGCACCTGACCATCCTGGAGAACTGCACCCTGGCGCCCATCTGGGTCCGCCGGATGCCGAAGAAGGAGGCCGAGGAGCTGGCGATGCACTACCTGACCCGGGTGAAGATCCCGGAGCAGGCGCGCAAATATCCCGGCCAGCTCTCCGGCGGCCAGCAGCAGCGCGTCGCCATCGCCCGCGCGCTCTGCATGAAGCCCAAGATCATGCTGTTCGACGAGCCGACCTCGGCGCTCGATCCGGAGATGATCAAGGAGGTGCTCGACACCATGGTCAGCCTGGCCGAGACCGGCATGACCATGGTCTGCGTCACCCATGAGATGGGCTTCGCCCGCCAGGTCGCCGACCGCGTGGTGTTCATGGACCGCGGCGAGGTGGTCGAGGCCGGGGTGCCGGAGCAGATCTTCAACGACCCGAAGACGGACCGGCTGAAGGGCTTCCTCAGCCAGATCCTGCGCGGCCACTGAGCGCGGCGCGCGGGAGGGCGGCGCCCTCCCGCCACCGCCCCCGGCCCGGCCGGGAAGCGGGGCCGGGAGGCCCGCCGGCCCGGCCCAGGGTTCTGGACGGGCCGGCCTGGCGCCTCCGGCCCTGGAGACGGCCCCCCTCCGGGCTCGCTGACCCCCCGGCCCTGTCCCGAGACCGCCGGCGTCACGCCCTTTCGGAGGACCGCCCGCCCGGCCCCGCCCAGGGCCGCCCAGGCGGCGCCCCGGCACTGCCTCTTGCACCGCAACGGCGCCGCATCCTACTCCTTGCCGCCGGACCACACGCAGCACGGCAGTGACCCAGACCCCATCCTCCCCGGCGAACCGTCCCCTCACCCCGGCCCTGCTGCTCGGCGTGCTCGGGGTCGTCTATGGCGATATCGGCACCAGCCCGCTCTACGCGCTGCGCGCCTCGCTGCTCCACTTCTCCTCGGACGGGCTGGAGGAGTGGGAGATCCTCGGCATCCTCAGCCTGATCTTCTGGTCGCTCATCCTGGTGGTCACGGTGAAATACGTGCTGCTGGTGCTGCGCGCCGACAACCGGGGCGAGGGCGGCATCCTGGCGCTGATGGCCCTCGCCCAGCGGGTGACGCGCGGCGAGCGCGGGCGCAACCTGGTGATGCTGATCGGCATCGCCGGCGCCGCCCTGTTCTTCGGCGACGGCATCATCACCCCGGCCATCTCGGTGCTCTCGGCGGTGGAGGGGCTGAAGGTCATCTCCCCCGCCTTCAGCGGCGCCGTCATCCCGATCTCGCTGGTGGTGCTGCTGGCGCTGTTCCTGGTGCAGTACAAGGGCACCCACAGCATCGGCCGCGTGTTCGGCCCGGTCACCGCGCTGTGGTTCGGCAGCCTCGGCATCCTCGGCCTGGTGGAGATCGTGCAGCAGCCGCATGTGCTGCTGGCGCTCTCGCCCCACTACGCCATCGAGTTCTGCATCAACTACCACCTGGCGGCCTTCATCGCCCTCGGCTCCGTCGTGCTGGCGGTGACGGGGGCCGAGGCGCTCTATGCCGATATGGGGCATTTCGGCGCCCGGCCGATCCGCCTCGTCTGGCTCTGGGCGGTGCTGCCCTCGCTGACGCTGAACTATTTCGGCCAGGGCGCGCTGCTGCTGACCGACCGCGCGGCGCTGGAGAACCCCTTCTACCTGCTGGCCCCGGACTGGTTCCGCCTGCCGCTGGTGGTGCTGGCCACCTGCGCCACCATCATCGCCAGCCAGGCCATGATCTCGGGCGCCTATTCGATCGCCCGGCAATGCGTGCAGCTGGGCTTCCTGCCGCGCCTCGTCGTCTGCCACACCTCCGACACCGAGGAGGGGCAGATCTACATGCCGCAGATCAACCTGGCGCTCCTGGTCGGCGTCGTCATCCTGGTGGTCAGCTTCCACGATTCCGACAGCCTGGCCGCCGCCTATGGCCTGGCCGTCACCGGCACCTTCCTCTGCACCACCGCGCTGCTCGGCCTGGTGCTGCGGCGGCAGTTCAACTGGCCGCTGGCCGCGGTGGTGGCGGTGCTGATCCCGCTCTTCCTGCTCGATGGCGGCTTCTTCATCTCCAACGTGCTGAAGGTGCCGGATGGCGGCTGGGTGCCGCTGCTGCTGGGCGCCGGCATGTTCATCCTGATGCTGACCTGGCGGCGCGGGCGCGAGCTGCTCTTCACCCGCTTCCGCCAGGACAGCCTGCCGCTGAAATCCTTCCTGGCGCGGCTGCCGCAATCGCGCACCATCCGCGTGCCCGGCATCGCCGTGTTCATGACCGGCCAGGCCGACTACGTGCCCGCCGCCCTGCTGCACAACCTCAAGCACAACAAGGTGCTGCATGAGCGGGTGCTGTTCGTCACGGTGGAGAATCTGGACGTGCCCCAGGCGCCGCAGCGGCGCGAGGTGACCGAGCTGGCGCCCGGCATCCACCGCGTGATGCTGCGCTACGGCTTCCAGGAAAGCCCCAACATCCCGCGCGAGCTGGAAGCGCTGCACGAATACGGCGTCGAGTTCGAGCCGATGCAGGCCAGCTACTTCCTCGGCCGCGAGACGCTGGTGGCGGCCGCCGTGCCAAAGATGGCGACCTGGCGGCAATGGCTGTTCTCGCTGATGAGCCGCAATTCCATGCCGGCCACCGAGTTCTTCCGCATCCCGAGCGACCGCGTGGTCGAGCTTGGCGTCCGCGTCGCCATCTGACGCGCCCGCCCCGCCGGCGCCCCTGCTGCTGCCCCTGGTCCTGTTGGGCGCCGGCGGGCATGGGCGGGCGGTGGTCGAGCTGCTGCGCGATGCCGGCCTGCCGCCGCCGCTCGGCGTGCTGGACGACAACCCGGACTGCCCCGGCCTGCCGGGGGTGCCCTATCTCGGCCCGCTGGCCCGCGCCGCCGCGCTGCGGGCCGAGGGCGTGGCGGCGGCGCATGTGGCGCTCGGCCACAACGCCACGCGGCAGCGCCTGGGGGAGGAGCTTCTCTCCCTCGGCTACGACCTGCCCGTGCTGCGGCACCCCTCCGCCATCCTGGCCTCCACCGCGCGCTGCGGGCCGGGCTGCGTGCTGATGCCGCGCAGCGTGCTGGGGGCGGCGGCCCGCCTCGGCGCGCATTGCATCCTGAACACCGGCGCCATCCTGGAGCATGACGGGGTGGCCGGCCCCGGCTGCCACATCGCCCCCGGCGCGGTGCTGGGCGGTGGCACGCGGCTCGGCGCAAGGGTGCTGGTGGGCATCCTGGCCGGGCTGCGGCCGGGGGTGGCGGTGGGGGAGGATGCGACCATCGCCCTCGGCGCCGCGGTGGTGGCCGATGTGCCGGCGGGCGCCACCGTCTCGGGCGTGCCGGCGCGCAGCGCCTAGACACCCTGTCTTCCCCGCCGCGCCCCCGCGTGGAATGCTCACCCCACCCCCGCCGAAAAGGGGGAGAGGAGGGACGCATGAAGCGCAGGGAATTGGCGCAGGGCCTGGCCCTGGCCGGAACCATCCTGGGCACGGCCGCCGGCCTGCCCGCCCCGGCCCGGGCCCAGGCACCGGCCCAGCAGCGCGGCGGCGGCGGCGCCGAGGGCTGGGCCACCGCCTGGACCGGCTCGGCCCAGGGGCCCTACCCGGTCGGCAACCCCTCGGCCCAGCCCAACCAGTCCTTCGCCTTCCCGAGCCCGGCCGAGGGCGCGCGCGACCAGAGCTTCCGCCTGGTGCTGCGCCCCGATCTCTGGGGCCGCCGGGCCCGGCTGCGCTTCAGCAACGCCTTCGGCACGCGGCCGCTGCAGATCGCCAGCGTGCATGCCGGGCTGCATTGGGGCGGCGCGGCGCTGCTGCCGGGCAGCAACCGGCCGGTCACCTTCGGCGGCGCGGCCAGCGCCAGCATCCCGCCCGGCGGCCAGCTCTGGTCCGACGCGGTGGACCTCCCCTTCGCCGCCGAGCCCGATGCGGCGCTGCTGGCGGGGCGCAAGCTCGCCATCTCCTTCCATGTCGCCGGCCCCTCCGGCCCGATGACCTGGCACGCCAAGGCGCTGCAGACCTCCTATGTCTCGCCCCCCGGCAGCGGCGACCATGCGGCGGAGGAAAGCGAGGCCGCCTTCCCCTATTCCACCGCCTCCTGGTTCTTCCTCGACGCGGTGGACATGACCGCGCCGGCCGGCACGCCGGTGGTGCTGTGCTTCGGCGATTCCATCACCGACGGCACCGCCTCCACCATGAATGGCGATGACCGCTGGCCGGATGTGCTGGCGCGCCGGCTGCACGCCACGCTCGGCAACCGCGTCGCCGTGGTGAATGCCGGCATCGGCGGCAACCAGGTGGTGGGCCCGGCCGAATACAGCGCGGAAAAACCCTTCCCCGGCGGCCCCTCGGCCCTGGCGCGGCTGGAGCGCGACATCATCAGCCTCTCCGGCATCCGGACCGTGGTCTGGCTGGAGGGCACCAACGATTTCAGCCGCAACGGCAATGCCAGTTTCGAGGCGGTGCGCGACGGCATGCGCCAAGGGGTGGAGCGGCTGCGCGCCGCCATCCCCGGCATCCGCCTGGTGGGGGCGACGGTGACGCCGGCACTCGGCAGCAGCAGCCCCGCCCATGGCCATGCCGAGCAGGAGGAGAAGCGCCGCCAGCTGAACGCCTTCATCCGCGAAAGCGGGCTGTTCGACGCGGTGGTCGATTTCGACACCGCGACCCGTGACCCGGCCAGCGGCGGGCTGAAGCCGGAGATGGTGCCGGATTCCACCACCGGCGCCGCCGGCGACAAGCTGCACCCGAACCGCGCCGGCTATCTGGCGATGGGTTTCGCCGTGCCCCCGGCGGCGGTGCTGCCGCAGGGCTGAGGGCCGCCGCCAGGCCACGGGTGAAATCGGCGTCACCCGTGGCGAGGGCCGCATCGCCATGCGGCGCCAGCCCGGCCGCGGCGCGGCGCGGCGGATGACGCGGGCGTCATGCCGGGGCGCGGCGACGGCGGGCGCCGCCCTGCCGCGTCGGCAAGGCCGAGGCACAGATCGCGCTTCCTTTCAGCAAGGAAGATGCGCACGAAATGCGCGGCCCCGCCGTCCAGCCCCGGAACCGCCGCATGCCCCAGCCCAGGCCCCTGGCCCCAGGCGCAGCCCCCCGCCCCGCCCCGGCGGAACCCCTTGCCGCGGCCCGCCCGGCGCTGCGACCGCTGCCGCCCCTGGCGCGGCGCGGCGTGCTGGCCGGGCTGCTGCTGCCGGGCCTGTCCTGCCGGCCGCGCCGCGCCCGCGCCGCCACCGCCTTCGTCTTCGACCAGCGCCACGCCACGGTGGAATTCACCGTCGCCGCCCTGGGCCTGTTCGACATCACCGGCCATTTCGCCCGCTTCGAGGGCGCGCTGCAGCTGGAGATGGCGCAGCCGGAACGCTCGGCCCTGGCCGTCACCCTCGACATGCGCGGCGCCGAGGTGGCGGTGCCGCAGGGCACCGCGCTGCTGCGCTCGGCCGATTTCTTCGATGTGGAGCGCTACCCGCAGGCGCGCTTCGAAAGCCAGGGCGCGCGCGCCCTGGGCACCGATCGCTACGCGCTGCAGGGCCGGCTGGCGATGCGCGGCACCGCCCAGCCGCTGCTGCTGGAGGCCAGCCTGCGCGACCGGCGGCGCGACGCGAATGGCGAGAGCGTCGGCCTGGTGGCCAGCGGCGCCCTGTCGCGCGCCGCCTTCGGCATGGTGGCCGACCGCGCCACCCTGTCCGACACGGTGCGGCTGGCGGTGCGCATGCGCTTGGCCTTGCCGGCGGCTTGAGGGGGCTTTGCCCCCTCAAACTCCCCCCATTCTTTCCCTTGGGCAGGGGACGGGGTCCCCTGCACCCGCCTTCAGTTTAAAATCTAAACAGATGGGTTTCCAAAGGCCTCAGGCCTTTGGTGGGGAGTGAGAGGGGCAAAGCCCCTCTCAGAAGCCTCAGCGCCCGGCCATCGCCTTGTTCTCCAGCCGCGAGATCAGCCGCACCAGCGGCCAGAGCAGCAGGAAATACGCCACCGCCGCGGCCATGATCGGCGTCGCGTTGTAGGTGGCGTTCTGCGCCTGGCGGGCCTGGAACAGCAGCTCGGGCAGCGCCACCACCGAGGCGATGGAGGTCAGCTTCACCACCTCCAGCGTGTTGCTGACCAGGTCGGGCAGCACGTTGCGCACCGCCTGCGGCAGCACGACATGCGCCAGCGCCTGGGCGCGGTTCAGGCCGGTGCTGCGCGCCGCCTCCATCTGTCCGCGCGGCACGCTCTCGATGCCGGCGCGCAGCACCTCGCCGTAATAGGCGCCGGTGTTGAGGAAGAAGCCGATGGCCACCGCCCCCCAGGCGCCGACATCCAGCCCCGCGAAGGGCAGGCCGGCATAGAGGAAGACCAGCAGCACCAGCGGCGGGATGGCGCGGAACAGGTCGGTCCAGCCGGCCGCCAGCCAGCGGATGCTGCGCGGCCCGGCGGTGGAGAGCAGCGCCAGCATGACGCCCCCCACCAGGCCGAGCGGCACGGTCATGGCCGACAGGCCGAGGGTGTAGACAAAGCCCCGCCAGAGGATCGGCCAGGCCTCGCGCAGGATCTCCCCGTTCAGGAAGGCGAAGACGAAATCTTCCATGGTGGCCGCTCCTCAGCGCTTCCAGGCGAAGCGCGTCTCGATCCAGCGGCCGAGCGCGACGACGGGGATGAACAGGATCAGATAGGCGATGGCGCCCATGGTCAGCGGCGTCGGATTGGCGGAGAAGGACATGGCGCTCTGCGCCGCGCCCAGGATCTCCGACACGCCCACCACCGAGCCCAGCGCCGTGCCCTTGGTGATGGCGATGGTGCGGTTGGTCAGCGGCGGGATGGTGATGCGCAGCGCCTGCGGCAGCACCACCAGCCGCAGCGTCGCCAGGAAGGACAGGCCGGTGGAGCGCGCCGCCTCCCACTGCCCCTTCGGCACGGCGGTGATGCCGGCCCAGTAGATCTCCTCCGAGAAGGCCATCAGCACCAGGGTCAGCGACAGCCAGGTGGCGGCGAAGCCGGACAGGCCGAGCCCCATCGCCGGCAGGCCGAAGAACAGCAGCACGATGATGACCAGCGGCGGCAGCGCGCGGAACAGGTCGACCGTGAAGATGATCAGCCAGTTCAGCGGGCGGATGCCGAAGCTGCGCAGCACCGCCAGCGCCAGCCCCAGCGCCAGGCCGGAGACCACGATCAGCAGCGCCAGCAGGATGGTCAGCACCAGGCCCTGCGCCACCAGCGGCAGGTAGGTGGCCATGACCTTGAGGTTGAAGAAGGAGAAAAGGAAGTTGTCGAGCCCGCCCATCGCCCTGCCTCAATGCCGGCCGATCTGGCGGATGAAGGCCTGGCACCGCTCATGCTGCGGGTCGCCGAAGAGCTGCGCCGGCGGCCCCTCCTCCAGCTTCTGGCCATCCGCCATGAACACCACGCGGTCGGCGGCGGCGCGGGCGAAGGCCATTTCGTGGCTGACCACCACCATGGTCATGCCGCTCTCGCGCAGCTCGCGCATCACCTGCAGCACGCCGCCCACCAGTTCGGGGTCCAGCGCGCTGGTCGGCTCGTCGAACAGCATCACCCGGGGCTCCAGCGCGATGGCGCGGGCGATCGCCACGCGCTGCTGCTGGCCGCCGGAAAGCTGCGCCGGGAAATGCTCCATCCGCTCGGCCAGGCCGACCCGCGCCAGCGCGGCGCCGGCGATCTCGGCCGCCTCCGCCTTGCCCTTCCCCAGCACCTTGCGCAGCGCCAGCATGACATTCTGCCGCGCCGTCATATGCGGGTAGAGGTTGAAGCTCTGGAACACCATGCCGATGCGCCGGCGCGCGGCGTTGATGTCGGTCTTCGGGCTCAGCAGCTCGATCCCGTCGACATGGATCGAGCCGTCATCCGGCTCCTCCAGCCGGTTCAGGCAGCGCAGCAGCGTCGATTTGCCGGAGCCGGAGGGGCCGATGATGAAGACCAGCTCGCGCTCGGCGACGCTGAGATCGACGCCCTTCAGCACGGGGGTGGCGCCGAAGCGTTTCCACAGGCCGCGGGCATCGATGATCGGGCGCGGGGTGGTCGGGGCGGGCATGGCGTCTCCTCGGTGAGGGAGGATGGTGCGGCAGGATGGCTCCCGGCGGGAAGGCGCGCCGCAAAGCCGGAGGTCGCTTTTTCCAAGCAATTCTTGTGCCGTTAATCGGCACGGGCTCCGGTCTTTTCCTCCACAGAATGGAACATGCCTGAGAGGTCGAGACGCGCAAGGCCAAGATTGAGCCGCACCGCAATCGATGGCGGGCATGAGCGGCGCTAGGATGCCTTTGCGGCCGGCGCCCGGCGCCAGGGCCGCGCCGGAGAAGGAGGCAAGGCATGCGCGGGGAATGGCAGCGTCTGGAGCAGGATCTGCGCCAACAGCCGGGTTTGCGCGACCGGCTCGGCGCGGCGCTGGCACGATGCGATACCGCCGAGGCCGCCGCCGCCCTGCTGCGGCGCCATGGCTATGCGGTCGAGGCCGGCGAATGGCCGCCCGCCGGCGCCGCCCTGCCGGAGGCGGCGCTGGACGGCGTGGCCGGCGGCGGCCTCTGGGACATCCTCAACAGCGTGGCGGCGAAGGCGGTGCCTTTTCTGAAAGCACCCTGAGGCCGGCCGGATATCATTGATGAGCAGGCGGCAAGAGGGACAACCACCATGAGTGCATCGGAGCTGCAGCGCCTGGCCCTGGCGCTGCGCCAGGACAGCGCGCTGCGCGAGACGCTGGATGCCGGGCTGGCGCAGTGCCGCAGTGCGGAGGAAGCCGCCGCCCTGCTGCAGCGGCATGGCTACGCGGTCGACGCCGCCGCGCTGCAGGCCGCGGGCGCCGCCCTGCCGGACACGGCGCTGGACGGCGTGGCAGGGGGCACCTCCACGGGCGGGCCCGGCTCCTTCCTGGGCGGGATCGGGCCCTTCGCGGACATCCTGGACAAGATCGGCCCGTTCTCGGAGATGCTGTTGCCCTTCTCCGCGAAGCCACCGGGCTGATGCCGGCAGAACCGCACCTGGCCCTCACGCCGCCGCCCCCAGCCCGGACTTTGCGCCACTGCCCTGCCCGGGCCGTGGCGCCGGGTCGGCAGCGGGCGCGGATGCCCGTCCCATCCTCCACCCAATGCCCGAGAGCCGGCGGCCGCCGCCACCCCGAGAAGGACAGCCAGGAATGAGCGAAGCGGAGCTGCAGTGCCTGGCCCTGGCGCTGCGCCAGGACAGCGCGCTGCGCGCAACGCTGGGCGCGGCGCTGGCGCCATGCCGGACGGCGGCGGAGGCCAGCGCCGTGCTGCAGCGCCATGGCTATGCAATCGAGGCCGCCGCGTTGCAGACCAGCGGCACCGCCTTGTCGGATACCGCGCTGGATGGCGTGGCCGGTGGCGGCCTGTTCGACATCCTCAGCAGCGTGGCCAGCAAGGCGGTGCCTTTCCTCAAAGGCGGCCTGGGCAGCGTGACGCCGTAACCACCACCCCGACACCGGCCGGGCGCGCCGGATGACCCGCCTGGAGACAAGGAGCCCCGCGATGAGCACATCGGAACTGCAGCGACTGGCCCTGGCGCTGGGCCAGGACCATGCGCTGCGCCAGACCTTGGCAGCCGAGCTGGCGCCATGCCGCAGCCTGGAGGACGCCGCCGCCCGGCTGCAGAGCCATGGCTATGCGATCGAGGCCGCCGATCTGCAGGCCAGCCGTGGGCAGCTCCCCGGCCAGCCATCCGCCGGCCCGCCATCCGATGGCGCGGCCCTGCCGGACGCGGCGCTGGATGGCGTGACCGGTGGCGCCTCCTTCATCTCCAGCTCGGCCGTCCCGTTCACGGACAAGCCGGGCCAGGTCATCGACCCTTGGGCAATGCTGGCATCCCTCTCGGCGCAGCTGTCGCACTGACACCGGCGGGACCGCCCATGCCCGCCCCGCCCATGACCGCCGAGCTGCAGCGCCTGGCCGAGGATCTGCGCCGCCGCCCCGAACTGGCGGCGGCACTGCGCCAGGCGCTGCCGCCCGGCACGCCGCCCGAGGCGATCGCCATCGCCCTGTGCCGGCTGGGCTATGCGGTGGCGGCCTGCGACCTGGTGCCGCCGCCGGCGCCGCCCCGGCTCGCGCCCGCCGCGCCGCGGCCGGCGACCGGCCTGGCCCGGCTGCAGCAGGGCCGCTTCCGCCGCGATGCGCGCGGCGGCTGGGTCTGGCAGCCGGCCTGACAGGGTCCGGCCGCCCTTCTCTCAGCGCCGGGTGATGCGGCCATCGAGCCGGGTGCGGAAGGCGCCATCCGCCGCCAGATAGGCCGCCGCCACATCCTCCAGCGGCGGGCCATTGTCATAGGCGTCCAGCGCCCGGTCGCGGAAGGCGACATAGCCGTCGCCGCCGCGCCGGTTGAAATTGTTGGTCACCACGCGATAGGCGCGGGCATCGTCGAGCGGGCGGAAGCCGCCCGCCTCCGCCACCTCGACACCGCGCAGCCGCTGCCCGGCCGGCGCCGCCGGGTCGAAGCCGTAGCGCAGCCCGGCCACCTGCGGGAAGCCACCGCCATTCTCGGCATAGCGGGCGAGCCCGGCCTCCAGCGTGGCGCGCAGATCGCCGCCGCGGAGCGTCAGCGTGGCCAGGGTGTTGCCGAAGGGCAGCACCTCCAGCACATCGCCCAGCGAGACCGCCCCCTCCGGCAGGCCGGCGCGCAGCCCGCCGCCATTGGTCACCGCGATCTCGGCGCCGGGCACGGCGGCCAGCATCGCCTCGGCCACCAGGCTGCCGAGGGCGCATTCGCCCTTGCGGCATTCGGTGTTGGGCAGCGCCGCCGGGCTGCGGCCGACCGGGCGGGCGCGCAGCTCGGCCAGCGGCCGGCCATATTCGGCGACGATCGCCGCCACCGCCGGCTCCTCCGGCAGATCGGGGGTGATCGGCAGCACCCGCCCGCCATGCGCCAGCACGCGCCCATCCGGCGCTAGGTCCAGGTCGAAGCGCCCGGCCCAGCGGCCATAGGCGCCGGCCTGCAGGATGCGCACCATCCGGTCCGGCCCGTCCACCAGGGTGGGCGAGGGCCCGTCCGCCCCCGGCAGATCGGCCAGCAGCGTGTGCGAATGCCCGCCCAGGATGACATCCACCCCCGGCAGGCTGGCGGCCAGCGCCTGGTCGGCGGCCAGCCCCAGATGCGACAGCAGCACGATGGTCGCCGGCCCCTCGGCGCGGATCGCGGCGATGGCGCGCTCCGCCGCCTCGCGCGCGTCGCGGAAGGCGAGCGTCGGCCCCGGGCTGGAGGCCTGCGGCGTCGTCTCCGTGGTCAGGCCGATGATGCCGAGCCGCGCGCCGCCGGAGGCGAACACCACATGGCTGCGGAAGGCGCCCTGCAGCGAGGGCTCCCGCGTCGCGTCCAGATTGGCCGAGAGCAGCGGGAAGGGCAGCAGCGCCGCATAGGCGGCCAGCCGCGCCGGCCCGCCATCGAATTCATGATTGCCCAGCGCCATGGCCTGGGTGCGGGTGGCGCGCTGCACCGCCGCCTCCGCCCGGCCCGCATGCGCGGTGTGGTAGAGGCTGCCGGTGAACTGGTCGCCGGCATCGAGCCGCAGCGAAGGCCGGCCCTCGGCGCGCGCCTCGGCCTCCAGCAGGTCGAGCCCGCTGGCCAGCCGGGCGCTGCCGCCGAGGCAGGGCGGCCGGTCCAGCCGGCAGGCCGCGCCGCTGCCCTGCTGCCCGTCATGCTTGGCGTGGAAATCGTTCAGGTGCAGCAGGGCAAGGCGCGACGCGGCCTCGGCCCGGGCGCGGTGCAGCGCCGGCAGGGCCAGCGGCGCGGCGAAAGGGGTGGCGAGGGCGGTGGCCAGCAGGCCACGACGGGAGAGCTGCATGCGACGATCCCGAAAAAAGCCCTCAACCAGGGCTGTTCTGACGCTTTAGCCCAAGACTTGCCGCATTCGGAATGTCCCTTGTGCGGCGCGGCGGCAGGCGACACCTGTCCGGCCGCGGGATGATGGCTTCGAAGACGGGAACGCGATGCAGGTCTATCTGCCGATCGCCGAGATGTCGGTGGATGCGCTGCTGCTGCTGGGCATCGGGTTCGGGGTGGGCTGGCTGTCCGGCCTGTTCGGCGTGGGCGGCGGCTTCCTGCTGACGCCGCTGCTGATCCTGATCGGCATTCCCGCCCCCGTCGCCGTCGCCTCCGGCGCCAACCAGACGCTGGGCGCCTCGGTCTCCGGCCTGATCGCGCAATGGCGGCGCGGCAATGTCGACCCGCGCATGGGGGTGGTGCTGCTGGCCGGCGGCTTCCTCGGCTCCTTCGCCGGGGTGCAGCTCTTTGCCTGGCTGCGACGGCAGGGGCAGGTCGATCTCGCCGTCTCGGTCTTCTATGTCGTCATCCTGGGCACGGTCGGCGCGCTGATGGTGCGCGAGAGCGTGCGCGCCATCATCCGCCGCCGCCGCCAGGTGGCGCCGGCCCGGCTGCACGCGCATCTCTGGATGCATGGCCTGCCGCTGAAGCTGCGCTTCCGCAAGTCGCGCCTCTACATCTCGGTCATCCCGCCGCTGGTGGTGGGCTTCGGCATCGGCGTGCTGTCGGCGGTGATGGGCGTCGGCGGCGGCTTCATGCTGGTGCCGGCGATGATCTACCTGCTCGGCATGCCGACGGCGGTGGTGATCGGCACCTCGCTGTTCCAGGTGGTGTTCGTCGCCGCCAATGTGACGCTGCTGCAGGCGGTCTCCACCGGCAGCGTCGACATTGTTCTCACTCTCCTGCTGCTGGTGGGCGGCGTCGCCGGGGCGCAGTTCGGCGCCAGCATGGGCACCCGCCTGCGCGGCGAGGAGACGCGCGCTTTGCTCGGCCTGCTGGTGCTGGGGGTGGCGCTCAGCCTGCTCTGGGGGCTGGTGGCGACGCCGGACAGCCTCTTCGCCGTGGGCCCGATCCCGGTATGAGCGCGGCCGGGCGGCTCCGCGCGGCGCTGCTGTCGCTGGCGCTGCTGGCCGGTGGCGCGGCGCAGGCGCAATCGCCTGCGCCCACGCCCGCGCCTGCCCCCACGCCCGCCCCCGCGCCGGAGACCGCCGCGCCCACGCCGGCCCCCGCCCCCGCGCCGCGCCGCGCCACCCCGCGCCCGGCCCAGGCCCTGCCGGTGCCGCCGCCCCCGCCGCCCGGCCAGCCCAGCGCCGCCCGCCCGCCCCTGGTGGCCGAGCTGTCGCAGACCCGTGTCGACATCACCACCGGCTTCAGCGGCACCGAGGTGCTGGTCTTCGGCGCCACCGAGCGGCTGCTGGGCGAATCCGGCGACGACGTGCTGGTGGTGGCGCAGAGCGCGGTGCCCGAGCCCATGGTGGTGCGCCGCAAGATCCGCGTGCTGGGCCTCTGGCTGAACGGCCCCTCCGCCCGGTTCCGCCAGGTGCCCGGCTTCTACCTGCTGACCGGCACCCGCCCGCTGCGCCAGATGCTGGAGGAGGAGGAGCGCCAGGCGAAGCGCCTCGGCCTGGAATACCTCCCCCTCGCCTCCACCGGCGAGCAGCAGCCGGAATTCCGCGCCGCCCTGATGCAGCTGAAGCAGCAGGCCGGGCTGTGGCATGAGGAGGAGGAGCCGCTGCACATCTCCGGCGCCCGGCTGTTCCGCGCCCGGCTGCCGCTGCCGGCCACCGTCGGCACCGGCGACTACCGGGTGGAGGTGCTGCTGGTGCGCGATGGCCGCGTGGTCGCCCGGCAGGAGCTGGGCTTCCGGGTGGAGCGGGTGGGAACCGCCGCCCGCATCGCCGATGTCGCCGAGGAACGGCCGGTGGTATACGGGCTGGTCTGCATCCTGCTGGCGGCCATGGCCGGCTGGCTGGGCAGCGTGCTGTTCCGGAGGGGATGAATGCCCGAAGCCGCCCGGCGCGACCGCGTCTTCCTGGTAGTGGTCGATGACAGCCCGGAGCGCCACACGGCGCTGCGCTATGCCTGTCTGCGCGCCCGCAATGGCGGCGGCCGCGTCGCCCTGCTGCGGGTGATCGAGCCGGAAGGCACGGTGGAATGGGCCGGCGTCGGCGCCATGCTGCAGGAGGAACGGCGCGAGGATGCCGAGAAGCTGCTCTCGGCGCTGGCCGCCGAGGTGCAGGAGATCACCGGCGGCCTGCCGATTCTGCTGATCCGCGAGGGCGAGCCGCGCGACGCGCTGCTGACCCTGCTGGAGGAGGATCCGCGCCTGTCGATCCTGATCCTGGCCAGCGCCAGCAATGGCAGCGGGCCGGGGCCGCTGATCACCGCGCTGACCGGCCGCTACGCGCCGCGGCTGCGCGTGCCGCTGACCATCGTGCCCGGCAATCTGGACGACCGGGAACTCGACCGCGTCACCTGATTCTCGTCAGGGCGGCCGCCGGGCCGGGGCGCGCCTTCTTGCACCCCTGCCCTGCGGGTCGCGTCCGGCGCTTGCAGCGCGCCGCCTTATGGCCCACATCGGGCGCAGACGAATCCGGCCCGAACGGGCCGACGCCCTTCCGCCCCGATCGCCCATCCCGGCGGAGCCGCGCTAAGGAAAAGCCCGAATCCCATGTTCATCGAGACGGAAGCGACCCCGAACCCCGCCACCCTGAAGTTCCTGCCCGGCCAGGACGTGATGGGCAGCCGCGGCACCGCCGATTTCACCAGCGCCGAAAGCGCCGCCCGCTCGCCGCTGGCCGAGCGGCTGTTCGGCCTGGACGGCGTGGCGCGCATCTTCCTCGGCAGCGATTTCGTCACCGTCACCAAGGTCGAGGGTGTCGAGTGGCAGGCGCTGAAGCCGCAGGTGCTGGGCGCCATCATGGAGCATTTCATGGCCGGCCGCCCGGTGGTGCTGGAGGCCGAGGGCGACGCCGCGCTGGAGGATAGCGACCCGGCCGATGCCGAGATCGTCGCCCAGATCAAGGAGCTGCTGGACACCCGGGTGCGCCCGGCCGTCGCCGGCGATGGCGGCGACATCGTCTTCCGCGGCTTCCGCGACGGCATCGTCAAGCTGCACCTGCAGGGCGCCTGCTCGGGCTGCCCCTCCTCCCGCGCCACGCTGAAGCACGGCGTCGAGAACATGCTGCGCCACTACGTGCCGGAGGTGATGGCGGTGGAGCAGGTCGACGCCTGAGCGCCCCGCCGCGGCGCGCGAACGCAAAAGGCCGGGGCGAAACCCCGGCCTTTTTTCATGCCCGCTTCGCGGGCACTCAGCTCAGCGCGTCGATCACCGCCGGCAGCAGCGAGCGGTCGCCCAGCGCGATCACCTCGCCCGGCCCGTCCAGGCGGAGCGGCTGGCCCTGCCAGTCGGTCAGGCTGCCGCCCGCCGATTCGAGCACCGGCTGCAGCGCCACCCAGTCCCAGGGCTTCAGGTCGCCCTCGGCGATGACATCGACCAGGCCCAGCGCGACCAGCCCATAGGCGTAGCAATCGCCGCCCCAGGTGACGCGGCGGACCGCCTGGCGAAGCTTCGCGTGGCGCGGCGCCTGAGCGGGGGAAAACATGTCCGGGCTGGTGCAGGAGAGCTCGGCCTCGGACAGCGCGGCGCAGCGGCGGGTGCGCGGCGTGCCGCCCATCGGGCTGCGGAACTGCAGGGGCTGGCCCGCGACGCCCAGCCAGCGCTCGCCGGTGGCGGGCTGGTCGATCAGGCCCAGCACCGGGCGGCCCTTGTGCAGCAGCCCGATCAGGCTGCCGAAGAGCGGACGGCCGGTGACGAAGGCGCGGGTGCCGTCGATCGGGTCGATCACCCAGACATACTCGGCATCCGCCCGCTCGGCGCCGTATTCCTCGCCGATCACGCCATGGCCGGGAAACCGCTCGGCCAGCAGGGCGCGGATCGCGCGCTCGGCGGCGCGGTCGGCCTCCGTCACCGGGCTGGCATCGCCCTTGGCCTCGACCAGCAGGGCGGAACGGAAAAGGGGGCGGATGACCGCCCCCGCCGCCTCGGCGGCCGCTTCGGCCGCCGCGATCAGCTCCTGCATCAGGGCAGCGGCGCCGGGTTGGCGGACAGGCTGCGCAGATAGGCGATGACATCGGCGCGCTGCTTCACGTCGCGGATGCCGGCGAAGGCCATGCGGGTGCCGCGGATGGCGCGGGCCGGCGCGGCCAGGAACTCGTTCAGCGCGGCATAGTCCCAGGGCTTGTCGGACAGGCCCTTCATCGCCGGCGAGTAGTTGAAATTGTCCAGATGCGCATGGTGGTTGCCGACCACGCCATACAGGTTCGGGCCGACGCGGTTCGCGCCACCCTGCTCGAAGCTGTGGCAGGAGGCGCAGAGCCGCCCGGCCAGCTGGCGGCCCGCATCGGCATTGGCGGCGGCCAGCAGCGGCTCCACCGGATCCAGCGCCGGCTCGGCGGCCGCGGCAGGGGCCGCGCTTTCGCCGACGCCCTCGATGGCGATCGCCGTCTTCTCAAGGCGGTGCGGATGCACCACGGTTTCGCCCACCAGGCCCGCCACCATGAAGGCGATGCCGGCGGTGAGGACGGCCGCGAACGCCTTGTTGACCTCCAAGCTCATGCTGCCGATCCATCCATCGTAAGTGCCATGCGACTCGATCCGGTCGAGGGCGCGGTTTGCGCGCGGCAGGGGCCTCGACTAGAAGCGAGCGGACCATAGTGGCAGAGGCCGGACGCTTCAACCCGTAGCCCCACGCGCCGTCGCGCCGGGCCGCCGGATGAACTCCGGCGGACGGGCCAGAAGACGGGACGGAAAACTGAAGATGAGTGGTGTGATCGCCTTCCAGGGCATGCCCGGCGCCTATTCCGACCTGGCCTGCCGCAGCGCCTATCCCGGCTGGACCACCCTCCCCTGCCCCAGCTTCGAGGCCGCCATGGCAGCCGTGCGCGACGGCCGCGCCGGGCTGGCCATGCTGCCCTGCGAGAACTCGCTGGCCGGCCGGGTGCCCGACATCCACCGCCTGCTGCCCGATTCCGGCCTGCACACGGTGGGCGAGCACTACCAGCGCGTCGAGCACTGCCTGCTGGCCCATAAGGGCGCCACCATCGAGGGGCTGAAGCGCGCGCACAGCCACCCGGTGGCGCTCGGCCAGGTGCTGAACCTGCTGCGCGACCTGAAGCTGGAGCCGGTGATCGAGGCCGACACCGCCGGCGCCGCCAAGCTGCTGGCCGAGCAGCCCAGCCTGGAGGACGCGGCCATCGCCTCCTCCCTCGCCGCCGAGATCTACGGGCTCGAGATCCTGCGCCGCAACGTCGAGGACGCGGCGCACAACACCACGCGCTTCTACGTCATGTCGAAGACGCCGGCCGCGCCGCCGATCGACATCGCCAATCCGGTGACCACCTTCGTCTTCCGCGTCCGCAACATCCCGGCCGCGCTGTACAAGGCGCTGGGCGGCTTCGCCACCAACGGCGTCAACATGACCAAGCTCGAGAGCTACATGCTCGACGGGCATTTCACCGCGACGCAGTTCCTCTGCGACGTCGATGGCCACCCCGAGCAGCCCGGCCTGAAGCGGGCGCTGGAGGAGCTGGCCTTCTTCTCGCGCGAGCTGAAGGTGCTCGGCACCTATGCCGCGCATCCCTACCGGCTGGGCCAGGCGGCGGAGGCGGATTGAGCCGCGGCGCGGCCTCTGGCAGGCTGCCCGCCCACGCCTCAGCCTGACAGAAGGAGCACGGATTTGGCCGACATCGCGATCGACATCGGCGGCGAAATCTTCCACGCCGATTTCGAGGAAGCCGCCGCGCCGCGCACCGTCGCCCGCTTCCGCACCCTGCTGCCCTATCAGGACCGCATCATCCATGTGCGCTGGTCCGGCGAGGCCTGCTGGATCCCGATGGGCGAGCGCGATCTCGGCATCGGCTACGAGAACGCCACCTCCTACCCCGCCCCGGGCCAGATCATCGTCCACCCGGGCGGCATGAGCGAGACCGAGATCCTGGTCGCCTACGGCCCCTGCTGCTTCGCCAGCAAGGCCGGCCAGCTCGCCGGCAACCACTTCCTGACCATCAAGGGCGACCTGGACAGGCTGGCCACGGTCTGCCGCTCGGTGCTGTGGGACGGCAACAAGCCGATCACCTTCAGGAAGGCCTGAGGCAAAGGTCAGAATCTTCTTTTTCTGAAGAAAAAGAAGCAAAAAGACTTTTTTCCAGGCTGCCGCCGTCTCCCGTCACAGCGGGACGCCACACTGACGGCGGGGTCCGGGGGGACCCTGTCCCCCCGGCCTTCTCTTCTACCGGGCCTTCCGCATCAGCCGGTGCGGAATGCCGACATCCAGATACTCCTCGCCCTCCGCCGCATAGCCCAGCCGCTCATAGAAGGGGATGGCGTAGCTCTGCGCCTCCAGCACCAGCTGCTCCGCGCCCTCCAGCGCCGGGTCGGCCTCGATGGCGCGCATGATGGCGGCCCCCAGCCCGCTGCCGCGCAGCGCCTGGCGCACCGCGACGCGGCCGATCTTGGCCACCCGCCCGCCCTCCTTGAACACCACCCGCGCCGTGGCGGCCGGCGCGCCCTCCCGCCGGGCCAGGAAATGCAGGGCGGTGGCGTCGAACTCGTCATACTCCATCGCCTCCGGCACCGCCTGCTCCTCGACGAAGACCTCGCGGCGGATGGCGAAGCAGGCGTCGAGATCGGCTTTGGTGAAGGCGCGGGCGATGGTCATGGCGGCGGATCCGTTCAGGCGGGGAAGGCGGGGCGCGCGGCCCCTCCCCCCGTTCTTCCCCTCAGCGCGCGTTCCTGGCAATCACCGCCAGCGCCGCGGCGCTGATCGAGATCTGCCCCAGCGTCTGCGTCAGGTCGCGGATGAAGCCCCAGCTCTCATAGGGCGAGGGATCCTGCGGCACGACCACCAGCGAGCCCGGCGGCACCGGCGGCCCGCCCGATTGCCAGGCGCCCAGCCCGGCCGGGGTGCTCTGCCCGTTCGGCAGCACCACAAAGGCGCGCCCACCATCGGCGAAACGCTGCGTGCCGCCCGAGGCCCGCACATAATCATTGGCGCGCCAGCCGCTGGTGAATTGCAGGCTGCCCGGATTCAGCACCGCGCCCACCACCGTCACCTCATTGGGGCGCTTCGGCACCACGATCAGGTCGCCCGGCTCCAGCAGCACGTCGAGCTCGGGGCGCGCCGCCAGGATCACGGGGTTGGCCTCCACCACCATGCGGCCGGCGGCGCGCGCCTCGCGCAGCGCATTGGCCAGCTCCCGCCCGGCGCTGATGGCGCCGCCAAGATCGCCGCCGCCGCCGCGCCCGCCCACCCCCGCCACCGCCTGGCCGGCGGCCACCTGGATCAGGCTCTGCTCCAGCTCCCGCGCGCTGCGCGCAAACCCTTCCTGCTGGCGCTGCCGCACGCTCTCCCGCGTGAAGACGGCGCCGTAGGGGTAGGCCTGGGGCGAGAGCCCGCCGGCGCGGGCGATCAGCTCCGACAGCCGCTCGCCGCGGCGGATGTCGTAGATGCCGGGGCGCAGGAACTCGCCCATCAGCGTCACCGGCCCGCTGTCGCGGTCGCCGAAGCCGCGCGGCAGCCGGATGGCGTCGCGCGGGGAGAGCCGCACGGCGGCAAAATTGCCGCTGCGCAGGTCGAGCAGCGTGCGCGAGAGCGGGATGGCGCCGGCCTGCTCCAGCGGCTCGCGCGACAATTCCACGGCGGAGAGATCGACCGTGTCGGTCAGCCCGCCCGCCGCGCCCAGCACCTGGTCCAGCCCGGTGTCGTCGAGGATCGGGTAGAGGCCGGGCAGCCGCGCCTCGCCCGAGAGCAGCACCGACTGGTCGAGCAGGAAGGGCAGCAGCGCCGGATAGTCGATGAAGACCTGCGGGCAGGGCGGCGCGCCGAGATCGGGGAAGCCCGCGCCGCGCACATGCGCGAAGCGCACGGGCGAGGAGCGGGCGGCGATGGCCAGCGATTGCAGCGCCGGGCATTCCGGCCCCGGCTCGCCGCGCAGCGCGCGCTGCACCGGCGGGCTGGCCAGCCAGGCGATATCGGCCTGGGAGAGCAGGATCACCTCATCCGCCGGGCGCAGCGGCAGCTCCGCCTGGCGCTGCAGCACCCGGCCGAGATCGAAGCCCAGGAAGCGCCGGCTGCGCGTGCGCTCCTCGGTGCGCCAGACGATGCCCATGCGCAGATAGGGGTCGGGCCGCACCAGCAGCGGGTCGGCCAGCAGGCCGCGCAGGCCGCCGGCGCTGGCGGCGCGCAGCACCGGCGCCGCGACATGCCCGGCCAGCCGCACCTGGCCCGCCAGCACATCGGCCCCCGGCTGCACCAGCACCGCGTCGCCGCGCCGCAGCCGCCCCTGCGGTCCGATCTCCGCCAGGGCGCGGCGGCCCTGTGCATCGGTGCCGTGCAGCAGGAAGCGGTTGCCGGAAGGGCGCAGCGCCTGGCCCGCCAGCCGCAGCATCGAGGCCAGCGGCGCCGAGTCGCTGCCGGGCGGCAGCTCGTAGATGCCGGGCCGCGTCACCTCGCCGCCCAGCGCCACGCTGGGGCCGAGCGGCGGCACCACCAGCCGCTCCCCCTCCCGCAAAGCGAGGTCGGGGCTGCCCGGCTCGGCGCCGATGACGCTGTAGAGGTCGATCACCCGCGCCCCGCGCGGCCCCTCGACGCGGATGGCGCGCAGGCTGCCGCTTTTCTTCACGCCGCCGGCCAGCGCCAGCGCGTCCAGCGCCGAGGCCAAAGCGGGCAGCGGGTAGAGGCCGGGCCGCACCACCTCGCCGGCGACGAAGACGCCGATCTGGCGCAGCTGGCCCAGGCTGACGAAGGCCTCGGAGCCGCCCAGCTCGCGCGCCACCCGCGCCTCGATCTCCGCCCGCACCTCGCCCAGCGGCCGGCCGGCGGCGGCCAGCGGCGGCAGGTCGGGCAGCAGCAGCGCGCCGTCGCGATTGACCCGCAGGCTGAGATTCTGCCGGGTGCGGCCGCGGATGCCGACCAGCACCTCATCGTCGCGGCCGAGGATGTAATCCTCCGGCACCTGCGCCACCGGCGCCTGGCCGGGCGGGGCGGCGGCCAGCTCGCGGAAGGTGTCGTAGCCGAATTGCCGCAGCGGCAGCCCCGGCTGCTCCAGCCTGGCCGCGAAAAACGCCTCGGTGGGGGAGAGCGGCTCGCCCGGCGGCAGGGCGGGGATGGGCGGCGCATGCGCGGCGCCCCAGGACGCCGGAGGCGCCGCGCCGCTCCAGGGATGCGCCATCGGCGCCACCGGCGCGACCGAGGGGGCGGAGGGCCCGGCCGGGCCGTTGAGGCTGGGGCTGCTGCCCGGCACCAGCGGCGGCGGCGCCCGGTTGCCGGAGGCGGCGTCCTGGATCCGCTGCAGGATATCCTGCTGCAGGGCCGGCGGCAGGCTGGGCAGCGGCAGCCCGCCCGGCAGGGTCAGCGGCAGGCTGGGGCTGCCCAGCAGCGGGCTGCCCCCCGGCGGCGCCCCGCCCGGCGGCGCGCCGGGCGCCATGCCGGAATAGCCGCCGCCCAGCAGCCCCGGCGGCGCCGGCTGTGCCCGGGCCGGCCCCGCCCCCACCCCCGGCGCCAGCTGGCCGCCCAGCAGCAGCAGGGCCAGGGCCAGCCGGGCGCGCCGAGCCGTGCGGGGCGCGGGGGCAGGCGGCACGGTCATTCCTCCGGACTGGGCGCGATTCACGGATTGCTCGCGTTTTCGTGATTATTGCTTTATCAAATCGTCCATGCCGATCCAAGCGCACATTCGCCGCGGCGCCCAGCTCTCTCTTTGGGCAGGCACCGCATGGCGGCTGGGACCGCGGGCGCTGGCGCGCTATGGCTGGCACCGGTTGCGGCTGCGCGCCGGCCTGCCCCGGCGCGCTTTGGATCGGGCCGCGCGGGACTGCCCGGCCGCATGCGAGGAATGGCCAGGCCCAGGCCCCGAGTCGCGGTTTTTCGGCACGGCGCCGCTGCCGCCGCCGCCCGCTCTGGCGCCGCCCGACCTCGCCCGGCTGCGCGCGGCGCTGGCGGCGCTGCCCCCCGCCGCCTGGCACGGCCCCTTCGACCCGGCCGCCGAATCGCTCGGCCTCGACCTCTTCACCCCGGGCGATATCCGCCCGGTCTGGGAGCCCAACCGGCTGGGCGCCGTGCCGCTGCTGCTGCAGGCCGCCCGCCTCTGGCCGGAGGAGGGCCACCGCGCCGCGCTGGAACGGCGGCTGGCGGAATGGTGCGCCGCCAACCCGCCCTATCGCGGCCCCAACTGGGCCTGCGGGCAGGAGGCGGCGCTGCGCGTGCTGCATCTCGGCCTGGCGCTGGTGCTGGCCGGGCAGGCCGCGCCCTCGGCCGCGCTGCGCCGGCTGCTGGCGCTGCACCGCGCCCGCATCCTGGCCACCGGCGCCTATGCCGCCGCGCAGGACAACAACCACAGCATCAGCGAGCCCGCCGGGCTGCTGGCCTGCGCCTGGCTGCTCGGCCGCCCCGCCGAGGCGGCCTCCGCCGCCCGCGCCCTCTCCCGCGCGGTGGCGCGGCTGGTGGCCCCCGATGGCGGCTTCGCCGCCTGCTCCACCGGCTATCACCGGCTGCTGCTGGACACGCTGGCGGCGCTGGAGGCGCTGCGCCGCCATCTCGGCCAGCCGCCCCTGCCGGCGCCGCTGCCGCAGCGCGCCGCCGCCGCCGCGCAATGGCTGGCGCGGCTGCTGGCGCCCCGCGGCGCGCTGCCACGGCTCGGCCACCAGGATGGCTCGGCCTTCGCCGATCTCGGCGCCTGGGGCGAGGCGGATGCGCGCGGCAGCGCCGAACGGGCGCTGCGGCTTTTTGCCGGGGCCTCGGCCGGCGTCGCGCAGGAGCCGGGCTGCCGCTGGCTCGGCCTGCCGGAGATGCCCGCCGCCCCCCGCCCGGCCGCCTGGCGCGCCAGCGGCAGCGCGGGGTGGGAGCGGGACGGGGTGCGCGCCCTGCTGCGCAGCGGCCCGCTGCGCTTCCGCCCCGGCCAGTCCGATTTGCTGCATCTGGAGCTGTGGCAGGGCGACCTGCCGCTGCTGACCGATGCCGGCACCGGCGCCTACAACCCGCCCCGGGGCGCCGAATGGTGGCTGGACTATTTCCCCTCCGCCCGCGCCCACAACACGCTGGTCTTCGACGGGACGGAGCCGATGCCGCGACTCGGCCGCTTCCTGTTCGGCGGCTGGCCGCGCTGCCGCGCCCTGCCCGATGGCGCGGCGCGGCGCGACCGCCAGGGCCATGACCATGCGCGGCGCGTGCGGCCGCTGCCCGATGGCGCCTGGCAGGTGGAGGATCGTGTCGCCGGGCGCTTCCGCCGCGTCACCCTGCGCTGGCGGCTCGGCCCCGGCCAGTGGCGGCTGCAGGCGGATGGGGTGGCGGGGCCGGCGCGGCTGTTCCTGTTCGCCGATGCGCCGCTCGCCTTGTCGCTGGAGGAGGGGCATGACAGCCCGGCCTATGGCGTGGTGCGCCCCTGCCTGGTGCTGGCCGCCCGCGCCGAGGCCCCGGTCACCTGCCTGACCACCCGCATCGAACCCTGCCCCGGCGGGGCCGGCGCCGCCATGCCGCTCGACCAGCTGCTGAGGGGCGTCTGGCGGCTGC
Organism: Pseudoroseomonas cervicalis; assembly: GCF_030818485.1. Taxonomy (NCBI): domain Bacteria; kingdom Pseudomonadati; phylum Pseudomonadota; class Alphaproteobacteria; order Acetobacterales; family Roseomonadaceae; genus Roseomonas; species Teichococcus cervicalis. Next base: position 2,965,461 of record NZ_JAUTAJ010000004.1, on the reverse strand, counting down.
GGCTCTGGCTGCTGCTGGCCTGCCTGGCGCTGCTGGCCGGCGGTGCCGCGCTGATCCTGAGCTGGCCGCGCGCCTATGTGGCGCAGGCGGTGGTGGCGCCGGCCGAGACCACGGGCCTTGCCGCCTCCAACCTGATCGCCGCCAATGTGCTGACGCCGGGCAGCCTGCTGGACAACCGGCCCAGCGGCAATTTCGCCGTCTATCTCGCCGCGCTGCGCAGCCCGGAGGCGGTGGCGCTGCTGCTGGAGCGCACCCGGCTGGTGGAGGAGCTGGCCGCCCGCCGCCAGGAGGGCCCGCTGGCCCCGCTGCGCGGCGTGCTGGCGCTGCTGACCGAGGCGGCGCCGCCGCCGGATGCCGATGACGTGCAGCGCTGGCTGGAGCGCAACCTGGCGGTGACGCAGTCCCTGGCCTCGCTGACCTGGACGCTGGAGCTGACGCATCCGCGGCGCGAGGCGGCGCAGGAGATCCTCGCCCTGCTGCACGACTTCGCCGAGACGCGGGTGCGCGACGACCTGCTGACCATGATCCGCCGCCGCGTCGCCCTGCTGGAGGGGCGGCTGGCGCAGGAGCGCGACATCTATCTGCGCACGCCGCTGTTCGAGCTGCTGGCCCAGCACCAGCGCGCCGCCCTGGTGCTGGCGGCGGAGAACACGGTGGCCGCGCGGCTGGTCTCCGGCCCCAGCGTGGAGCTGCGGCCCTCGGTGCCGAACCGGCCGCTGCTGCTGGCGCTGCTGCTGCTGGCGGTGCCGCTGGCCTGCGGCTTCTGCGGCGCCTGCCTGGTGCTGCTGCGGGGGCCCGGGCGGTGACAGGCACGGTGACGGGGGCGGGCCGCCCCGCCGGGCTGGCGGCCTGGCGCATCGACAGCGCCAGCCTGGCCTCGCTGGCCGGGCTGGCCGGCGCGGCGCTGCATTTCGCCGGCGCGCTGAAATCGACGCCGCCCGGCGCGGCGCTGCCGCTCGACCTCACCGCGCTGGCCGGCGCCGCGACGCTGCCGCTGCTGGCGCTGCTGCTGCTGACGCGGCGCTGGCGGCTGCACCCGCTGCTGGGCCCGCCCCTGGCCGCCGCCGCCCTTCTGTGGCTGTGGCTGGTGCTGGCCGGGCTGTGGAGCGCCAGCCACGCCATCCTGCCCGCCAAGCTGGCCGACATCCTGCTGATGGCGCCGCCCATGCTGCTCGGCGGCCTGGCGATCGGCGCCGATGCCGCGTCGCGCCGGCTGTTCTGCGCCGCCACCCTGGCGATCGGGCCGCTGGTGGCCGCCAGCACCGCCTGGGGGCTGGCCAGCGGCCAGGTGGTGCTGGGCGGCGCGGTCGGCGCCAATCCCGACCTGCTGCGGGTGCAGTACCAGCTGGCCGGCCTGTCCATCGCCTGCGCCGCCGGGCTCGGCGCGGTGCGGCTGATCGAGGCGCGGCGCTGGCGGGCGCGGCTGTTCTGGGCGCTCTACACCCTGGCGCTGGCGGCGGGCGCGCTGCTGCCGGGCGGGCGCACCGCGCTGCTGGCGCTCGGCCTCGGCGTGCTGCTGGTGCCGGCGCTGCGCTGCTGGTCCGCCGGCCGGCCGCGCGCCGCTTTGGGCTGGGCCGCCGCCGCGGGCCTCGCCGGCGCCGCCGGCTTCGCCCTGCTGCTGGCCCGCGCCGAGGCGCTGGACGGGTTGCGCACGCTGGAGCGCTTCACCGAGGGCGGGCTGGAGGCCTCGGCCCGGCCGACCCTGTGGCGCGCCGCGCTGGACTGGGCGGGGGCGACGCTGCCCTGGGGCCTCGGCACCGGCGGCTTCACCATCGCCGCCGGGCATGGCGAACGGCGCGGCCTCTACCCGCACAACCACGCGCTGGAGGCGCTGGCCGAGGCCGGGCTGCCCGGGCTGCTGCTCTGGCTCACCTGTTTCGGCGGCGGCGCGCTGGTGCTGCTGCTGCGCAGCCGCCACGCGGCGCCGCCGCGCGTGGCGCGCATCGCCGCCCTGGTGCTGCCGGTGGCGCTGGCCGCGCTGGTCTCGACCGATCTCGGCAACCGCATGGTGTGGTTCGCGCTCGGCCTGGCGCTGTCGCTCGGCGTGGTGGCTCGCCGTGCCGGCTGAGCTGCCTCCCCCCCTGCCCCCCGGCGCCTATGCGCGCTGGGGCAAGCGCGGGCTGGACGCGCTGGGGGCGGCGCTGCTGCTGCTGGCGCTGGCGCCACTGCTGCTGGCGGTGGCGCTGGCGGTGCGGCTGGCGCTCGGCCGCCCGGTGCTGTTCCGCCAGAGCCGCGCCGGCCGGCATGGCCGCCCCTTCACCCTGATAAAATTCCGCTCGATGCGCGAGGGGCCGGGCGAGGATGCGGAGCGACTCGGCCGTTTCGGCCGGCTGTTGCGCGCCAGCGCGCTGGACGAGCTGCCGCAGCTGATCAACGTGCTGCGCGGCGAGATGAGCCTGGTCGGGCCGCGGCCGCTGCCGCTGGCCTATCTGCCCCGCTACACGCCGGCCCAGCGCAGCCGGCTGCGGGCCCGGCCCGGCCTGGCCGGCCCCGCCCAGGCGGCCGGGCGCAACGCCGTGCCCTGGGAAGAGCGTCTCGCGCGGGACGCGCTTTACGTGCAGCGCATCAGCGTCTGCGGCGATTTCCGTGCCGGTTTAGGAACAATCTTCATCCTTTTGAAAGGACATGGAGTCAACGCGCCAGGACACGCCACCATGCCGCGTTTTGACTCGAATGTTGCTGTGCCGCCGCCCGATCTTGACCGGGATTTAAACATTCACGGTTGATTTGTTTCTTGAAAATTCCCGCCCCCTGTGGTCCCTTTAGGGGGCGTTCACAAAACCGTGAGCAGGTGGCAGACATGGCGGCGATCCAGGGCTGGACGGGCGATGCGGCTTTCGGCGGAGCGGGCAGCGTGTTGCCCTTCCCGCCCCGACCCAGGGTGGTGGCGCCGGCGCAACCGCGCATCCACCTCTCCCCGCCCAGCCTGGTGGGGGGGGAGCTCGCGACGCTCAGCCGCACCCTGACCGCCGGCTGGATCGCCCCCGCCGGCCCGGTCCCCGCCGCCTTCGAGGAGGCGATCAGCCAGGCCACCGGCTTCGCCCATACCGCCGCCGTCGCCTCCGGCACCGCGGCGCTGCACCTGGCCTACCGGGTGCTGGGGGTGGAGCGCGGCGACGAGGTCTGGACCCAGAGCCTGACCTTCGTCGCCACCATCGCCCCGGCGGTGCAGATGGGCGCCCGGCCGCGCTTCCTGGATGTGGCGCCGGAGAGCTGGACGCTGGACCCCGAGGTGCTGGAGAGCCAGCTGCGCCAGGCGGCGCGGCGCGGCAAGCTGCCGCGCGCCGTGGTGCCGGTCGATCTCTACGGCCAGCCCTGCGACCTCGACGCCATCCTGGCGCTGTGCGGCCGCTGGGGCGTGCCGGTGCTGTGCGACAGCGCCGAGGCGCTGGGCGCGCAGTATCGTGGCCGACCCGTGGCCAAGGGCGCGGCGCTGGCCGCCTTCTCCTTCAACGGCAACAAGATCATCACCGCCGGCGGCGGCGGCGCGCTGGTCTCCGACGACCCGGCGCTGATCGCCCGCGCCCGGCACCTCGCCACCCAGGCGAAGGAGGCGGCGCCGCATTACCAGCATGAGACGACGGGCTATTCCTACGGCCTGTCCTCGGTGCTGGCCTCGGTCGGGCTGGCGCAGATCGGCGCCCTGCCGGCCCGCGTCGCCGCCCGCCGCCTGGTGCAGGCGCGCTATGCCGAGGCGCTGTCCGACCTGCCGGGCGTCAGCTTCATGCCCGAGCCGGAATGGAGCCGCGCGACCCACTGGCTGACCGTGCTGCAGCTCGACCCGCAGCGCTGCGAGGCGACGCCGGAGACGCTGCGCCGGGTGCTGGAGGCCGCCAATATCGAGAGCCGCCCGGTCTGGAAGCCGCTGCATCTGCAGCCCGCCTTCCGCGGCGCCCGCTGCCACGGCCCCGGCCATTCCGGGCGGCTGTTCGAGCGCGGCCTCTGCCTGCCCAGCGGCGCCATGAGCGCGGCCGAGCAGGACCGCGTCATCGATGTCGTCCGCGCCTGCCTGCTGGGGGGCTGAGCCATGCGCATCCTCTATCTGCACCAGCATTATTCCGGCCCCGCCGGCGCCACCGCGACGCGCAGCCACGCCATGGCCTCCGCCCTGGTGGCGCGCGGCCACCATGTGACCCTGGCCTGCGGCCGCTACCAGGGCGCCGTCACCGGCCTGTCGGGCGGCTTCCACCAGGGCCGGCGCGAGGGGCTGCTGCGCGGGCTGCGGCTGGTCGAGTTCGACATTCCCTGCGGCAATGAGCAGGGGCTCGGCGCCCGCAGCCTGGCCTTCGGCCGCTACGCCGCCGCCGCCGGGCGGCTGGCGCTCTCCTCCCGCTGGGACCTGGTGGTGGCCAGCTCCACCCCGCTCACCGTGGCGCTGCCGGCGCTGCTGGCGCGGCGGCTGCGCGGCACCCCCTTCGTCTTCGAGATCCGCGACCCCTGGCCGGAGCTGCCGCGGGCGCTGGGCGGGGTGCCGCGCTGGGCGCTGTCCGGCATGGACTGGCTGGCGGACGCCGCCTGCCGCCGCGCCGCCGCCGTGGTGGCGCTGAGCGAGGGCATGGCCACCACCGCGCTGGCCCGCGGCGCGGCGCCGGAGCGGGTGCATGTGGTGCCGAATGGCTGCGACCTGGAGCTGTTCGGCCCGCAGGTCACCCCCTGGCGCCCGGCCGAGGCGGCGCCCTGGGAGATGCTTGCGGTCTATGCCGGCACGCATGGCCGCGCCAACGGGCTGGACCAGCTGCTGGACGCGGCGGCGCAGCTGCAGCAGCGGGGCGAGCGCCGCATCCGCCTGCTGCTGGTGGGCGAGGGCTCGGAGAAGCCGCGGCTGCGCGAGCAGGCGGCGGCGCGCGGGCTGCACAATGTCAGCTTCCTGGGGCCGCTGCCGAAGCGGCAGCTGGCCGCGCTGCTGGCCGGCGCGCAGCTCGGGCTGCACTGCCTGGCGCCGCTGCCCGAATTCGCCGAATGGACCTCGCCCAACAAGCTGATGGACTATCTGGCGGCCGGGCTGCCGGTGGTCGGCAATGTGCCCGGCCGCGCCGCGCGGCTGCTGGCCGAGGGGCCCTGCGGCCTGTCCACCCCGCCCGGCGACGCCGCGCTGCTGGCCGAGGCGCTGCGCTGGATGGCCGAGCAGCCGGAGCGGCGCCGCGCCATGGGCCTGGCGGCGCGCGACCAGGCGGTGCGGCGCTGGGACCGCCGGCTGCAGGCCGCCCGCTTCGTCGAGATCCTGGCCGAGGCCGCGACCCGCCGCCCCCTGCCGCAGGCCGGGCTGGTGCCGGCATGAGCGACGCACCCCTGCTCCACCTTGTGGCCGCGGCGCGGCCGAACCTGCCGAAGCTGGCGGCGCTGTGGCACGCCCTGGCGGCGCGGCCCGGCCTGTGCCGCCCGGTGCTGGTGCATACCGGCCAGCATGCCGACCCGGCGATGTTCGGCGCGCATCTGGCCGATCTCGGCCTGCCGGCGCCGCAGATCAGCCTGGGCATCGCCGCCGGCGGCGGCCATGCCGATTTCACCGCCCGGACGCTGGCCGCCTGCGGCGCGCTCTGGCAGCGGGAGCGCCCGGCCCTGGTGGTGGTGGCCGGCGATGTCGACGCCACGCTGGCGGCGGCGCTGGCGGCGCGCAAGCTCGGCATCCCGGTCGCGCATCTGGAGGCCGGGCTGCGCTGCGGCGACCGCGACATGGCGGAGGAGATCAACCGCCGCGCGGTGGATGCCATCGCCGACCTGCTCTGGGCGCCGGACGCGGCCAGCGCCGCCCGGCTGCTGGCCGAGGGCCATGCGCCGGAGGCGGTCTGCGCCGTCGGCAATGCCATGATCGACACGCTGCTGGCGCGGCTGCCGGCGGCGCGCGCCCGGCCGCTGCCGGAAGGGCTGCTGCCCGGCGCCTATGGGGTGGTGACGCTGCACCGCGCCGCCAATGTCGATGACCGCGCGGCGCTGACCCGGCTGCTCGGCGCGCTGCGCGAGGCGGCCACGCTGCTGCCGCTGGCCTGGCCGCTGCATCCGCGCAGCGCCGCCCGGCTGCGCGAGGCCGGGCTGGCCCTGCCGCCCGGCATCCGGCTGCTGCCGCCGCTCGGCTATCTCGACTTCATCGGGCTGCTGGCGCGCGCCCGGCTGGTCGCCACCGACAGCGGCGGGGTGCAGGAGGAGGCGGCTTTGCTCGACCTGCCCTGCATGACGCTGCGCCCCTCCACCGAGCGGCCGGTGACCCTGGATTCCGGCGCCAACCGGCTGGTGCGGCCGCATGAGCTGGCCGAATGCGTGCAGGAGGTGCTGGACGGCGCCTGGCCGCCGGCGCGGCCGATCCCGCTCTGGGATGGCCGGGCCGGGGCACGCATGGCCGAGCATCTGGCCGGCTTCCTGGCCGGGCGCGCCCACCCCGCCCCGCCCGCCTTCGCAGGTTCCGCCCTTCCTCCCTCCCCCCCGACCGGAAGGGCGAGCCCGGTGGCGCGCCACGCTGGCGCGCCGCCCGCCACCCGGGCCGCCTTCGCCCCCCCCGAGGCGAAGGCGGCCCCGGGTGGCCCCCCCCGCCATGCCCGCCCCGGGCGCGACGCGGCATGAGCCCGCCCGGACCCTCGCGCCGGGCGGCCAGTGCCGCGCCGCGCGCCGCCGCGCCGCAGGCGCCGCTGGTCTGCCTGCTCTCGGCCGCGCATGCGCCGACCGATCTGCGCGTCGTCGGCAAGGAGGGCGCGGCGCTGGCCGAGGCCGGCTGGCGCGTGCTGCATATCTGCCCCGGCACCGCGGCGCCGGAGCAGCATGCGGGGGTGGCGATCCGCCCCTATCGCCGCGCCGCGGGCTGGCGCGCCCGGCTGCTCGGCCTGCCTGCCCTGGCGCGGCGGGCGCGGCAGAGCGGCGCCGCGGTGCTGCACGCCTCCGAACCCGATGCCTGGGCGGCGGCGATCTGGGCGGCGCGCGGCGGCCGCGCCCGGGTGGTGCTGGATGTGCATGAGCACTACCCCTCGCGGCTCGACGACCGGCTGCCGGCGGCGCTGCGGCCGCTGGCCCGCGCCGCGCTGCGCCTGGCCTGCCGCGCCATGGCCTGGCGCGCCGATGCGGTGGTGGTGGCGAAGGACGGGCTGGATGGCGATTTCGCCGCCCCCGACCGCACCATCGCCGTGCGCAACTATGCCGCCGCCAGCGCCGTCACGCCGCGCCGCCATGCGGGGCACGGGCCGCTGACGCTGGTGCATCTGGGCGCGCTGGGCCGGGCGCGCGGCGCCTTCGTCATGCTGGAGGCGCTGGCGCTCTGCCCCGAGGACACCCGGCTGAAGCTGATCGGCCGCTTCACCGACGGGTCGGAGGCCGAGTTCCTGGCGCGGGCCCGCACGTTGGGGCTGGAGCAGCGCATCGAGCGGCTGGGCTGGATGCCGCATGCGGCGGCGCTGGCCGAGGCGGCGCAGGGCGATCTGGGCCTGGTGCTGTTCCAGCCGGGCATCGAGAACCACCGGCTGGCGCTGCCGCACAAGCTGTTCGACTGCATGCTGGCCGGGCTGCCGGTGATCGCCCCGGATTTCGCCACCGAGGTGGCGGAGGTGGTGCAGGGCGCCGGCAATGGCCTGCTGGTGGACAGCGCCGACCCCGCCGCCATCGCCACCGCCGTGGCGGCGCTGGCGGAGCCGGCGCAGCGCCAGGCCCTGGCCGAGCGCGGCCGCCGCGCCGCCGAGACCCGCTTCGGCTGGGCGCCCGAGGCGGCGCGGCTGGTGGCGCTGTATCACCGCCTGGCGCCGCTGCCGCCGGCCGCCCCGCCCGCGCGCCCCAGCGACGCCGCCTGAGCCGCCGCGATGCGCCCGCCCCCCGCCCCCACCCCGGATGCGCCGCCCCTGGCGGCCCGGCCGATGGCCGGGCCGGGGGCGGGCGCGCAGCGTCCGGGTGAGCAGGGGCCGGGCAGGCCGGGGCTGGGCAAGGCAGGCCAGGATGCCGGCGGCACGGCGCCGCACCCGGCGGAACCCCTTTCGCCGGGGCTGCTGCGCCTGCTCGACCCGCTGCCGCCGGCGCCGCCGGGCCGCCTCGACCAGGCCGCCGAACTGGCCCAGCTTGTGGCGCGGCAGGCCCTGCGGCCGGGGGTGCCGGTGCCGCACGCCCCCCAGCCTCCTGCCAGGAGTGCTTCACCCATCCCCGGGGGCCGCCTATACGCGGCGGTCATGGCCCTCACCCGCATCCTGTTGAACCTCAGCCTGGACTCGGCCCTCGCCGCCCTGGCCCTGCCGCTCGCCGTCTGGATGGCCGATCCGGCCGGCTGGCCGCCCCCGCCGCTCTGGTGGCTGGGCGCGGTGCCGGGGGCCGTCGCGGCGCTGCTGCTGGCCGGGCTGCCGGTGCGGCTGCCGCAGCAATACTGGCGCTTCGCCGCGCTGCGCGACCTGGTGGCGGTGCTGGTGGCCGGCATCGGCGGCGCGCTGCTCTTCGCCGCCGGGCTGCATCTGCTGGGCGCCTGGCGGCCGGGCAATCTGGCCTTCCCGCTGATCCATGCCGGCACGCTGGCCGCCGCCCTGCTGGCGCCGCGGGTCATCGGCCGGCTGAAGCAGTCGCACCGCGTCGGCGCCGCCAGCGAGGCACCGGCCCAGCCGATCCTGCTGATCGGCACCGGCGACGCGGCGGACCTGTTCATCCGCGCCCTGCTGCAGCAGCGCACGCCGGGCTACCGGGTGCTGGGCATCCTGGCGCGGCGGCCACGCGCGGCCGGGCGGCGCATCCATGGCTACCCGATCCTGGGCGGCTTCGAGGAGGCGTCCGAGGTGCTGGACCGGCTGCGCGCCGAGCGCCGCCTGCCCGCCGCCCTGGTGCTCGCGGACCCGGACCTGCAAGGTCCGGAACTGGAGGAAATGCTGGATGTGGCGGACCGGCATGGCGTGCTGGTCAAGCGCGCGCCGCGGCTGACCGCGCTCGACCCGGCGCCGCGCGCGGGGGAGCGGGCGCGGCGCTTCGACCTCCGCCCCGTCGCCATCGAGGAGCTGCTGGACCGGCCGCAGGTGCCGCTGGACCGCGAGGGCATGGCGCGGCTGGTGCAGGGAAGGCGCGTGCTGGTGACGGGGGCGGGCGGCACCATCGGCGGCGAGCTGGCGCGGCAGGTGGCGGCGCTGGGCCCGGCGCAGCTGACGCTGCTCGACCATGGCGAATTCGCCCTCTACGGCATCGATCTGGAGCTGGCCGAGAGCCATCCCGGCGTGCTGCGCCGCGCCGTGCTGGCCGATGTGCGCGACGCCGCGCGCATCGCCCGGCTGATGGAGGAGGTGCAGCCCGAGCTGGTGTTCCACGCCGCGGCGCTGAAGCATGTGCCGATGGTCGAGCGCGACCCGCTGGAAGGGCTGCTGACCAACGCCCAGGGCACCCGCATCATCGCCGATGCGGCGCGCGCCGTGGGCTGCCGCGCCATGGTGTTCATCAGCACCGACAAGGCGGTGAATCCCACCAGCGTCATGGGGGCTTCGAAGCGGCTGGCGGAGATGTACTGCCAGGCGCTGGACATGCAGGCGCGCCAGGGGAATGGCGGCATGCGCTGCGTCACGGTGCGCTTCGGCAATGTGCTGGGCTCCACCGGCTCGGTGGTGCCGCTGTTCCGCCGGCAGCTGGAGCGCGGCGGGCCGCTGACCGTGACCCATCCCGATATGCGCCGCTACTTCATGACGGTGCGCGAGGCGGTGGGGCTGGTGCTGCAGGCCAGCGTGGTCGGCGTCGCCGATCCGCAGGGCCAGCCGCCGGAGCTGGCCGATGGCGGCATCTTCGTGCTCGACATGGGCAAGCCGGTGAAGATCGTCGACATGGCGCGGCGGATGATCCGCCTGGCCGGGCTGCGGCCGGACGAGGATGTCGAGATCCGCTTCACCGGGCTGCGCCCCGGCGAGAAGCTGTTCGAGGAGCTGTTCCACGGGCAGGAGCCGCCGCGGCCGACGCAATTCGCGGGGCTGCTGGTGGCGACCCCGCGCACCACGGATGCCACCCAGGTGGGCCAGGCGATCGACGCCATCGCCGCCGCCGCCCGCAACGGCCAGGCCAAGGCGGCGCTCGCGCAGCTTGGCCGGCTGGTGCCGGAATTCGACCACAACCCGGAGGGGAAGACGTGACGCATCACGCATCGGGGGTGGCAGGGCTGCCCCCGCGCAGGCGCCAGCGCCTGATTCCGGCGGCGGACCAGACCGGCCCCCGCCCGCGCAGCCCCGGCCGGGCCGGCGGCGCGCCCCTCTCCCCCGATCCCGACACGACATTGCGCCGCCAGCTGCTGGCGCGGCTGAAGGCCCGCCAGGCGCGGATCGGGGTGATCGGCCTGGGCTATGCCGGGCTGCCGCTCGCGCTGCGCTTCGCCGAGCAGGGCTTCGCCGTCACCGGCTTCGACATCGACACCAGCAAGACCGAGGCGATCCGCGAAGGCCGCAGCCCGGTGCATGGCATCGAGGATGCGCGCATCGCCCGCGCCGGGATCGAGGCGGATAGCAGCCTGGCCCTGGCCGCCGATTGCGACGCGCTGGTGATCTGCGTCCCCACCCCGGTCGGGCCGCACAAGGAGCCGGATCTGGGCCCGGTGCGCGACAGTGTCGCTTCCCTCGCCCCCTATCTGCGGCGCGGCCATATCCTGGCCCTCGAAAGCACCACCTATCCCGGCACCACCGAGGATTTCCTGCTGCCGGCCCTGCTGGCGGCCGGGCTGACGCCGGGGCGCGACGCCTTCCTGCTCTACAGCCCGGAGCGCGAGGATCCCGGCAACCCCGAGGGCACGGTGCACCGCGTGCCGAAGCTGCTGGCCGGCGCCACCCCGACCTGCCTGGAGATGGGCATGGCGCTGTACGGGCCGGTGGCGGCGGGGCTGGTGCCGCTTTCCTCGCTGCGCGCGGCGGAGCTGGCCAAGCTGTATGAGAATGTCTTCCGCGCGGTGAATATCGGCTTGGTGAACGAGCTGAAGCGGATCAGCCACGCGCTCGATCTCGACGTGCATGAGGTGATCGACGCCGCCGCCACCAAGCCCTTCGGCTTCATGCCCTTCCGCCCCGGCCCGGGCCTGGGCGGGCACTGCATCCCGGTCGATCCCTATTACCTCGCCTGGAAGGCGCGCGAGCTCGGCGTGCCGAGCGATTTCGTGGAACTCGCCGGCCGGGTGAACGACGCCATGCCCGCCTATGTGGTGGAGCGGCTGCGCGACGCGCTGGATGCCCGCGGCATCCCGCTGCGCGGGGCGCGCATCCTGCTGCTCGGCCTGGCCTACAAGAGCGGCGTGCCGGATACGCGGGAGAGCCCGGCGATCGAGATCTTCCGGCTGCTGGCGGCGCGCGGCGCCGAGCTCGCCTATCACGACCCGCTGGTGCCGCGCTTCCCCGCGACAAGGCGGCTGCAGGGCAGCGCGCCGGCGCTGGAGAGCCAGCCCCTGACCGAGGCGCTGCTGGCCGGGCAGGATGCGGTGCTGCTGGTGACGCCGCAGCCGGGCATGGATCTGGCGCTGCTGCGCCAGCATGCGCGGCTGATCGTCGACACGCGCGGCGTCTATCGCGACGCGGCGGTGGACCCGGCGGCGATGCGGCCCGCGGCGGCCACGTTGCCCTTTGAAACGCGCGGTGATTTCCCAGAAGCGGCCGGTCCGGCCTATCACCCCGTCATTCAGGCCTGAGGCTGCGTGCCCCGGGCCGCTGTGATTGACGGAGCGATCCGCTTATGACCGCCGACACCACCACCAGGCCCATCGGGCTGTTCGACATGAAGGCGCAGCAGGCGCTGATCCGTCCGGAGATCGACCGCCGCATCGCCGCCATCCTCGACAGCGGCGCCTTCATCAACGGCCCCGATGTGCGCGAGCTGGAAGAGAAGCTGGCCGAGTTCGCCGGCTGCGCGCATGCGGTCGGCGTCTCCTCCGGCACGGATGCGCTGCAGATCGCCATGATGGCGGAGGGCATCGGCCGCGGCGACGCGGTGTTCCTGCCCGCCTTCACCTACACCGCGACGGCCGAGGTGCCGCTGGTGCTGGGCGCCACGCCGGTCTTCGTCGATGTGGCCGAGGATGGCTTCAACATCGACATCGAGGATCTGAAGCGCCGCATCGCGCTGGTGAAGGCGGAAGGCAAGCTGCGCCCGCGCGCCGTGGTCGGCGTCGACCTGTTCGGCCGCCCGGCGGACTGGCCGGCGATCCAGGCGATCTGCGCGGCGGAGGGGCTGTTCGCCCTCGACGACGCCGCGCAGGCCTTCGGCGGCGCGCTGCAGGGCAAGCGGCTGGGCAATTGGGGCGATGCCGCCGCGCTCAGCTTCTACCCCACCAAGACGCTGGGCTGTTACGGCGATGGCGGCGCCATCCTGACCAATGACGCCGACCGGGCCGAGCTGTACCGGTCCCTGCGCACGCATGGCGAGGGCAAGACCCGCTACGAGGTGGAGCGCACCGGCATGAATGGCCGGCTGGACACGATCCAGGCCGCCATCCTGCTGTGCAAGCTGCCGCTGCTGGAGCAGGAGCTGAAGGACCGCACCCGCGTCGCGCGGCATTATGCCGCGCGGCTGTCCGGCCATGTCACCGTGCCGGGCGAGATGGACGGGGCGGAGAGCGCCTGGGGGCTGTATTCCATCCTGCTGCCGGATGCCGAGACGCGCGGCCGGGTGCAGGCGGCGATGCAGGCGCGCGGCGTGCCCTCGGCGATCTACTATCCGAAGCCGCTGCACCGCCAGCCGGCCTATGCGGCGGCGCATGCCGAGGGGCTGCGCCAGTCGCCGCCGCTGACGGTGTCCGAGGATATCTGCCAGCGCATCCTGTCGCTGCCGATGCATCCCTATCTGGACGAGGCGCAGCTGGACCGCGTCGCCGACGCCGTCATCGCCGGCCTGTAAGGTCTTACTGGCTCGCGCGATTCAGGCTTTTCGGCGATTCCGCCTCAAGCCATCGCGGTTTTGTTTGATCGCGCGATTCAGGCTTTTCGGCGATTCCGCCTCAAGCCATCGCGGTTTTGTCTGATCGCGCGATTCAGGCTTTTCGGCGATTCCGCCTCAAGCCATCGCGCGAACGGATGGCGGGGTCCGGGGTGGCCCTGCCACCCCGGCGGGGTCCAGGGGCAGCGCCCCTGGCCCTATCCCTGGGGCCTGACGCTCCAGGTGAAATCCCGGCTTTCCCCCGGCTTCAGCAGGGTGATGCCAGGCTTTTCCGAGAACTCCCCATCCCACCCGGCCGGGCTGGCATAGCCGCACCAGGGCTCCAGGCAGAGGAAATCCGCCCCTTCCGGCTTCGACCACAGGCCGAAATCCCGGTAATTCTCCCAGCGCATCTCGATCTCCGGCCCGGCCTCGGAGACATAGCGCAGCGCCCGGCTGGCGATCCCTGGCAGCACCAGCGCATCCTTCCCGAACAGCGCCGGCGACAGCGGCAGATCGTGCCCCTGCAGGGGCAGCGCCTCCTCCCCCGCCAGCAGCCCGCCTTCCAGGCGGCGGGCGGGGTTGGGCTCGGCCTGGGCGAAGACCAGGCGGTGGTCCTGCTTCGCCCCGGCGCCGGGCAGCGGCCAGGCGAAGGCCGGGTGGGCGCCGAAGGCGAAGGGCAGCGGGACCCGGCCCGGATTGGCGATGGTGGCCTTCGCCACCAGCCAGCCGCCGGCCAGCGAGAAATCCAGCTCCAGGATGAAGGCGAAGGGGTAGAGGGCGCGGCTTTCGGCGTCGTCGGACAGGCGCAGCCGGCAGCGATCGGCGGTCTGGGACAGCCAGGTGAAGCGGCGGTCGCGGGCGAAGCCGTGCTGGCCCATGCGATAGGCCTGGCCCTCATGCCGCAGCGTGTCGCCGGCCAGGCGGCCGACGATCGGGAACAGCCAGGGGGCGTGGCGCCGCCATTCCGGCCCGGCCTGCCACAGCCATTCCCGCCCCGCCGCGTCGCGCAGGCTGACCAGCTCGCCGCCGCGGGCCTGGATGGTGGCGGAGAGGCCGTCGCGCTGGATGCGGTGGCGGTCGGCGTTCATGCGGCCTTCTCCTCGGCGCGGCGCTGCTCATAGGTCTTGGCGTGCAGATAGGCGATGGCGTGCAGGGTGGGGTCCACCCCGGCCTCGCCGGCCGCCTGCAGCAGGAAGCCCAGGATGTGGTCGGCCTCGATCCGCCCGCCGGATTCGAGGTCGCGCAGCATGCTGGCCGTGTAGGTGCCGGTGGGGTCGGAGAGCAAAGCGCGGTATTCCTCGGCGAAGCCTGCCGGCACCGGATGGCCGTGATGCGCGGCGATGGCCATGTTGCGCTCCAGCAGGGTCAGCAGGAAGGCGGTGCCGCCGGGGGCGCGGGCGATCTGGCCGGTGCTGCCGCGCAGCAGCACGGTCGCCGCCGCCACCGTGCCCAGATGCACCAGCTTGGCCCACATGGCGCGGTGGATGTCGGGCACCGCCTCGGCCAGGATGCCGCCCTGGCGGGCCAGCTCGGCGAAGCGGGTGACGCGGGGGGTCAGGCTGCCATCCAGCTCGCCCAGCGTCAGATAGCGCCAGTCGGAGAGGTTGATGACCTCCCCCGCCGGGTTCAGCGTGGCGCGGATTTTTGCGAGCCCCCCGAGCACGGCGCCGGCCCCGAAGGCCTCGCGCAGCCGGTCGAGATGCGACAGCCCGTTCAGCACCGGCAGCACCGCCGTCTCCGGCCCGATGGCCGGGCGCAGGCTGTCGATCGCCTCCTCCAGGTCATAGGCCTTGCAGCTCAGCAGCACGATGTCCCAGCCCGGGCGCAGCTCGGCGGCGGTGAGCGCGGTGACGGGGCGGCGCAGCTCCCCGGTGGCGGGGCAGCGCAGCACCAGCCCGCGCTCGCGCAGCTGCGCCTGGCGCTTGGGACGGACCAGGAAGGCCAGCTCCGCCCCCGCCTCCAGCAGCCTGCCGCCGAAATAGCCGCCCAGCGCGCCCGCGCCCAGGACCAGGATCCGCATGCTCGCCCCCGCTCTGCCCATGCCGCATCATCCATGCGGGCAACACCGGGCGAAGCGCAACGTTACAGCCCCGGACGCTTGCGCCGAAGCCCCGGCCGGGCTGAGACAAAAGTGACACGCCCCGGCCGCGGCGGTTCTTGCGGGGTTCCGCAGCGGTGCCAAGTTCCGGTCCGACCTACCGCCCCCCGCCGGGCGTTCAGCCAGCAGGGATTGCGATGCCCGACAAGCCCCAGACGCCGCCGCACGGCATCACCGCCCCGCTCGACAGCCGCGACCCGCAGCATGGCGAGGTGTTCCACATCGCCGTCGAGACGACGCGCATGCCGATGATCGTGGCGGATGCGCGGCTGCCGGACATGCCGATCGTCTTCGCCAACCACGCCTTCCTGCAGATGACGGGCTATTCGCGGGAGGAGATCGTCGGCACCAATTGCCGCTTCCTGCAGGGGCCGGAGACCGATCGCGGCAGCGTCGACGCGGTGCGCCAGGCGCTGCGCGAGGAGCGCGAGATCGCCATCGAGATCCTGAACTACCGCAAGAACGGCTCGACCTTCTGGAACGCGCTGTTCATCTCCCCGGTCTATGACGATGCCGGCAGGCTCCGCTACTTCTTCGGCTCGCAGCTCGATGTCAGCCGCCGCCGCGATGCCGAGGACGCGCTGCGCCAGGCGCAGAAGATGGAGGCGCTGGGCCAGCTGACCGGCGGCATCGCGCATGACTTCAACAACCTGCTGCAGGTGATGCTGGGCTATCTGGACCTGATGGGGCATGGGCTGACCCAGCCGCAGCTGGACCGCGCCCGGCTGACCCGCGGCGTCGAGAATGTGCGCGGCGCCGTCGGCCGCGCCACCACCCTGACGCAGCAGCTGCTGGCCTTCGCCCGCAAGCAGCGGCTGGAGGGACGCACCCTCAACCTGAACAACCTGCTCGATGGCGTGCGCGACATGGCGCACCACACGCTGGGCGAGGCCATCACGCTGGAGCTGCAGCCTGCGCCGCAGCTGTGGAATTGCCGCATCGACCCGACCCAGGCCGAGGTCGCGCTGCTGAACCTGCTGATCAACGCCCGCGACGCCATGCCGGGCGACCGCGCCGGGCATGTGCGCATCGCCACCCGCAACGAGACGCTGGACCAGGAACAGGCCAGCCGCTTCGGCGAGCTGCTGCCGGGCGGCTATGTCGCGCTCGAGGTCAGCGACAATGGCGGCGGCATCCCGGGCGAGATCCTCTCCCGCGTCATGGACCCGTTCTTCACCACCAAGGATGAGGGGCGCGGCACCGGGCTCGGCCTGTCCATGGTCTATGGCTTCGCCCGGCAATCCGGCGGCACGCTGCGCATCGCCTCGCGCGAGGGGGAAGGCACCACCGTCACCCTGTATTTCCCCGCCCTCGGCGAGGAGGACCGGCCGGTGCAGCCGCGCGCGCTGCGCGTCATGGACCGCCCCGGCACCGAGACCATCCTGGTGGTCGATGACCGCCCCGACGTCGCCGAGCTGGCGCGCGAGATCCTGGAGGATTTCGGCTACCGCATCCTGGTCGCGCACAATGGCCCGGCGGCGCTGGAGGTGCTGGACGGCGCCGGGCCGGTCGATCTGCTGTTCTCCGACCTGATCATGCCCGGCGGCATGAACGGCGCCATGCTGGCGCGCGAGGCCCGCCGCCGCCGGCCGCGGCTGAAGGTGCTGCTGACCACTGGCTATGCCGAGGCCTCGCTGGAACGCAGCACCGCCGGCGGCGCCGAATTCGACATCATCGGCAAGCCCTATGGCCGGCTGGAGCTCAGCCGCAAGATCCGCCTCGTCCTCGACGGCCCCACCGGCATCGGCTAGTTTTTCTGTCGGGCTGCTTTTCTTTCGAGAATCCGAAAAAACAAAACGCCGCCCCGGCTAGGGGCGGCGTTTAGCGTGAGTTCAAGGAAGGCCCTCACTCTATCCAGCTGAGCTACGGACGCCAAGTGGCGCGCCCGGCGGGATTCGAACCCGCGACCCTGGGCTTCTCGGGCGGCTCACGACCGCATGAATAGAAATCTAGTTGGGTGACCGGCTGGCAGTCAAGTAAAAATCCTTCTGTTTGCAAAGTGCATAATGGCCCAAAAAAGCCCCGCTTTCGCGGGGCTTCTATTTTCCACCTGACCGCCAGACCTTGTCCGGATTGCGCACCTCGCCTGGAAACAGGATGGCGGCAACACGGCGAAGCCACCGGACCACGGGTGCTCCCACTAGCCTGCCGCGTCCCGCTTCAAAACGGGACGGCGGCAGCCTGAAAGAAAAGTCCCGCCTCGCAACAGGACAGCGGCAGCCTGACAACTAGACGCGGTTGGTGATGAGGTCCTGGACGACGGTGGGGTCGGCCAGCGTCGAGGTGTCGCCCAGGCTGTCGGTCTCATTGGCGGCAATCTTGCGCAGGATGCGGCGCATGATCTTGCCGGAGCGGGTCTTGGGCAGGCCGGGCGCCCATTGGATGGCGTCCGGCGAGGCGATCGGGCCGATCTCCTTGCGCACCCAGGCCACCAGTTCCTTCTTCAGGGCGTCGGTGGGTTCCTCGCCGGTCTTGAGGGTGACGTAGCAGTAGATGCCCTGGCCCTTCAGCTCATGCGGCATGCCGACCACGGCGGCCTCGGCCACCTTGGGGTGGGCGACGAGGGCGCTTTCGATCTCGGCCGTGCCCATGCGGTGGCCGGAGACGTTCAGCACGTCATCGACGCGGCCGGTGATCCAGTAATAGCCATCCTCGTCCCGCCGCGCGCCGTCGCCGGAGAAGTACTTGCCCGGGAAGGTCGAGAAGTAGGTCTGGATGAAGCGCTCATGGTCCTTGTAGACGGTGCGCATCTGGCCCGGCCAGGAATCCAGGATGACGAGGTTGCCCTCGGTCGCGCCTTCCAGGATCTGCCCCTCATTGTCGACCAGCGCCGGCTGCACGCCGGGCAGCGGCAGGGTGGCGGAGCCGGGCTTCTGCGCCACGGCGCCGGGCAGCGGCGAGATCAGGATGCCGCCGGTCTCGGTCTGCCACCAGGTGTCGACCACCGGGCAGCGGCTGTCGCCGACCACGCGGTAATACCACATCCAGGCCTCGGGGTTGATCGGCTCGCCGACGCTGCCCAGCACGCGCAGCGACTGGCGCGACCATTTCTTCACCGGCGCCTCGCCCTCCCGCATCAGGGAGCGGATGGCGGTCGGCGCGGTGTAGAAGATGTTGACCTGGTGCTTGTCCACCACCTGCCAGCAGCGGTCGATGCCGGGCCAGTTCGGCACGCCCTCGAACATCAGCGTCGTCGCGCCATTCGCCAGCGGGCCATAGACGATATAGGTGTGGCCGGTGACCCAGCCGACATCGGCGGTGCACCAGTAGATCTCGCCCGGGCGGTAGTCGAAGACCAACTCATGCGTGAAGCCGGCCCAGACCATGTAGCCGCCGGTGGTGTGCAGCACGCCCTTGGGCTTCCCGGTGGAGCCCGAGGTGTAGAGGATGAAGAGCGGGTCCTCGGCGTTCATCGGCTCCGGCGCGCAATCCGGCGCCGCGGCCTCGACCAGCTCGTGGTACCAGTGGTCGCGGCCTTCCTGCATCGGCACATCGCCGCCGGTGTTCTTCACGACGATGACGTGCCGCACCGTCGGGCAGGATTTCATCGCCTCGTCGGCATTGGTCTTCAGCGGCACCTTGCGGCCGCCGCGGCGGCCCTCATCGGCGGTGATGACCAGCACGCTGTCGCAATCCTGCACGCGGCTGGCCAGGCTGTCCGGGCTGAAGCCGCCGAACACCACGGAATGCACCGCGCCGATGCGGGCGCAGGCCAGCATGGCCACCGCCGCCTCGACGATCATCGGCAGGTACAGGCTGACGCGGTCGCCCTTCTTCACCCCCAGCGCCTTCATCGCATTGGCCAGGCGGCAGACCCGCTCATGCAGGTCGCGATAGGTGACCTTGGCGTCGCTGTTCGGGTCGTCGCCTTCCCAGATGATGGCGGTCTGCTCGCCGCGCTCGGCCAGATGGCGGTCCAGGCAGGAGACGGAGGCGTTCAGCACCCCGTCCTCGAACCATTTGATCGAGACGTCGCCCTCGAAGCTGGTGTTCTTGATCTTCGTCGGCGGGGTGATCCAGGCGATGCGCTTGGCCTCCTCGCGCCAGAAGGCGTCCGGGTCGCGCAGCGCCTCGGCGGTCATGGTGCGGTGGCGGGCCTCGTCCACCCGCGCGCCCTGCGCCAGCTCGGGCTTGACCGGAATCAGCGCGTCGTCAGGCATGCTCTTTCCTCCCGCTATGGTGTCCGCCGGTTGAGGCGGCACCCCGTCTTTCGCCGCTATTGGGCCAATGCGCCTTGATCCCCGTCAAGTGCTGCAACGCGGAATTGGAACCGGCTCCATGCCCGCCCCCGCGGCCGGCCCTTCTCAGGCGCCGGCATCGGCGGGGACCCAGACCGCGCCCTGGTCGTCGATGCGCACCGGCACCGCCTCCAGCGAATCGCCGGCACAGGGGCCGGAGGTGCAGAACCCGTCCTCGATGCGGAAATGCGCGCCATGCACGGCGCAGACGATCTGCCGCCCCGGCCCGTCCAGGAAGCGGTCGGGCACGATCTCCAGCGGCACGCCGACATGCGGGCAGGAATTGACATAGACATGCACGGCATCGCCGCGGCGCACCGCGAACAGCCCGATGAAGCTGCCCGGCGTGCCGGCGAAGCCGCGCGAGCCGCCTTCGGGGATGTCGTCGAGATGGCAGAGGCGGCGTTCATCCATGCGGCGTGTCCTGCGGTCGGGCGGGGCGGCCCCGCCAGCCCGGGCATCGCCCAGCGCCGCCCCCGCCGCAAGCCCCCGCCGCCGGACGCAGGATGCCGGAACGCCCGGTGGATGCGGCAGCGGCTTTCCGCCCATTCCGTTAACCTTTCTGCGGCAGCCTCGCGCGGATCGGTCGGGCGCAGGCAGGAGGAGGCGGCTCATGCGGCATCGGAAGACCCTGCCCCGGGCAGGAAGGCTGGCAGGAAGGCTGGCAGGAAGGCTGGCGGGGGGAAGGAGGGGCGGCGCGGTGGCGGCGCTGGCCCTGGCGCTGGCCCTGCTGGGCGGCCCGGCGGCGGCGCAGATCCGCTACGAGGTCGATCCCTATGGCCGCCCGCTCGGCCGCACCGAGACCCAGGGCGGCGTGCAGCGGCACTACGACGCCTATGGCCAATATGACGGGCGCTCGGAACGCTCGGCCGGCGGCGGGGTGCTGCGGCATTACGATGCCGAGGGCCGCTATCTGGGGCGCGAGGAGGTGGAGCGCGATTTCCGCCGCCGCCCCTCCCCCTACCCGCCGCAGACCCCGCCCTATCTGCCGCCGGGGACGCAGATCTATGTCGATCCCGGCCCGCTGCTGCAGCCGCAGCCGCCCATGGCCGAGCCGCCGCCGCGCCACAACACGCCCTGGTTCAACGACCGGGCCCGCCGGAACTGAGGCGGGGCGCCAGGGCCGGGGGAGCCGCCCCGGCCCTGGCCGCTCTCAGCCCTGGAAGCCGCCCAGGCGGCAGAGCAGCGCCCAGTGTTCGTCGGAGATCGGCATCACCGACAGGCGCGACTGCCGGATCAGCCCGATCTCGGCCAGTTCCGGCATCGTCTTGATCTCGGCCAGCGTCACCGGGCGCGGCATCGGCCCCACCGCGCGCATGTCGACACAGGCCCAGCGGCCGCTCTCCTCGGTCGGGTCGGGATAGGCCTCGCGCGCCACCTCGACCACGCCGACGATCTCCTTCCCCACATTGGAATGGTAGAAGAAGGCGCGGTCGCCCTGCCGCATGGCGCGGAGGTTCTTCGCCGCCTGGGCGTTGCGCACGCCGGTCCAGGGCTCGACCCCGTTCTCCACCTGCTGCTGCCAGGAAAAGGCGTCGGGCTCGCTCTTGACCAGCCAATAGGCCATGGCGGCGCGCCCCTCAGCCGACGCGCTGGCCGCCGGCATAGACCTGGCGGAAGGGCCGCACCGTGACCTTGGCGAACAGCCCGGCCTTGGCATAGGGGTCCTCGGCGGCGAAGGCCTCGGCCGCCGCCTGGTCGGCGACATCGACCAGCAGCACGCTGCCGCAGGGCTTGCCCTCGGCATCCAGCACCGGGCCGGCCTGCACCAGCGCCTCGACCTTGCTGTCGAGATATTCGAGATGCGTGGGCCGCGTGGCCAGGCGCAGCTCCAGCGCGGCGGGCTTGTCCTCGCAGACAATGGCGAACAGCATCGGCTTCTCTCTCCTCAAGGCGCCCTGCGGCGCCGGGCTCTCCTGGCGGCGCCACGGCGGCGCCGGGGCTGTGTCATGACGTAACCGCGTGCGGCGATGGCTTCAATCCGGCGCCGCAAGCCCCTAGTTTGCGCGGCGTGAGCACCCCGTCCCACCCCGGCCCCGCCAGCCGCCCCGCCGCCCCCGCAGCCGCCGCCCCCGCCGGCGGCGGGCTGCACCGCTTCGCCAATCCCGGCCGCTTCCTGCGGCTGACCGAGCGGCTGCTGCCCTGGCTCTGGGGGCTCGCGGCGCTGGTGCTGGGCGCCGGCGCCGCCTGGGCGCTGCTCTTCTCCCCGCCCGACTGGCAGCAGGGGGAGACGGTGCGCATCATGTATGTGCATGTGCCGATGGCCTGGCTGGCCATGGGCGGCTATCTCGGCCTGGCCATCGCCTCGGCCATGTCGCTGATCTGGCGCCACCCGCTGGCCGATCTGGCGGCGCGGGAGCTGTCGCCGGTCGGCGCCATGGTCACCGCGCTGTGCCTGGCCACCGGCAGCCTGTGGGGCCGGCCGATGTGGGGCACCTGGTGGGCCTGGGATGCCCGCATGACCTCGGTGCTGGTGCTGTTCTTCCTGTGGGTCGGCCATGCCGCCCTGGTCCGCGCCTTCGACGAGGAGGAGCGCGGCGCCCGCGCCGGCGCCATCCTGGCGCTGATCGGCGCGGTGAACCTGCCGGTCATCAAGTGGAGCGTCGACTGGTTCAACACGCTGCACCAATCGGCCTCGGTCACCCGCGCCGCGGCGCCGGGCATGCATGTCGACATCCTCTACCCGCTGCTGGTCTGCGCGGCCGGCTTCAGCCTGGCCTTCGCAGCCCTGGTGCTGGCCCGCACCCGCGCCGCGGTGATGGAGAAGCGGCTGCGCCAGCTGCAGCTCTCCCGCGCCCGGCAGCATGAGGCGGCCGGGCTGGAGGGCGCGGCATGACCGCGCTTCTTGCGCCGGATCAAGGCGCCGGCAGGGAGAATGCGGCATGACGCAGCATTGGTGGCATGTCGCCCTCTCCTGGGGGCTGGCGGCGCTCGGCTTCGGCGGCATGGCGCTGCTGGCGGCGCGGCGCCACGCCGCGGCGAAGCGGCGCATGGCGCTGCTGGGTCCGCGCCCGCGGCGGCGCGCATGAAGGCGGCCCGCACCGGGCTGGCGCTGGCGGTCACCGCCCTGGCGCTGGCGCTGGTGCCGGGCCTGATGCTGCTGGCCGGGTGGGGGCTGCTCCCCGCCCTGGCCTGTGCCCTGGCGGTCTGGGTCATGGGCAGTGCGATCTTCGACCTGGCGGAGCTGGCCTCCGTCCTGGTCGCGAAAGGGACCGCCCGCTGGCGGCAGAGGAGGCAAGGGTGAGTCTGTCGCGCAAGCGGCGTCGGATGTGGATCGTGCTGCTGGCCGGGCTCGGCCTCGGCACCGCCACCGCGCTGACGCTCACCGCCTTCCAGGACAATCTGGTCTTCTTCCTGGCCCCCAGCGACATCGCCGCGAAGAATCCCGGCCCCGACCGCGCCTTCCGCCTGGGCGGGCTGGTCGAGGCCGGCAGCCTGCAGCGCAGCCAGGCCGCCGATGGCAAGCCGGAGGCACGCTTCCGCGTCACCGACGGGCCGGCCACCATCCCGGTCACCTATCACGGCGTGCTGCCCGACCTGCTGCGCGAGGGCCAGGGCGTGGTGGCGCTGGGCAAGCTGGGGCCGGACGGGCTGTTCCGCGCCAGCGAGGTGCTGGCCCGCCATGACGAGACCTACATGCCGCCCGAGGTCGCCGACGCGCTGAAGCGCAGCGGCCATTGGGACCCGGCGCGCGGCGCGCCGCCGCCGGCGGCCAGCTGGAACACCCTCTCCCCCAGCCCGGAGAACAGCGGCGGATGATCGCGGAATTCGGCCATTTCGCCCTGGCGCTCGCCTTCGCGCTGGCGCTGGCCCAGACGGTGCTGCCGCTCTGGGGCGCGGCGCGGCGCGATGCGCGGCTGATGGGCGCGGCCGCGCCGCTCGCCTATGGCCAGGCGCTGGCCTGCGCCGCCGCCTTCGGTGCCCTGCTCTGGGCCTTCGCGGTGAACGACACCAGCGTCATCACCGTGGTGCAGAACAGCCACTCGGCCAAGCCGCTGCTGTACAAATACGCCGGCGCCTGGGGCAATCACGAGGGCTCGCTGCTGCTCTGGGTGCTGATCCTGGCGCTGTGCGGCGCCGCCGTCGCCGGCTTCGGCCGCGACCTGCCGGGCATGCTGCGGGCCCGGGTGCTGGGTGTGCTGGGGCTGGTGGCGATCGGCTTCCTGGCCTTCACCCTGCTCACCTCCAACCCCTTCGGCCGGGTCTGGCCGGCGCCGCCGGACGGGCAGGGGCTGAACCCGGTGCTGCAGGATCCCGGCCTCGCCTTCCACCCGCCGCTGCTCTACCTGGGCTATGTCGGCTATGCCGTCACCTTCGCCTTCGCGGTCGCCGCGCTGATCGAGGGGCGGGTGGACGCCGCCTGGGGCCGCTGGGTGCGCCCCTGGGCGCTGGCGGCCTGGGCCTTCCTGACGCTCGGCATCGCGCTCGGCTCCTGGTGGGCCTATTACGAGCTGGGCTGGGGCGGCTACTGGTTCTGGGACCCGGTCGAGAACGCCTCCCTGCTGCCCTGGCTGGCCGGCACGGCGCTGCTGCACTCCGCCATCGTGGTGGAGAAGCGCGAGGCGCTGAAGATCTGGACCCTGCTGCTGGCGCTGCTGGCCTTCGGCTTCTCGCTGCTGGGCACCTTCCTGGTGCGCTCGGGCGTGCTGAACTCGGTGCATGCCTTCGCCTCCGACCCGTCGCGCGGCGTGTTCATCCTGGGCCTGCTCGGCTTCTATGTCGCCGGCAGCCTGGCGCTGTTCGCCTGGCGGGCGCCGTCCATGGCGCCCACCGGCCTGTTCGCGCCGCTGTCGCGCGAGGGCTCGCTGGTGCTGAACAACCTGCTGCTCTGCGCCATGGCGGCGGTGGTGCTGGCCGGCACGCTGTGGCCGATGTTCGCCGACCTGCTGCTGGGCCAGAAGATCTCGGTGGGCCCGCCCTTCTTCAACACCGCCATCCTGCCGCTGGCCGTGCCGCTGGTGCTGGCCATGGCGGCCGGGCCGCTGCTGCCCTGGAAGCGGGCGCGGCTGTGGCCGGTGCTGCAGCGGCTGTGGTGGGCGGCGCTGGCCGCCGCCGGTGCCGTGGCGCTGGTGCTGGCCTTCGCCGGCCTGCGCATCGGCCCGGCGCTGGGTTTCGCCGCCGCGCTCTGGCTGATCTGCGGCGCGCTGGCCGACATTTTCGACCGCATCGCGCTGTTCCGCCGCCCGGCCGCCGCCTGGAGCCGCGCGCGCGGCCTGCCGCGCGCCGCCTGGGGCGCGGCGCTGGCGCATGCCGGGGTCGGCATCTCGATCCTGGGCATGGCGGGCATGGGCCTGGCCAGCGACCATCTGGCAGCGCTTCGCCCCGGCCAGGCCATCCGGCATGCCGGCTATGAATGGCGCCTGGACCGGGTGGAGGATGTGATCGGCCCCAACTGGTCCGCCCGCCGGGCCACGGTGACGGTGCTGCGCGATGGCGCGGTGGTGACGGTGCTGCGGCCGGAGCGGCGCTATTTCCCGGTGGGCAGCATGACCACCACCGAGGCCGCCATCCATGCCCGGCCGCGCGGCGATCTCTATGCCGTGCTGGGCGAGGAGGAGGGGGGCCAGGCGGTGCTGCGGGTGCACCACAACATCCTGGCGCCCTGGATCTGGCTGGGGGCGCTGGTGATGGCGCTGGGCGGCGCGGTGTCGCTGACCGACCGCCGCATCCGCATCGCCGCGCCCCTGCCCGCTGCCGGCCATGGCGCACAAGGGCGCCGCACCACTTAACCGGGGCTGCCCTGGGCCCGGTGTCGCGGCCCGCTTCGCCGGGAGACGGCGGCAGCCTGACAAAAAAGGAGTTCCGAGATGCCCCTGACCAGCCGCCGCATGATCATGCTGGCGCCGCTCGGGCTGGCGGTGGCCGGGGGTGCAGGCTTCTACGGAATGCTGCGCGGCCTGGGCGATGGCAGCTATGACCCGCGCGGCGTGCCCTCCGTCCTGGTGGGCAAGCAGGCCCCGAGCTTCACCCTGCCGCCGCTGGAGGCCAGCGGCGTGCCCGCCTTCGGCGATGCCGAGCTGCGCGCGCTGCCGGCCCCGGTGCTGGTGAATTTCTGGGCCAGCTGGTGCGTGCCCTGCATCGTCGAGCATCCGCAGCTGATGCGGCTGGCGCGCGAGGGCGTGCCGGTCTTCGGCATCAACTACAAGGACAAGCCGGGCGATGCGGCGCAGTTCCTGACCCGGCATGGCAACCCGTTCCGGCGGCTGGGGCGGGACGAGCCGGGGCGGGTGGCCATCGATTGGGGCGTCTATGGCGTGCCGGAGACCTATCTGCTCGACCGCCAGGGCATTGTGCGCTGGCGCTGGCCGGGGCCGGTGACGCCGGAGGTGCTGGAGCAGGATATCCGCCCCCTGCTGCGGCGCCACGCCTGATGCCCCGTCTTTTTTCCAGTGCAGCAGCGTTGCTGCTGTCGGTGTCGCTGGGGGGGGCCGCGCTCGCCGTCGGCCTGCCTTCCGAGATGCTGCGCGACCCGGTGAAGGAGCAGGAGGCGCGGGAGATCGGGCGCGAGCTGCGCTGCCTGGTCTGCCAGAACCAGTCGATCGAGGACAGCGAGGCCGATCTGGCGCGCGACCTGCGCCGCATCGTGCGCGAGCGCATCGCCCTCGGCGAGGACCGTGCCGCCGTCATCGAATATGTCCATGCCCGCTACGGCGATTTCGTGCTGCTGCGGCCGCCGCTGAACGCCGCCACGCTGCTGCTGTGGGGCATGCCGGTGCTGGCGCTGGGGGGCGGGCTGCTGGCCGTGCTGCTGCTGCGCCGGCGCGGCACCCAGGCGGCCCCCGCCCCGCTCTCGCCCGAGGAAGAGGCGCGGCTGGCCGCGCTGGAGGACCGCTCCCCCCGATGATCTGGCTGCTTTTCCTGGGGCTGGCGGTGCTCGCCCTGGCACCGCTGGGCTGGGCGCTGCTGCGCCCCGCCCGGCTGCGCAACCGTCAGGAGGCCGATCTGGCCCTGTATCGCGCCCAGCTCGAGGAGCTGGAGCGCGAGCGGGAGGCCGGGCGGCTGGAGCCCGAGGCCTATCGCGCCGCCAAGCTGGAGGTGCAGCGCCGCGTGCTGGCCGCGCCGGGGCTGGAGGGGGCGGAGCAGCCCGGCCAGCCGCCGGGGCGCGGGGCGGCGGTGCTGGCGGCGCTGATCTTCCTGCTGCCGGCGCTGGGCTTCGGCGTCTATCTCTGGCACGGCCAGCCGGACATCCCGGCCGCGCCCTTCCAGGAGCGGGCGGCGGCGGCGGCGCGGGACGAGGCGCTGCTGCAGCGGCTGCGCGAGCGGCTGGCGCAGGGCGGCGCCGGGCCGGAGGTGACGCGGCAGGGCTGGATCCTGCTGGGCAATGCCGAGCGCGGCCGCGGCCGGCTGGAACGCGCGGTGGAGGCCTGGGAGACGGCGCTGCGGCTGCGCTTCGAGGGGCCGCTGGCGGCCGAGCTGGCCGAGCTGCAGATCGAGCGCGGCGAATTCGCGGCGGCGCAGGGGCTGCTGGCCCGCGCGCTGCAGATCGACCCCGGCGAGCCGCGGCTGCGCTACCTGACCGGGCTGGCCGAGGCCCGCGCCGGGCGGACAGCGAATGCCCGCGCCACCTGGCGGGCGCTGCTGGCCGAGGCGCCGGCGGATGCGCCCTGGCGCGGCCTGGTGGAGCGGCGGCTGCAGGAACTGCCCTGAGGCGTCGCGCCTTTCCAGGATGACCGGCCGGGCCGGGGCTTCGCGGAGCCCCGGCCTTTTTTGCGCCCGGCGCGCCATGGCTTCGCCTTGTGCGCGGGGCGGCAGGGTGTAGCCCCGGCTCCAAAGCCGCGCCTTGGCTACAAGTATCTGATTTCAAAAGAAAAAATTTGACGCCCTGGCGCTGCCGGCCTAATCGGCGCGGCACGGGAGCCCTGGCCTTTCGGCCGCGCGCGCTTGCCGTGCCGTGCTCGCCGGAAGGGTTGCCCGATGTCGCCTGTCTCGATCGCCGTGCTCGCCCTCGGCATGTCGGTGGATGCCTTCGCCGCCGCGATCAGCCGTGGCGCCGGCGGCCGCCCGGTGCGGCTGGCCGAGGCGATGCGCACCGGGCTGGTGTTCGGCGCGGTGGAGGCGGTGACGCCGCTGCTGGGCTGGGGCGCCGGCATGCTGGCGGCGGGCGCCATGGCGGCGGTGGACCACTGGATCGCCTTCGCCCTGCTGGCGCTGGTCGGCGGCCGCATGCTGTTCGAGGCGGCGCGGCGCCCGGCGGAGGAAGCGCCGGCCGGCCGCTCCCCCTGGATGCTGCTGGCCACCGCCATCGGCACCAGCATCGACGCCATGGCGGTCGGCGTGTCGCTGGCCTTCCTGGAGGCGGATATCTGGGTGATCGCCGCGGCGATCGGCGCCGCCACCTTCTGCATGGCCACGGGCGGCGTGCTGTTCGGCCGGCTGCTGGGCCGCCGCCTGGGCCGGGTGGCGGAGGCGCTGGCGGGCATCGCGCTGATCCTGCTCGGCACCGCCATCCTGCATGAGCATCTGACGGCCTGAGGCAACCACCGCTTTTCGCATGTAACTTTACCCGCTGGAGAGGCGCGCCGGCCTAGGCTGCCCCATCCGGTGCGGGAAAAGCCCTGCCGCAAGCCTGCCGCCGCCTTTCCGGGCCGCGCGCACATCCTTTTGCGGAAGGAATTGTTGCATTCCCGCGACCGGGATCGGTTTGCTGACCGTGAACGGGCAGGAGGCGACGATGCGGCGACGCTCCTTGTTGGCGTCTGGGCTGGCGACGGGCTCCCTGATGGCGGGGACGCTGGCCGGGATCTCCCTTCCCGCCCGGCCGGCCCGGGCCGAGGAGGCGGCCGATGTGCTGCTGGTGCTGGCGGTGGATGTCTCCCGCTCGGTCGATGAGGATGAGGCGAAGCTGCAGCGCGAGGGCTATCGCAGCGCCATGACCGATCCGCGCGTGCTGGAGGCGATCCGTGGCGGCGCGGTCGGCGCCATCGCGCTGACCTATGTGGAATGGGCCGGCGCCGAGTATCAGCGCCAGGTGCTGCCCTGGACCCGCATCGCCAATGCGGCGCAGGCCGAGGCCTGGTCCAGCGCGCTGGCGGAGGCGCCGCGCGCCTCGCTCTCCTGGACCTCGATCTCGGCCGGCATCGAGTTCAGCCTGCGCATGCTGGCGGACTGCCCCTATGAGGGCACGCGGCGGGTGATCGACGTCTCGGGCGATGGGGTGAACAATTCCGGCCCGCCGGTGGAGCCGGTGCGCGACCGCGCGGTGGCCGAGGGGGTGGTCATCAACGGGCTGCCGATCCTGAACGACCAGCCGAGCTTCGGCCGGCGCAGCACCGTGCCGCTGGACCAGTATTACGCCGAATCCGTCATCGGCGGCCCCGGCGCCTTCCTGATCGCGGCGGCGGATTTCGAGGCCTTCGGCATGGCGGTGCGGCGCAAGCTGATCCGCGAGATCGCCGGGCTGCCGGGTCCGGTGCGCATGCTGGCGCGGCGCGACGGGGTGGCCGAAGGCCGCGGCTGAGCCCCGGCGCCGCCGGGGCGCCCGCCGGATCGCCGGGCCTGCCTCATGGGGCAGGCCGGGCGGGACGCCCCGCCCGGGGGCGGTCGCCCCCAGGGCGCGGCCATGTCAGCGCCTCAGCGCTCCACATCCTCGACCGAGATGCCGAAGGCGGCCAGGCCCTCGGCCAGCAGGTCGCCGGCCATGTCCATGCCCAGCAGGTAGCGGGCGGTGTCGCCGCTGGCCGTGCCGCGCTCGCGCGCCAGGCGCAGCGCCTCCTCCCACTCCTCGGGCTCGTAATCGCCGCGGCCGACCCAGGCCAGCGCCACCAGGGCGGCCTGCTCGTCCTCGTTCAGCTCCTCGATGAAGGCGGCGAGGGTGTCCTCGTCGAAATCATCGTCGCCGTCATCGCCCTCGTCATCATCGGCCTCGATCGACTCGCCGGCCTCGTCATCCTGGATGGCGCGGATATGGTCGACGACGGTGGCCACCGATTCCAGGCTGATGCCCAGATCCAGCTCGCCATCCCCGTCATCGTCGCGCGGGGTTTCGCTCGGAGTATCGCTCATGGGCCCCTCTCCTCTGGCTCCAGGCTACGGCAACGCGAAAGGCCGGCACCAGCCTGCGGTTTCTTAAAAAAAAACGTGTTGCGCGCGGCGGCGGCGGCGGACGCAACGCCAAAGCGCCCTGCTTCATTGAGACCACATGCGCCGACACCTGACCCCCCTCATGGTAGCGGTGGCGATTGGTCTTTCCGTGGCGGTTCCCCCCCCGCCCTCGGGGAGTCCCGCGACCACGAACCATCCCCCCGCCGGGATGCGCCCGATGGCGTCCCTGGCCAGCCTCCTCCCCGTCGCCCAGCGCGACGGCGACGCCCAACCGGCCCCCGCCGGCGGCAGCTTCACCCCGGCCTCGGCCGGCGGCATGGCCAGCGCCCCCGGCTGCGCGCAGAGCGCGCCGCTGTTCCGCTCCGCCATGCCGCGCTTCGTCTCCTGGCAGGAGGCGAAGACGCCGAAGCCGGACAGCACGCCGCAGCGCGCCCCCGGCACCCCGCCCGGCGCCGCCCCCTTCACCGAGGAGGCGGCCCAGGAGCCGGCGATGCACCAGGCGCTGCATCTCTGCGTGGTGGACCGCTTCGCCCCCAGCCGGCCGCTCGGCGGCGCCTCGCGCGCGGTGTACCGGCTGTAAGGCCGGCCCCGCCTTGGCGGGGGCAGCAGGCCGGCACGGGGCGGAAAGGCCGCGGCGAAGGTTGCGATCCCGATTCGTCGGGGCAGACCTGCGGCACACTGCGACCGGAAAGGCTCGCTTTTTGCGCCCGATGATTCTATCTGTGCGCCGCAACAAGCCGCCAGGCCAGCCCCGCCCGAGCCTCGTCGTATGGATACGGCAGGGGTGCCGGGCTGTGTTCGCAGGCGGCGCAGCCTCGGGACTGCCCGCCTTATGGAACTGCGCAACGTCGCCATCATCGCCCATGTCGACCACGGCAAGACTACGCTCGTCGACAACCTGCTGAAGCAGGCGGGTGCTTTCCGCGCCAACCAGGCCGTGGCCGAGCGGGCCATGGACCGCAACGACCTGGAGCGGGAGCGCGGCATCACCATTCTCGCCAAATCCACCGCCGTCGAGTGGAAGGGCGTCAAGATCAACATCGTCGACACGCCGGGCCACGCCGATTTCGGCGGCGAGGTGGAGCGCATCCTGTCGATGGTCGATGGCGCCATCGTGCTGTGCGACGCCGCCGAGGGCCCGCTGCCGCAGACCAAATTCGTGCTGACCAAGGCGCTGGCCCGCGGGCTGAAGCCGATCGTCGTCATCAACAAGGTCGACCGCCAGGACGCCCGCGCCGATGAGGTGCTGAACGAGGTGTTCGACCTGTTCGCGGCGCTCGGCGCCTCGGACGAGCAGCTCGACTTCCACACCATGTTCGCCTCCGGCCGCCAGGGCTGGGCCGATCTGACGATGGACGGTCCGCGCAAGGACCTGTCGCCGATGTTCGACCTGATCCTGAGCCATGTGCCGGCGCCGAAGGTCGATCTCGACAAGCCCTTCGCGATGAACGCGACCATCCTGGAGGCCGACAATTTCCTTGGCCGCATCCTGACCGGCCGTATCGAGCAGGGCGTCGCCCGCACGAACATGCCGGTCCGCGTGATGCGCCAGGACGGCACGGTGGTCGAGACCGGCCGCCTGACCAAGCTGATGACCTTCTCCGGCCTGGACCGCGTGCCGGTGGACGAGGTGCAGGCGGGCGATATCTGCGCCATCGCCGGCCTGGCGGATGCGACCATCCCCGACACCATCGCCTCCCCCGAGGTGACCGAGCCGCTGCCGGCGATCCCCATCGATCCGCCGACGCTGACCATGACCTTCCGCATCAATGACGGCCCGCTGGGCGGCCGCGAGGGCAAGAAGGTCACCAGCCGCCAGATCCGCGACCGTCTCTTCAAGGAGACGGAGGGCAATGTCGCCATCCGCGTGAAGGTCTCCGAGGAGGTCGACGCCTTCGAGGTGGCCGGCCGCGGCGAGCTGCAGCTGGGCGTGCTGATCGAGACGATGCGCCGCGAGGGCTTCGAGCTGACCATCGGCCGCCCGCGCGTGCTGACCCAGATCAACCCGGAGACCGGCGAGAAGGAAGAGCCCTTCGAGGAAGCCGTCATCGATGTCGATGAGGAGTTCTCGGGCGTCGTCGTCGAGAAGATGTCGGTCCGCAAGGGCATGATGCAGGACATGCGCCCCTCGGGCGGCGGCAAGGTCCGGCTGGTGTTCCACATCCCGTCGCGCGGCCTGATCGGCTACCATGGCGAGTTCATGACCGACACGCGCGGCACGGGCATGATGAACCGGCTGTTCCTGGGCTTACCGCCCCTGGGCCGGTCCGATCGAGGGCCGCATCAAGGGCAGCCTGATCTCCAACTCCGATGGCGAGGCGGTGCAGTACGCGCTGTTCTCCCTGCAGGAGCGTGGCACGCTGTTCGTCGATCCGGGCCACAAGGTCTATACCGGCCTGATCCTGGGCGAGCATTCGCGCGAGAACGACCTCGACGTGAATCCGATCAAGGAGAAGAAGCTGACCAACGTCCGTGCCGCCGGCAAGGACGAGGCCCTGCTGCTGACCCCGCCGCGCCGCATGAGCCTGGAGCAGGCGATCGCCTATATCGAGGATGACGAGCTGGTCGAGGTGACGCCGACCGCCGTGCGCCTGCGCAAGCGCTTCCTGGATCCGAACGAGCGCAAGAAGCACGCCCGCCGCAGCGACTCCGAAGCCGCCTGATTCTGTCAGCTGCCGGTCATGGCTCAGACGACGGGTGCTGCACTGGGTCGGGTCGCTCCGGCCCAGTGGGGCGGCCCGCCTCTGAGCCGGGCGGCGGCAGCCTGACAGAAAACTGCCGGTCATGGGTGAGACGACGGTCGCTGCGCTGCGCCGGGTCGCTCCGGCCCAGTGAAGCGGCCCGCCTCTCGGCCAGACGGCGGCAGCCTGACAGAAAAAAGATGGGGGTCTGGGGAATTCATTCCCCCAGGCCTTTTTCTGTTTCTAGGCCCCCGCGCTGGGCATGGTGATCCAGACGATGCGCGTCGGCGTATCGGTCGGGTTGTCGAACATGTGGGGCACGGTGCTGGGGAAGCGGAAGCTGTCGCCTTCCTCCAGCAGATGCGCCTCGTGGTCGAGCCAGAGGCGCAGCGTGCCGGAGAGCACGTAGCCGGCCTTTTCCCCCTGGTGCTTGACGAAATCCGCGCCGGAGGAGCCGCCGGCGCTGAGCGTCAGCTCATACATCTCCATCTGCCCCGGCGCGTCGGGGGCCAGTGATTCCTTCAGCACGCCGGAGGGAGTCAGCCGCAGCAGGCGGCGCTGGCCGCGGCGGACAATGTAGCGCGGCGCCGGGCCTTCGGGCCGCTCCTCGAAGAAGAAGGAGATCGGCACCTGCAGCGCCAGGCTGAGCAGCCGCAGCGTGCGCACCGAGGGGGTGGCGAGGCCGCGCTCCAGCTGGCTGATCATGCCGATGGACAGGCCGGTGCGGCGGCCGAGTTCCTGGATCGACAGGCCCATGCGCTGCCGCAGCAGCCGGACGCTTTCGCCCAGGCGGCGGTCGCTGGCGCCGTCATCCAGCACCAGGGCGGGCAGGGCTGCCTCGGCCGTCACGCTGCCTGGCTCATCCGTCATGCGCATCCTCCTGCCGTGCCCTTCGAGATGGGGCGGGGCGCTGGCTGTGTCAGCCTTCGTGCCGGCGCACAAGGCGGTTGACATCCAGCTTTCATGGGCGTGAACATCAAGGCAAGAATTTTGACCCCAATGAAAACCGGGGTCACGGGGAAAAGCCGATGCGGTGCCTGGCGGTGGTGGGCGCAATGCCCGCCGCGCGGCCGTTCGAGCGGGAGACGGGACCATGACTCACGATGAATCCTGGGCGCGCTGGCAGCGCATCCTGGCGCCGACGCGGCGCGGCCTGTTCGCCATCGGCGGCGGCGCGGGGGCGGTGCTGGCGCTCGGCACCGCGGGCGCGCGGGCGCAGGGCCGGCCGGCCGCCCGCCCGCCGGAGCGGCCGCGCGGCCAGGTGGTGGTGGGTCTGTCGCAGGAACCCACGGTGTTCCACCCGCTGATGCCGGGCATCGAGGTCGACCAGGGCGTCTGGTGGAACCTGTTCAGCACGCTCTGGTATATCGACCCGGAGGGGAATTTCGTCCCCGATCTCGCCGCCGAGATGCCGACGCAGGAGAATGGTGGCATTTCCGAGGATGGCCTGTCCTGGACGGTGAAGCTGCGCAGCGGCGTCACCTGGCATGACGGCACGCCCTTCACGGCCGAGGATGTGAAGTTCAGCCTGGAGCTGATCAACAACCCGAATTTCCGCGTGCGCAACCGGGTCGGCCACAGCCTGGTCAAGGAGATCCGCGTGGTCTCCCCCACCGAGATCCGCTGGCAGATGGAGGCGCCCTACGCGCCCTATCTCTCGATCCTGTCGCTGACCTTCATCGTGCCGAAGCACGCGCTGGAAAAGGTGGCGGACCCGAACAGCGCGCCCTTCCACACGGCGCCGATCGGCACCGGGCCGTTCCGCTGGGGCAGCCGGCAGCCGGGCGACAACATCCAGCTCACCGCCAACACCGCCTATCACGGCACGGGGCCGTATCTGGAGCGGTTGGTGTTCAAGTACATCCCGGACCTGACGGTGATGTACACGCAGTTCCGCACCGGCCAGGTGGACTATACCGGCATCGCCGGCATCAGCCCGAATTTCGCGCGCGAGGCGCAGGCGCTGCGCGGCCGCAAGGTGCATGTGAACCCGACCGCCTCGATCGAGAGCATCGCGCCCAATCTCGGCTTCCCGGCGCTGGCCGACAAGGCGGTGCGACAGGCGCTGTATCTCGGCATGAACAAGAAGGCGCTGATCGACGTCCTGTATTACGGGCTGCCGACGCCGAGCGAGAGCTTCCTGCCGCGGCAATCCTGGGCGATCAACCCCGATCTGCCGGCGCATGAGCACAACCCGGCCAAGGCGAATGAGATCCTGGACGCCGCCGGCTGGCAGCGCGGCAGCGACGGGGTCCGCGCCAAGGGCGGCGTGCGGCTGGAATTCACCAACTCCACCACCGTCGGCAATCCGGTGCGCGAGCAGGCGCAGCAGCTGCTGATGCAGGATTGGCGCGGCATCGGCGCCGCGAT
The DNA here is from genome assembly GCF_030818485.1 of Pseudoroseomonas cervicalis. Taxonomy (NCBI): domain Bacteria; kingdom Pseudomonadati; phylum Pseudomonadota; class Alphaproteobacteria; order Acetobacterales; family Roseomonadaceae; genus Roseomonas; species Teichococcus cervicalis. The sequence continues at coordinate 2,931,223 of NZ_JAUTAJ010000004.1, read as the reverse complement.
GCGGGTGCAGAACATGCCGGCCGCCGTGATCTGGGGTGAGTTCTGGCAGATGTCGAAATTCAACTCGGTGATGGTCAGCGTGAACTACATGCTGGGCTCCGACCCCGATGTGACGCCGCGCTTCAGCAGCAAGGCGATCCCGGCCAAGGGCGGGCGCGGCCAGAACACCTTCCAGTTCGAGAATGCCGAGGTGGATGCGCTGCTGGAGCGCGGCGCGATGCAGTTCGACCAGGCGGCGCGGCGCGCCACCTATGGCCGCATCCAGCGCATCATCCGCGAGGAACTGGCGATCCTGCCGATCTTCCAGCAGGCGCTGGTCGAGGGGGTGAAGGACAACCTCATCGGCTTCCGGCCGAACATCAACACCTCCTCCAATTGCTGGAACATCCGCGAATGGTACTGGGCGTGAGGCGGCACGGAGGGGGCTGAGCCCGATGGGGTCCTATCTGGTCCGCCGGCTGGGGCAGGCGCTGCTGCTGCTGCTGCTGGTGTCGATGATCGGCTTCGCCATCCTGCACCTGGCGCCGGGCGGGCCGATGGCGCAATACGCCATGGGCTCCAACATGTCGCAGGAGGATCTGGACCGCATCGCGGCGCAGCTCGGCCTGGATCGCCCGCTGCCGGTGCAATATGCCGAATGGCTGTGGCGCATGCTGGGCGGCAATTGGGGCATCTCCTACCGCGACAGCCAGCCAGTGCTGCACATCATCTCCTCGCATCTCGGCGCGACGCTGGAGCTGATGCTGACGGCGACGCTGATCGCCGTGCTGCTGGGCTGCTGGATCGGTGTGCTGGGCGCCATCCGCCGCTATTCGGTGTTCGATTATCTCGCCACCATCGGCGCCATGGTGGCGCTGTCGATCCCGACCTTCTGGTTCGGCCTCGTCGCCATCTTCATCTTCTCGGTGGAACTCGGCTGGCTGCCGGCCGGCAACCGGCAGACCATCGGCGATGGCTCGCTGCTCGACATGATCCACCATCTGATCGCGCCGGCCCTGGTGCTGGCGCTGGTGGAGACGGCGATCTGGAGCCGCTTCATGCGCTCCTCCATGCTCGACGTCATCAACCAGGACTATATCCGCACCGCGCGGGCCAAGGGGCTGCCGGAATGGCGCGTGCTGTCGGGACACGCCTTCCGCAACGCGCTGCTGCCGATGATCACGGTGGCCGGGCTGCAATTGCCAACCCTGCTGGGCGGCGCGCTGGTGACCGAGACGGTGTTCACCTGGCCGGGCATGGGCAGGCTGTTCCTCGATTCCATCGAATACCGCGACTACCCGGTGGTGATGGGCATCCTGATGTTCTCGGCCAGCCTGGTGCTGATCGGCAATCTGCTGGCCGACATGCTCTATGCGGTGGCCGATCCGCGCATCCGGCTGGGCTGAGGGGCGGGCGATGAGCAGCACCACCGACGCGATCACCCTGCCCGTGGCGGAAGCCCTGCCGCCGCGCAACACCGCCTGGCGGCGCTTCCGCCGGCACAGGCTGGCGATGCTGGGGGCGGCGATCATCGCCATCCTGCTGTTCGGCAGCGTGGCCGGCCCCTATCTGATCCCTTACGACGACACCTATATCGACATCATGCAGCGCTTCGCGCCGCCCTTTTCCGGCGCGCATGTGCTGGGCACGGATGAGCTGGGCCGCGACATGCTGGCGCGGCTGATGATGGGCGGGCGCATTTCGCTGGCCGTCGGCTTCGCCGCCATGGCGATCAGCATGGTGATCGGCATCAGCGTCGGCGCCATCGCCGGCTATTATGGCGGCGCGGTGGGCGCGGCGCTGATGCGCTTCGTCGATGCCGTGCTGTGCTTCCCCACCATCTTCCTGCTGCTGGCGCTGGCCGCGCTGGTCGAGCCGGGCGTGGCCTCCATCACCCTGCTGATCGCCGCCACCGCCTGGATGGATGTGGCGCGCATCGTCGAGGCGCAGATCCGCGCCCTGCGCGAGCGCGACTTCGCCACCGCCGCCGAGGCGCTGGGCGCATCGGATGGCTATATCGTGTTCCGCGAGCTGGTGCCGAATGCGGTCGCACCCATCGTGGTCAGCGCCACGCTGAACGTCGCCAAGGCGATCCTGCTGGAGAGCTATGTCAGCTTCCTGGGCTACGGCATCCAGCCGCCGGTCGCGAGCTGGGGCAACATGCTGAACAATGCGCAGATCTACCTGACCAGCGCGCCCTGGCTGGCCATCCTGCCCGGGCTGCTGATCACGCTCGCCGTCACCAGCTTCAACTTCCTCGGCGACGGGCTGCGCGACGCGCTGGACCCGCGGATGGACAGCCATTGATGGATGACACGCTGCTGGAGGTCGAGAATCTCGCCATCCGCTTCCGCACCCATGGCGGGGAGGCCGCGGCGGTCAGCGATGTCTCCTTCACCCTGAAGCGCGGCGAGACACTGGCGATGGTGGGGGAGAGCGGCTCGGGCAAGAGCGTCACCTCGCTGGCGCTGATGCGGCTGCTGCCGAAGCCGCCGCTCTGCACCGTCTCGGGCAGCATCCGGCTGCGCGGCGCGGATGGCGCGATGCAGGAACTGCTGAGCCTGCCGGAGCCCGCGATGCGCGCGGTGCGCGGCAACCAGCTCTCCATGGTGTTCCAGGAGCCGATGACCTCGCTGAACCCGGTGAAGACGATCGGCGCGCAGATCACCGAGACGATCCGGCTGCACCGGCCGATGCCGCAGCGCGCGGCGGAGGACGAGGCGGCGCGGCTCCTGGAGCTGGTCGGCATCCCCTCCCCCCGCCAGCGGCTTTCGGCCTATCCGCACCAGCTGTCGGGCGGCATGCGGCAGCGGGCGATGATCGCCATGGCGCTGTCCTGCGAGCCTTCGGTGCTGATCGCCGATGAGCCGACCACCGCGCTCGACGTCACCATCCAGGCGCAGATCCTCGACCTGCTGCGGCGGCTGCAGGAGCGGACCGGCATGGCGGTGATCTTCATCACGCACAATCTGGGCGTGGTGGCGGAGATCGCCGACCGGGTGATGGTGATGTATGCGGGGCGGGTGGTGGAGCAGGCGGATGTGGTGCCGCTCTTCCGCCAGCCGCTGATGCCCTACACCCAGGGGCTGCTGCGTTCCGTCCCCCGGCTGGAGCTGGCCGGCCGCCGCGCCGGCGCCTTGCCCGCGATCCGCGGCAATGTGCCGGATCCGCGCCACCCGCCGCCCGGCTGCGCCTTCCACCCGCGCTGCGATTTTTTCCGGGCGGGAGAATGCGACCAGACGGCGCCCATGCTGGAGACCACCGAGGATGACCGTCAGATCCGTTGCCTGCGCTGGCAGCAGGTCGCGACTGAACTGATGGCGGGGTCCGGGGGGACCCTGTCCCCCCGGCCGGCGGAGCCCCTGGTATGACCCCGCTTCTCGAAGTCAGCGACCTGCAGAAGCATTTCCCGGTGGGTGGCGGCTTGTTCGGCCGTGGCCAGAAGCTGGTGAAGGCGCTGGACGGTGTCTCCTTCGCGGTGACCCCCGGCGAGATCCTCTCCGTGGTGGGCGAATCCGGCTCCGGCAAGACGACGCTCGGCCGCACGCTGCTGCGGCTGACCGAGCCCAGCGGCGGCGCCATCCGCTTCGAGGGCCAGGACATCACGCATCTGTCGCGGCGCGCGCTGCGGCCGCTGCGGCGGCGGATGCAGCTGGTGTTCCAGGACCCCTTCGCCTCGCTGAATCCGCGCATGAGCGTGGAGCGCATCGTGGCGACGCCGCTGATCATCCAGGGCGGCGTCAGCCGGGCGGAGCGGCGGGAGCGCGTGGCGGAGATGCTGCGCCTGGTCGGGCTGCAGCCGCATCATGCGGAGCGGCACCCGCATGAGCTGTCGGGCGGGCAGCGCCAGCGCGTCGGCATCGCGCGGGCGCTGATCATGAAGCCCAGCTTCCTGGTGGCGGATGAGCCGGTCTCGGCGCTGGACGTGTCGATCCAGGCGCAGGTGGTGAATCTCCTTCTGGAACTGAAAGAAAAACTCGGCCTGACCATCCTGTTCATCGCGCATGATCTGGCGGTGGTGGGGCATATCTCCGACCGCATCGCGGTGATGTATCTCGGCCGGGTGGTGGAGATCGCCGAGACCGGCGCGCTGTTCCGCAATCCGCGCCATCCCTATACCGAGGCGCTGTTCTCCGCCGCGCCCGTGCCGGACCCGACGCTGCGGCGCGGATCGGGGCGGGTGATCCTGCAGGGGGACATCCCCTCGCCGCTGAACCCGCCCCTCGGGCTGCGCCTTCCGCACGCGCTGCCGCTTCGCCCGCGATGCATGCGCCGAAGCGGTGCCGCCGCTGCGCGCGGTCGGGCCCGGCCATTTCACCGCCTGCATCCGCGACGATATCGTGCTGCAGGCCAGCCTGCCCGCGGCCTGAGCGCCGCGATTCCTTCCGACCCAGCCGCCAAGGACATCCGCCATGTCGCCTCCCGTGGACCGCATCGCCAGCGACGAGACGCTGCCGGAGGCCGTCGATGTCGTGGTCATCGGCGCCGGCATCATCGGCGTCGCCGCCGCCTATCACCTGGCGAAGAAGGGCCATTCGGTCGCGCTGATCGAGAAGGGCCATGTCGGCGCCGAGCAATCCAGCCGCAACTGGGGCTGGTGCCGCCAGCAGGGCCGCGACCGGCACGAGATCCCGCTGGCGCGCGCCAGCCTGGAGATGTGGGGCGGGCTGCATGAGGAGATCGGCGCCGATCTCGGCTTCCGCCGCAAGGGCGTGCTCTGGGTCACCAAGGACCAGAAGGAGCTGGCCGGCTGGGAGCGCTGGGCCAATGACGCCCGGCAGATGCAGGTGCACAGCCACATGCTGAGCGCGGCCGAGGTGCGCGAGCGCCTGCCCGACAGCACCGAGGGCTGGCTGGGCGGCATGGAGACGCCGAGCGACGGGCGCGCCGAACCCTCGATGGCGGCACCGGCCCTGGCGGCGGCGGCGCGGCGGCTGGGCGTGAAGCTGTTCCAGAACTGCGCGGCGCGCGGCATGGAGACCAAGGGCGGCGCCATCGACGCGGTGGTGACCGAGAAGGGCCGCATCCGCACACAGGCCGTGCTGCTGGCCGGCGGCGCCTGGTCGACCCTGTTCTGCCGGCGCCACGGCATCACCCTGCCGCAGGCCATGGTGATCGGCACCGCCTTCCGCACCACCGCCGCGCCGGTGATCCGCGAGGGCGCGCTGGGCACGCCGGGCTATTGCATCCGGCGGCGGGAGGATGGCGGCTACACCGTGGCGCTGCGCGGCCGCGGGCGGCTGGAGCTGACGCCGGACGGGCTGCGCTATGCGCGGCAATTCTGGCCCACCTTCAAGCAGCGTGCCGCCAAGCTGAAGATCCGCATGGGCTCCAGCTTCGTCACCGAGCTGTTCCAGGGCGCCTCCTGGTCCTTCGACAGCGAGACGCCTTTCGAGCGCACCCGCGTGCTCGACCCCTCGCCCGACATGACGCTGGTGGAGGAGGCGCTGGGCATGCTGCGCGCGGCCTATCCGTCGCTCGCCGGCATCGGCTGCGCCGAGGCCTGGGCGGGCTCGATCGATTCGACGCCGGATGCGGTGCCGGTGATCTCCCCGGTGGAGGGGCATCCGGGCTTCTTCCTGGCCACCGGCTTCAGCGGCCATGGCTTCGGCATCGGGCCCGCGGCGGGGCGGCTGGCGGCCGACATCGTCAGCGGCGACACGCCGATCGTCGATGCGCATTCCTACCGCTACAGCCGGCTGGTCGACGGCACCTATCTGAAGCCCGCCGGGGCGCTGTGACGCCAGCAAGGGGCCGGCCCCCTCGGCCGGCCCCGGTTGCTGCGGCACGGCGAAGAGAGTAGTCCGGTCGGGTGCAAAGCGACCTGGCGCCAACCGATCTCTGGGACTGGCTCACCCGGAAAGCCTGGCCCTGCTGGCTGGCCCATGGTGTCGACTGGCAGCGCCGCGCCTTCCACGAGCATCTGACGCTGGACGGAAAGCACTGCACGGCGGAGTTCCGCCGGCTGCGCGTCGTGACACGGCAGGTCTACAGCTTCGCTTTGGCGCATCGCCACGGGCTGCCGCGCGCGGCGGAGGCGGTGGAGCTCGGCATCGATTTCCTGCGCCGCACCGCCCGGCAGGCGGATGGCGGCTATGCCTGGCGCTTCGGCCTGGATGGGCGGGTGCTGGATGCGCGGCGCGACCTCTACGATCATGCCTTCGTGCTGCTGGCGCTCTCCGCCGCCAGCGCGGTGCTGCCGGCGGCGCCGCTGCGGGCCCTGGCGCTGGAGGTGGATGATTACGTCATCCACCGGCTGGGCCATGCCAGCGGCGGCTATCTGGAAAGCCTGCCGCCCAGCCTGCCGCGCCGGCAGAACCCGCATATGCATCTGCTGGAGGCGCGGCTGGCCGCGGCCGAGGCCTTCGGCGAGGCGCGGTTCCTGGAGGGCGCCCACCGGCTGGTGGCGCTGTTCCGCGCGCATTTCCTCGAGCCCGCCACCGGCACGCTGGTGGAGCTGCTGGATGACGATCTGAAGCCGCTGCCCGGCCCGGTCGAGCCCGGCCATCACTGCGAATGGGTCTGGCTGCTGGACTGGCATGCGCGGCTGGCCGGCCGGCACGCAGCACCCGCCCAGGCGGCGGCGCTGCGGGATTTCGCCGAGCGCTTCGGCCCGCTGCCCGCCGGCCCCTTGCGCGACGCGGTGGCGCCGGATGGCGCGCCGCTGTCGGAGGCCGCGCGGCTCTGGCCGCAGGCGGAGCGGCTGAAATCGGCGGCGCTGGCGGGGGATGCACCGCTGCGCGCGGCAATGGCCGCGATCGCGCCCTATCTGCGCCCGGACGGGCTGTGGCATGAGCGGCGCCTCCCCGATGGCAGGCTGAGTGAGGAGCCGGCGCCGGCCAGCAGCCTCTACCACCTCTCCTGCGCGCTGGATTTCGTGACGCGGCGGCCCCCCGCCGGGGGCTGAAACGCGCTTCACAGCGGCGCCGGGGCAGGGAAAGCTGCGCCCGACCTTGCCGGGATGCCGCCATGCGCCACCGCCTGACCGCCACCGCCCTGCTGCTCGCGCCAATGCTGCTGGCCGGCGCCGCCCTCGCGCAGCCGGCGCCGCCGCGCCTGCCCGGGTGGAGCGCCGAGCGGCTGGCGCAGAGCAGCGGCGGCATCACCGAGGATTGGGCGCTGCGCTGCACCGGGGAGGGCTGCGCCCAGGGCAGCCTTTCCTGCACCGGCTTCCGCACCGCCGCCGCGCCGGGCGGCCCGCCGACCCTGACGGAGCTGACCGACCCGCAGCGGGCGCCGCTGGGGCAGATGGGCTATTGGCTCTCCGCGCGGCTGGGGCAGGAGCGGCGCGACATCCTCGGCCCCGGCGATCTGCGCGACGAGCCGCTTTCCGGCTTCGCCATCGAGAGCGCCGGGCGGCGCGAGGTGGCGCTGGGCCGGGCGGCGCTGCGCTCCTCGCGCGCGCAGCTGGGCGCGGTGCTGGCGCTGTGGCCGGAGGGGGAGCGGCTGCGCGGGCTGCGCTGCTCCTACCGGCTGGACCAGCAGGCGGAGGCGTTGCCGCGCATCCGCAGCCTGCTGGCGGCGCTGCCCGGCGGGCGCTGAGGCGCGGCATGGCGGCTGCCGAGGCAGCCTGGACGCGGGCAGCTGTCCGGGGGGCGCCTGCCCGGCCAGCGGAACCGTCCCGGCGGCCTGGCCGGGTCTTCCGCTGGCCGGGCAGGGCCTAGTCGGCCAGCAGCAGGGCGCCGCCCCAGGAGAGGAACAGCACCGCCGCCACCAGCACCCCCGGCCGCGGTGCCGGGGCGGCGCGCGGCGCGGTCCATCAGCAGCCCGGCGAGCGTGGCGCCCAGGGCGAAGATCATCAGCACCGCCAGGAAGCCGAGCGTGGTCGGGTTCACGCACGGAGCTCCGCCCGGCGGGCCTGGCGCAGCGCCGCGCGCTCCTCGGCGGGCATGGCGGCGTAGCGTTGCCGGGCGGCGCGCAGCCAGGCGGTGCGCTCGCCCTCGGCGCGGCAGCGTGTCGTTTCCGGCTCCTCGAAGCCCGGCATGGCTTCGGCACGGGCGTCCTTGCCCACCGGCGGATAGGCGGCGAGCCACCCCATCAGCGCCAGCGGCCAGAGCCGCGATCCGGTCATATCCCTCATGAGCCCCTCCGCGCTTGTTCGCGCCCTGCGGCACACCATTAGAGAGACGTGCAACGCGTTCATGGCCATGATGTGTCGGCCCGTGACAAGATCAGGGCAAAGCCGGATTTTTCAGGGTCACGCGTGCTTGAGCTGGTGGCGTGAAGCTGGTTTTTGACCGAACGTGATCGTCATGAAGGGGCAACGGGACTTGGCGAAGGGCATCGGCGCCAAAGGCGCGGCGGCACAGGGACTGAATGGCCTCGGCCATGCAGCGCTCGGCCAGGCTCCTCTGGGAGGCGCCTCCCCCCTGTTCACCGGCCGCATCGGCCGCTCCGGCCTGCCGGGGCTGGACAGCCGCGGCGCCGCCATCCTGCGCCAGGTGGTCGAGATGTATGTCGAGACGGGGGAGCCGGTGGGCTCGCGCACCCTCTCCCGCCGGCTGCCGCTGACGCTCTCGCCCGCCACCATCCGCAACGCCATGGCCGACCTGGAAGAGGCGGGGCTGCTCTATGCGCCGCACACCTCGGCCGGGCGGCTGCCGACCGAGCAGGGGCTGCGGCTCTTCGTCGACGGGCTGCTGGAATTCGGCGATTTGTCGGAGGAGGACCGCGAGGCCATCGCCATCCGCTGCGCCGCCGCCGGCCGCAGCATGGAGGAGAGACGCTGTCCGAGGCCGGGCAGATGCTCTCCGGCCTGGCCGGCGCCGCCGGTCTGGTGGTGGCGCCCAAGACCGAGGCCGCCATCCGCCACATCGAATTCGTCGCCCTCTCCCCCGGCCGCGCCCTGGTGGTGCTGGTGAACGCGCATGGCCAGGTGGAGAACCGCGTCATCGAGGTGCCGCCGGGCCTGCCGCCCAGCGCCTTCACCCAGGCCAGCAACTTCCTCAATGCCCGCCTCTCCGGCCGCACGCTGGAGGAGACGCGCGGCGTGGTGGCGGAGGAGATCCAGGCCAACCGCACCGCGCTGGACGCGCTGACGCAGCAGATGGTGGAGCAGGGTCTGGCCACCTGGGCGGGCGGTGGCGGCGGTTCGCTGATCCTGCGCGGCCAGGCGCGGCTGCTGGAGAATGTCGACCAGATCGCCCGGCTGCAGGAGATCCAGGCGCTGTTCGAGCGGCTGGAGGCGCAGGAGACCATGCTGCGCCTGCTGGAGCTGGCCCAGCGCGGCCAGGGGGTGCAGATCTTCATCGGCGCCGAATCGGGGCTGTTCAGCAGCGCCGGGCTGTCGATGGTGGTCGCACCCTTCCGCGACGGGCAGGAGCAGATCGTCGGCGCCATCGGCGTCATCGGGCCCACGCGCATCAATTACGGCCGGGTGATCCCGGTGGTGGATTACACGGCGCGGGTGATTGGGCGGTTGCTCGGGTGACAGGGCAGGGGCGCTGCCCCTGCACCCCGCCGGGGTGGCACGGCCACCCCGGACCCCGCGAACAGTTGGCGGGGTCCGGGGGGACCCTGTCCCCCCGGTGGAGGGGTCTGGGGAGGCAAAGCCTCCCCAGTTTTCACTCCTCCAGCACCCCGTGCTGCCGCAGGAAGCCCAGCAGGGGCAGCAGCGGCAGGCCCAGTATGGCGCTGTGCTCGCCCTGGATGTCGCGGAACAGCTGCACCCCCAGCCCTTCCAGCCGGTAGGCGCCGACCGACCAGGTCACCGCCTCGCCCTCCGCCGCCAGATAGCGCTCCAGGAAGGCGTCGGAGAAACCGCGCATGGTCAGGCGCGGCGTCGCCAGATGCTGCCAGATGCGCTGGCCGCCGCGCCAGGCGACGGTCGCGGTGTGCAGCGTGTGGCTCCGCCCGCGCAGCGCCTGCAGCTGGGCGCGGGCGGCGGCGATGTCCTCGGGCTTGTCGTACCAGCGCCCCTCGCAGACCAGCAGCTGGTCGGCGCCGATCACCACCGCCTCGGGCGCCTGGCGGGCGATGCGCTGCGCCTTGGCCTCGGCCAGCAGGATGGCGGCGTCCCCGGGGGGTATGGCCTCGGCCTGGGCGGCCTGTTTCAGCGCGGCCTCGTCCACCCGGGCCGGGCGGGCCTCGAACTCCAGCCCGGCGCCGCGCAGCAGCGCCGCGCGGGTCTCGGAGGAGGAAGCCAGGATCAGCGTCACGCTCACGCGCCGATCATCCCCGGCTTCGGCCCCTGGCTGGCGCCCATGCTGCGTCGGGCGTGCCAGGCCTCCATCAGCTGCAGCACGGTGGCGGCGGTTTCCTCGATGGAGCGGCGGGTGACGTCGATCACCGGCCAGCCCCGGCTGGTGCAGAGCCGGCGGGCGGCCTGGATCTCGGCCTTCACCGCCTCGAAATCCACATAGTCATTGGTGTCCTGCCGCACCCCGCCGCTGCCGATGATCTTCAGCCGGTGGCGGCGGATGTCGATCAGCGCATTGGTGTCGATGGTCAGGCCGATCACCGGGCAGGGCGGGGTCTCCAGCTCCGGCGGCAGGGGCGAGGTCGGCACGATCGGCACATTGGCCGCCTTGATGCCGCGATTGGCCAGGTAGAAGCAGGTCGGCGTCTTGCTGGAGCGGGAGACGCCCACGAGGACGCAATCGGCCTCGGCGATGCCGGCGACGCCCTGGCCGTCATCATGCGCCAGCACGTAGTGCATGGCGTCGATGCGGCGGAAATAGTCGGCGTCCAGCACATATTGCGCGGCGCGCTTCTCCCGCGCCTGCTGGCCGATCTGGCTCTGCAACAGGTCCATCACCGGGTCCAGCACCGAGAGGCAGGGCAGGCCGAGCTGCTGGCACACCCCCTCCAGCGCATGGCGCAGCGAGCGGTCGACCAGGGTGAACATCACCGGCCCCGGCTCCGCCTTGATGCCTTCCAGCACCTGCTCGAGCTGCAGATGGGAGCGGACCAGGGACCAGCGGTGATGCACCACATGCGGGTCGGGAAACCGCGCCAGGGTGGCGCGGGCGATCGAGTTCAGCGTCTCGCCGGTGCTGTCGGAGACGAGATGCAGGTTCAGGGTACGGTGGGCCATCGGCTCCCGGCGTGCAAAGGGGCGTTTCTCCCGGTGGAGGATAACGGGGATTGCTGTGGAGATTGGGGACAAGATTCGTCCCGCTCCACCCCCCCTGCGTGAATCGGGGATGGAATTCGCATTTTCAGGGGGCTGGGGAGGCTTGGGCACATCGCCTGGCACGACTCGGTGGAAAACTCCGGAAACCGGCCTTTGAGCTGGCTTTGCGCCCGATTCGGGGCTGTGGAGAAGTTTGTGGAAAGCGCGGGACGGGATTGCGTCCCCCTTATCCACAGGCCCTATAAGCCCCCCATCTTTCTTAAAGACTCTTTTTCATAGAAAGGGGCGCCATGGAAAACGCGTCGAAGCCCTTGCTGCGGGCCCTCTCCGGCGAAGCGCTGTGGCCCCCGCCCTTCTGGCTGATGCGCCAGGCCGGGCGCTATCTGCCCGAATATCGTGAATTGCGGGCACAGGCGGGCGACTTCATCAGCCTCTGCACCAACCCGGCCCTGGCGGCGGAGGTGACGCTGCAGCCGCTGCGCCGCTACGGCATGGATGGCGCCATCCTGTTCAGCGACATCCTGATGCTGCCCTGGGCCATGGGGCAGGGGCTGCGCTATGCCGAGGGGGAGGGCCCGCTGCTGGACCCGATCCGCGACGCGGACGGCCTGGCGGCGCTGCGGCCGCAGGAGATGCGCGCCCGTATCGCGCCGATCCTGGAGACGGTGGCGCGGGTGCGCGAAGGCCTGGCCCGGGAGGCGCCGAAGGCGACGCTGATCGGCTTCGCGGGCAGCCCCTTCACGGTGGCCTGCTACATGGTGGAGGGCCGTGGCGGCGGCGAGTTCGCCCATGCCAGGCGCATGGCGCATGCCGATCCGGCGCTGTTCGGCAAGCTGATCCGCCTGCTGGTGGATGGAACGGTGGATTACCTGCTGGCCCAGGCCGAGGCGGGGGCCGAGGCGCTGATGCTGTTCGACAGCTGGTCCGGCCTGCTCTCGCCCTCGCAATTCCGCCGCTGGTCGATCGAGCCGACCAACGCCATCGTCCGCGCCATCCGCAAGGTGCGGCCGGACATCCCGCTGATCGGCTTCCCGCGCCTGGCCGGCCCGCTGCTGGCGGAATATGCGCAGCGCACGGGGGTGGGGACGGTCGCCATGGACACCGGCATGGATCCGCGCTGGGCGGCCGCCAATGTGCCGGAGGGGATCACGCTGCAGGGCAATCTGGACCCGCAGGCGGTGGTCGCCGGCGGCCCGGCGCTGGAGGCGGAGGCGCGCTCCATCCTGGCGGCGATGCGCGGCCGGCCCTTCGTGTTCAATCTGGGCCATGGCATCGTGCCGCCGACCCCGCCCGAGCATGTGGCGGCGCTGGCGCGCATCATCCGCATCGGCTGAAGTCTTGAGAGGGGCTTTGCCCCTCTCAAACTCTCCCCACCAAAGGCCTGAGGCCTTTGGAATCCCATCAGTTGGAGCCTTACTGAAGGCGGGTGCAGGGGACCCCGTCCCCTGCTGGGGGAGTTTGAGGGGGCAAAGCCCCCTCAAGAGCAACAGCCCCGCACGGGCGGCGTTTGCCAGGGAAGCCCCTGCAAGGACGCCCCCGCCATGCCGATCCGCTACGACCCCGCCCTGGAACGCCCCGAACCGGACGAGGCCGAGACCATCGCGGGGCTGGTCGCGGCGCTACGCCAGATCAGCGAGACGGTGCATGCGGATTCCGGCCATGCCGAGCGGGCCGTGCACGCCAAGGCGCATGCGCTGCTGCATGGCGAGCTGGAGGTGCTGGGCCATCTGCCGCCCACCCTGGCGCAGGGCCTCTTCGCCAAGCCCGGCCGGCATGACGCGGTGCTGCGCTTCTCCACCAATCCGGGCGACGTGCTGGCCGACAGCGTCAGCGTGCCGCGCGGCCTGGCGGTGAAGGTGCTGGGCGTGGAGGGCGCCCGCCTGCCGGGCTCGGAGGCGGCGACGACGCAGGATTTCGTGCTGGCCAATGCGCCGGTCTTCCTGGCGCCGGATCCGCGCGCCTTCCTCTCCGGCCTGAGGCTGCTGGCCGCCACCACCGACCGGGCGCCGCGGCTGAAGCAGGCGGCCTCCGCCGTGCTGCGCCAGGTGGAGCGGGTGGCCGAGGCGGTGGGCGGCGGCAGCGCCCGGCTGCGCAGCCTGGGCGGCCACCCCACCACGCATATCCTGGGCGAGACCTATTGGAGCCAGGTGCCGCTGCGGCATGGCGACTACGTGGCCAAGCTGTCGGTGGCGCCGAGCTCCCCGGCGCTGCGGGCGCTGCAGGGGGAGAGGGTGGATGTCTCCGACGACCCGGACGCGCTGCGCCAGGCGGCGGATGACGTGCTGCGGCGCGAGGGCGGGGAGTGGGAGGTCCGGGTGCAGCTGCTGACCGATCCGGAGACCATGCCGGTCGAGGATGCCTCGGTGGAATGGCCGGAGGAGGTCAGCCCCTATATCCCGATCGCGCGGCTGCGCGCCCCGCCGCAGCCCGCCTGGGCCGAGGCGGCGCGCCGCGCGGTGGATGAGGGCATGGCCTTCAGCCCCTGGCACGGGCTGGAGGCGCACCGGCCGCTGGGCGGCATCATGCGGGCGCGCCGCGCGGCCTATGAGGCCTCGGCCCGGTTCCGGCTGACCCGCAATGGCTGCCCGGTGCGGGAGCCGGAGGCGCTGGACTGGCGCTGAGGCTGCGGGAGAGGCTCAGGGTGTGTCTGGCGCCCCGGGGAGGGGCTGACGGCCCTGTCGCCGCCTGCGGGAGGGCGGCCGGGGCCAAGCCGCCACCCTGACGGCGCCAGCGGCCCGCGAAAGGGCAGGGCCGGGGAGCGGCCGGTCCAATGGCGCGTTCCGCGGGCGCCCCCCGCGCGCCGTCCGGCGGGCGCCCGACGACAAAAAAGCCGGCGGATTGCTCCGCCGGCCATTCGTCTGCAAGAGGGGGCCGGAAGCGGCAGGCCGGGGGTCCAGCCCCCGGCGGCCGGATCAGTTCTCTTCCTCGCGGTCGGTCTCGACCTCGATCTCGCCGTCCAGATCGTCCTCGGCATCGTCGAGATCCTCGGCGTCCTCCAGCGCGTCGTCGCCGTCGACATCCTCGAGCTCGACATCATCCGTGTCGGCCTCGGGCGCGATGGCGCGCTTCTTGATCTTCTCCTCGGCCGGCGCGGCGGCGCGGCGCAGGCGGGGCTGCTCGGCCGGCTGTTCGGTGCCGCATTTCGGGCAGACCGCGGGCTGGCGGGTGAGGTCGTAGAACTTGGCGCCGCAGGCGACGCAAGTGCGTTTCAGACCCAGTTCGGGCTTGGCCATCAGCGTGAATATCCCGGGAAAGGCGGGCCAGGGACGGGCCGGCCGAGAAACACGGGGCGCATTGCCACGCACCCCGCCCCCATGTCAAACCCCTGCGTCGTGGGACACGGACAGAATATCAGGCCGTTGCGCGCCGCCCGGCCGCATCAGGGCCTCGCCGGCCGCCTGACGGTCGCCGGCGACAAGTCGATCAGCCATCGCGCGCTGATGTTCGGCGCGCTGGCGGTCGGTCGGACCGAGATCACCGGCCTGCTGGAGGGCGAGGATGTGCTGCGCACCGCCGCCGCCATGCGCGCCCTCGGCGCCACGGTGGAGCGGCTGGGCGAGGGCCATTGGGAGGTTTCCGGCCGCGGCGTCGGCGGGCTGACCGAGCCCGCGGATGTGCTCGACATGGGCAATTCCGGCACCGCCGCGCGGCTGATCTGCGGGCTGCTGGCCGGCCACCCGATCTTCGCCGTGCTGACCGGCGATGCGTCCTTGCGCAAGCGGCCGATGAAGCGGGTGACCGACCCGCTGGCCGCTTCCGGCGCGCGCTTCTCCTCCCGCGAGGGCGGAAGGCTGCCGCTGGCCGTGCAGGGCGCGGCGGAGCCGCTGCCGCTGGACTACACGCTCCCCATGGCTTCGGCCCAGGTGAAGTCGGCCGTGCTGCTGGCAGGCCTCTGCGCCCGTGGCGTGACGCGGGTGGTGGAGCCGGAGGCGACGCGCGACCACACCGAGAACATGCTGCGCCATTTCGGCGCCACGCTGCGCGTGGCCGAGGATGGCCCGCGCCGTGTCATCGAGCTGGAGGGCCAGCCGGAGCTGGTCGCCGCCCCGGTGGCGGTGCCGGGCGACCCGTCCTCCGCCGCCTTCCCGCTGGTGGCGGCGCTGATCGTGCCGGGCTCGGCGCTGACGGTCGAGCATGTCGGGCTGAACCCGCTGCGCACCGGCCTGTTCACCACGCTGCGCGAGATGGGCGCCGAGCTCACGGTCGAGAATGAGCGGGTCGAGGGCGGCGAGCCGGTGGGCGACCTGACCGCCCGCTTCGGCGCGCTGCGCGCGGTCGATGTGCCGGCGGCGCGGGTGCCGTCCATGGTCGATGAATACCCGATCCTGGCGGTGGCCGCCGCCTGCGCGACCGGCACCAGCCGCTTCCGCGGCCTGGCCGAGCTGCGGGTGAAGGAGAGCGACCGCGTCGCCGCGACCGCCGCCCTGCTCGCCGCCAATGGCATCAGGGTGGAGATCGAGGGCGACGACATGCTGGTGCATGGCTGCGCCGGCAACCCGCCCGGCGGCGGCAATGTCGTGACGCATATGGACCACCGCATCGCCATGAGCGCGCTGATCCTGGGCCTGGCGACCGAGCAGCCGGTCTCGGTCGATGATTCCAGCTTCATCGACACCTCCTTCCCCGGCTTCGCCGCGCTGGTGAACCGCGTGGCGGGGGGCGAGGTGCTGCGCCGCCTGAACGGCGCGCCCGTCGCATGAACGACCAGGCGGCCGGCGCGGCGGTGAGGTCCCTGGCCGGGCTGGTCGTCGCGGTGGACGGGCCGGCGGCGGCGGGCAAGGGCACGCTGGCGCGCCGCCTGGCCGCCGCCCTGGGCCTGCCCTATCTCGACACCGGGCTGCTCTACCGTGCCACGGGGCGGCGGCTGCTGGAGGCCGGGGTCGATCCGCGGGATGCCGCGCAGGCCGAGGCCGCGGCGCATGCCCTGACGCCCGCCGATCTGGAGCGCGGCGACCTGCGCGGGCCGGAGGCCGACATGGCGGCCAGCGCGGTCGCCGCCATTCCCGCCGTGCGCGCCGCGCTGCTGGAATGGCAGCGCGCCTTTGGCCGCACCCATGGCGCGGTGCTGGACGGCCGCGACATCGGTACCGTGGTCTTCCCCGAGGCGCCGGTGAAGCTGTTCGTCACCGCCACGCCGGAAGAACGGGCTCGCCGCCGCTGGCTTGAGCTTCGCGATCGCGGGGTCGCGGCCGACCGGGACCAGGTCCTCTCCGAGGTCCGCGACCGTGACGCGCAGGACGCCAACCGTCCGGTGGCGCCGCTGAAGCCGGCCGCCGATGCCGCGCTGCTCGACACCACGGCGCTGGATGCCGAGGCCGCCTTCCAGGCCGCCTGGGCCCTGCTGCGGGCGAAGCTGCCCGGCCGGCTGGGCTGAGCCCCGCGCCCCTTCGCGCCGCAGCATCAGGATTGTTGCGCGGCTGGGGGGAATCTCCTTGACGATGGGCGCCCAACTGGCCTAGGCGAGTCCCCCATCTCTACCGCCGGTTGGCGATGGAGAGTCCGGAGTCCGGTGGCGCGCCTCGGCGCAACGCCGCATCCGGGCCGGAAAAGGCGGGCCGTCATCCGCCTGTCGCAACCTGGACCGAGCGGCGTCCCGCATCCCGAGGGAAGGGGCGTCCGGTCAAGCCGTGCCCGCGCGAGCGGGGGCGCAGGAATCCTCCTGTGGCGCCGCCATGGGGTGGATCAGGAACACTCTGCTTCATGGCTAATGCCAACAGCCCGTCCATGACCGAAGATTTCGCCGCCCTGCTCGACGAGACGCTGGGCGCCGACACCGGCTTCGCCGGTTCGGTCGTCACCGGCAAGGTGATCCGGGTCGATGACGATTTCGCGGTGGTGGATGTCGGGCTGAAGTCCGAGGGGCGCGTGCCCCTCAAGGAGTTCGCTCCCCAGGGTCAGAAGGCCGAGGTCAAGCCCGGCGACGTGATCGAGCTGTTCGTCGAGCGCTACGAGGACCGTGACGGCTCCATCGTGCTCTCGCGCGAGAAGGCCCGCCGCGAGGAGGCCTGGACCAATCTGGAGAAGGCGTTCAACGCGCAGCAGCGCGTCAACGGCGTCATCTTCGGCCGCGTGAAGGGTGGCTTCACCGTCGATCTCGGCGGCGCCGTGGCCTTCCTGCCCGGCTCCCAGGTCGATATCCGCCCGGTGCGCGATGTCGGCCCGCTGATGGGTTCGCCCCAGCCCTTCCAGATCCTGAAGATGGACCGCGCCCGCGGCAACATCGTGGTCTCGCGCCGCGCTGTGCTCGAGGAGACGCGCGCCGAGCAGCGCTCGGAGCTGATCCAGGGCCTGAAGGAAGGCATGATCCTCGACGGCGTGGTCAAGAACATCACCGATTACGGTGCGTTCGTCGACCTCGGCGGCGTGGACGGCCTGCTGCATGTCACCGACATCGCCTGGCGCCGCATCAACCACCCCTCCGAGGCCCTGACCATCGGTCAGCAGGTCCGCGTGCAGGTCATCCGCTTCAACTCCGAGACGCAGCGCATCTCGCTCGGCATGAAGCAGCTGATGTCCGACCCGTGGGAGGGCGTGTCCATCAAGTACCCGGTGGGCGCCAAGTTCTCGGGCCGCGTGACCAACATCACCGACTACGGCGCCTTCGTGGAGCTGGAGCCGGGCGTCGAGGGTCTGGTCCACGTCTCCGAGATGAGCTGGACCAAGAAGAACGTCCATCCGGGCAAGATCGTCGCCACTTCGCAGGAAGTCGACGTGATGATCCTGGACGTGGACGAGCCGAAGCGCCGCATCAGCCTCGGCCTGAAGCAGGCCCAGGGCAATCCCTGGGAGCTGTTCCTCGAGGCGCATGGCCCGGGCTCGATCGTCGAGGGCGAGATCCGCAACATCACCGAGTTCGGTCTGTTCGTGGGTCTGGCTCCCGAGATCGACGGCATGGTGCACATGTCCGACCTCTCCTGGGAGATCCCGGGCGAGCAGGCGATGGCCGCCTACAAGAAGGGCGATATCGTCAAGGCCAAGGTGCTGGATGTTGACGTCGAGAAGGAGCGCATCTCCCTCGGCATCAAGCAGCTCCAGGCCGACCCGGCCGCCGAGGTCCTCGACCGCGTCCGCAAGGGCGATGTCGTGACCTGCGTCGTCACCAAGGTCGAGCAGAACGGCATCGAGGTGAAGGTCGACGAGGTCCTGACGGGCTTCATCCGCCGCGCCGAGCTGGCCCGTGACCGCGCCGACCAGCGCCCCGACAAGTTCGCCGTGGGCGAGAAGGTCGATGCGAAGGTGACCGCCGTCGACCGCGCCGCCCGCCGCCTGGCCCTGACCATCAAGGGCAAGGAAGTCGAGGAGGAGCGCGAGGCGATGAAGGAATACGGCACCGCCGATTCCGGCGCCTCCCTGGGCGACATCCTGGGCGCGGCCATCCGCCGCCGCAACCAGATGGCCACCGAGGATTGATGTCTTTCGGGCTGCCGCCGTCTGGCGGGGAAGCGGGGCGCTGCATCGCAGCGTTCCGCCAGCCGGGGGCGGGGCAGGCCGGATGAGAAACGGGGGGAGGGCGCAAGCTCTCCCCCTTTTTCGTGCCCGGGGCCCGGCCGTTGCGGCGCACGCCTTCGCGCCCGCGGCGTTCCGCGCGTGGCTTCCCCTTGACCCTCCATGGCCGCCCCCCCATTGATGCCGGCGATGAGCACGCCGCTGGAACAGGACCTGCTGGTCGATCGCCGCCGCCTGAAGCGGCGCCTGCTGTTCTGGCGGGTGCTGACGGTGGTCGCGGTGCTGGGCGCCGGCGCCCTGCTGGCCGGGCGCGGCCTGCCCGTCACCGGCGGCCACCTCGCCCGGCTGACGGTCGAGGGCACCATCTCCGACGACCGCAAGCTGACCGAGGCGGTGCTGGACGCGGCGCGCGACCCCGCCGTGCGCGGCATCCTGCTCTCCATCGACAGCCCCGGCGGCACGGTGGCCGGCGGCGAGGGGCTGCACGCAGCGCTGCGCCGCTTCCGCGACAGCGGCAAGCCGGTGGTCGCGGTGATGCGCGGCATGGGCGCCTCGGCGGCCTATATGATCGCCATGCCGGCGCAGCGCGTCTTCGCCCGCGAATCCACCCTCACCGGCTCGATCGGCGTCATCCTGCAGAGCTTCGAGGCCAGCCGGCTGATGGACACGCTCGGCATCCGCGCCGAGATGCTGACCTCCGGCGCGCTGAAGGGCGAGCCCAACCCCTTCCGCCCGCTCTCTCCTGAGGGCCGCGCCGCGCTGGAGGCGGTGCTGCGCGACCTGCACGAGCAATTCGTCACCATCGTGGCCGAGGGCCGCCAGATGCCGCGCGAGCGCGTGGCCGAGCTCGCCGATGGCCGCGTCTATACCGGTCGCCAAGCGCTGGAGCTGCGGCTGATCGACGCCATCGGCGGCGAGCCCGAGGCGCGCGCCTGGCTGGCGGCCGAGCAGGACATCCCCGCCAGCACGCCGGTGCGCGACCTCGACCCGCGCAGCGCGGCCGAGCGGGCGCTTGGCGTCTCGCTGCGCGCGCTGATGAAAAGCGTGGTTTCAGAATGGCTTGCGATTGACGGCGCGCGGGCCGTTTGGCAGCTTCGGCCATGACCGGGCAGGCCTGTTCCCCCATCCCCCGCATCCGGCAGGAGAGCGTCGCGGCATGACCAAGTCCGAGCTGATCGCCCAATTGGCCGCGGCCAACCCGCATCTGCGGCAACCGGATGTCGAGCTGATCGTCGGCACCATCTTCAACGAGATCACCGCGGCGCTGGCCCGTGGCGACCGGGTGGAGCTGCGCGGCTTCGGCGCCTTCTCGGCCAAGCAGCGCGACGCCCGCACCGGGCGCAATCCGCGCACCGGCGAGGCGGTCGAGGTCGCCGGCAAGGCCGTGCCCTATTTCAAGCCGGGCAAGGAGCTGCGCGAGCGCGTCAATGGCGGCCCGCTGCAGGATCCGAAGCGCGCCCCGCGCGGGACGGCCGTGGCATGATGCGCCTGATCG
Source organism: Pseudoroseomonas cervicalis (assembly GCF_030818485.1). Lineage (NCBI taxonomy): Bacteria > Pseudomonadati > Pseudomonadota > Alphaproteobacteria > Acetobacterales > Roseomonadaceae > Roseomonas > Teichococcus cervicalis. The sequence goes on along the minus strand of NZ_JAUTAJ010000004.1, from coordinate 2,911,229 downwards.
GCCTGGTCCTCACCGCCATCCTGCTTCTGCTGCTGGTGCTCTTCGCCATCAGCAACACCGCGCCCGTGGCGCTGCTGCTCTGGCCCTTCGACCTCGCCTGGGAGGTGCCGCTGGCCGGCGCGGTGCTCGGCGCCGCGGCCATCGCTTTCATCCTGGGCGCGCTGGTCGCCTGGGGCGGGGCGCTGCATTACCGCCGCCGCGCCCGCAAGATGCAGCGCGCCGCGCAACTGCTGGAGGCCGAGCTGGCCGAGCTGCGCGCCAGGGAGGAGGCGAAGTCGCCCTCCATGGTGCCGCCGCTCGCCCCGCCCTCCGGCGGCACGGCCCTGGCCCGGGCCTCCTGATGCGCCAGAAGCCCAACCGGCCGGGGGTCATCGCCGCCCTCGACACGCCGAGCCTCACCCAGGCCGAGGCCTGGGCCGGCGCCGTCGCGCCGCATGTCGGGCTGGTCAAGGTCGGGCTGGAGCTGTTCTGCGCCGAGGGCCTTTCCGCCGTCAGCCGCGTGGCGCGGCACCGGCCGGTCTTCCTCGACCTGAAATTCCACGACATCCCCAACACGGTCGCCGGCGCCGTGCGCTCGGTCTGCGCGGCGAAGCCGGCGATGCTGACGCTGCATGGTGGCGGCGGCTCCGCCATGGTCGAGGCCGCCCGCCGCGCCGCCGAGGATGCGCTGGGTGAGGACCGGCCGGCCATCCTGGCCGTCACCGTGCTGACCAGCTTCACCGCGGCCGGCCTGGCCGAGACCGGCGTCTCCGGCGGCCCGGCCCAGCAGGTGCTGCGCCTGGCCCGGCTGGCGCTGGAGGCGGGGGCGGATGGGCTGGTGTGCAGCCCGCAGGAGGTCTCCCGCCTGCGCGACGCCTTCGGTGACGCGCCGCTGCTGGTGGTGCCGGGCATCCGCCCCGCCGGCAGCGCGGTGGGCGACCAGGCCCGCATCGCGACGCCGGAAGAGACCATCGCCGCCGGCGCCGACTGGCTGGTGATCGGCCGGCCCATCACCGGGGCCTCCGACCCCGGCGCCGCCGCCGCCGCCATCGCCGCCGGCCTGCACGGCGTCACCGCGGGGCGCTGACCATGGCCGACCGGGTCCAGGTGAAGGTCTGCGGCATCAACGATGCGGAAGCCTATGACGCCGCCAGCCGCGCCGGCGCCGACATGGTGGGCTTCGTCTTCTACCCGCCCTCGCCACGCTTCGTCAGCCCGGAGCAGGCGGGCGCGCTGGCCGCCCGCGGCGGCACCGGGCGCCGGCCGCTCTGCGTCGGCCTCTTCGTCGATGCCAGCGACGAGGAGATCGCGGCGGTGCTGGAGGAAGTGCCGCTCGGCCTGCTGCAGCTGCACGGGGAGGAGACGCCGGAGCGCTGCGCCGCCATCCGCGCCCGCTTCGGCCTGCCGGTGATGAAGGCGCTCGGCATCGCCTCCGAGGCCGATTTCGCCCTGCTCGACGCCTATGCGCCCGTGGTCGACCGCTTCCTGCTGGACGCCAAGCCGCCCAGGGGCGCCAGCCTGCCGGGTGGCAACGCCGTCAGCTTCGACTGGTCGCTGCTGGCCGGGCGCGCCATCCCGAAGCCCTGGATGCTGGCGGGCGGGCTGACGCCGGTGAACGTCGCCGCCGCCATCCGCGCCACCGGGGCCATGGCGGTGGATGCCTCCTCCGGCCTGGAGCGCACGCGCGGGGTGAAGGACCCGGTGCTGATCGCCACCTTCGTCGCCCATGCCCATGCGGCCGAGGCGGCGGCGGCCGAAACAAGGGGGTAAAAAAGTCTGGGGGAATGAATTCCCCCAGGCCCCCTTCTTTTTTCTTTCGGCTAAAAGAGTCCCTGCGCGCGGCACCGGCGGGCTGTCAGGCCCGGGGTCGCGCCCATATGCGCTGCGCGCACCACGACGCGCAGCCTGGAGGGATGAGTGAACAAGCCTCTGCCAAATTCTCTGCGCCAGGGCCCGGATGGGCGCGGTCGCTTCGGTCAGTTCGGTGGCCGCTTCGTCGCCGAAACGCTGATGCCCGTCATCCAGGAGGTCGAGCAGGCCTACAATGAGGCCCGCAACGACCCGGCCTTCATGGCGGAGTGGCGACGCTTGCTCAAAGACTATGTCGGCCGGCCCAGCCCGCTCTGGCTGTGCGAGCGGCTGACCGAGCATCTCGGCGGCGCGAAGGTCTACTTCAAGCGCGAGGAGCTGAACCACACCGGCGCGCACAAGATCAACGCCGTGCTGGGCCAGATCATGCTGGCCAAGCGCATGGGCAAGCCGCGCATCATCGCCGAGACCGGGGCGGGCCAGCATGGCGTCGCCACCGCCACGGCCTGCGCGCTGTTCGGGCTGAAATGCGTCGTCTACATGGGCGCGACCGATGTCGAGCGGCAGCAGCCCAACGTGTTCCGCATGAAGCTGCTGGGGGCGGAGGTCGTCCCCGTCACCTCCGGCGCCGGCACGCTGAAGGACGCGATGAATGAGGGGCTGCGCGACTGGGTCGCCAATGTCTCGGACACCTATTACTGCATCGGCACCGTCGCCGGCCCGGCGCCCTTCCCGCAGATGGTGCGCGACTTCCAGTGCGTGATCGGCGAGGAGACGCGCGAGCAGATCCTGGCCGCCGAAGGCCGCCTGCCGGATGCGCTGGTCTGCGCCGTCGGCGGCGGCTCCTCGGCCATGGGGCTGTTCCACCCCTTCCTCGACGATGAGGGCGTGGCGATCTATGGCGTCGAGGCGGCCGGGCGCGGCCTGGAAAGCGGCGAGCACGCGGCGGCCATCGGCGGTGGCCGCCCGGGCGTGCTGCATGGCAACCGCACCTATCTGCTGCAGGACAATCACGGCCAGATCACCGAGGCGCATTCGATCTCGGCCGGGCTCGACTATCCGGGCATCGGGCCGGAGCATTCCTGGCTGCACGAGATCGGCCGGGTGAACTATGTCAGCGTCACCGACCAGGAGGCGCTGGAGGCCTTCCAGCTCTGCTCGCGGCTGGAGGGCATCATCCCCGCCCTCGAATCCGCCCACGGCCTGGCGCATGTCATGAAGCTGGCGCCGACGATGGACAAGGACAGCATCATCGTCCTGAACCTGTCCGGCCGGGGCGACAAGGACATCTTCACCGTGGCCAAGCATCTGGGAGAAACGCTGTGAGCCGCATCGCCACGCGCTTCGCGCAGCTCAAGGCCGAGGGCCGCGGCGCGCTGATGCCCTTCCTCGAGGCCTATGATCCCGACCCCGCCACCTCCATGGCCCTGCTGCGCGGCCTGCCGGGGGCGGGGGCGGACCTCATCGAGCTCGGCGTGCCCTTCACCGACCCGATGGCGGATGGCCCGACCGTGCAGATGGCCGGGCAGCGCGCGCTGAAGGCCGGCGGCACGCTGTGCGGCGCGCTGGCCATGGTGCGCGATTTCCGCCGCGAGGATGACGAGACCCCGGTGGTGCTGATGGGCTACTACAACCCCATCCTCTCCTACGGGGTGGAGCGTTTCTGCGTCGATGCCGGGGCTTCCGGCGTCGACGGCCTGATCATCGTCGACCTGCCGCCCGAGGAGGCCGACGAGGTCACCGGCCCCGCCGCCGCCAACGGCCTCGACCTGATCCGGCTGATCGCGCCGACGACGGATGAGGTGCGGCTGCCCAAGGTGCTCGCCGGCACCAGCGGCTTCATCTACTACGTCGCCATCACCGGCATCACAGGCACGCGCAGCGCCTCGCGCGATGCGCTGGCCGAGGCGATCCCGAAGGTGCGGAAATTCACCGACCTGCCGATCGCCATCGGCTTCGGCGTGCGCACGCCGCAGCAGGCGGCGGAGGCGGTGCAGATCGCCGATGGCGCCGTGGTGGCCTCGGCGCTGATCGACACGCTGGCCAAGTCGCTGGACGAGCAGGGCCGGGCGCGACCCGATACCGTGCGCAAGGTGCTCGACCAGGTGCGGGAGCTGGCCGAGGCGGTGCAGAATGCGCGCGTGACGGCTTAAGTATTTTACTTATCTTCTTTTTCTGAAGAAAAAGAAGTTTTCTTTCAGTTGGCGTCCCGCTGATGGCCATAGGTGGGACGCCAAACTGAAAAAAGTTTTTTGGTTCTTTTTTCCAAAAAAGAACCCTTAACTTAAGAATTATTCCCCCGCGCCAGCTCGGCGAGGCACGCCGCCTCCGTCCGCCGCTCCGTCCCCGCCGCGCGGGCGGCGGCGTAGCTGACGCGCAAGGGGCTGTTCGGCACGTCCTCGCGGTCCATCACCACGTCGAGGTGGCAATAGGGGCCCTGATAGAGCCAGATCTGGGCATTGCCCTCGGTGCGGCGCAGGCGGGGCTCGCCCAGCCAGCGCTGCAGCGTGGTGGGGGACTGGCCGAGCAGCTGGGAGGCGCTTTGCGGCGCGCCGGACAGGCGCGGCATCACCGGGGCGCTGGTGGGCTGCATGCCGGCCAGGTTGGCGCGGTAGCTATCCAGCACTTCCTGCAGCACGGCCTGGCGGTCGATCTCCTGCGGCTGCGCGGCGCAGGCGCCGAGCAGCAGGAGCAATCCGGGAAGAAGGATGCGCATGGTCGGGCGGCGGCGCGGAAAGCCGGGGCTCCCCGCGCCGGACGCGTCAGGCCTCGTCGGCCGGCACCGGCGCCGCGGCGGCGGTGTAGGAGGGGCGCGGCGCGCCATTGTCGCTCAGCATCTCCATGCGGCCGGAGAGCTGGCCGCCCTCCTCCACCTGCAGGCGGCGGCAGCGGGCCACGCCCAGCACCTTGCCGGTGGCGCGGATCACCAGGTTGTTCCGGGCGGTCAGCGTGCCGTCGAAGGTGCCGGCGATCTCGGCATCGTCCACCTCGACCTCGCCCTTGAACACGCCGCTATGGCTGATGTTCAGCTCGGCCGCGTGCATCATCTGGCTCTCGACCGTGCCCTCGACCACGAGGCGCTCGGCATCGGTCACCGTGCCCTGCAGGCTGATGCCCTTGCCGACCACCATGGTCCGGCGCTCCTGCACCGGGGCGGGGGCGACGGGGCGGGCGGCGGGGCCACCGGCGGCGTTCACCGGCGGCCGCGGCGGCACGCCGACACCGGCGGGCGGCTGGCTGGGCTTCGGCGGCAGGGACATGGCGGCGGCCTCCTTGCTGGGCGCGGGGCGGAAGGGGGGAACGGCGAGATCCGGATCGCGCGCCACCGGAACGGTGGTGGGCGCGGCGGAATCCTGTGTCCCTCCCGGCGCGGACGCGGGCGGTGTGGGCTCTTCGCGGCGGCGGAAGATGGACATGGTTGCCCCCTCTGCACGGAAGTGTTGTGAAGCCTGGCGCTGTTTTCCGAACGGGTCGGCGCGCATCTGTGCCGGGCTATCACGCAGAGCCCCCCAGGGACAACGGGGGGTGGCAGGGAATGCTTCATTTTCCTGCGCTTTTCGCCCGGCGCGCGATTCGATCGAAAGCCTTGCCCGGCCACGCCGCGCGCCCGGCTTCGTCGCGCCGCCGCAACCACCGCGCCGCCGAATGTGAGCGCCACCCCGCATCTATGAAGCCGGCCGCGCGGCTGCTATCGCCGCCCGGCGGGGGCGGCGCGCAAGGCGGCCGCGGCGCCGCATCCACAGCAGGGGCAGCGCGCGATGACGGCCACCACCTTCGACATCCTGGGCATCGGCAATGCCATTCTCGACGTGCAGGCGCGCGCCGAGGATGCCTTCCTGGCCGCCCAGGGCATGGTGAAGGGCAGCATGGCGCTGATCGACACCGACCGGGCCGAGGCGATCTACGCCGCCATGGGCCCCGGCATCGAGAGCAGCGGCGGCTCCGCCGGCAACACCTGCGCCGTCGCGGCGACGCTCGGCGCCCGTGTCGCCTATCTCGGCAAGGTGGCCGAGGACACGCTGGGCCAGGCCTTCGCCCACGACATCCGCGCCGCCGGCGTCACCTTCCCCACCGCCCCGCTCACCGGCGGCGCGCCGACCGCGCGCTCCCTGATCCTGGTGACGCCGGATGGGCAGCGCACCATGAACACCTATCTCGGCGCCTGCGTGACCTTCAGCGAGGACGACCTGGACGAGGCGATGATCGCCTCCGCCGCGGTCACCTACATGGAAGGCTACCTGTTCGACCCGCCGGCGGCGCAGGCCGCCTTCCGCCGCGCCGCCGCCGTGGCGCACCAGGCGGGGCGCCAGGTCTCGCTCTCGCTCTCCGACCCGTTCTGCGTCGGCCGCCACCGCGACGCCTTCCGCGCCCTGGTCGCCCGCCAGGTCGACATCCTCTTCGCCAATGAGGACGAGATCATCAGCCTCTACGAGGCCGACAGCTTCGAGGCGGCGATGCAGGCGGTGCGGCAGGAGGTTGGGCTGGCCGCCCTGACGCGCTCGGAGAAGGGCAGCGTCATCGTGGCCGGCGACCAGACCATCGAGATCGCCGCCGAGCCGACCAAGGTCGTCGACACCACCGGCGCCGGCGATGCCTATGCCGCCGGCTTCCTGGCGGCGCTGACCAAGGGCCATGCCCTGGCCGAATGCGGCCGCTGGGGTTCCATCGCCGCGGCCGAGTGCATCGGCCATTTCGGCGCCCGCCCGCAGGCCGATCTGAAGGCGCTGGTCGGCGCGAAGTAACGGCCGGTACCGGCCGGGGGGCAGCTTATGGGGCCGTGGCTCGACGCCTTCGTGGCGACCTTCGGCATGATCGCCCTCGGCGCCGTGCTGCGCCGCAAGCTGCTGCCGGATGTCGCCATCTGGGCGGGGATGGAGAAGCTGGTCTTTACCATCCTGCTGCCGGCGCTGCTGGTCTCCTCGATCGGGGCGGTGGATCTGGCCAGGCTGCCGCTGGGCAGCCTGGCTGCCACCATCTGGGGCACGCTGCTGATCGGCACGGCGCTGTCCTTCGCGCTCGCCCGCGCGCTGCGGCATGGGCATGCCACCACCACCTCCATCCTGCAGGGCGGCATCCGCTACAACAACCTGCTGGCCTTCGCCGTCGCCGGCGCGGTGCATGGCGCGCCCGGCATCGCCTTTGGCGGCATCGCCACCGGGCTGATCGTGCCCTGCGTGCAGGTGATCATCACCATCGCCTTCGCCATGGGCGGCCAGACCAGGCCCGACCCGCTGCGGGTGCTGCGGCAGATCGCCACCAACCCGCTGATCCTGGCCTGCGCCGCCGGGCTGCTGCTGGCGCTGCTGGGCGGCCCGCCGCCGGGGCTGGGCGGGCTGCTGCGCGGGCTGGCGCAAGGGTCGCTGGCGGTCGGGCTGCTCTGCGTCGGCGCGGCGCTGACGCCGGGCGCCATGCGCGCCCAGCCGCTGACCCAGGCGCTGACCGGCGGGCTGAAGCTGTTCGTCATGCCGGCCATCGCCGTGCTGCTGGCGCGGCTGCTGGGGCTGGATCCGCTGGCGGCCTCCATCGCCATCCTGTTCATGGCGCAGCCCACCGCCTCCACCGCCTATGTCCAGGCCCGCGCCATGGGCGGCGACGCGCCGCTGATGGCGGCCATGATCACCACCCAGCATGTCGCCGCCATGCTGACCCTGCCGATCTGGGTCTGGCTGCTGGCGCGCTGAGGCCGGACGCCGCATGATGCGGCGCACACCGGCCCCCTCCCCGCGCCGGTCGCTGCCCGAGGAATGAAGAGGCCGGACATGCTGCTGGGTCGACGCGCGCTTTCGCTGGGTCTGCTGGGATCCACCGCCAGCCTGGGCGCCAGCCTGGGCGCCGCCCGCGCGCAATCCGCCTGGCCGGACCGGCCGCTGCGCTGGGTGGTGGGCTACCCGCCCGGCGGGCCGAGCGACACCTATGCCCGGCTGGTCGCCGCCTACATCACCCCGCGCCTGGGTCAGAACATGGTGGTGGAGAACCGGGTCGGCGGCGGCGCCGTGCTGGCCAGCGAGACGGTGGCCCGCGCCACCCCCGATGGCTACACCCTGCTGCACACCGACAATGGCAATCTGGTCTACAACCCTGCCCTCTATGGCCGGCTGCCCTATGACCCGGATCGCGACCTGACCGGGGTCGGCTTCATCGGCCGCTTCCCGCTCTTCCTGGTGGTGCGGCCGGACAGCGCCATCCGCAGCTTCGAGGATTACGTCGCCGCCTCCCGCACGCGCGCGCCGACCTATGGCTCGCCCGCCGTCGCCTCCCCCCACCATCTGGCGATGGAGATGCTGAAGCGCCGCGTCGGCTTCGAGGCGACCCATGTCCCCTATCGCGGCGGCCCCGCCGCCATGCAGGATCTGCTCTCCGGCACGGTGGACAGCGTGCTGATCGACTGCGCCACCGGCATCCCCTTCCTGCGCGACAACAAGGCGCGCGGGCTGCTGGTGATGTCGGAAGCCCGCTCCGCCCAGGCGCCGGAGGTGCCGACTACCGGGGAGCTGGGCATCGACCGCGCCATCGCCTTCGGCTGGCAGGCCATGTCGGCCCCCACCGGCACGCCGGCGGCGGTGATCGAACGCCTGAACGCGGAACTCCGCGCCGCCGTGGCGTCGGACGCCATGCAGGAGCGGATGCGGGGGCTGGGGATCGAGAGCGCGCCCTGGTCGCCCACGGAGTTCAACGAATTCGTGGCGCGGGAGAATGCCGAATGGCGGCCGCTGATCCGGGAGCTGGGGATCAGGCTGGATTCTTAAGTAAGGGTTCTTTTTTGGAAAAAAGAACCAAAAAACTTTTTCAGTTTGGCGTCCCGCTTCTGGCCTGAGGCGGGACACCAACTGAGGAAGTCTTTTTGCTTCTTTTTCTTCAGAAAAAGAAGATTCTTATCTCTTGGAAAGATCGACGACGCCCGCGAAGCCGGTCTCCGTCCCGAAGGCCAGCTGCGTGCCCGAGGCGTTCCAGGCCAGCGCCGAGACGGCGCCGCGGCCCGGCGCCGCGATCGGCACGATCTTGCCGCTGCCGATCTCGGCCATCAGCACCAGGCCGTCCTGGAAGCCGGCTGCCACCACCTCATGCTGCGGATGGCAGGCGACCTGGGTGCAGAGCACGCCATCGCCCCCGGCCAGTTCCAGCGGCGGCTTGCCCATCGGCCCGCCGGCGAAGAAGGGCCACAGCACCACGCAATCGGCGCCCGCCGTCGCCAGCCACCGCCCCTTGCCGCCACTGAAGGAGAAGCTCTTGATCTTGGTGGGGTAGCCGGACATGCGCATGTCCTGCTGGTCGGTCAGCCGCCAGCCATGCAGGGCGTTCTCCTGCATCGAGGTCACCACATGCGTGCCGTCCGGGCTGAAGGCCACCAGCTGGTGGCTGCCCTTCCAGGGCAGCACGCGCGGCTTGTCGTCCTTGCTGTTGACGAACCACAGGCTGGCGCCGTTGTAGTGCCCGGCGGCGATGCGCTTGCCCTTGGCGTCGAAGGCGACGCCGCCGACGCTGGAGGGGTGGGTCAGCGCCTTCAGCTTCGCCCCCGCCTTGTCCAGGATGTGCACCACCTTGCCCACCGAGGCGGCGCGCAACCCGGACGGATGGGTGGCCAGATGCTCCACCCATTTCATCATGCCGAAATCGGCGATCTCGCGGATCTCGCCGCCGGCGGTGACGTGGTTCAGCTTGCCATCGTCGCCACCGGTCAGGAACCCGCCCGCCACATCGGCCACCATGTCCAGGCAGGCGCCGTCATGCGCGGCGACGCTGGCCCATTCGGCGCCCGCCTCGGGGCGGGAGAGGCGCAGCGTGCCGTCGCCGAGGGCGAAGGCCGGGCCGGGCGCGTCGGCGGCGAAGGCCACCGACACCACCCAGGCGCCCAGCTCCTGCGAGGCGCCGCGGGTCTGCAGCAGGAAATCGGCGTCGGACACGCCGCCCATCGTCTCGCTCATTCGGCCACGCAGCCCTCGAAGCCGCGGCGCAGCTGCGGGCGGTTCAGGTTGCGGCCGATGAAGACGAGCTTCGACTTGCGCGGCTCGCCCTCCTTCCAGGGGCCGATGAAATCGCCATCGGCGATCATGTGCACGGCCTGGAAGGCGAAGCGGTTCTCCTCCCCCTGATAGGCCAGGATGCCCTTGGTGCGCAGCAGGTCCTGCCCCTTGCTCTGCAGCAGCTGGCCGATCCAGGCGTTGAACTTCTCCGGGTCGATCGGCTTGGACACCTCGAAGGACATGCTCATCACGTCCTCATTGTGCTCATGCTCGTCGGAGGTCAGGAAGTCCGGCTCGCGCTCCAGGATGCGCTCCAGGCTGAAGGCCTCGCGGCCGATCACGCTCTCCACCGGCACGTCCGACTTGGTGGCGCGCTGCAGCTCGGCATAGGGGTTGATGGCGCGGATGCGGCGCTCGACCTCGGCGGCCTCCTCCTCGCTCACCAGGTCCATCTTGTTCAGCACGATCAGGTCGGCGAAGGCGATCTGCTCCTCGGCCTCGGAGCTGTCCTCGAGCCGGGCCAGCAGGTTCTTGGCATCGACCACGGTGACGATGGCGTCGAGGCGCGTGGCGCGCTTGACGTCCTCATCCATGAAGAAGGTCTGGGCGACGGGGGCGGGGTTGGCCAGGCCGGTGGTCTCGACGATGATGCCGTCGAATTTGCCGCGGCGCTTCATCAGCCCGCCCAGGATGCGCACCAGATCGCCGCGCACGGTGCAGCAGATGCAGCCATTGTTCATCTCGAACACCTCCTCATCGGCATCGATGACGAGGTCGTTGTCCACGCCGAGCTCCCCGAACTCGTTGATCACAACGGCGAATTTCTTGCCGTGGTTCTCGGTGAGGATGCGGTTCAGCAGCGTGGTCTTGCCGGCGCCGAGATAGCCGGTCAGCACGGTGACGGGGACGGTGGCGTTGTCGCTCATGCAAGTCTCTCCTGCCGGGGGGCGGCCTTCAGGGTGTTATATGATACGCTTCCCCGGCAAGGTCACGGGGGTCGCCGCCCGGAGCATCGCAAGCCTGTGCTGAGCGCAGGGCGCGCCGCTGGCCTAGCCTGCGCCACCGCGCGGCTGGCGACCCGGAGAAGCATGGCCGGACGGCGCGGCGCCCCGCCTTCCGCCCATCGCCCGTGGCGATGCGGCCCGACCCCGGAGAGACTGCCATGTCCGCGACCCTCGCCCTGCTGGCCATGCTGGGCACCCTCCTGCTCGGGGCGATCAGCCCCGGGCCAAGCTTCGTCCTGGTGAGCCGCATCGCCGTCACCCAATCCCGCGCCCGCGGGCTGGCGGCGGCGCTCGGCATGGGGCTGGGGGGCGCGCTGTTTGCCACCCTGGCGCTGCTCGGCCTCGTCGCGCTGCTGCTGCAGGTGGAGGCGCTGGCCCTGCTGATCCGCGTGGCCGGCGGGCTGTATCTGATGTGGCTGGGCTGGCGCATCTGGCGCGGCGCCGACGCGCCGCTGGCGATGGAGGCGCATGCCCAGGCCGGGATGGGGGCCAGCGCCGCGGCGCGGGGCGGGCTCGGCCGTGCCTTCCTGCTGGCGCTGGGCACCCAGCTCAGCAACCCGAAGACGGCGCTGTTCTATGGCAGCATCTTCGCGGCCCTGCTGCCGCAGGGCATGCCGGGCTGGCTGCCCATCGTGCTGCCGCCGCTGGTCTTTCTGGTGGAGGCCGGGTGGTACGCGCTGGTGGCCGTGGCGTTTTCCGCCGCCACGCCGCGCGCCGCCTATCTGCGCAGCAAAGGCTGGCTGGACCGCGCGGCCGGCGCGGTGATGGCCGCCCTCGGGCTGCGCCTGCTCCTCTCCCGCTGAGGCGGGAAGGGCCCGGGGGGCGCCCCCCGGGCCCGGTCGCTCAGGCCGCCTTCCGGATCGCGTCCGACAGCGTGCCGAAGATCCGGTCGATATGGCTCTTCTCGGCGATCAGCGGCGGGGAGAGGGCGATGATGTCGCCGGTGGTGCGGATCAGCACGCCCTCGTCGAAGCACTGGCGGAACACCTCGACCGCGCGCGCCGTCGGCTTGCCGGGGCGCGAGGATAGCTCGATGCCGGTGACCAGGCCGATGGAGCGGATGTCGATGACATTCGGCAGGCCGCGCAGCGAATGCGCCGCCTCCTCGAAATAGGGCTCCATGGCGGCGGCGCGGCCGGGCAGGTCCTCCGATTTGTGCAGCGCCAGGGTGGCGATGGCGGCGGCGGCGGCCAGCGGGTGGCCGGAATAGGTGTAGCCGTGGAACAGCTCGATCCCGTCCGGCGCGCCATTCACCACCGTGTCGTAGAGGGCGTTGTTCACGGCCACCGCGCCCATCGGCACGGCGGCGTTGGTCAGCCCCTTGGCCATGGTCATGATGTCGGGCGTCACGCCCAGCCGCTCGGCGCCGAAATTGGTGCCGAGGCGGCCGAAGCCGGTGATGACCTCGTCGAAGATCAGCAGGATGCCGTGCTTGTCGCACAGCTCGCGCAGCCGCTGCAGGTAGCCGACAGGCGGCACCAGCACGCCGGTGGAGCCGGCCATCGGCTCGACCATCACGGCGGCGATGGTGTCGCCATGCAGGGCGACCAGATTCTCCAGCGCTTCGGCCAGATGCGCGCCATGCTGCGGCAGGCCCTTCGCGAAGGCGTTCTGCTCCGGCAGGTGGGTGTGCGGCAGGTGGTCGACATAGGGCAGCATGGCGCCGAACTGCTTGCGGTTGCCGCCGATGCCGCCCACCGACATGCCGCCGAAGCCCACGCCGTGATAGCCGCGCTCACGCCCGACCAGCCGCACGCGCTGGCTCTGGCCGCGCGCCTTCTGGTAGGCCAGCGCGATCTTCAGCGCGGTGTCGGCGCTCTCGCTGCCGGAATTGGTGAAGAAGATGCGGTCCAGCCCGGCCGGCGTCATCTCGGCGACGCGGGAGGCGGCCTCGAAGGCGATCGGGTGGCCGAGCTGGAAGGTCGGCGCGAAATCCATGATCGCCGCCTGCTTCTGGATCGCCTCGGTGATCTCGCGGCGGCCATGGCCGGCATTGCAGCACCACAGGCCGGCGGTGCCGTCGATCACCTCCTGCCCGTCGGCGGTGAAGTAGGACATGCCCTCGGCCCGCGCCAGCAGGCGCGGATGCGACTTGAAGTAGCGGTTGTCGGAATAGGGCATCCAGAACGCATCGAGGTCGTTCGGGCGCGAGACATGGATCTGGTTCATGGCCAACCTGCACTGCCGGGGCGGATGGGCTGGAAGGCTAGGCCGGTTGGCAGAGGATGGCGAGGGGCTTCGCCCGGGCTGCGCGGCGGATTCCGCTGCTGCAGGCAGGGTGGGCAGCAGGATCTGCCAGAGAGTTCTTTTTTGTAAAAAAGAACCAAAAAACTTTTGTCAGTTTGGCGTCCCGCCTATGGCCAGAAGCGGGACGCCAACTGACAAAGTCTTTTTGCTTCTTTTTCTTCAGAAAAAGAAGATTTTTACTTTTTCAAACACCCTTCGGCCAGCAGGCGGAACGCCTCCGCCCGGTGGCTGATGCGGTGCTTCACCGCCGGGTCCATCTCCGCGAAGGTCTCGGCATGGCCCTTGGGCTGGAACATCGGGTCGTAGCCGAAGCCGGCCGCGCCGCGCGGCGGCCAGACCCATTCGCCCATCGTGCGGCCCTCGAAGCCCTCCGTATGCCCGTCCGGCCAGGCCAGGACCAGGGCGCAGGTGAACCAGGCGGTGCGGTCGGCCTGCGGCCGCGCCAGCGCCTCGGCCTTCGCCATGGCCTTGGCGTAGTCGCGCCCACCGCCCGGCTGCTCCGCCCAGTCGGCGGTGTAGACCCCCGGATCGCCGTTCAGCGCGGCGATCGAGAAGCCGCTGTCATCGGCCATCGCCACCATGTTGGCGGCGCGCGCCGCGGCCAGCGCCTTGATCGTGGCGTTGCCCAGGAAGGTGGTCTCGGTCTCCGCCGGCTCGGGCAGGCCGAGCTCCTTGGCGCTCACCACCTCGATGCCATACTCGGCCAGCAGGGCGGCATTCTCCCGCACCTTGCCGGCATTGTGGCTGGCCAGGACGATGCGGCGCTCCTCGAGCCGGCGCGGCATCAGGCGGCCCCGATGGCGCGGCGCTGCGCGGCGAACAGCTCCGCCGTGCCCTTGCGGGCCAGCGCCATCAGCCCCAGCAGCTGCGCGTCGGAGAAGGGCTCGCCCTCGGCCGTGCCCTGCACCTCGACAATGCCGCCCTTGCCGGTCAGCACGAAATTGGCGTCCGCCTGGGCCGCGCTGTCCTCGACATATTCCAGGTCCAGGATCGGCTCGCCCTCCCACAGCCCGCAGGAGATCGCGGCCACCTGGTCGCGCAGCGGGTTGGCGGAGATCAGGTTCTTGGTCACGCAATGCTCCAGCGCCTGGTGCAGCGCGACCCAGGCGCCGGTGATGGCGGCGCAGCGCGTGCCGCCATCGGCGGTGATGACATCGCAATCCAGCACGATCGACACCTCGCCCATCGCCTTGCGGTCGACCACGGCGCGCAGGCTGCGCCCGATCAGGCGCTGGATCTCCTGGGTGCGGCCGGACTGCTTGCCGCGCGCCGCCTCGCGGTCGCCGCGGGTGTGGGTGGCGCGCGGCAGCATGCCATACTCCGCCGTCACCCAGCCCTCGCCCTTGCCGCGCAGGAAGGGCGGCACCCGGCCCTCGACGCTGGCGGTGCACAGCACCTCCGTCACGCCCATGCGGATGAGGCAGGACCCCTCGGCATGGCGGGCCACGCCCGGTTGCAGGGACACACTGCGCAGCGCATCAGCCGCGCGGCCGGAAGGACGCATCTCACCACTCTCCGCCAGATTCCGCCCGCAGATGCCCCCCGCACCCCTCCCTGTCAATTTTCTTTCGGGCTGCCGCCGTCGGGTGGGGAAGCGGGACGCTCCACTCAGCCGGGGCGCGGGTTGTGCGGTTGGCGCGGCCCACTTCGGAAGGAGACGGCGGCAGCTTTTCTTTCGGGCTGCCGCCGTCGGGTGGAGAGGCGGGACGCTGCACTCAGCCGGGGCGCGGGTTGTGCGGTTGGCGCGGCCCACTTCGGAAGGAGACGGCGGCAGCTTTTCTTTCGGGCTGCCGCCGTCGGGTGGGGAAGCGGGACGCTGCACTCAGCCGGGGCGCGGGTTGTGCGGTTGGTGCGGCCCACTTTGGAAGGAGACGGCGGCAGCCTGACAGAAAAAGATGATGGGGGTTCGGGGGAAGAATTCATTCTTCCCCCGAGCTTCGCCTTGGCTTCTGCTTCCTCAAACCCCCACCAGATCCAGCATCTCCCCGAACAGCGCCTCACGCTGCGCGGCGTAGGATCCATCGCGGGTGCGGGTCTGGTCCAGCAGGGCCTCGGGCGCCAGGCCCTTGGCGGCCAGGCGTTCGGCGGGGGTGAAGCCGAGCCAGGCGCCGACGCAGCCGGCATCGGCCTCGGGGTGGAATTGCACGCCGAGCGCGCGGCGGTGGCGGAAGGCCTGGATGGTGTCTTCCGAGCGCGCCAGCACTTCCGTCCCCTCCGGCACCGCGACATGGTCGCCGTGCCAGCGCACCCAGGGGCCGCGCCAGAGGGCGGAGGGGGCGTGCTCCGTCTCCATCCAGCCTTCGTGGAAGACGCCCAGGGCGGAGACGCTGCCGCCAATGGCGCTGGCGATCATCTGGGCGCCGAAGCAGATGCCGATCACCGGCCGGTCGGCCGCGATCCAGCGGGCGAGCAGGCGCTTCTGCGCGGCGATCCAGTCATCCGCGTCATAGGCCGCCTTGGGCGAGCCGAGCGAGACCAGCAGGTCGGCCTCGGGCAGGGGGCCCTCGGCCTGGTCCGGCGTCAGGGCCGGGCCGGGCTCGATGCGCAGGCTGGCGCCGCGCGTGGCGCGCAGCCAGGCGCCGAAATGCCCGATGGGGGCGAGGGGGGAGTTCTCGAGGACCAGGACCTGCATGAGCGGCGCATCCAGTGGGGCGGCCGCCCCGCCCGGGAGGCAGCCATGGGTTTTCGCCTGTTTCCCACCGCGCGCGGCGCGGCGAAAGTGCCCGGGTCATGATCCTGCGTCCCCGCCCCGGCCCGTTCGGCCTGCTCTTCGTCCTGCGTGGTTCCATCATTCCCCGGATCGCCGGGCGGCTGGCGGTGGTGACGCTGCTGGCGACCCTGCTGACGCTGGCCGATCTGCGCTGGCCGCACTGGTTCCCGCAGGTGACGGCCGGGCCCTTCACCTTCATGGGGCTGGCGCTGTCCATCTTCCTCGGCTTCCGCACCAACACCTGCTACGCGCGCTGGTGGGAGGCGCGCGGGCTGTGGGGCCGGCTGGTGATCGCGACGCGCGACCTGGCGCGGGAGGCGGTGGCGCTGTTCCCCGAGGATGCGGCGCTGCGCCGGCGGCTGCTGCACCGGCTGATCGGCTTCACCCGCGGCCTGGCGGCGCAGCTGCGCGGGGAGGATGCGGTGGCGGCGCTGCGCCCCTTCCTGCCGCCTGAGGAGGCGGCGGCGCTGGGCGGCCTGCGCAACCCGCTGCAGGCGGTGTTGCGGGCCTGCGCCACCGAGCTGGCGGCGGCGCGGCGGGCGGGGGTGATCGGCGATGTGCTCTATGCAAGGCTGGACGGGCATCTGACGGCGCTGACCGAGGCGCAGACGGGCTGCGAGCGCATCCAGAACACGCCGACCCCCTTCGCCTATT
The DNA here is from genome assembly GCF_030818485.1 of Pseudoroseomonas cervicalis. Classification (NCBI taxonomy): domain Bacteria; kingdom Pseudomonadati; phylum Pseudomonadota; class Alphaproteobacteria; order Acetobacterales; family Roseomonadaceae; genus Roseomonas; species Teichococcus cervicalis. The sequence goes on along the minus strand of NZ_JAUTAJ010000004.1, from coordinate 2,894,865 downwards.
GGCTGCTGCTGAACCGCACCGCCTGGCTGTTCTGCCTGCTGCTGCCCTTCGGCTTCGTCGGCACGCTGGGGCTGGCGACGCCGGCGGTGGTGGCGATCCTGGCCTATACCTTCTTCGGCCTGGACGAGCTGGCGGATGAGCTGGAGGAGCCCTTCGGCCGCGCCGCCAACGACCTGCCGCTGGATGCGATGGCGCGGCTGGTGGAGATCGATCTGCGCGAGGCGCTGGGCGAGGAAGGCCTGCCCGCGCCGCTGCAGCCGCAGCGCTATGTGCTGCTGTGAGGCTCAGCCGGGATCGGGGTGGCGATAGACCAGGTCGCCCGGATCCTGGCGCGGCGCCGCGTCATCCCGCCAGGCGCCCAGGCGCTCGGCCACCCGCATCGAGGCGTGGTTGCGCGGGTCGAGATAGCTGACCAGGCGGCGCAGCCCGCGCGCCTGCCAAGCCCAGCGGCGCAGCGCGGCGGCGGCCTCGGTGGCGTAGCCCTGGCCCTCATGGCCGTCATACAGCATCCAGCCCAGCTCCTTCTCGGGGAAGAGCGGGCCGTGGTTGATGCCGACCTGGCCCAGGCAGACGCCATCGGCCTGGCGCTCGATCATCAGCGCGCCATGGCCGAACAGCGCCCAGCAGGCGATGTCGTGGCAGAACATGCCCCAGGCGGCGCGCCCGTCATGCGGCCCGCCCATGAAGGCGGCGCGGGGCGAGGCCATCAGCGCGGCATAGGCGGGGAAATCCTCTTCCAGCGGCGCGCGCAGGATGAGGCGGTCGGTGGTGAGGCGGGGGATCTCGGCCATGGAGGCTGCCTAGCCCTGGCCGCGGCGCCGGCCAATGGGCGCGGGCGTCACCGTTCCATGACAAACAGGATGGTGCGCACCACGGCGCTGACCACCAGCAGGATGAGCACGATGCGGGAGAGAGTGCTGATCGGCGGCATGGGCCGAAGATGGGGCCGGTCCCGGGCGCGGCAAAGCCCCGCCGCGCCACGCTGGCGTGAGCCGGTCCCCTCACCCGCTGGCGCGGCGGCGCGGCTTCGCCTATCCGGTGGCCATGGACGCCACCGATGCCCGCCTCGCCGCGCAGTACGAGGCCTATCCCTATCCCGAGCGCGACCCGCGCGATGAGGCGAAGCGCCTGATCATCGGCAGCCCGAGCCATTTGCGGGAGGTGGATCACTGGATCTTCGGCGCCCGCCGCCCGGCCAGCCGGCCCTTCCGGGCGCTGATGGCCGGGGGCGGCAGCGGCGACGGCACCATGATGCTGGCGCAGCAACTGGCCTGGGCCGGGCGCCCGGGGGAGGTGGTGTGGCTCGACCGCTCCACCGCCGCACGCTCGGTGGCGGAGGCGCGGGCGAAGCAGCGGGGCCTGTCCAATATCCGCTTCGTCAATGGCTCGCTGCTCGACCTGCCTTCCCTCGGCCTCGGCGAATTCGACTACATCGATTGCTGCGGCGTGCTGCACCACCTGCCGGACCCGGCGGCGGGGCTGGCGGCGCTGGCGGGGTCGCTGGCGCCGGGGGGTGGCATCGGGCTGATGGTCTATGCGCCGCATGGCCGCACCGGCGTCTACATGCTGCAGGACGCGCTGCGCCTGCTGGCCCCCGACAGCGAGGCGCCGGCCGCCCGGGTCGAGGCCGCGAAGCGGCTGTGGAAGCACCTGCCGGAGACCGCCTGGCTGCGCCGCAATCCCTGGATCACCGACCATCTGGAGGGCGGGGATGCCGGGCTGTACGATTTGCTGCTCAACCCGCGCGATGTTTCCTTCAGTGTGCCGCAGCTCGCGGCGCTGATCGACGGGGCGGGGCTCAGGCTGCGCTGCTTCGTCGAGCCCTTCCGCTACGACCCGGACCGCTACCTGCCGGACCCGAAGCTGCGCGCCCGCACCGCGGGGCTGGACCCGATCGCCCGCGCCGCTTTGGCCGAGGCGATGTGCGGCAATATGGGCATCCACATCGCCTATGTGACGCGGGAGGAAGCGCCGGCGCCGGCCTGGGACGACCCGGCCGCGATCCCGGTGCTGCGGGAGCTGGATGGCGCGGCCTTGGCCAAGGGGCTGCCGCGGGACGGGGTGCTGCGCGTCACCTTCGACGGGATCGGCATGGGCGTGCCGCTGCCGCGGCTGGCGAGCGCCATCCTGTCGCGCATCGACGGGGTGCGCAGCATCGGCGAGATCGGCGAGGCGCTGGCGGCGAACGGCATTGCGCGGGAGGCGTTCCAGCGCGACTTCACGGCGCTGCGCGAGGCGTTGGAGCCGCTGAACCGGCTGCTGCTGGCCGCGCCGCCGGGATGAAGGGCCGGGCCGCCATCGTCATCTTCGGTGCCGCCGTGCGCGCCGATGGCGGGCCGAGCCTGACGCTGCGCCGCCGGGTGATGGCCGCCGCCGCCTTCGGTGCCACGCTGCAGCCGCCGCCGCTCTATGTGCCGACGGGCGGGCAGGGGCGGCATGGCCCTCCCGAGGCCGAGGTGATGGCGCGGCTGCTGCAGGATCTGGGCGTCCCGGCCGAGGATATCCGGCAGGAGCGCAGCGGCACCGACACGCTCTCCTCCGCCCGGGCCTGTGCCGCATTGCTGCGCGACCATGCCGGGCCGGTCCATGCCGCCAGCAGCGGCTACCATTTGCCGCGCTGCGTGATGCTGCTGCGGCTGCATGGCCTGCCGGCGCGCGCCGCGCCGCCGCCCGAGGCCGCGCACAGCCTGGTCGAACGCTGGCGCTGGCGCCTGCGCGAGGGGTTGGCGCTGCCTTACGATGCGGTAGCCGGCCTCTGGTCGCGTTACCGAAACTGAAGGCGGGGTCCGGGGGGACCCTGTCCCCCCGGCGGGCTCTGGCGCACTGCGCCAGAGGGGGGCGGAGCCCCCTGGTGATGCTTCGATTTTGGTTTTAAAACCGCCCCCGCATCGAGAGTCGGCCGGCGCATCCCGCGTCCCGACGCCAACCTGCCCCGACCGTGGCAAGGTGGCACCCCGGCGACGGGGGATGTGGCCGCACCGGCAACCCAACGGCGCCCACCTCGATGGTCTGTGTTGAGGAAAGGGGCGCCGATGGACCAGCAATTCGCCAGCGACAATTATGCCGGGATCTGCCCCGAGGCGATGCTCGCCTTGCAGCAGGCCAATGCGGGCCATGCCGCCTCCTATGGCGAGGATGCGTGGACGCAGCGCGCCGCGGACGCGTTCCGCACGCTGTTCGGGCGGGAATGCGAGGTGTTCTTCGTCTTCAACGGCACGGCGGCGAATTCGCTGGCGCTGGCGGCCTTGTGCCAGAGCTATCACAGCGTGATCTGCGCCGAGGCCGCGCATGTCGAGACGGATGAATGCGGCGCGCCGGAATTCTTCTCCAACGGCTCGAAGCTGCTGGTGGCGCCGGGCAGCGGCGGCAAGCTGACGCCGGAGGCGATCCGCCGCCTGGCGCTGGCGCGGGGCGACATCCACTATCCGAAGCCGCGCGCCGTCACCATCACCCAGCCGACCGAGACGGGGGAGGTCTATGCGCCGGAGGAGATCCGCGCCATCGCCGCCGAGTGCCGGGCGCTGGGGCTGAAGCTGCACATGGATGGCGCGCGCTTCGCCAATGCCTGCGCCAGCCTGGGCTGCAGCCCGGCCGAGATCACCTGGCAGGCGGGGGTGGATGTGCTGTGCTTCGGCGGCACCAAGAACGGCATGGCGGTGGGGGAGGCGGTGATCTTCTTCGACCGTGGCCTGGCCGAGGATTTCGATTATCGCTGCAAGCAGGCGGGGCAGCTGGCCTCGAAGATGCGCTTCCTGGCGGCGCCCTGGGTCGGGCTGCTGGAGAGCGGCGCCTGGCTGCGCAACGCGGCGCATGGCAATCGCTGCGCGCAGGTTTTTTCCAGTGCGGTCGAGGGCCTGCCGGGGGTGGAGATCATGTTCCCCGTGCAGTCCAACGCCGTGTTCCTGAAGGCGCCGCCGGCGGTGCTGGACGCCCTGAAGGACAAGGGCTGGCGCTTCTACACCTTCATCGGTGGCGGGGCGCGCTTCATGTTCGCCTGGGATTCGCGGGAGGAGCGGCTGCAGCGGCTGGTGCAGGACATCGCGGCAGCGGGGCGCGCGGCCTGAGGCCCGGTCCGCCCGGCCAAGAGGGGGATGGCCCGGGCCTGCAAGCCTGGGTAGTCTGGTCATCATACAAGCAAGGGAGTACGCCATGAGCGACATCGCCAACGAGACGCCCTGGGAACCCAGCCAGCGCTATCCGGAGCCGCGCTTCCGCGCCTTCGACCCCTCCTTCCTGCGCTTCCGGGTGATGAACAGCGCGGTGCAGAAGCTGGCGGGCGGCTGCGCCTGGGCGGAGGGGCCGGTCTGGTTCGGCGACCAGCGCGCGCTCTACTGGTCCGACATCCCGAATGACCGCATCCTGCGCTGGGACGAGGCGACGGAGCAGGTCGCCGTCTTCCGCAAATCCTCCAACAACGCCAATGGCAACACCCGCGACCGCCAGGGGCGGCTCGTCACCTGCGAGCACCTGACCCGCCGCATCACCCGCACCGAATATGACGGCAGCATCACCGTGCTGGCCGACCGCTATGACGGCAAGCGGCTGAACTCGCCGAACGACATCGTGGTGAAGTCCGACGGCTCGATCTGGTTCACCGACCCGACCTTCGGCATTTCCGGCTATGTCGAGGGCGAGAAGGCCGACCCCGAGCTGCCGCACGCCGTCTACCGCATCGATGGGCAGAGCGGCGCCGTCACCATGGTGACCGATGCGCTGGCCGGCCCGAACGGCCTGGCCTTCAGCCCGGACGAGAGCATCCTCTACATCGTCGAAAGCCGCGCCGAGCCGCGCCGCATCGTGGGCTTCGACGTGGCCGATGATGGCCGCATCAGCAACCAGCGCACCGTGGTGCAGGGCGAGCCCGGCGACACGCCGGACGGCTTCCGTGTCGACACCGAGGGCAATCTCTGGTGCGGCTGGGGCATGGGCGATGCGGAGCGCGACGGGGTGCGGGTGTTCAGCGCCGCGGGCAAGCCGCTCGGCCATATCGACCTGCCGGAGCGCTGCGCCAATCTCTGCTTCGGCGGCCGGCATCGCAACCGGCTGTTCATGGCCTCGTCGCGCTCGGTCTATGCCGTCTATGTCAACGCGCAAGGCGTGGCGGGCGGCTGAACCGCCCGCCGGATCGGCTCAGCCGGCGGCGGCGCGCAGCGCCTCGCCGGCGGTCAGGCGGCCATCATAGAGCGCGCGGCCGATGATGGTGCCGGCCACGCTGCCGGCCGCCTTCAGCGCCAGGATGTCCTCCACCCCCGCGACGCCGCCCGAGGCGATGACCGGGGTGGAGAGGCGCCGCGCCAGCGCCGAGGTCGCCTCCACATTCACCCCGCCCAGCATGCCGTCGCGGTCGATATCGGTGTGGATGATGGCGGCCGCGCCGGCATCCTCGAAAGACAGCGCCAGGTCGAGGGCGGAGACGGTGCTGACCTCGGCCCAGCCCTCGGTCGCCACCATGCCGTCCTTGGCGTCGATGCCCACCGCCACATGGCCGGGGAAGGCGCGGCAGGCGGAGCGGGCGAAATCCGGGTTCTTCACCGCCGCCGAGCCGAGGATCACGCGCTTCACGCCACGCTGCAGCCAGGCCTCCACCGTCGCCATGTCGCGGATGCCGCCGCCGAGCTGCACCGGGCGCGAGGTGCCGGCCAGGATGGCGGCCACGGCTTCGGCATTGGCGGGCCGGCCGGCGAAGGCGCCGTCGAGATCCACCACATGCAGCCATTCGAAGCCATCGGCGTCAAAGGCCGCCGCCTGGGCGCCGGGATCCTCGGCATAGGTCGTGGCCTGGTCCATGTCGCCGCGCTTGAGCCGGACGACCTTGCCGCCCTTGAGGTCGATGGCGGGGTAGAGGGTGAAGCCCATGATGCAGGTCTCGGTCAGAAGGCGGCGCGAAGGCCAGTCGGGAAGAGATCTTCTTTTTCTGAAGAAAAAGAAGCAAAAAGACTTTTTCCGGGCTGCCGCCGTCTCCCGGCCAGGCGGGACGCCAAACTGACAGAAGTTTTTTGGTTCTTTTTTTCAAAAAAGAACACTTTCTTCTTAAACTCCCGCCCGCATGTCCAGCGTCCGCCCATGCGGCGGCTCCAGCAGCTTGTGGTAGTAATGGCCGGAGACGGTCTTGCCCTTCACCCGCGCATAGGCCGGGTGGGTGCCCCAGCGCGTGTAGCCCAGGCTCTCGAACAGCGCGATGGCGGTGGTCTGGGTCTCCCGCACATCCAGGTTCAGCACGCGGTGGCCGAGCGCCGCGGCGCGCTCCTCCACCCGGTGCACCAGCAGCCGCGCCAGGCCGTGGCCGCGCGCATAGGGCGCGATATAGGCGTGGGTCAGCTGGGCGGAGAAGGCCTGCGCCTCGTTGTTGCGCGGCGGGCGGATCAGCTGGGCGGAGCCCACCGGCACGCCGTCCAGCCGGGCCACGAACAGCTCGCAGGCCGGCACCAGCAGCACGCCGCGGAAATGCCGCGTCAGCGCCTCGCGCCCCTGCGGCTCGACCCAGCCGAAGCCGCCGCCCTCGATGATGGCGGCATCCGTCGCCTCGCACAGATCGGCCAGCTCGGCATCGTCCAGGCTGTCGGCGCGCTCGACCAGCAAAGTGTGTTCGGTGGTGGGCATGTCAGGGCTGCCAGGCCAGGAAATTGGCCAGCATGCGCAGGCCGGTGAACTGGCTCTTCTCGACGTGGAACTGGGTGCCGACACGGTTGTCGCGGCCGATGATGGCGGGGACCTGCCCGCCATACTCGGCGCTGGCCAGGATCTCCTCCGGCCGGCCGCCTGCCAGCGCATAGGAATGCACGAAATAGGCGTGGTCGCCGGGGGCGATGCCCTCCAGCAGCTTGTGCGCGCCGGGGCGGAATTCCAGCGCGTTCCAGCCCATCTGCGGCAGCGGCAGCGGCTGCCCGGCGGCGTCACGCGGGTCCATCGGCGCGATGTCGCCGGCGATCCAGCCCAGGCCCGGATGCACCCCATGCTCCAGCCCATGCTCGGCCATCAGCTGCATGCCGACACAGATGCCGAGGAAGGGCACGGCGCGGCGGTCCACCGCCTCGCACACCGCCTCGACCATGCCGGGCATGGCGTCGAGGCCGCGGCGGCAGGCGGCGAAGGCGCCCTGGCCGGGCATGACGATGCGGTCGGCGCGTGCCACCGCCTCGGCCGCGGTCTCCACCGTGAACTCGGCCTCGATGCCGGCTTCCGACGCCGCGCGTCGCAGCGCCCGCAGCACCGAGGCGAGGTTGCCCGAACCGGGATCGACGACCGCGACCTTCATGCCGGGACTCCTTGGGGTAGGGGGGCGGCGCGGCGCAGGCCGGCCGCCTCGGCCGCCGCCCAGTCGGGGCGGGCGGCGAGGGCGCGCGACAGCGCCGCCTCGGGATCGGCGCCCAGCACCACGCCCTGGGCCGGGCGGCCGCGCCGGGCCAGCGCCCAGCGCCGCAGATCCTGCCCCTGCAGCCCGAGCAGCCAATGCGCCGCCAGCGCCAGCCAGGGGCGCAGCGGCTCGGGCAGCAGCAGGGCGACCAGGACGGCCAGCGCCAGCCAGAGCAGCAGCGGGATCCACAGCCGGTGTGCCAGTAGCCAGAGCGGGCCGAACAGCAGCGCGCCCCAGGCGAAACCCTCCGGCACCAGGAGCAGCCCGCCCTGCGGGCGGGCCCTGGCCTTCGCGGCGGCGGGCGGCGCCGCCACCTGGCCGGCCATGGGCACGGAGCCGCGCGGCGCCGGCCGGGCGGTCTGGTCCGACGGAGGCGGGTGCACCGTCCAGGCGCGCATCACGCCTCCAGCACGCCCTTGGTCGAGGGGATGGCGCCCGCCGCGCGCGGATCGGGCTCCACCGCCTGGCGCAGGGCGCGCGCCACGGCCTTGAACACGCCCTCGGCGATGTGGTGGGCGTTGGTGCCGGCGCGCTGGATGATGTGCAGGGTGATGCCGGCATTCATCGCGAAGGCCCGGAAGAATTCCTCGAACAGCTCGGTGTCCATCTCGCCCACCTTGTCGCGCGGGAAGGTCACGCTCCAGGCGAGGAAGGGGCGGCCGGAGATGTCGATGGCGGCCTCGGCCAGCGCCTCGTCCATCGGCACCACGGCATGGCCGTAGCGGCGGATGCCGCGCTTGTCGCCCAGCGCCCGCTTCAGCGCCTGGCCCAGCACGATGCCGACATCCTCGGTGGTGTGGTGGAAGTCGATATGCAGGTCGCCCTTGGCCTCGACCTCGAGCGTCAGCATGCCGTGCCGGGCCAGCGCCGTCAGCATGTGGTCGAGGAAGCCGATGCCGGTGGCGATGCGGCTGTCGCCCTGCCCGTCCAGCCCCAGGCTCAGGCGGATCTCCGTCTCGCTGGTGGCGCGGGCGATGTCGGCGGTGCGGGGCTTGGCGTCCATGCGGCTTACCTAGACCGCGCGACCCCCTTTGCCCAGGGGCTGAGAGGCTCAGGGGCTGAGGGCCGAGCTGGGCGGCGGCGGCCTCGGCGCTTTCACCCGGAATCAAGACTCGTGCTGCCAGGCTGGGGCGGCCCCGCGGAAGGCGGGGCGGCAACCCCTGGCCCCGCCGCGAGACATGCCCGCTCCCTCCCCCGTCCCTCGCCGGGTCGCAGCCCCGCGCCCAGGCCGCGCCGCGCTGCTGCTGGCGCTGGTGCTGGTCGGGCTCGGGCAGGCGCCGGCGCAGGCGCAAATGCGCCCCCCGGGCCTTGCCATGTCCCCGGAAGCGGCGCCGCCGCCGGGGCGCTGGACCGCCTCCGACGCCACGCGGCTGCTGCTGGTGGAGGCGGAAGCGGCGCTGCGGCTGGAAAGCGATGCCACGCTGGGCATCCTGCCCGGCATCGCCGCGCTGACGCAGGGCAGCCGCGCCGCCCTGTCGCAGCGCCGCGCCGAGGCGGATGCGGCGCTGGCCGCGCTGCTGGGCGCCGCGCAGGCCGAGGCCGCCGCCGCGCCGGGCGGCGTGCCGGAGGGCCTCTCCGCCGGCCTGCAAGGGCTGCGCAGCGCGCAGCAGGTTGTCGCCGCGCTGCAGGGTCGCATCGATGCCGCGGCGCGCGGCGGCACGCCGCCCAGCCTGGTGGAATGGAGCGAGGCGGTGGCGCGCCGCGGCGAGGCGCTGCGTCGGCTGGGCCAGCTTCTGGCCGGCCACCGCCCGCCGCCGCCGGCGCCGCCGCCCGCCCCGCCGCCGCCCGCGCGGGAGGCCGGCCGCCAGGCGGAGCGCAGCCTGGCCACCGCCGGCCGCCCGGCCGGCGACGCCGCCGCCGGCCCCTCCGGCAAGGGCGAGCCGGGCGCGAAACCGCCGCCCCCCGAGAAGGGGGAGGCCGGATCGGATGGGGCGATGCCGATCGGCCTGTGGATCGCCAAGGGCCTGGCGATCCTGGCGGCGGTGCTGCTGCTGGCCTGGCGCAACCGCCTGCGGGAACGCACCGACCAGGGCCGGAAGAACCGGCGCGTCGCGGTGGACATGGCGGTCACGCTGGAGGGCGACGCCATCGGCCCCGGCAGGCCGGCCCGCATCACCAACATCTCCATGGGCGGCGCCGCCCTGGCGGTGGCGGATCTGCATCTGCGCCGGGGCAGCCGCCTGACCATCGCGGGCAGCCGGCTCGGCAGCCTGCCGGCGCAGACCGTGCATTGCGGCGGCGGGGTGCTGCGGGTGCACTTCCTGGCGCTGGACCAGGCCCAGGCGCTGGAGCTGGGCCGCCTGACCGCGCCGCCGCCGGCGGAGGCCGACCGGCCCCGCCGCGGCACGGCCTGAGGCGCGGCCTGCCCGAGCCTCGCTGTGGCCACGCCCGAGCCATGCGTGCCGCCGCTTGTTGCCGGCGGGGCGCAATGCCATCTGCTGCGCCATGGACATCTCGACTCACGATCCGATCGGCTGGCACGGCACGACCATCCTCTGCGTCCGCAAGGATGGCCAGGTCGCGATGGCCGGCGATGGCCAGGTCAGCCTCGGGCAGACCGTGGTGAAGGGCAATGCGCGCAAGGTGCGGCGCATCGCCAATGGCAAGGTGCTGACCGGCTTCGCCGGCGCCACCGCCGATGCCTTCACGCTGCTGGAGCGGCTGGAGGCCAAGCTGGAACGCTTCCCCGACCAGCTCGAGCGCGCGGCCGTCGAGCTCGCCAAGGACTGGCGCACCGATCGCTACCTGCGCCGGCTGGAGGCGCTGCTGGCGGTGGCGGACAAGGACCGCTCGCTGCTGATCACCGGCAATGGCGACGTGCTGGAGCCGGAGGACCAGATCATCGGCATCGGCTCGGGCGGCAATTTCGCGCTCGCCGCGGCGCGCGCGCTGATCGATGTCGACGGCCTCACGGCCGAGGACATCGCCAAGAAGGCGATGGGCATCGCGGCCGGCATCTGTGTCTACACCAATGGCCGCTACGTGCTGGAGACGCTCTGACCCATGTCCGAGACCATGATCGCCGAAGCCGTCAACCTCTCCCCGCGCGAGATCGTCTCCGAGCTGGACCGCTTCATCATCGGCCAGCATGAGGCCAAGCGCGCCGTCGCCATCGCGCTGCGCAACCGCTGGCGCCGCCAGCAGCTGCCCGAGGCGATGCGCGAGGAGGTGGTGCCGAAGAACATCCTGATGATCGGCCCGACCGGCTGCGGCAAGACCGAGATCGCCCGCCGCCTGGCGAAATTGGCCGACGCCCCCTTCATCAAGGTCGAGGCGACGAAGTTCACCGAGGTCGGCTATGTCGGCCGCGACGTGGACAGCATCATCCGCGACCTGGTCGAGATCTCGATCACCCGCACGCGGGAGGTGGCGCGCAAGGAGGTCCAGGCCAAGGCCGAGCTGGCCGCCGAGGAGCGGCTGATCACCGCGCTCGTCGGCGAGGGCGCCTCGGGCGAGACGCGGATGAAGTTCCGCCGCATGCTGCGCGAGGGCAGCCTGGAGCAGAAGGAGGTCGAGGTGCAGGTGGCCGATCAGGGCCCGGCCCCCGGCGCCGCCATGGATGTGCCCGGCATGCCGCCCGGCCAGATGGCCAACATCCAGGAGATGATGGGCAAGATGTTCGGCCGCCCGCAGCGGTCGCGCAAGATGACGGTGGCCGAGGCCCGCCGCGCCCTCACCCAGGACGAGGCCGACCGGCTGCTGGACCAGGAGAAGCTGACCCGCGACGCCGTGGCGCATGCCGAGAACAACGGCATCGTCTTCGTCGACGAGATCGACAAGGTCTGCGCCCGCTCCAGCGACAGCGGCTTCCGTGGCGGCGATGTCTCGCGCGAGGGCGTGCAGCGCGACCTGCTGCCGCTGATCGAGGGCACGACGGTCGCCACCAAGCACGGGCCGGTGAAGACCGACCACATCCTGTTCGTGGCCTCGGGCGCCTTCCACATCGCCAAGCCCTCCGACCTGCTGCCGGAGCTGCAGGGCCGCCTGCCGATCCGGGTCGAGCTGGGCGCGCTGACGCGCGACGATTTCCGCCGCATCCTGACCGAGCCCGAGCATTCCCTGGCCAAGCAGTATGTCGCCCTGCTCTCGACCGAGGGCGTGGCGCTGGAGCTGACGGAGGACGCCATCGAGGCGATCGCCGACCTCGCCGCCGACATCAATGCGCGGGTCGAGAATATCGGCGCCCGCCGCCTGGCCACCGTGCTGGAGAAGCTGCTGGAGGAGATTTCCTTCAGTGCCAGCGACCGCCATGGTGAAACGGTTCGCGTCGATGCGGCCTATGTGAAGGAGAAGGTCGCGCCGCTGGCCGCCAGCGCCGATCTCAGCCGCTTCATCCTGTAGGACCGGACCCGCCATGCCCGAGGCCCAAGCCGACACCCCGACCGAAGCCCTGCCCGCGCCGCTGCCGCTGCCCGACACGGCGGAGGCCGAGCTGGCCGAGGCGCGGCGGGTGCTGGAGGAGCAGTCGCTGGCCGCCAGGCTGGCGGCGATGGCCGGCACGCCGGTGGAGGCGCTGCGCCGGCGCCTGCCCTCCGGCGCCCAGGGCATGGTGGATGCGGCGGTGCGCAAGGCGCTCTCCGCCGCGCTGAACGCGGCGCTGCGCAGCGAGCCGCAGCGCAGCCTGCCGGGGCTGTCCGGCCACTGGCTGAATCGTGGCCTGGCGGCGGCCAGCGGCGCCGCCGGCGGCGCGCTCGGCCTGCCGGGCACGCTGCTGGAGCTGCCCATCTCCACCACCCTGCTGCTGCGCCAGATCGCCGCCGAGGCGGTGGAGCAGGGCGAGGACATGGCGCTGCCCGAGACCGGCGCCGAATGCCTGAAGGTCTTCGCGCTCGGCGGCCCGGGCACGGCGGATGACGCCACCGAGACCGGCTATTTCGCCACCCGCCTGGCGCTGGCGCAGCTGCTGCCGACCATGGGGGCCTCGCTGCTGCCGGGCTTCATCGGCGGCATCGCGGCGCGCTTCACGGGTCCGCTGATGGTCAAGCTCGGCGCCCAGGCGGCGCCGGTGATCGGCGCCGCGGCGGGCGCCGCCATCAACCTGACCTTCCTGGAGCATTTCCGCGGCATCGGCCGGGCGCATTTCACCATCCGCCGGCTGGAACGCGCGCATGGCGAGGCGGCGGTGCGCGCCGCCTATGCGGTGCTGGACGCCCGCGCCCGGCACGGGGCGGGCTGAGCCTGGGGGGGGGGGGGCGCCGCCCCCTCAAACTCCCGCGCAGTACACCCCTGGCAGGGGACAGGGTCGCCCGCCCCCGCCTGGGTGTCAGCCGAAACTCGGCAGGCGGCCCTCGGCGGCGCCATATTGCAGGAAATGCAGCAGCGGATTGACCTCCGCCGCCGCCACATCGGCATAGGCCGCCAGATACGCCTCGGCATCGAAATCGCCGGGGGCGGAGCGGCCCTCCTTCCAGCCGAAATTCAGGTAATGCGCCAGCGGGTCGATTCCGGCCGCCGCCACATCATCATTCAGCGCCAGATAGCTCTCACCCTCGAAATAGGCGTTGGCGTCGCGGCCCTCGGCGCGGCCGAACTGCTCGTAATGCGCCCGGGCGTCGATCCCGGCGCGCGCCACATCGAGATTGGCCAGGCGGTAGAACTCGGCATCGAACCCGTCCGCGCCGATGCCGCGGCCGATGACGGACAGCGCCACCCTTCCCTCCACATAGCCGCCCGTCAGGTAGTGCAGCATCGGGTTGACGCCGGCCTCGGCCACGTCCGGGTTGCGCGCCAGATAGTCGCGCCCGTCGAACCAGGCGGAGGTCAGCCTTCCTTCCGCCGCGCCATATTGCAGATAGTGCTGCAGCGGGTTGATGCCCGCCGCGGCGACATCGGCATTGTTCGCCAGATAGGCCTCGGTGTCGAACAGCGCGTTGGGGTCGCGCCCCTCGCGCCAGCCATACTGGTCGTAATGCATGCCCGGATCGACGCCGGACCGCCAGACATCGGGATTGTCGACGGCGTAGCCCAGCGCGTCGATGCCGCGCCCCAGCTCCTCCAGCCGGACAACGCCATCGGCGAAGCGCAGCGCCTCGACGAAGACCATGCGCGTCACGCCATCCGGTCCGTCGGCCTGCAGCGCGCCATTCTGGATGCTGAAGCTGTAGCTGCTCAGGTCGCGGGAGAAGAGGACGATGTCGCGGCCCTCGCCGCCATCCAGGAAGTCATTGCCCGGGCCGGCGACCAGCACATCATCGCCCTGATCGCCAAACAGGAGATCATCGCCCTCGCCGCCATCGAGGCGGTCATTGCCCCGCCCCCCTTCGAGGACGTCGTCGCCCCCCAGGCCGAGGATGACGTCATTGCCCTCGCCGCCCTCCAGGAAGTCCCTGCCGCTACCACCCGTCAGCATTGTTGTTCTCCGCGGTTGCCCACCTGCGGCAGTAAACCAGCGGGCGTGTCAGGCCGCCCTCCGGGAGGTCGATGAAAACTCCGTCAATCGCCCGTCAGACCGGTCTCCACGGCTTCGTGAAAACCGGGCAAGGTTCAGTTCATCCCCCTGTCATCCCGGCTTCATCCCGCCGCCATGCGCGCCGCCTAATCCGGCGGCCGATGGGTGCCGGCGGGCGCTGCGTCCCGGCGCGGCGCCGGGCCGTGCCTGTGCGGCACCCTCTTCGCGCCAAGAGCCGAGAGGAAGACGCGCCCCATGGTCAGCTTCAACACGCTGGACGGCATGCCGCCGGTGATCATCGCCCATCGCGGCGCCAGCGGCTATCGGCCCGAGCACACGCTGGAAGCCTACAAGCTGGCGATCGAGATGGGCGTCTCGGTGATCGAGCCGGATCTGGTGCCGACCAAGGATGGCTATCTGGTGGCGCGGCACGAGCCGCTGCTCTCCGACACCACCAACATCGCCGACCATCCGGAATTCGCCGACCGGCGCGTCACCAAGGTGATCGACGGCGTCACCGTCACCGACTGGTTCATCGAGGATTTCACCCTGGCCGAGCTGAAGACGCTGCGCGCCAAGGAGCGGCTCGGCGAGCAGCGGCCGGAGAGCCAGGGCTATGATGGCCAGTTCCAGCTGACCACGCTGGAGGAGATCATCGCCCTGGTGCGCCAGGTGGAGGCCGAGACGGGGCGCAAGATCGGCATCGCGCCGGAGACCAAGCACCCGACCTATGCGCAGTCGCTGGGCTTCGACACCAGCCAGATGCTGGTCGATGTGCTGGTGCGCGAGGGCTTCACGGACCGCGAGCGCGTCTTCATCCAGTCCTTCGAATCCGGCAACCTGATCCGGCTGCATGAGACGATCATGCCGGCGGCGGGGGTCGACTTCCAGATCGTCCAGCTCGGCAACGCCGCGACGCCGGAGCTGCTGGCGCAGATCGCCGTCTATGCCGACATTGTCGGGCCCAGCAAGGACGCCATCCGCCTGCGCACGCGCCTGGCCGAGCCGGTGGACGCCGATGGCGACGGCATCGCCGAGATCCGCTTCCAGCTGACCGGCCAGACCAGCCCGCTGGTCGAGAATGCGCACAAGCTCGGGCTGAAGGTCATCCCCTACACGGTGCGCGCCGAGGAGAGCTTCCAGGCGCTGAACCCGGATGGCACGCCGCAGAGCGCGGCGCAGGAGATCGCGGCGCTGATCGCGCTCGGCGTCGACGGGCTGTTCACCGACCAGCCGGATATCGGCCTGCAGGCGCTGCAGGATTACCTGCGCAGCGACGCCACGCCGGAGAATGACGTGCTGACCGGCGGCGCCGGCACCGACTTCCTCCATGGCGGCGAGGGCGAGGACATCATCGCCGGCGGCGAGGGCGACGACTTCCTGTATGGCGAGCAGGGCGACGACCTGCTGATCGGCGGCCCCGGCAACGACACGCTGGAGGGCGGCGAGGGCCGCGACACCGCCGTGCTGTCCGGCCGGCTCTCCAGCTACAGCTTCGAGGGCCTGTCCGGCGGCGCGCTGCAGGCCAGCGGCCCGGATGGCGTGACGACGATGCGCGGCATCGAGGTGCTGCGCTTCGCCGATGGCAGCATCGCCCTCGACCAGGCGGCGGGCGGCTTCGACGCGCTGGGCTATGCGGTGAACAATGCCGATGTCTGGCAGTCCGGCATGGATCTGCGCGCGCATTACGACCAGTATGGCTGGCGCGAGGGGCGCGACCCCAACGCGCTGTTCGACACCGAGGCCTATCTGGCGAACAATGCCGATGTCGCCGCGGCGGGCATCAACCCGCTGCAGCACTACCTGCAATATGGCGCGGCGGAAGGAAGGCTGACCTCCGCCTGGTTCGACGGGCGCGACTACCTGGCGCGCCACAGCGATGTGGCCGAGGCCGGGCTGAACCCGATGCTGCACTACCTGGCCTTCGGCGCGGCCGAGGAGCGGGTGGTGCTGTCGGTGGTGGGCCGCGATATCGGCGCGGACGGGTTCGACGCCGAGTTCTACCGCCTGGCCAATGCCGATGTGGCGCGCGCCGGGATCGATGCCCGCGCGCATTACGAGCAATATGGCCGCGCCGAGGGCCGCGACGCGAATGGCTATTTCGAGGGCGCCAATTATCTGGCGGTGAATGCCGATGTGGCCGCCTCCGGCATCGACCCGCTGGTGCACTACCTGGCCTTCGGCTGGAAGGAAGGCCGCGAGGCGACCGGCTGGTTCGACGCCAAGGGCTATCTGGAGAATTACGCCGATGTCGCCGCGGCGAATGTGAACCCGCTGCTGCATTTCCTGCAGCATGGCGCCGCCGAGGGCCGCCTGCCCGAATTCGACTGGTCGTAACCGCCCCCTGAAGGCGGTGCAGGGGACCCTGTCCCCTGCCAGGGGAATGTTGCGCGGAAGCTTGAGGGGGGCGCCGCCCCCCTCGGGCCCGCTTCTAGACCGGCCGCCGCGCCTTCAGCGCCGCCGCCAGCGTGCCGTCATCCATCACATCCAGCGCGCCGCCCATCGGCACGCCCTGGGCCAGGCGGGTGACGGCAACCCCCATCGGCCGCAGCTGGTCGGTCAGGTAATGCGCCGTGGTGGCGCCATCGACGGTCGCCGGCAGGGCCAGGATCACCTCGCGGATCTCGCCGGCCGCCACCCGCTCCAGCAGGGCGGTGACGCGCAGATCCTCCGGCCCGACGCCGGAGAGCGCCGAGAGCACGCCGCCCAGCACATGGTACAGGCCGCGATGCACATGGGCGCGTTCCAGCGCCCAGAGGTCGGAGACGCCCTCGACCACGCAGACCATCTCCTGCTCCCGCCCCGGATCGGTGCAGATGCGGCAGGGATCCTCGGTGTCGAGATTGCCGCAGATGCGGCAGGGGCGCACCGCCTCGGCGGTCTCGTGCAGGGCCTGGGCCAGCGGCAGCATCAGCCCGCCCGGGTCCTGCAGCAGCTTCAGCGCGGCGCGGCGCGCGCTGCGCCGGCCGAGGCCGGGCAGCCGCGCCAGCATGGCGACCAGGCGCTCGACCTGGTCGGGGCCGCGCACGCTCATCGGCTCAGAAGGGCAGCTTGAAGCCGCCGAGGCCGCCGCCCATGCCCGGGATGTTCAGCCCGGCGGTGGCCTTCTGCATCTCCTCGGCCATCATCGCCTCGACCTTCGCCTTGGCGTCGGCATGGGCGGCGACGATCAGGTCTTCCAGCACCTCGCGCTCCTCCGGATCGACCAGGGAGGGATCGATGGTGAGCTTCTTCAGGTCGCCCTTGCCGGTCAGCGTCACCTTGACCATGCCGCCGCCGGCGGCGCCGTCCACCAGCATGGCGTCCAGCTTGGCCTGCATCTCCTGCATCTTGGCCTGCATCTGCTGGGCCTGCTTCATCATCGCGCCGAGATTCTTCATGGGTACTCCCCCAAGGCTTCCAGGAAATCGCTTGTGACAGGAAACGCGGGCCGGGCGGCCGCGATGTCAGAAATCGTCCAGATCCGCGGGCTCCGCATCGGGCGGGGCGAAATCCGGGCCGTCATAGCCGCCTTCCGGTCCGTCCTCCGGCTCCGGCACCGGCGGCAGGCCGTAATCATCCAGCGTCTCGTCGCGCAGCGCCTCGGCCTGGGCGCCGGGGAAGGCCAGCAAGATGGCCTGCACCAGCGGGTGCGCCTTGGCGATCTCCATGCGCTCGCTGGCGATGTGGCTGCGCTGCTGCGCCAGCGTCGGCTCGCCCTCGGCATTGGAGAGGGAGATGGTCCAGCGCGTGCCGGTCTGCTCGGCCAGCAGGGCGGAAAGCTGCCCGGCCAGGTCGCGCGGCGCGTCGGGGCGCTGGCGGAACTCGATGCGGCCGAGGGCGAAGCTGACCAGATGCACGCTGTGCAGCAGATGCGCATGCAGCATCGGCGCGCGGCCGGAGGCGAGCGCCACCACCTCGCGGAAATTGCGCGGCTGGGGCAGGCCAGCGGGCTCGGGCGCCGCCATCACCGCCGCGCCGCCGCCGATCGCGCTGCGCAGCCCGGCGCCACCGCCGCCATGGCCCCCAGCATTGCCACCTTGCGGCAGGCTGGGCTGCGGCGCGGCCAGGCCGCCCTCGGTCAGCCGCCGCACCAGGTCGCCCGGGCTCGGCAGATCGGCCAGATGGGCCAGGCGGATCAGCACCATCTCCGCCGCCGCGCGGCGGTCCGGGGCCTCGGCCACCTCGGAAATGCCCTTCAGCAGCACCTGCCAGGCGCGGCCCAGCACCGGGATGGTCAGCCGCTCGGCCAGCGCCACGCCGCGCACCCGCTCCTGCTCCGGCAAAGACGGGTCCTGGCGCAGCGCGGGGACGGCGCGCAGCCGGGTCAGGGTGTGGGTCAGCTCCAGCAGATCGGCCAGCACCACGCCGGGATCGGCGCCGCGCTCATGCCCCGCATCCATCGCCGCCAGCATGGCGGGGATGTCGCCGCGGAAGGCGGCCTCCAGCAGGTCGAACAGCAGGGAGCGGTCGGCCAGCCCCAGCATGTCGCGCACCAGATCGGCCTCGACGCCCTCGGCGCTGCCGGCGGCCTGGGCGATCGCCTGGTCCAGCAGCGACAGCCCGTCGCGCACCGAGCCATCCGCCGCGCGCGCGATCATCGCCAGCGCGGCCTCGGAGGCGGGCACGGCCTCGGCCTCGGCGATGCGGGCGAAATGGGCGCGCAGCTGCTCCTGCGGCACGCGCTTCAGGTCGAAGCGCTGGCAGCGCGACAGGATCGTCGCCGGGACTTTCCGGATTTCCGTCGTGGCAAAGAGGAACTTCACCTGCGGCGGCGGTTCCTCCAGCGTCTTCAGCAGCGCGTTGAACGCCGCCGTCGACAGCATGTGCACCTCGTCGAGGATGTACACCTTGAAGCGCGCCCGGGCCGGGCGGTAGCGCACCGCCTCGCGCAGCTCGCGGATGTTGTCGACGCCGTTGTTCGAGGCGGCGTCGAGCTCCAGCACATCCGGGTGGCGGTCGGCCAGGATCGCCTGGCATTCGGCGCAGACACCGCAGGGATCGGCGGTCGGCCCGCCATTCCCGTCCGGCCCCACGCAGTTCAGCGCGCGGGCGATGATGCGGGCGGTGGTCGTCTTGCCGACGCCGCGCACGCCGGTGAGCATGAAGGCATGCGCCACGCGGTTCTGCGCGAAGGCATTTCTCAGGGTCCGCACCAGCGCGTCCTGGCCGATCAGATCGGCGAAGCTCTGCGGGCGGTATTTGCGGGCCAGCACGCGATAGGGTGTGGCGGGCGGCTCCGGCGCGGCGGCCACGGGCGCGGCTGTCACGGCCGGCGCAGCCTCCGGCGCCTCCCCGAACAGGCCGGGCCCCTCGGGCGGCGGCGGGTCGCCGAACAGGCCAGGGCCCTCGGGCACCAGCGGTGTGTCGAGCGGATCGGGGAAGCTGTCGCTGGGCATGCTCGCGGCGGATCCAGTTGGGCCCGCGGCGGGCCTCGGCGGCGTAGGTGGAAGACCAGCGGATCGACCCAGGCGGAAACTCGCTGCGGCTGCTTCCTTCCGGACCTGACCGGGTTGGCAAGGCGCCTGTCCGCCACCGGCCTTCCGAGGTCACCATATCATGCCGCCCCCCTCCCCCCACAACCCCTCCTTTTTTCGGACTGCCGTTGTCCTGTGGAGAGGCGGGACGTGCCACGGGAGCGGGGTGCCGGTGGGGCGGGGGCTGGGCCAGGGTGCCGCGAGGGCGACGCCGCCCCTGCCGCGCCCCGCCTCTCCGCAAGGCAGCGGCAGCCTGACAGAAAAACGGGAGCGCTGCTGGCCTGCAGCGTCCCGCCTCCCCACCCGACGGCGGCAGCCTGGGAGAAAGTTGCGGGAAAAGCAGGGGCGTGGCAGGGTCCGGCGCGCATGCTGTCCATCCCGGCTTCCCGACCCAATGCCTACACTGGCAGCCCTCTCGACCGTGCCTCCGGCCGGCGGGAGGACACGGAATTCATCGCCGCCTGCGCGGCCTCGCCCGAGGCGCTGTTCGTGCCGGTCTGGCGCAGCCGCAGCCTGATGCGCGGGGTGGAGGAGGGGCGGCCCGAGGCGCTGCTGCTCTCCCCCGCCGCGGCCGAGGCGGTGCGCATGGCGGGCGGCCCCTGGGCCTTTCTGGGTTTCTGGGAGGGCCGGCCGGTCTTCGCCGTGGATTGCTCGGCGGCCGAGGATCCGCTGCCGCTGCTGCCCGAGGGCTTCGGCGCCTTCACCGATCTGCGCGCGGTCGCCGGCCTGCTGCCGGCGGGCGAGGCCAGCGTGCTGGCGCATGCGCGCGGGCTGATGCATTGGCGCGTGCGGCACCGCTTCTGCGGCGTCTGCGGCGGGCTGTGCGAGCCGCGCAGCGCCGGCAACGCCATGGCCTGCACCGCCTGCGGCGCGCAGCATTTCCCGCGCACCGACCCGGCGGTGATCATGCTGGTGACGGATGGGCCGCGCGCGCTGCTCGGCCATTCCGTGCGCTTTCCCAACAGCGCCATGTATTCGACGCTGGCCGGCTTCGTGGAACCGGGCGAGAGCCTGGAGGAGGCGGTGCGGCGCGAGGTGGCGGAGGAGGTCGGCGTGCGGGTGGGGGAGGTGCATTACCATTCCTCGCAGCCCTGGCCCTTCCCGGCCTCGATCATGCTGGGCTTCCATGCCGAGGCGCTGTCGGACGCCATCACCATCGACCCGGAGGAGCTGCGCGATGCGCGCTGGTTCAGCCGCGACGAGATCCGCAACCATGAGCGCCATGGCTTCGGCCTGCCGCGCGCCGATTCCATCGCGCGCCGGCTGATCGAGGACTGGCTGGAGTCCGCATGATGCGCGCCACCCTTCCCCTCCTGGCGCTGCTGGCGCTGGCCGCCTGCGGCAACCGCCCGGCCGCGGTGGCCGAGGCGCCCGAAAGCCCCGCCCATGCCGCCTGCCGCGCCGAGGCGCGCAACGACCCGGCGGTGGTGGCGCTGGCGCGGCAGCAGAACCCCGGCAATTTCGGCAACCAGCAGCGGGTCGAGTACGACATGCGGGTGGCCCAGCTGCGCGCCTATCGCGACTGCCTGCGCCGCAACGGCCTGGCCGCGCCCGGCGGCGTCGAATCGCCGCGGCTGTGAGGCGGGCATGAGCATCATCCGCAGCGTCGAGGAACTCGAGGCGATCTATGGCGCGCTGGGCGCGGTGGGGGAGGCCTCCACCGCCAAGGTGACCGACCATGTCACCCCCGATTATGCGCGCTTCATCGAGGCCTCGCCCTTCCTGGCGCTGGCGACGGTGGGGCCGGAGGGCATGGATTGCTCGCCGCGCGGCGACCGTGGCCAGGCGGTGCGCATCCGGGACCCGCGCACCCTGCTGCTGCCCGACCGGCGCGGCAACAACCGCATCGACAGCCTGCGCAACATCGTGCGCGACCCGCGCGTGGCGCTGATGTTCCTGGTGCCCGGCAGCGGCAATGCGCTGCGGGTGAACGGCACCGCCGAGCTCGACACCGATCCGGCGCTGCTGGAGAGCCTGTCCATGGAAGGCAAGGCGCCGCGCTGCGTCATCGTGGTGCGGGTGGAGGAGGTCTATTTCCAGTGCGCCCGCGCCATCATCCGCGCCGGGCTGTGGAAGGCCGAGAGCCAGGTGGACCCGGCGACGCTGCCGACCCCCGGCCAGATCCTGGCGAAGCTCAGCCAGGGCCGCGTCGGCGGCGAGGCCTATGACCGCGAATGGCCGGAACGGGCGCGGGCCAGCATGTGGTGAGGCGGGCGCCCCGACCCCCGCCCGGCAGGACCGGGCGGGCGGCGGGGGAGGGGCTCAGGCCAGGTCGGCGGCCTCGTCGAAGGACAGGCGCGGCAGCCGGCCGAACAGCCCGCTGGCATCGCCATAGCCCAGATTGACCAGCAGGTTCGACTTCCAGCCGGTGCCGGCGAAGAAGGCCTCGTCCAGCTTGGCGTTGTCGAAGCCGCTCATCGGCCCGGTGTCGAGGCCGAGCGCGCGCGCCGCCAGGATCAGATAGGCCGCCTGCATGGAGGAATTGCGGAAGGCCGTCGCCTCGGCGAAGGCGGCGCTGCCGGTGAACCAGTTCTTGGCATCCGGCGCGTGCGGGAACAGCACCGGCAGCTTGTCGTAGAAGCGCTCATCCCAGGCGACGATGACGGTGACCGGCGCGGTCATGGTCTTGTCCAGATTGCCGGCCGAGAGCGCCGGGCGCAGCTTCTCCTTGCCCTCGGCCGAGCGGACGAAGACGAAGCGCGCCGGGTTGGCATTGGCCGAGGTCGGCGCCAGCTTCACCAGATCATAGAGCTGGCGCAGAATCTCGTCGGAGACCGGGCGGTCCTGCCACTTGTTGTGGGTGCGGGCGTCGCGGAACAGGGTGTCGAGGGCGGCGCTGTCGATCGGCTCGGCCATGGGCGTGCTCCTGGGCAACAGAGGGGGCGGATGACCGCCGGTTGATGCCAGGATGCGGCGGCCGGGCGGGGCTGCCAAGCCGGGAGGCCGGATCACCACCATTCACGCGGTGAATGAGGCCCGGCGGGACCCTTGCCCCGGTGCTGCCAGCGCCGGCGGCCCCGCCCGCCTGTTGCAAATCGCAAGCCGGGCCAGGGAATGGTTGTCGCGGCGGCGGGGAGCCCTCATCCTAGGGATATGCGCCGTCGACACCTGCTCGCCTCCGGTTTCGTCCTCGCCTCGGGCGCCGCGCTGCCGCGCGCCCGGGCGCAGTCCCCCGCCGCCGGGGCGCCACAAGCCGCGCCCGGGGCCGCCGCCGCCGAGGCGCCGGCGATCCGCCGCGCTCATGCGCTGTCGCTGCTGGGGGCGCCGGCCCTGCCGCCGGATTTCACCCATTGGCCCTGGGTGAACCCGGACGCGCCCAAGGGCGGGCAGATGGCGCTGACCGCGCTGGGCAGCTTCGACAGCTTCAACCCCTTCATCCTGCGCGGCACCCCGGCGGTCGGCTCCACCCTGCTCTATGATTCGCTGATGGTGCCGAGCAGCGACGAGGCCAGCACCGAATACGCGCATCTGGCGCGCGAGGTGGAGGTGCCGCGCGACGGGCGCGGCGTCACCTTCGTGCTGAACCCGGCGGCGCGCTGGCATGACGGGAAGCGTATCACCGCCGCCGATGTGGTCTGGACCTTCCAGACCCTGCGCGAGAAGGGGCGCCCCTTCTACCGCGCCTATTGGGGCGACGTGACCGAGGTGGTGGCGGAGGGCGAGGACCGCGCCGTGTTCCGCTTCCGCGGCAATGAGAATCGCGAGCTGGCGACGATCCTGGGCCAGATGCCGGTGCTGCCGAGGCATTGGTGGGAGGGGCGGGACTTCGCCCAGCCCGGCCTCGACATCCCGCTCGGCTCCGGCCCCTACCGGATCGAGCGCTTCGAGCCGGGCCGCAGCATCACCTATCGCCGGGTGGACAATTACTGGGCGCGCGACCTGCCCACCCGCAAGGGCACCCACAATGTGGATGTCATGCGCTACGAGTATTTCCGCGACACCACCGTGGCGCTGGAGGCCTTCAAGGCCGGGCAGATCGACCTGCGGACGGAGAATGTCGCCAAGGAATGGGCCACCGGCTACGATTTCCCCGCCGTCCGCCGCGGCCTGGTGAAGCGCGAGGAGATCCGCCACGAGCTGCCCACCGGCATGCAGGGCTTCGTGATGAATCTGCGCCGGCCGCTGTTCCAGGACCGCCGGGTGCGCGAGGCGCTGGGGCTGGTGTTCGATTTCGAGTGGATGAACGCCAACCTGTTCTATGGCAGCTACACCCGCACCACCTCCTACTTCTCCAATTCGGAGCTGGCGGCGACCGGCCTGCCCTCCGAGGGCGAGCTGATGGTGCTCTCGGCCTTCCGCGGCCGGCTGCCGGAGGAGCTGTTCACCAGCGAGTTCCGCGTCCCCACCTCCGACGGCAGCAACAACAACCGGGAGAATGCGCGCCGCGCGCTCGGCCTGCTGCGCGAGGCCGGCTGGACGGTGAAGGAACGCCGCCTGGTCAACGACAAGGGCGAGCCCTTCAATTTCGAGATCCTGCTGGACGGCGCCACCTTCGAGCGCGTCGCCCTGCCCTATATCCAGGCGCTGCAGCGGCTCGGCATCGAGGCGCGGGTGCGCACCGTCGACCCCGCCCAGTACCAGGTGCGGATGGATGCCTTCGACTACGACATGACGGTCGATGTCATCCCGCAATCCCTCTCCCCCGGCAATGAGCAGCGCGACTTCTGGTCCTCGGAGAAGGCGCGGGAGAATGGCAGCCAGAACATCATCGGCATCGCCGACCCGATCGTCGACGCGCTGGTCGAGCTGGTGGTCAACGCCCCCGACCGCCAGGCGCTGATCGACCGCACCCGGGCGCTGGACCGCGTGCTGCTCTGGGGCCACTATGTGGTGCCGCACTGGCACAGCCGGGTGTTCCGCCTGGCCTGGTGGGACAAGTTCGGCCGCCCCGAGCGCACGCCGCGCTACGCGCTCGACCTGCAGGCCTGGTGGGTCGAGCCCGCCAAGGACCGCGCCCTCCCCGCCGACCGCCGCGCCCCCCCATGATTCTTTCTGTCAGCTGCCGGTCATGGCCGGGACGGGATCGCTCTGAAGGTGCGCGGCGCTCCGGCCCGGCCGCGCCCGGGGCGCGCTCCGGAACCGTGAGCGCCCCGGCGAAGTACAGCGTCCCGCCCCTCAACCCTTACGCGGCAGCCTGAAAGAAAAAATGGGAGCGTATCTGCTCAGGAGGCTGGCGCTGCTGGTGCCGACGCTGTTCGGCATCATCCTGATCAATTTCGTCGTGGTGCAGTTCGCGCCCGGCGGGCCGGTGGAGCAGATGCTGGCCGAGCTGCGCGGCCAGGGCGGCAGCACGATCGGGCGGCTCTCGGGCGAGAGCCAGGGCGAGCTGCGCGGCCCTTCCCAGGGCGGCGGCGAGGGCGGCGGGCCGTCCGGCACCTATCGCGGCGCGCGCGGCATGGACCCGGCGGTGGTGGCCGAGATCGAGCGCATGTTCGGCTTCGACAAGCCGGCGCATGAGCGCTTCCTGACCATGATGAAGGGCTATCTCACCTTCGATTTCGGCGAGAGCCTGTTCCGCGGCCGCAAGGTGGTGGATCTGTTGTGGGAGAAGCTGCCGGTCTCGATCAGCCTCGGCCTGTGGTCGACGCTGATCATCTACCTGATCTCCATACCCTTGGGCATCCGCAAGGCGGTGCGCGATGGCAGCCGCTTCGACATGTGGAGCTCCGCCGTGGTGCTGGTGGGCTATGCGGTGCCGGGCTTCCTGTTTGCCATCCTGCTGGTGGTGCTGTTCGCCGGCGGCTCCTTCCTGCAGATCTTCCCGCTGCGCGGCCTGGCTTCCTCGGGCGCCGAGTCTTGGCCCTTCTGGCGCCAGGCGCTGGACTATGCCTGGCACATGGTGCTGCCCACCCTGGCGCTGGTGATCGGCGGCTTCGCCGGGCTGACCATGCTGACCAAGAACTCCTTCATGGAGGAGATCGGCAAGCAGTATGTGCTGACCGCGCGCGCCAAGGGCGCCAGCGAGGGGCGCGTGCTCTACGGCCATGTCTTCCGCAACGCCATGCTGCTGATCATCGCCGGTTTCCCCGCCGCCTTCATCGGCATCCTGTTCACCGGCGCGCTGCTGGTGGAGATCGTCTTCAGCCTGGACGGGCTCGGCCTGCTGGGCTTCGAGGCGGCGATCCGCCGCGACTACCCGGTGATGTTCGGCACGCTCTACATCTTCACCCTGCTCGGCCTGGTGATGCAGATCGTGGGCGACATCACCTACACGCTGATCGACCCGCGCATCGATTTCGAGGCCCGCCGATGAGGCCGATCACGCAGCGGCGCCTGGCCAATTTCCGCGCCAATCGGCGCGGCTGGTGGTCGCTCTGGATCTTCGCCGCCCTGTTCCTGGTGACGCTCTGCGCCGAGCTGGTGGCGAATGACCGCCCGCTTCTGGCCAAGGTGGAGGGGCGCTGGTTCTTCCCCGTCGCCATCGAATATGCCGAGAGCGACATCATCCCCGATGGCTTCCCGACGGCCGCCGTCTGGCGCGACACCGCGCTGCAGGAGGAGATCCGCGAGAAGGGCGGCTGGATGCTCTGGCCGCCGCTGCCCTATCGCTACGACACCATCATCAAGGATCTCGGCCGCCCGGCGCCCTCGCCGCCCAGCTGGCAGAACCCGCTCGGCACCGATGACCAGGCGCGCGACGTGCTGGCCCGCGTCATCTATGGCTTCCGCGTCTCGGTGCTGTTCGGCTTCGCCCTCACCCTCGTCTCCTCCGTCATCGGCATCGCGGCGGGGGCGGTGCAGGGCTATTACGGCGGCTGGGTCGATCTGGGCTTCCAGCGCTTCATCGAGATCTGGTCGGGCATGCCGCAGCTCTTCCTGCTGATCATCCTCTCCAGCGTGATCGAGCCGGGCTTCTGGACGCTGCTCATCTTCCTGCTGCTGTTCTCCTGGATGTCGCTCACCGGCGTGGTGCGGGCGGAATTCCTGCGCGGCCGCAACCTGGATTACGTGCGCGCGGCCAAGGCGCTCGGCGTCTCCGACACGCGGCTGATGGCGCGCCACATCCTGCCCAACGCCATGGTGGCGACGCTGACCTTCCTGCCCTTCCTGCTTTCCGGCTCGGTCACCATCCTGGCCAGCCTGGACTTTCTGGGCTTCGGCCTGCCGCCGGGCTCGCCCTCGCTGGGCGAGCTGGTGAGCCAGGGCAAGAACAACCTGCAGGCGCCCTGGCTCGGGCTCACCGCCTTCTTCGTGCTGGGCGGCGTGCTCACCCTGCTGATCTTCGTGGGCGAGGCGGTGCGCGACGCCTTCGATCCGCGCAAGCTGCCGGGGGGGAGCCAAGGATGAAAGTGGTAGAGCCGGGGCGCTGCCCCGGGCCCCGCCGGGGTGGCAGGGCCACCCCGGACCCCGCCTTCAGTTGGCGCCAAACGGATGGCGGGGTCTGGGGGGACCCTGTCCCCCCAGCGGGGGCCAGGGGGCGGAGCCCCCTGCCATGACCCTTCTCTCCGTCGAGAATCTCAGCGTCGCCTTCCGCGGCCGCACCGTGGTGCGGGACGTCTCCTTCGATGTGCGCCCCGGCGAGACGGTGGCGCTGGTGGGCGAGAGCGGCAGCGGCAAGAGCGTCACGGCGCTGTCCTGCCTGCGGCTGCTGCCGGCGGCCGGCGCCAACCCCACGGGCCGCATCCTGCTGGACGGCACCGATGTGCTGCGCGCCGACACGGCCGAATTGCAGCGGCTGCGCGGCGGTGTCGCCGGCATGGTGTTCCAGGAGCCGATGACCAGCCTGAACCCGCTGCACAGCATCGGCCGCCAGGTGGGGGAGGCGGTGCGGCTGCACCAGCCCTTGCGCGGCAGCGCGCTGCGCGAGCGGGTGCTGATGCTGCTGGAGCGCGCCGGCCTGCCGGAGCCCTCGAAGCGGCTGGACGCCTTCCCGCACCAGCTCTCGGGCGGGCAACGGCAGCGCGTGATGATCGCGGCGGCACTCGCCAACGACCCGCGCCTGCTGATCGCCGATGAGCCGACCACGGCGCTCGACGTCACCATCCAGGCGCAGATCCTGGCTCTGCTGGCCGAGCTGAAGCAGCGCCTGTCGATGGCGATGCTGCTGATCACGCATGACCTCTCCATCGTGCGGCAGCAGGCTGACACGGTGGTGGTGATGCGGCATGGCCAGGTGGTGGAGCAGGGCCCGGCGGGGCAGGTGCTGACCGATCCGCGCCACGACTACACCCGCCTGCTGCTGGAGACCGAGCCGCGCGGCGCCCCGGCCCCGGTGCCGGAGGAGGCCGCGACGCTGCTGGAGGCCGATCAGGTGCGCGTGCATTTCCCGATCCGCCGCGGCCTGCTGCGCCGCCAGGTGGGGGAGGTGCGCGCGGTCGATGGCGTGTCGCTCACCCTGCGGGAGGGCGAGACGCTCGGCCTGGTGGGGGAGAGCGGCAGCGGCAAGACGACGCTCGGCCTGGCGCTGCTGCAGCTGGAGCGCAGCGAGGGCCGCATCGCCTTCGAGGGCCAGCCGATCCAGGGCCTGTCGCGCGCCGCGCTGCGGCCGCTGCGCGCGCGCATGCAGGTGGTGTTCCAGGACCCCTATGGCTCGCTCTCGCCGCGCATGAGTGTCGCCGAGATCGTGGGCGAGGGGCTGGCGGTGCATGAGCCCGGCCTGTCCGCCACCGATCGCGCGGCCCGGGTGCGCGCGGCGCTGGAGGAGGTCGGGCTCGACCCTGCCACGGCCGAGCGCTACCCGCATGAGTTCAGCGGCGGCCAGCGCCAGCGCATCGCCATCGCCCGCGCTCTGGTGCTGCAGCCGCGCCTGCTGGTGCTGGACGAGCCGACGAGTGCGCTCGACGTCTCGGTGCAGGCGCAGGTGGTGGAGCTGCTGCGCGGGCTGCAGGCGAAGCACCGGCTGGCCTATCTGTTCATCAGCCATGATCTGCGGGTGGTGCGCGCCATGGCGCACCGCATCCTGGTGATGAAGGGCGGCCAGGTGGTGGAGATGGGGGCGGCGGAGGCGGTGTTGCGCGCGCCCCGGGCGGACTACACAAGGGCGCTGATGCGGGCCGCCTTTCCGGAGGGCCCGCCGCAGGGGAATGGGAAAGCGCCCGAGGCATGAACGAGTTCGAGACGCTGCGCGAGCTGATCCGGCAGGACCGGATCCAGCTCGGCGTCGATATCCGCAAGATGAACATGCCGGGCTCGCCCGCCTACCGGCCCTTCGAGACGCTGGCGGTGCCGGCGGCGATCCTGGTGGTGAGCTTCCTCGGCGCCGTGCTGGCCAACATCCATGTCGGCGCCGTGCTGCTGGCGGCCGGCATGGCCTTCTGGCTGATCAAGGTGCAGCCGCGGGTGAAGGAGGCGGTCTATGCCCGCACCGCCGAGCTGGCCCTGTCGCGCGAGGCGCTGTTCGACGGGCTCTGGGCCAAGGGCGCGCTGACGCTGCACACCTGGATGCCGGATGGCAGCCCCCGCATGGCCAACCGCAAGAATGAGTGGCGCGACCTGGTGCGGCTGGTGGTGGAGCATGGGGAGGCCCCGCCGGCGCCCGACGCACCGGTCTGACCCGCAGGCCTGACCCGCCGGCCTGACCCGCCGGGGGAGGCGGGCTCGCCTCAGCCCGGCAGCGCCTGCAGCCAGGCGATCAGCCGGTCGGCCAGCGCCGGCCAGCCCGGCTCCAGCATCATCAGATGGCCATGCCCGGGCAGGAACTCGGCATGGCGGCCATGCCAGAGCGCGCAGCGGCGCACCGCATCCTCGGGGATCAGCCGGTCCTCCCCGGCGCCCAGCACCAGCACCGGGCGGCCATGCAGCCAGCCATAGGGCACCGGCTGGGGCAGCTGCGCCTCCAGCAGGGCGGTGCGGGATTCGCCGCCCAGCCGCGCCGCGTAGTCGCGCGCCAGCGGCACCGGCATGCCAGCGCCGAACAGGGCGGGCGCCAGCTCGGGCGGGGTGCTGCCGGGCGGCGCGTCCATGCGCGCGGCCTCGGCCCACAGCGCCGGGTCGGTCAGCGCCAGCCTGGTGCTGGACAGCCACAGCCCCTCGGGCGGCACCGGCGCCAGCAGGGCGGCGGCGCGCAGCCGCGGCTCCAGCAGCAGGCGCTGGGCCACCAGCGCGCCCAGCGAATGGCCGATGGCCACCACCGGCCCGCCGGCCTGCATCAGCGCCGTGCGCGCCTGCGCGACATAATCGGCCAGCCCCGCCTCCCGCCCGCCGGCGCGCGGCGCTTCAGCTCCAGCACCAGGGAGGGGTAGCCGGCCTCGGCGAAGCGGGCGGCGAAGCCCTGCTCCCACACCCAGGCGCCGCAGCCGGCGCCGTGCAGGAACAGCAGGGTCGGGCTGCCGGGCGCGGCATGGCGCCGCAGCCGGGGGCGGGCCAGCGGCGTCGCCGGCGGCATGTGGTCGGGCGGCATCAGGCGGCTCCCATCAGGCGGCTCCCATCAGGCGGCTTCCATCAGGCAGCTCCGGGCAGCGGCTCGCCCGCCAGCCCCTCGCCCGG
Organism: Pseudoroseomonas cervicalis; assembly: GCF_030818485.1. Lineage (NCBI taxonomy): Bacteria > Pseudomonadati > Pseudomonadota > Alphaproteobacteria > Acetobacterales > Roseomonadaceae > Roseomonas > Teichococcus cervicalis. The sequence goes on along the minus strand of NZ_JAUTAJ010000004.1, from coordinate 2,865,242 downwards.
CATGCGGGCGCGCAGCACATCGACCGTCGCCTGCGCGGTGGAGGGCGAGACGCCCAGGCGCTGCATGGCGAAATCGGCCATGCCGAGCGCCACCTCGCGCTCGCCCATCACCGCCATGCCGACACTGGCCTCCTGGCGCAGCCAAGCCACCTCCTCATCATCATGGGTGCGCACCGCGACCTCGATGGCCGGGTTGGCGGCGCGCGCCAGGGCGATCACCTGCCGCGCCTCCCAGGCCCCGGGCAGGGCCAGGATCAGCAGCCGCGCCTGGTGCGGCCGGGCGCCCTGCAGCACCTCCTCCTTGGCGGCGTCGCCCCAGATCACCGGCAGGCTCTCGGCGCGGGCGGCATCGGCGATGCGCCGGTCCTCCTCCACCACCACCAGCGGCAGGTTGTGGCGGCGCAGCGCGGCGGCGATGGTGGCGCCGACGCGGCCATAGCCCACCAGGATGGCGTGCTGCTCCAGCGCCGGCAGGCCGGGATGCGGCGGCGCCGCGGCGGCGCGCCCCCGCTGCCAGCGTGACAGCGCCGGGCTGGCCGCCAGCCGCGGCGCCAGGGCGGCGAAGGCGCGGAAGGTCAGCGGCAGCAGCAGGATGGCGCCGAAGCTGCCGAGCAGGATCGGCCCGCGCGCCTCGGCCGGCAGGGCGCCCTGGCCGATCGCCAGCTCCGCCAGCACGAAGGAGAATTCGCCGATCTGCGCCATGGCGGCGCCGACCACGGCGGCGGTGGCGGGTGGCACCCGCAACAGCAGCAGCAGGGCGAAGGTGGCGCCGCCGGTGCCGATCAGCACCACCAGCAGCGCGGCGGCCGAGGCCCAGGGCGCGCTGGCCAGGTTGGCCGGGTCCAGCAGCATGCCGACCGAGAAGAAGAAGATGGCGGCGAAGACGCGCTGCAGCGGCACCGTCTCGGCCGCCGCCTGGTGACCGAGATCGCTCTCCCCCAGCACCACGCCCGCGAAGAAGGCGCCGAGCGCGAAGGAGACATGGAACAGCGCGGTCGCCGAATAGGCGACGCCCAGCGCCACCACCACCACGGCCAGGGTGAACAACTCGCGCGAGCCGGTGCGGGCGACCCGCTTCAGCGCCCAGGGCAGCACGCGCCGCCCGGCCAGCAGCATCAGCGCCATGAAGGCCACCAGCTCGCCCACCGCGCGCAGCATGGCCCAGGCCAGCCCGCCCTCCTGGCCGCGGCCGGAGAGCGCCGGCAGCAGCACCAGCCCCAGCACCACGATCAGGTCCTGCACCACCAGCCAGCCCAGCGCCAGCCGCCCGGCCTCGCCGGAGAGGCGGCCGCGCTCCTCCAGCGCCCGTGTCGCCACGGCGGTGGAGGCGATGGCCAGGGCCAGGCCGAAGGCGAAGGCGCCGGCGCCGGACAGGCCGAGCAGCGCCACCCCGGCCAGCCCGCCCAGCAGCCCGGCGGCGGCGACCTGCGCCACCGCGCCCGGCAGCGCCACGCGCCAGACCGCCAGCAGATCCTCGGCGCGGAAATGCAGCCCGACGCCGAACAGCAGCAGGCCGACGCCGACCTCGGCCAGCGTCGCGGTGAAGCCGAGATCGGCCGAGAAGCCCGGCGTGTGCGGCCCGACCACGGCGCCGGCCACCAGATAGCCGATCAGCGGCGGCAGGCGCAGCAGCCGGGCGATGGTGCCGAAGACGAAGGCCAGGGTCAGGGCGATGACCAGCAGGGCGAGCAGGGGGGGCGCGTGATGCATGCGCGCTGACAGTAGAAGCGCGGCGCGGCCGCGGCCAAGGCGGCATCATGCGCGCGGCCAATGATGGTCCTTCCGGATGCGGATTTCCGCTGGCGCCGCCCCGGGCCCAGATAGCGGGAAAGGAGTTCCGCCATGTCCGACGCCCGCACCGCTTCCCTGGACTTCCCCGCCGACGCGCTGGCGGCGGAGCGCCCCTGGACGGCGCCGCTGCATCCGGTGGCGGTGGCGCTGGCGGCGCGCGACGCGGCGGGGCTGGCCCGCTGGTATGAGCGGCTGCTGGGCCTGCCGGCGCGGCACGAGGATGGGCTCTGGCAGGCCGGCGGCCTGCTGCGGCTGCGCCCCGCCCCGGCGGCGCGCGCCGGGCAGGGGCATGAGCCCGGCCTGTTCCACACCGCCTTCCTGCTGCCCTCCCGCGCCGCGCTGGCCGGCTGGCTGCGGCATGCCGCGGCGCTCGGCATCGCGCTGGAGGGGGCGTCGGACCACGGCATCAGCGAGGCGCTGTACCTGACCGATCCGGAGGGCAACGGGATCGAGGTCTATGCCGACCGGCCGCGCGCCGACTGGCCGCAGCCCGGGGCGGGCGAGCGCGTCGGCATGTGGACGCGCCGGCTGGACCTGGATTCGCTGCTGGCCGAGGCGCCGCAGGCGGCGCTGCCGCCGGGCTTGCGCATCGGCCATGTGCATCTGCGCGGCGGCGACATCCCGGCCACCGCCGCCTTCTATGAGGGGCTTGGGCTGCAGGAGATGCATGCGCGGCCGCAGGCCCGCTTCCTGGCCAGCGGCGGCTATCACCACCATCTGGCGGTGAATGGCTGGCACAGCGCCGGGCAGCGGCCGGAAGGGCTGCTGGGGCTGGAGCAGGTGGTGCTGGCGGCGCGCGACGACGCCGCCTGGGAGATCGCCGCCGCCGGGCTGCGCGGGGCGGTGGAGACCGCCGAGGGCCTGGCCGGCCGCGACCCCTCCGGCAATGGGGTGCTGCTGCTCCGCGGCTGAGCCGGCGCCGGGTGCCGAGGCGGGGGCGCGAAAAATACCCCGCTTTCGCTGCGCCGCCGCACAACCCGGTGGCCGGCCCGGCCGTTGAAGCGGCGGAGAGCCGGGCGCTGCCCGCCCTGCCCGCCCGCCGGCGGGTGACGCGCTGCAGCATCCGGCGCGGCGCGTGTTCTTGCGACCGGTGTCAGGGGTTTCTGAAACAAGGCTTCACCCTGGTGTGAAGGCTTTGGCTTTCCCATCTGGCCGCCATGCCCACTCCACGCTTCGCGCGCCCGGCCCGGGCGGTGTAAGGGGATCGCGCCATGGCACCGAACGATCTTCGCGCTGACCGTCCGCTGGTGGGCGAGCGCGCCCCGGCTTCCCGCCCGCCCGAGGCCGCCCAGCCGGCGGATCCCGGCGGCCGCCCGCCACGCCCGCCCCGCAAGGGCCGCGGCGGCAATGGGCGCGGCCGCAAGGGCGGCGATGCCGGCAAGGGCGGGCGCGGCCTGGGCCGCCTGGTCGCCCGGCTGGCCGGGTTCGGCCTGGCGGTCGGGCTGGCGGTCACCGCGGTGGGCGGCATCGCCGCCTATGGCTTCTACCGCCAGGCGACGGCCGACCTGCCCGAGCATGCCTGGCTGGCCGATTACCAGCCGCCGCAGATGAGCCGCATCTACGCGGCGGATTCCAAGCTGATGGCCGAGCTGGCGCTGGAGCGCCGCGTCTTCCTGCCGATCGGCGCCATTCCGCGCCGCGTGCAGCAGGCCTTCACCGCCGCCGAGGACCAGCGCTTCTGGGACCATCACGGCGTCGACCCGATCGGCATCGCCCGCGCGGTGATCAGCAATGTCGAGGGGCTGGCCAGCGGCAGGCGCGCCGGCGGCGCCTCCACCATCACCCAGCAGGTCGCCAAGAACATGCTGGTGGGCAATGAGCGCACCATCCTGCGCAAGGTGCGCGAGGCGGTGCTGGCCTTCCGGCTGGAAAGCGCCATGCCGAAGGAGCGCATCCTCGAGATCTACCTGAACGAGATCTTCCTGGGCGCCCAGGCCTATGGCGTCGCCGCCGCGGCGATGAACTACTTCAACAAGGGCCTCGACGAGCTGACGCTGGGCGAGACCGCCTTCCTCGCCGCGCTGCCCAAGGCGCCCAACAACTACAACCCCGCCCGCTTCCCCGAGGCCGCCAAGGCCCGCCGCGACTGGGTGCTGGACCGCATGGTCGATGACGGCGCGGTCAGCCGCGCCGAGGCCGATGCGGCGAAGCAGGAGCCGATCGTGCCGCGCGGCCGCGCCCGCCCCGACATGGTGGCGGTCGGCCAGTACTTCACCGAGGAGGTGCGGCGCGAGCTGGTCACCCGCTTCGGCCAGGACCAGACCACCATGGGCGGGCTGGTGGTGCGCACCAGCATGGAGCCCGAGCTGCAGGCCGCGACCGAGGCGGCGCTGCGCGAGGGGCTGATGAATTACGACCGCCGGCGCGGCGGCTGGCGCGGCCCGGTGACCCGCATCGAGGCCGGCGCCACCGAATGGATGCCGGCGCTGGAGGCGGTGGCCCGCCCGCCCGGCGCGCTGCCCGAATGGCGCCTGGCCGTGGTGCTCTCCGTCGAGGCGCGCGAGGCGCGGCTCGGCTGGGTGGAGAAGCCCGACCGCGCCACCCCCGCCCAGCCGCGCCAGGCGAGCCTGCCCTTCGAGGATATGGGCTGGGCCCGCCCGGTCGGCCGCGACGGAAGGCTGGGCGTGGCGCCGCGCCGCATGCAGGATGTCGTCTCGGTCGGCGATGTGGTGCTGGTGGAAAGCCTGCCGGCCACCGCCGCCCAGGGCCGCAGCCCGGCCCGCCCGGCGCGGCTCGCCCTGCGGCAGATCCCGCAGGTGGAGGGCGCCGTCGTCGCGCTCGACCCGCAGACCGGGCGCGTGCTGGCCATGGCCGGCGGCTTCTCCTTCGAGAAGAGCTGGTTCAACCGCGTCACCCAGGCGCTGCGCCAGCCCGGCTCCTCCTTCAAGCCCTTCGTCTACCTGCCGGCGCTGGAGATGGGCATCCCGCCCAACCAGCAGCTGCTGGACGGGCCGATCGAGATCCGCACCCCGCAGGGCATCTGGCGCCCGGGCAATTACAGCAACAATTTCAACGGCTGGGTGACGATGCGCACGGCGCTGCAGAAGTCGCTCAACCTGGTCACCGTGCGGCTGGCGCAGGAGATCGGCATCGATCGCGTGGCGGAGACGGCGGCGCGCTTCCATGTCATCCCCAACATGCCGCGGGTGCTGTCCATGGCGCTCGGCGCCGGCGAGACGACGGTGATGCGCATGGCCGCCGCCTATGCCTCCTTCGCCAGCGGCGGCAAGGAGGTGGCGCCGACGCTGATCGACAGCGTGCAGGACCGCTTCGGCCGCGTCGTCTGGCGCGCCGACAACCGCCGCTGCGAGGGCTGCGACAGCGGCCCGAATGGCGAGCCGCCGCGGCTGGTGGATGAGCGCCGCCAGCTGACCGACCCGATCGCCGCCTACCAGATGGTGTCGCTGCTGCAGGGCGTGGTGCAGTACGGCACCGGCACCCGCGCCGGGGCCGGGCTGAACCGCCCGGTGGCCGGCAAGACCGGCACCACCAACGACTACATGGACAATTGGTTCGTGGGCTTCACCCCCGACATCGCGGTCGCCGTCTGGATCGGCTATGACGAGCCGCGCAGCCTGGGCAGCGGCGAGACCGGCGGCAGCACCGCCGCCCCGGTGTTCCACGACGTCGTCGCCGCGGCGCTGGGCAACAGCCCGCCGGTGCCGTTCCGCGCCCCGCCGGGTGTCGCGCTGGTGCGCACCCAGCTGGACAATGGCCAGACCATCCTGGAGCCGTTCCGCCCGGGCACCGAGAACGCCGCCCGGCCGCCGGTGGACAACAGCGTCATGTCCTCCGACACCCCGGCTGGCGTGGACAGCAACCTGGGCGGGCTCTACTAAGCCGCTTTGCTGCCCTGGAAGCTGCCCCCGCCCCGACGGCGGGCAGCGCCCGCCGGCCCTGACAGAGAAAAGATGGGGGCCCGGGGGAATTCATTCCCCCGGACTTGTTCTGGCCCCGCTTGAGCCGCCGCCGCGCCGTGGAGGAATGTGACAGATGCGTGCCGATGCCGAGGCCCTGCGCGGCCAGATCGAGGATTCCATCGCCCTGCTGCGCCGCCACCTCGACTGGGACGTGGCGCTGCGCCGGCTGGACGAGGTGAATGCCCGCGCCGAGGACCCCACCCTGTGGGAGAAGCCCGACGAGGCACAGGCCGTGATGCGCGAGCGCAACCGCCTGGCCGACCAGGTCGAGGGCGTGAAGAAGCTGGAGCAGGACGTCAAGGACGCGCTGGAGCTGATCGAGCTGGCCGAGGCCGAGGGCGATACCGCCACGGCGGACGCCGCCATCGCCGATCTGCACAGCTTTGCCGCCGAGGCCAAGCGCCGCGAGATCGAGAGCCTGCTGTCGGGCGAGGCCGATATGCGCGACTGCTTCGTCGAGGTGAATGCCGGCGCCGGCGGCACCGAGGCGCAGGACTGGGCGCAGATGCTGCTGCGCATGTATCAGCGCTGGGCCGAGAAGCGCGGCTACAAGGTGCAGCTGACCGAGGAGAGCGAGGGCGAGCAGGCCGGCATCAAATCGGCGACCATCCAGGTCTCCGGCCCCAACGCCTATGGCTGGCTGAAGACGGAAAGCGGCGTGCACCGCCTGGTGCGGATTTCGCCCTTCGACGCCGCCGCCCGCCGCCAGACCTCGTTTGCCAGCGTCTATGTCTTCCCGGTGATCGACGACAAGATCGAGATCGAGATCAACCCGGCCGACCTGAAGACCGACACCTTCCGCGCCTCGGGCGCTGGCGGGCAGCACGTCAACAAGACCGAATCCGGCGTGCGCTTCACCCATATCCCGACCGGCATCGTCGCCGCCTCGACCCAGGACCGCAGCCAGCACCGCAACCGCGTCATCGCCATGGATATGCTGAAGGCGCGCCTCTACGAGCTGGAGCTGCGCAAGCGCGAGGAGGTCAACGCCGCCACCGAGGCGAGCAAGACCGATATCGGCTGGGGCCACCAGATCCGCTCCTACGTCCTGGCGCCCTACCAGCTGGTCAAGGATCTGCGCACCAATGTCGAGAAGGGCAATCCCGACGCGGTGCTGGATGGCGAGCTGGATGATTTCATGGCCGCCGCCCTGGCGTCGCGCGTCGGCGCGCACCGGTCGGAGGCCAGCGCGAGCGCGCGCTGAGGCCGAGCCGCATGGTGCATCCGGCCTGGAGCGCGGCGCTGGACGCGCTGCCGCCCTGCTGGCGCGGCGCGCTCGGCCCCGCCTTCGCCATGCCGGTCATGGACCGGCTGGCGGAGTTCCTGCTGGCTGAGCGTGCGGCGGGCAAGGCGATCTACCCGCCGGAACCCTTGGTGTTCGCCGCCCTGCAGCGCACGCCGCTCGCGCAGGTGAAGGCGGTGATCCTGGGCCAGGACCCGTATCACCGGCCGGGCCAGGCCATGGGCCTGTCCTTCTCCGTGCCACCGGGGGTGCGCATCCCGCCCTCGCTGCGCAACATCCATCGCGAGCTGGCGGCGGATTGCGGCATCGCCGCGCCGGCGCATGGCTGCCTGACGCGCTGGGCGGATGAGGGCGTGCTGCTGCTCAACACCGCGCTGACGGTGGAGGAAGGCAAGGCCGGCAGCCATGCCCGGGCCGGCTGGCACGAATTCACCGACGAGGTGCTGCGCGTGCTGGGCGTAAGGCCCGATCCGGTGGCCTTCCTGCTCTGGGGCGGGCATGCGCGCAAGCGGGCGGAGCTGCTGCGCGGCACGCCGCATCTGCTGCTGGAATCCGACCACCCCTCGCCCCTGGCCGCGGCCCAGGCGGCGCGCAGCGCCAGCCCCTTCGCCGGCTCCCGCCCCTTCAGCCGGGCGAATGACTTCCTGCGCGCCCAGGGCCGCGACTCGGTCGACTGGCGGCTCTAGGGCGTCCCGCTTCCGCGCAGAGCCGGAGGCTCAGGCCCGCGCCAGCACCGCCCCGATCTCCTCCAGGATCATCGGGTCGTCGATGGTGGCGGGCACGGCGAATTCCTCCCCATCCGCCAGCTTGCGCAGCGTGGCGCGCAGGATCTTGCCCGAGCGGGTCTTGGGCAGGCGCTGCACCGCCCGCGCCCGCTTGAAGGCGGCGACGGGGCCGATGCGCTCGCGCACCAGCGCCACCAGCTCGGCCTCCAGCACCGCCTCGTCCTTGTCCACGCCCGCCTTCAGCACCACCAGGCCGAGCGGCGCCTGGCCCTTCAGCGCATCCTTCACCCCGACGACCGCGCATTCGGCGACATCCGGGTGGCTGGCCAGCACCTCCTCGATCGCGCCGGTCGAGAGGCGGTGGCCGGCGACATTGATGATGTCGTCGGTGCGCGACATCACCCAGACATAGCCCTCCGCATCCACCATGCCGGCATCGCCGGTGTTGTAGTAGCCGGGGAAGGCGTCGAGATAGGCTTCGCGGAACCGCGCATCGGCGCGGTAGAGCGTCGGCGCGCAGCCCGGCGGCAGCGGCAGGCGCAGCGCCAGGCTGCCGGTCCGGCCCGCGGGCAGGGGGCGGCCGGCCTCGTCCAGCGCCTCCACGACATGGCCGGGCGCGGGCTTGCCGCCGGAGCCGGCGCGCATCGGGAACAGGCCCGCGCCGCGGAAATTGCCGGTGATGCACCAGCCCGTCTCGGTCTGCCACCAATGGTCGATCACCGGCCGGCGCAGCAGCCGCTCCGCCCAGAGGGCGGTGTCCGGGTCGCAGCGCTCGCCGGCCAGGAACAGCGCCTCCAGCCTGGAGAGGTCGTGCCCGGCCAGCATCCGCCCCTCCGGATCCTCCTTCTTGATGGCGCGCAGCGCGGTGGGGGCGGTGAACAGGGTCTTCACCCCGTGCTCGGCGCAGACGCGCCAGAAGGCGGCCGCATCCGGCGTGCCGACCGGCTTGCCCTCATAGACCAGCGTCGTGCAGCCGGCGAGCAGCGGGCCGTAGACGATGTAGGAATGCCCGACCACCCAGCCGACATCGCTGGCGGTCCAGGCGACATCGCCCGCGCCCACGCCATAGAGCAGCCCCATCGAGTGGTGCAGCGCCACGGCATAGCCGCCGCAATCGCGCAGCACGCCCTTGGGCTTCCCGGTCGTGCCGCTGGTGTAGAGGATGTAGAGCGGGTCGGTCGCCGCCACCTCGACGCAAGGGTGCGGCGTGGCGGCCTCGATCGCCGCCAGCAGGTCCGCGTCGCGGCCGGGCGTCAGCTCGCAGCGCCAGGATTCGCGCTGCAGGATCAGGCAGCCCGCCGCCGGCCGGTGCGGGGAGAGGCCGAGCGCCGCATCCAGCAGCGGCTTGTATTTCACCACCCGCCCCGGCTCGATCCCGCAGGAGGCGGAGAGCACCAGCTTCGGCTCCGCATCGGTGATGCGCGCGGCGAGCTCGGCCGCCGCGAAGCCGCCGAACACCACCGAATGCACGGCGCCGAGGCGGGCGCAGGCCAGCATGCCGATCACCGCCTCCGGCACCATCGGCATGTAGATCACCACGCGGTCGCCCTGGCCCACGCCGCGCGCGGCCATGGCGCCGGCCAGCCGCGCGGTGCGGTCGAGCAGCTCGGCATAGCTCAGCCGGGCCTTGGCGCTGGCCAGCGGGCTGTCCCAGATCAGCGCGTCCTGCCCGCCGCGCCCGGCGGCGACATGGCGGTCCAGCGCGTTGTGGCAGATGTTCAGCCGGGCGTCGGGAAACCAGCGCCCATAGGGGCCGTGGCCAGCGTCGAAGGCGCGGCCGGGCGGGACGGCCCAGTCGATTCCGGCGGCGGCGCCCAGCCAATAGCCCTCGGGGTCGCGCCGCCAGGCCGCGTGCATCCTGTCATAGCCATCATCCATGGCGGTACCTCCCTGATTTTATTGATTTCAGTTATTCTTCTTTTTCTGAAGAAAAAGAAGCAAAAAGACTTTTCCAGGCTGCCGCCGTCTCCCGGCACAGCGGGACGCCAAATGACAGAAGTTTTTTGGTTCTTTTTTTCAAAAAAGAACGCTTCTTCTGAAAAGAAAAGGGGGGCCGGAGCCCCCCTTCCCATGCCGCCAGGGGCGAGGCCTCAGCCGCGCAGCCGCGCGGTGTTGCCCTGCGGCGCCTCCGCCGTGTCGTCGGCGAAGATGTCGCGATCCTTGGTCTCGGGCACGAAGAAGATGCCGATCACCACGGTGAAGAGCGCGATGGCCACCGGGTACCAGAGGCCGAAATACACGTCGCCGGTCTGCGCGATCATGGCGAAGCTGGTGGCCGGCAGCAGGCCGCCGAACCAGCCATTGCCGATGTGATAGGGCAGCGACATCGAGGTGTAGCGGATGCGGGTCGGGAACAGTTCGACCAGCGCCGCCGCGATCGGGCCGTAGACCATGGTGACGTAGATCACCAGCAGGGTCAGCACCGCGATCAGCACCAGCTGCTGCTCGCCGAAGATGTCGAGCGGGTGGCGCACCCGGACCACGGTCGGGTTCGAGGCCGCCGGATAGCCCGCGGCGGTGATCGCCGCGCCCAGCGACTGGGCGAAGTTGGGCTGGCCGCTGGTCACCACATTGCCGGCCACGCTGACGCTGGCCGGGGTGCCGGGGGGCGCGCTCTCGACCGTGTAGTTGACCGAGAGCCGCGCCAGCGCCGCCTTGGCGATGTCGCAGGAATTGGTGAAGCGCGCCGTGCCGGTCGGGTTGAACTGGAAGGAGCAATCCGCCGGGTCGGCCCGCACCACCACGGTGATGTTCTGGTGGGCGGCGTGCAGCGCCGGGTTGGCCTCGGCGCTCATCAGCTTGAACAGGGGGAAATAGGTCAGGGCGGCGATCAGGCAGCCGCCGAGGATGATCGGCTTGCGGCCGACCTTGTCGGACAGCCAGCCGAAGAAGACGAAGCCGCCGGAGCCGAGCAGCAGCGCCCAGGCGATCAGCAGGTTGGTGGTGTAGCTGTCGACCTTCAGCACCGAGCCCAGGAAGAACAGCGCGTAGAACTGGCCCGTGTACCAGACCACCGCCTGGCCGGCGACGAGGCCGAGCAGCGCGAAGAGCGCGATCTTGGCGTTCTTCCACTGGCCGAAGGCCTCGGTCAGCGGCGCCTTGGAATGGGTGCCCTCGGCCTTCATCTTCTTGAAGGCGGGGCTCTCCTCCATCTGGGTGCGGATCCAGACCGAGATCGCCAGCAGCACGATCGAGACCAGGAAGGGCACGCGCCAGCCCCAGTCGCGGAAGGCGGCCTCACCCGTGATGGCCTGGGTGCTGAGGATGACGATCAGCGACAGGAACAGGCCGCCCGTCGCGGTGACCTGGATGAAGCTGGTGTAGAAGCCGCGGCGGCCATGCGGCGAATGCTCGGCCACATAGGTGGCGGCACCGCCATACTCGCCGCCCAGCGCCAGGCCCTGCAGGCAGCGCAGCACGATCAGGATGATCGGCGCGGCGATGCCGATCTGCTCGGCGGTCGGCAGCACACCGACGATGAAGGTGGAGGCGCCCATGATCACGATGGTGATCAGGAAGGTGTATTTGCGCCCGACCAGGTCGCCGAGGCGGCCGAAGACCAGCGCGCCGAAGGGGCGCACCAGGAAGCCGGCGGCGAAGGCCAGCAGGGCGAAGACGTTGCGGGTCGCCTCATCGAAGATCGGCCTGCCATCCGCCCCGAGAACGGTGAAGAACTTGGCGGCGATGAAGATGGCCAGCGAACCGTAGAGGTAGAAATCATACCACTCGAAGACGGTCCCGAGCGATGAGGCCAGGATCACGCGCCTCTCTTCGCGCGTCATCGGCCGCTTGGCCGCTTCTGTCCGTGGAATCGCGGATGCCATTGGTCGAACCCATTCCTGCCCTGCCCGGAGGTACGGTTCGCCGCCTCCCCCGGTTCTTGTTGATATTCCGCGCTCTTGGATGCGCGGTCGTCAGCCCGTCGCCCTGGCCTGATGCCCTGCCAGGGTGACGGCAATCGGATTGTGACCTTGCCATCCGGGCGGTGAAATCGTGGAAATCGGCCCGGCAGCAGGGTTACAGAGGTTTCATCTTATTGGCGAACCGGGATCCGTTTCGTGGGAACCGATTCGCTTCGGAACGTTATGGCAATGCCATGCCGCGCCGCAACCACGACCTGCGCCGCGGCCGGGCCGCGCCGGCCGCCCGGGGGTGACGGCGCTGTCATCCCGCCCCGCCGCGCCGCGCAACGCTTGGCGCGCTGCATCGTTGGCCCCATATCCGATGGGGGCCGGACACGGCCCTCCGGACCCCGCCCCGCCGCCGGCGACGCCGTTTTTCCGCGCCGCGCCCCGGCTGGACGCGAAAACCGGCTGGCATCTTCGCGTGCAGGGCGTCAGCATGCGGGGGGAAGGAAGGCTCGATGGATACGCTCCGCACTCTGGCTGACCACAGGATCCGCCGCATCCTCGGCGGCCTCGCCCTTGGCATCGTCCTGGTCATGGCCGGGCTGGCGGCCGAGCCGGCGCTGTCGCTGCAGAGCGGCGCGCTGCTCACCGCCGCGGTGTGGCTCGGCCTCTGGGCCACGGCGATGCGGGTGCCGCGCCAGGATCTGCGCGGCAGCGCGCTGTGGCGCCCGCTCTGGCGCCAGCTTTCCGTCCTGGCCGGCGATGGCAGCGGCACCGCCCGCGGCGCGCATCGCCGCCTCTCCGCCATCCTGGCCGAGCGGCTGCAATGGCATGCCGACCGCGCCGCCATGGCGGCGCTCGGCCTCGGCCTCGGCGCGCTGGCCATGCACGCCGCGCGCCTGCTGCGCGGCTGAGGCGACCCGCTTGCGGCGGGGGCGACCCTACGCCGCCTTCCCGCCGGGCCCGCCCGCCCGGTTCCCGCCTTCCTGGCCGGTCTCCGCCGCGCGCAGCCTCGGCGCGCGAAGCTTCTGGCCCTGCAGGGCTGGGGGGCGTCAGCAGCGGTTGACGCGCCTCTCCCCTGCGGGAATGCTGCACTGCGTGCGGCGGCTGGAGAAGGGGCAGGCCATTTCCGATCGGGACATCACGCTGCTGCTGGATGCGGTGCGGAGCCAGGCGGGTGCCGCCGGCACGGGGACGGCCGTGCGCCGCGCCGCGCCGGGCACGGTGCCGCCGGCCGAGACGGCGCATTACAGCCTGGACCAGTCGGTCGGCCATCTGCTGCGCCGGGCGCATCAGCGCCATGCCTCGCTGTTCCAGGATCGCGGCGCGGTGGGCGGCCTCACCTCCACGCAATTCGCCACCCTGCTGAAGCTGGGCGAGCTCGGCCGCGCCACGCAGAACGCGCTGGGCCGCGCCGTGGCGCTGGACCCGGCGACCATCCAGGGCGTCATCGCCCGGCTGCGCGACCGCGGCCTGGTCGAGGTGGCGCGCGACCCGCTGGACCGGCGCACCCTGGTGCTGTCGCTCGCCCCGGCCGGGGAGGCGGTGCTGACCGAGGCGGTGGCGCAGGGGCGCCGCGCCAATGAGCAGCTGCTCTCGCCGCTCTCCGACGCCGAGCGCGCTCAGCTGATCCAGCTGCTGCACCGCCTGCTGGGCTGAGCCGCCCGGGCGGGGCCGCGGCATGAAAAAGGGCGCCCCCTGGCGGGGGCGCCCTTTTTCGCGGCCTTCGGGCGCGGTTCAGCGGGCGCGGCGGCGCCGGCGGAACAGCCCCAGTACGATGCCGAGCCAGGGCGAGGCGGCGAGGCCGCCCAGCACGGTGACGACACTCAGACTGGCGCGCGCCTGGGTCAGCGCGGTGTCGCGCAGCACCCGGGCCTCGATCTCCTGCGTGGTCGGCCGGTCGCGCATGGCGATCAGCAGCAGCACGACCGCGATCACCAGATCGGCGCCGAGCAGGATGCCGGCGCGGCCGAGCGGGCCGACGCCCGGCGTCAGCGCCACCCAGGCCAGCACATGCAGCATGGCCAGGGCGGCGCAGAGGAAGACGGCGGCCACCGCCGCCAGGCCGGCGCGCACCGCCATGCGGCGCCCGTAGAGGCCGAGGCGGACACGCTCCGCCTCCAGCGAGGCGGTGGCGAGGCGGATGGCGCGCATGCCCTCAGCGCCGCAGCAGCTTGGCGATCAGGAAGCCCACGCCGACGGCGATGGCGATGGTGGCGACCGGGCGCTCGCGCACCACGCCCAGCACCTGCTCGGCCTCGCGCCGCGTGTCGTGGCCGAGGCGCTGGGCCATGCCCTGGGCGCGCTGCGCCATGTCCTGCGCATGGTGGCCGGCGCGCGACAGCGCCGGGTTCACCTGCTCCTCGATCAGCGTGTCGAGCTTCTGGCGCAACTCATGCAGGCGCTCCTCGACGGAGCCGGTGTCGATCGCCTGGGAAAGACGGCGCATGGAAAGTCTCCTGCCGTGTGGGATCAATCGGTGGCGCGGTCGATGCTGCGGCCGAGGCGCTCGCCCGGGCCGCGCGGCGGATCCACCGCGTCGCGCAGGTTCTGCGCGGCATTGTCGACGCTGCGGCCCGCCCGCTCGGCCGGGCCTTCGTTGCAGGCCACCAGCGGCAGGGACAGCAGCAGGGCGGGCAGGGCCGCCGCAAGGATCTTGCGCATCGCATGCACTCCTTCTTCGTGCCTGCAACACGGCAGCGCCGCCACGGGTTGCGGCAAATCGGCCGGCGGGGCGGGGGAGTCTGCGGGGCGAGAGGCGGGGAGGGCGGCCGCTCAGGGCGCGGCGGCGGCGGGCTGCGGCGGGGTGGCGCGCGGATGCTGGTCGGCCTCGCGCCGGCGCAGCGGGAAGCGCAGCAGCAGCTCGGTGCCGTCCTCGCGCCGCATGACGATCTCGCCGCCCAGATGCGCGGCGAAGCCGCGGATCAGCGTCAGCCCGATGCCCTGGCTGCCCTCCTCCTCGTCCAGCCGCATGCCCAGCCCGTCATCATGGATGCGCAGCTCCGCCTCCTCGCCCAGGCTGCGCACCGCGATGGTGATGCTGCCGCTGCGCGCATCGGGGAAGCCGTGCTTGATGGCGTTGGTCACCGTCTCGGTCACCAGCAGGGCCAGCGAGACGGCCTGGTCGGTGACGATCTCCAGCTCGTCGGCCTCGACGGTCAGGCGGATGCGCTGGCCCGGCCGCTCGCCGATGGCGGCGAAGAGCTGCTGCGCCAGCTCCTCCAGGAAGGGGCGCAGCGCGATCACCTCGAAGGTCTGGTTGGTGTAGAGGTGGCGGTGCAGCGTGGCCAGCGCCTGGACGCGGTCGCGGGCGGTGGCGAATTCCGCCCGCGCCGTGGGGTCGCGCAGCCGGTTGGCCTGCAGGTTCAGCAGGCTGGCCACGATCTGCAGGTTGTTCTTCACCCGGTGGTGGATCTCGGCCATCAGCAGGTCGCGCTGGCGCAGCGCGCCGCGCAGCTCCTCCTCCCGCCCGCTGATGGCGGCGGCGGCGTCGGCGAAGGCCTGTTCCAGCGCCCGCACCTCATCCGGCTCGCCGCGGCGGAAGACGGGGGCGAAGGGCGCGCCGGGGCGCCATTGCCGCACCCGCGCCGCCAGCAGCCGCAGCGGCCGGGCGATGGCGAGATCCGCGCCCAGCACGATGACCACCAGGCAGGCCAGCAGGAAGGCGGCCAGCTCCATCGCCCGGCGCAGCAGCACATTGTGCGCGGCCTTGCGGATCTCCCCGGTGGGCAGCCCGACCAGCAGGCCGAGGCCGGGATCCAGCCGGGCGCTGGCATAGGCGTAGTCGTCGCCGCGTCGCGAGCGCGTCTCGATCGCACCGCCCTGCGGCAGGCTGGCCAGGTCGCGCAGCAGCGCGGCATCCGGCAGTTCATCCGCCGCGGCGGTGGTCAGGGGCAGGGCGGTGCCCTCGCGGTCGACCAGCCAGACGCGCTGCGCGGCGCGCTTCGGCGCCGCCGCCTCGGCCTGCTCGAAGATGCTCAGCCGCAGGCTGGCGCCGACCACCAGGCCGGGCGCGGCCAGCACGGCGCTGAGCACCGGCTCGCCGCTGATGCGGCCGGTGCGGAACCCGCTGAGGGCGACGCGGTCGGTCCGGGCCTCGGCCAGCAGCGGGTCGCCGGCCAGGCTGACATCGCGCGGCGGCAGGGCGGAGCAGGTGATCCGCCCATCCGGCGTCGTCACCCAGACATTGCTGTAATGCGCGGCGTTGACCGAGAGCATGCGGCGCAGGAAGCGCGAGCAGATCGCGGGGTCGTTCAGCGCCTCTTCCTGCTGGGCCAGGCCACGCAGGGTATTGTCGAGAAACTGCAGGATGGCGCCATGGCGGGTCGCGGCGACCTCGCCCAGGATGGCGGCGGTGCGCCGCCCGGCGGCCAGCTCGGCCTCGTAACTCAGGAACGCATTGGCGCCGGCAATACCCACCACGGGGACGCTGGCGACCAGGAGCAGGAGCAGCATGCGGCCCCGCACTCCGCGGAGCATTCTGTGCAGCGCCCGGCCTTTCGGGGGCGCCGGAGAGATCACGTCTTGCTGCCCTGAGCCTTGTCCTGGTCGATCAAGCGAAGCAGCTCCTCCGGGATGGGCTCTTTGGCGATGTCATCGTACATCGCATGCAATCCTCGCTGAAGCCAGAGGTCAAAAGCGGCATCCGGCGTGCCCTTTCGGGCACGCTCGGCACTCGGGCGGTGGGCGATCGCCGGATCCGCCAACATGCGCTTATTCTCTCTCTCGTCCATCAGAGACCCGGATGCATGCCCCGCGCGGCGCTGGAGCTCTCCCGGAGGCTATCATTGCGCCGGCGCTGCTCGCCAGAGCGCGCCGGTGCCTTGGCCTCCGCCTGGGCGCGGCGGGAGGGCTGCTTCTCACCCATCAGCCAGGCCTCGAGCTGCCGGCGGGCGCGGAAGACGCGGCACTTGGCGGTGCCGACGGCGCAGTTCATCGCCTGCGCGGCCTCCTCATAGGACATGCCCTGGACCGTCACCAGCAGCAGGGCGGTGCGGTGGTCCTCCGGCAGGTCGGCCAGGCGGCGGCGCAGCTCGCGCAGCGCCAGGCTGTCCTCCTGCGCCGCCGGACGCGCCAGGGCCTCGGCCGGGGCGTTGTCCATGTCGCAGGTGTCGCGCTTGCGGCGGATGTCGGAGAGGAAGCGGTTGCGCAGGATGCGGAACATCCAGGCGCCGAAATTCGTCCCCGGGGTGAAGCTGTGCTGGGCCGCCAGCGCGTTGCTGACGGCGGCCTGCACCAGATCATCCGCATCGGCGCGGTTGCGCGTCATGGAGACGGCCTGGACGCGCAGCCGGGGCAGGATGGCCACCAGCTGCTCATGGAAGCTCGGGCCCTCGCTGACCGGCGCAGCGGTGCCGGTGGCCTGCTGGATCGGGGTCACGCTGTTCATGGTGCTCTGCTCGCCTTGCATGCCCCACCAATGCCGGAGGCGGGCAAGCGGTTGCATGGGTGATATCCAATCGAAGCATGTCTGCATTGCGTTGGATGCATGAAACCTTCGCCCTTCGCGCATCCTTGAAGAGGCGTTCGATGCGCGTCCCTTCAGTCTCCCTCCTCCTGCAGCGCGGCCTCGCCGCGCTCCGCCGGCGACCAGCCCCGCGCCAGCGCGTCGCGTGCCCGCGACACGCGCGCCTTCACCGTGCCCACCGGCACGCCGACGATCGCCGCCGCCTCGTCATGCGACAGGCCATGCGCGCCGACCAGGATCAGCGCCTCGCGCTGCGCCATGGGCAGCCGCTCCAGCGCGCGCGACAGGTCGTTCACATCGGCCTGCGCCTCCTGCGCCGCCGGCATCGCCTCGCGCGGCGGCATCCGCTCCAGCGCGCGCTTCTCGGTGCCGCGGCGGCGCATCTGTTCCAGGAACACGTTGCGCAGGATATGGAACACCCAGGCCCGCAGGCTGGTTCCAGGCAGCCATTGGGATTCCGCGCGCAGCGCCCGCAGGATCGCCTCCTGCACGAGATCGTCCGCCAGCGCCGTGTCGCGGGCGAGGAAGCGCGCGAAGGCGCGCAGCTCGGGCAGCAGCCCCGGCAGGGCGGCGCGGATCGGATCCGTTTGCTTTGTCATTCTCACTTCCGGCACGATCTTGCCGCAGCAACCAGGAACGTCACGAGGGCCATGACATGAACGCCGTTACCCAGGCCGAGCTGCTCCGAAGCCTTCCCCCCGCCCGGCGCTATGCGCGTGCGCTCAGCGGCAGCCAGACGGCCGGCGACGCGCTGGTCGCCGCCGCGCTGCGCGAGGGGCTGCCGCCGCTGCCGGCGCGCCTCGCCCTCTATGCCGGCGTCACCCGCCTGGCCCCGGCGCCGGCGCCCGGCCCCGGCGCCAATCTCTCGCCGCGCTCGCGCCAGCTGCTGCTGCTGACCGCGCTGGAGGAGCTGCCGGTGGCCGAGGCGGCGCAGGTGGTGGGCGTGCCCGTCGACGTCGCCGAAACCGAGCTGGACGCGGCGCGCGAGGCGCTGCGCAGCGCCGCCGCCACCGACATCCTGGTGATCGAGGATGAGCCGATCATCGCCATGGATGTCCGCCAGCTGGTCGAGGCCTGCGGCCATCGTGTCGTCGGCGTCGCCGCCAGCGAGGCGCAGGCGGTGCGCATGGCCGCGGAGATGAAGCCGCGGCTGATCCTGGCCGATGTCAATCTCGGCGCCGGCGGCGACGGCATCAACGCCGTCAACCGCATCCAGCGCGAGGTCGAGGTGCCGGTGATCTTCGTCACCGCCTATCCTGAGCGTCTGCTGACCGCCGAGCAGGTCGAGCCGGCCTTCGTCATCAGCAAGCCCTTCGAGCCGCTGGCGCTGGCCATCGCCACCTACCAGGCCGTGTCCTCGACCGTTCCGATCGGCTGAAACTGCGGGGAATAAGCCGCGTTCCTGGCACGATGCCGCCCTCGCGGCACCGGCATATTCCCCAAACGGTCCGAAGGAGCAGGATCCCATGCTGTACTGGACGCTCATCTTCCTCGTCGTGGCGCTGGTCGCCGGTGTTCTCGGCTTCTCCGGCGTGGCGTCCGCGGCCAGCGGTATCGCCAAGATCCTCTTCGTCATCTTCCTGGTGCTGTTCCTGATCTCGCTGGTGGCCGGCCGCGGCTGGGCCTGAGGACAGGCCCGCCGCGCGGCGCGCGACGCGCCGCGCGGCAGGGTCTCATCGGCTGCCAAAATGGCGGCCCTGGGCGGGCGGGGGATCTCCCCCGCCCGTTCTGTTTCTGCGGGGCGCGGCACCGCCGCGACGTGGCGCAGCGCCTGTCGCATGCGCAGCGTTCCGGCAGGGGGCGCCGCCCGCCCGGCGCCGCGACGCAGGCAGCGCGCGGGGCGCCATCGCGCAGGCCGGCGCGGCCCGGCGCGCGATGCGGCGCGCCGGCTGCGGGGCAGGGATGGAGAGGGCGCAGGCGGGCGCGCACCGGCCGCCGCGCGAAGGCGGCGCCGGCCGGTCCGGCCGCGCGGGGCAGGGCAGGCGGCGCGCATGCAAAAGGCCCGGCCCGCATCCTGGGATGCGCGCCGGGCCTTCCCTCAGGCGTTACATGCGCGGGCCGTTCTGCGGATAGGCGCCCGAGGTGTTGGAATCCGTCGCCCGGTCATAAGCGCGGGTCGCGGCGGTGCCCGGCGGGTTGACGCGCGTGCCGTCCGACTGGCTGGGATAGGCGCCGGAGGTGTTGGTGCCGGCGGCGCGGTCCAGGGCGCGGCTGGCGGCGGTGCCCGGCGGGTTGGCCGGCGTGCCATCCGACTGCGCCGGATAGGCGCCCGAGGTGTTGGTGCCCGCGGCGCGGTCCAGGGCACGCGCCGGCGCGCTGCCATCGGGGGAGGACGAGCAGGCCGCCAGGCCCAGCAGGGCGGCGGACACCACGATGGCAAAGCCAATCTCGCGCTGGCGCATGATCCTCGAAGCTCCTTGTCGTCTTGGGTAGTCGTCGGGGGGAGCCGGTCGTGCCGGCCTGCCGCGTCAACGTCGCGCCGGCGCTTCGGTTACAGCCTGTCGCACAAAAGCGACGCGCCGGTGACAAAGACGCCCCGGCCGCCTTCCCCGGGCAACCCCGGCCTCCCGGGACGCGTTGCTGGGCCAGGATTGCGAAGGGAGAAGACGATGCGCTCGATCCTGCTGTGGCTGCTCGGGATCCCGATTCCGATCATTATCCTTCTGCTGCTGTTCGGGGTGATCTGAACGCCGCGACGCAAGAAGGGCCCGGGGAGCGATCCCCGGGCCCTTCTTGCATCCGCGCGCCGGTAGGCGCTCAGCCGCGCCGGCGGCTGCGCCAGAGATGCCGCAGATAGAGGATGACCAGGGCGGCCAGCACGACATAGCTGAGCGGCTCCAGCACCCCGGCCACCTTCAGATACTGGTCGCGCAGCGCATAGCCGGCCCCCGCCAGGGCTGCGACCCAGAGCAGCCCGGCCAGCGCCGTCCACAGATAGAAGACACCGCGCTCGATCCGCGCCAGCCCGGCCGGGATCGAGATCAGCGTGCGGATCGCCGGCAGCATGCGGCCGAAGAACAGCGCCACCGGCCCGTGCCGGCGCAGCTTCGCCTCCGCCTGGTCCATATCCTCGCCGCTGACGCCGAACCAGCGCCCGTGCCGCGCCACCAGCGGCCGCAGCCGGGCGGCGCCGATGGCGCGCGCCAGCTCGTACCAGGCGGCGTTGCCGAGCAGCGAGCCGGCGGCGCCGGCCAGGATCGCCGCCCAGAGCGACATCCGCCCCTCCGCCACCGCGAAGCCGGCCAGCGGCATGATCAGCTCCGACGGGATGGGCGGGAACAGATTCTCCAGCGCCATCAGCAGGAAGACGCCGGCCGGGCCGGCATCGCCGACGATGCGTGTCACCCACTCGATCATGCGCCACCGCCGAACAGGTGCAGCACCACGCGGCGGCCGCGGGTGTAGTTGTAGCCGGCGACCTCGCCGAGCGATGCGGGGGCCAGGCCGGCGGCGCTGGCGGCGGCGCGGAAGGCCTCCAGGTCGCGGCCGCTGACGGCGACCGCGCGGCCCGGCCCGGCCGCCAGGAAACCGGCCGCCGCGGCGCCGTCGCGCAGCAGGGCGGTCTCGGTGCCGGTCGAGAAGACCAGCGAGGGCTCGTGATAGCCGACCACGCCGAGCCGCGCTGGCGGCAGGCCGGGCAGGCGCTGCTGCACCAGGGCCTCCAGCCGCGGCCCGATCCAGGGCGCTTCCAGCCGCGGCAGCACGCCGCCCAGGATGATGGCGTAGAGCGGCACCGCCAGCAGCGCCCCGGCCAGCGCCGCCTGGCCCGGCGCGCCGCGCTTCAGCGCAGACCAGACGCCCCAGAGCAGCAGCCCCGCCGCCGGCAGCGCCAGCAGCGCCACCGGGTCGATCCGGCCATCGGCCAGGAAGGGCAGCACCGGGGCGGCGACGCCCAGCGCCAGCGCCACCAGCGCTAGCAGGACCAGGCCGAGCCCGCGCAGCCAGCGCGGCGCCGGGCGGCGCAGCGGGTCCATCGCCCAGGCGGCACCCAGCAGCATCAGCGCCGGGAAGACCGGCAGGGTGTAGTGCGGCAGCTTGGTCGCCACCGCCTCGAACATCAGCCAGGAGGGGGCGATCCAGGCCAGCAGGAAGCGCGTGGACGGGTTCATCCGGTCGCGCCAGGCCGCCGGCAAGGCGCGCAGCACCAGGAAGGCGATGGGGAAGGCGCTGAGCGCGAAGGTCAGCAGGTAGTAGCCGGGCGGGCCCCAATGCGCCTCCTCGCCCGAATTCACCTTGGAGAGCATGTCGCCGCCCACCGCATCGGCGAAGAAGCGGCCCTCGGTGGCGATGCCGATGGCGATGAACCAGGGGGCGGCCATGGCCAGCATCAGCGGCACGCCCCAGGCCGGGCGCAGCGCCGTCAGCCAGCGGGCCGAGCGGTCGGCGATGCACAGGGTCAGCGCCGCCAGCAGCGCCACCAGCGGCCCGATCGGCCCCTTCAGCAGGATGGCCAGGCCCAGCACCGCCCAGAACAGCCCGGCCTGCCGCGCGGTGAAGCCGCCCGGCGCCAGATAGGCCCGGCCCAGCAGCCCCATGGCGATGGCGACGGTGCCGAGCAGCGCCGCATCGGTCTTGGCGATATGCGTCTCCACCACCAGCACGGTGGAGCAGGCCAGCATGGCGGCGGCGACGAAGGCCGCCCGCCTTCCGACCAGCGCCCGGCCCCAGTGGAAGGTGGCCAGCACCGCCGCCAGCGCGCCGAGCAGCGAGGGCAGGCGATAGGGCCAGATCTGGTCGCGTGAGCCGATGCCCAGCGCCTCGGCCGCATGCACCGAGGCGGCCTGCGCCCAGTGGATGCCGGCCGGCTTCTTGTTGCGCTCCTCCTCGCCGAAGCGGATGCGGACATAGTCGCCGCTTTCCACCATCTGGCGGCTGGCCTGGGCGAAGCGGCTTTCGTCGCGGTCGCCGGGCGGCAGGGTGGCGAAGCCGGGCAGCCAGAGCGCCAGGCAGAGCAGGGCGAGCCACAGGCGCGGCCGGCGCGTCTCGGGCAGCCGATCGAGCAGGTCGGGCAGGGAAAAGGGCATGGCGCGCCGGCTGTAGAGCTTTTTGCCGCCGGAAGTATAGCGACAAAGCGTGAAGCGCCCGCGCCGATCCCTCGACAGGGCGGGCGCTTCCGGCTCATAGCAGGGGGCGATGAAGCCGCCCTCTCCCGCCTCCGCCGCCTCGCCCTCCGGTCGCCCCGATGGCCGTCCTTCCGGCCGCCCGCCGCGCGCCGATGGCCGCCCCGGCGGCAAACCCCCCGGAAAAGCCGGCGGCAGGCCGGGCGGCGGGGGCGGCCGGCCGCCGCGCAACCCGACCCGCAGCGCCGCC
Source organism: Pseudoroseomonas cervicalis (assembly GCF_030818485.1). NCBI lineage: Bacteria > Pseudomonadati > Pseudomonadota > Alphaproteobacteria > Acetobacterales > Roseomonadaceae > Roseomonas > Teichococcus cervicalis. Next base: position 2,842,938 of record NZ_JAUTAJ010000004.1, on the reverse strand, counting down.
CTGGCGCTGCTGACCGCCGTGCTCGACCGGCATCGCGGGCTGGAGGAGGCGCTGGACGCGCTGCCGCCGGCCGAGGCGCGCGACCGTGCCGCCGCCCACCGCATCGCCGCCGCCGTGCTGCGCCGGCTGGGCAGCCTCGACGCCGTGCTCGAGCCCTCGCTGCGGCGCGAGCCGCCGCCCGAGGTGCGCCACGCCCTGCGCATCGGCGCCGCCGAGCTGCTGCTGCTGGAGACGCCGCCGCACGCCGCCGTCGCCAGCTGCGTCGACCTGGTGCCGCGCCCCTTCGCCGGGCTGGTGAATGCCGTGCTGCGCAAGGTCGCCGCCGCCGGCCCCGCCGCGCTGGAGGAGCTGGATGGCGAGCGGCTGGACACGCCGGGCTGGCTGTGGAGCGCCTGGCACGGCGCCTATGGCCCGGCGGTGCGCGCCATCGCCCGCGCCCACCGGCTGCCGGCGCCGCTCGACCTCTCGCTGAAGCCGGGCACCCCGGCGCCGGAGGGCGCGCTGATGCTGCCCACCGGCACCGCGCGCTTCCCCGCCGGCACCCGCATCACCGAGCTGCCCGCCTTCGTGGACGGCCTGGCCTGGGCGCAGGACGCCGCCGCCGCCCTGCCGGCGCGGCTGCTCGCCGCCGGCCCTGGCATGCGGGTGGCCGATCTCTGCGCCGCGCCGGGCGGCAAGACGGCGCAGCTGGCCGCCAGCGGCGCCGCCGTCACCGCCGTCGAGCGCGACGCGACGCGGCTGCTCCGGCTGCGCGAGAACATGGCGCGGCTCGGCCTCAGCGTGGAGAGCGTGCAGGCCGATGTCGCCGAATGGGAGCCCGGCACGCGGTTTGATGCCATCCTGCTGGACGCGCCCTGCAGCGCCACCGGCACCATCCGCCGCCACCCCGACGTGCCGCATCTGAAGCGCCCGGGCGACATCGCGACGCTGGCCGGGCTGCAGCGCCAGCTCCTCGCCGCCGCTGCACGGCTGCTGGCGCCGGGCGGGCGGCTGGTCTTCGCCACCTGCTCGCTGCAGCCGGAGGAGGGCGAGGCCCAGGCCGCCAGCCCGCCGCCCGGCCTGATCCCCGACCCGATCCGCGCCCAGGAGGTGCCGGGGCTGGAGGCCGCGCTCTCGCCGCAGGGCTGGCTGCGCACCCGCCCCGATCTCTGGGCGGAGCAGGGCGGGCTGGACGGCTTCTTCATGGCCCGCTTCCGCGCCGGCTGAGCCGCGGCGGGCGCGGGCAACCGGGTTCAGGCTTTTACGCCATCGGGAGGAACCTCCATGGGCAGCGTCTACCCCGGCACCGCCATCCTGCACGTGCTGAACCGGGACTACCTGCTGCCGCTGCGCGTGCTGCGCCACTCGCTGATGCGGCAGGGCGCCTTCGAGGGCTGCCCCACCGTCATCATCACCGACGACCCGGTGGTGGCGGAGGACCCCTTCATCCGCCGCATTGCGGCCAGCATCGAGATGTTCGACGCGGCGCGCCTGGCCCGCTTCGCGCAGATCCGGGGCGAGCGGATCAATCCCGCGCTGCATGCCGGCTTCGCCCCGAAATACACCTTCCTCAAGCTCAGCATGTTCCAGGACAGGGGCTATGACCGGCACATCTTCCTCGATGCCGACATGCTCTGCCTGCGGACGCCGGACGCGGCGCTGCTGACCGGGCCGCAGCCGGCCAAGGCGGTGGAGGAATACGGCGCCTCGACCTTCCCGATCGGCCAGGAACCCCGGCGGGAGGACGCGCAGGCGGTGTCCGAGGCCTATCTGGCCGAGCACGACCAGCCCGCCCTGCGGCCGATCCGCGGCATCAATTCCGGCTTCGTGGTGCTGGAGCGGCCGCTGCTGTCGCAGGCGGCGTTCGACGGCGCTCTCGCCCTGGCCAGCACCACCGCCTTCACCAATGAGCAGAACCTGACCACCCGCACCATCGCCGGCAGCGGCACGCCCTTCCTGCGCCTGCCGGTCTGGTACAATGCGCGGCGGCGCATCTTCGGCTCGCTCGGCCCCGCCCATTTCGAGACGGTGCGCGACCGCATCGTCTTCCTGCACTACACCCCCGGCAAGCCCTGGGCGATGGGGCCGCGCTCGGTCCGCGCCTGGGACCGGCTCTGGCTCGATCAACGCGACGCCGCCGAGGCCTGGGCAAACGACCTCGCCGCGAGCATGGTGTGAGCGCGGCGGCCGCGCGGCCGCCGGTTTCGCTCATCCCGTCAACAGCGCGGCGGGGCATTCCATTGGAACGTGCCGGCCGCCTCGCTAAATCCTTACTTCGTCTGACTCTCTCTCCCGTCCCACGGCTTGTCCCGCCCCAGGCCAAAAGGCATAACGTCCCCCGTGTCACGACCGGTCAAAATCGCCCCGTCCCTGCTGGCCGCCGATTTCGCGCGGCTGGGTGAGGAAGTCGCCGCCATCGACGCCGCCGGTGCCGACTGGCTGCATCTGGACATCATGGACGGGCATTTCGTGCCCAATATCAGCTTCGGCCCGTCGGTGGTGAAGGCGCTGCGCAAGCACAGCCGCATGTGCTTCGACGTGCATCTGATGATCGCGCCCGCCGACCCCTATCTGGCGGCCTTCGCCGAGGCGGGGGCGGAGCGCATCAGCCTGCACCCCGAGGCCGGGCCGCATCTGCACCGCTCGCTGCAGACCATCCGCGCCCTCGGCGCCTCGCCCGGCGTGGTGCTGAACCCGGCCACCCCGGTCTCGGCCATCGAGCATGTGATGGATCTGGTCGACCTGATCCTGGTGATGACGGTCAATCCCGGCTTCGGCGGCCAGTCCTTCATCGACAGCCAGCTGCCCAAGATCGCCACGCTGCGCCGGATGATCGAGGCCACCGGCCGCGACATCGCGCTGCAGATCGATGGCGGCGTCACGGTGAAGACCGCGCCGCGCTGCATCGAGGCGGGGGCGGACGTCCTGGTGGCCGGCACCGCCGTGTTCGGCGCGCCGGACTATGCCGCCGCCATCGCCGCCCTGCGGGGAGACGCTGCCTGATGTCCGATTGGCTGCGCGGCGCGCGCAAGGTCATTGCAGGGCTGCGGCCGGTGAAGGTGCCGGATGCCCCGGCCCGCGCCTTCCGCGACCTCTGGCCCGGCGACGCGGCGCGCGGCCACCGGCTGCTGCGCGGCGAATGCGAGGTGTATGGCACCACCCGCCCGCTGACCACCGCCGAGGAAGGCGGCCAGGGCTGGGCCGAGGGCAGCGGGGCGCCGCCCTGGCGCGCCGCCGTGCATGGCTTCGCCTGGCTGCGCGACCTGCGCGCGCTCGGCACCGATGGCGCGCGGCTGCGCGCCCGCGACCTGACCGCCGACTGGATGGCCCAGGGCAGCGAGCAGCCGCTCGCCGCCCTGCCGGAAGTGGTCGGCGCCCGGCTTTCCGCCTGGCTCGGCCATTGGGATTTCCTGGCCGCCACCGCCGAGGACGGCTTCCGCCGCGCGCTGATGGTGCGCCTCGCCCAGGATGCGCGCGGCCTCGTCGCCTCCCTGCCGGCCGAGGCGCGGCACCGCGGGGGCCTCGCCGCGCTGAAGGGCGCGCTGGCCGCCTCCGTCGCCCTGGCCGAGGAGGCCTGGGTGGCGCGCTGCCTGCGCGTGCTGCCGCAGGAGATCGAGCGACAGATCCTGCCCGATGGCGCGCATGTCGAGCGTTCCCCCGGCCAGCTGCTGCTGGCGGTGCAGGACCTCATCGAGATCCGCAACCTGCTGCATGGCGCGGGGCTGGAGGCGCCGCCGCATCTGGCGCTGGCCCTCGACCGCGCCGCCCCGGCGCTGCGGCTGTTCCGCCATGGCGATGGCGGGCTGGCCCTGTTCAACGGCACCCGCGACGAGGGCGCGGCGCTGGTCGACCTGGTGCTGACCCAGGGCCAGGCGCGCGGCCGCGCGCCGCTGATCCTGCCCGAGGCCGGCTTCCAGCGCCTGCAGGCCGGGCGCACCCTGGTGATCGCCGATTGCGGCGCCCCGCCCGAGGGCCGCGGCAGCGCCGGCCCGGGCGGCCTGCCGCGCCACCCGGACCGCTACCACCATGCCGGCACCCTGGCCTTCGAGATGTCGGTCGGCCGCGACCGGCTGATCGTCAATTGCGGCGCCGCCCCGGCCGCCGAGAGCGCCTGGCGCGACGCGCTGCGCGCCACCGCCGCGCATTCCACCCTGGTGCTGGCCGACACCAACAGCAGCGAGCTGCGCGAGGAAGGCCTCGGCCGCCGGCCCGAGGCGGTGGAGGCCGAGCGCCAGGAGGCCAATGGCGCGCAATGGCTGGATGCCAGCCATGATGGCTACCGGCGCGGCTTCGGCGCGCTGCACCGCCGCCGCCTCTACCTCTCCGAATCCGGCGACGATCTGCGCGGCGAGGATTCCGTCGAGGCCGAGGACATCCCCGCCTATGCGGTGCGCTTCCACCTGCATCCCGGCGTGGTGGCCAGCCCGCAGCAGGAGGAGAATGCGGTGCTGCTGCGCCTGCCCTCCGGCGCCTCCTGGCGGCTGCGCGCCAGCCGCGCCCGGCTCACCGTCGAGGAAAGCGTGTTCATGGCCGGCGAGCCGCGCCGCACCTCCCAGGTGGTGCTCTCGGCCGAGCCCGGCACCGCCTCGGTGCAATGGGCGCTGAGCCGCGTGAACCTCCCCAACCCCACCACCTCCGATTGATTTTTTTCGGGCTGCCGCCGTCTGGTGGGGTGGCGGGACGCTGCACTCGCAAGGGGGGGCTGGTGGTGACGGGGTCGCCGGCACGGCTGGGCCGGAGCGCGCGGCCTCAGTGAAGCGACTCTCGTCTGGGCCATGACCGGCAGATGCCAAAAATAGCGTTTGTTTGTAATGTCGACTTTGCCATGCGGCATTTCCTGCTGCCGGTGATGCGCGGCGCGCGCGACCGCGGGCATGCGGTGGTGGGCTATTGCGCCGAGGGCCCGCTGCTCGATGTGCCGCGCGCCGAGGGCTTCCGCATCGAGCCGGTGCCGATGGCGCGCAGCCTGAACCCTCTGGCCCAGGGCCGCGCCTTCGCCGCCCTGCTGCGGCATTTCCGCGCCGAGCGCTTCGACCTCGTCCACGCGCATATGCCGATCTCCGGCCTGCTGGCGCGGGCGGCGGCCAAGGCGGCGGGGGTGCCGCGCATCGCCTATACGGGGCATGGCTTCCTGTTCAACCAGCCGGGGCCGGCCTGGCGGCGCGGGCTGTCGCTGGGCCTGGAATGGCTGGGCGGCCGCGCCACCGATGTCTTCCTGACGGTGAGCGAGGAGGAGGCGGCGGATGCCCGGCGCCTGGGCATCGCCCGCAACGCCATCGGCATCGGCAATGGCCGCGACCCGGCGCGCTTCCGCCCCGACCCCGCCACCCGCGCGGCCGTGCGCGCCGAGCTGGGCGCGGCGGAGGAGGAGTGCGTCATCGTCATCGTCTCCCGCCTGGTGCGGCACAAGGGCCATCCCGAGCTGCTGCGGGCGATGGAATCGGTGCCCAGCGCCACCCTCTGGGTGGTGGGGGAGCGGCTGCCCACCGACCACGGCCCCGACATGGCCGAGGATTTTTCGCGCGCCGAGCGGCTGCTGGGGCCGCGGCTGAAGCGGCTGGGCTACCGCACCGATGTGGACCGCCTGCTGGCGGCGGCGGATGTGTTCTGCCTGCCCAGCCATTTCGAGGGCCTGCCCATGTCGGTGATCGAGGCGATGCTGACCGGCCTGCCCGTCGTCGCCACCGATATCCGCGGCCCGCGCGAGCAGGTGGTGCCGGGCGAGACCGGCTTCCTGGTGCCGCCCATGACCGTCGAACCGCTGGCCGGGGCGTTGAACCGCCTGGCGGCCGATCCGGAGCTGCGCGCGCGGATGGGGACGGCGGGGCGGGCCCGGGCGGTGGAGCGTTTCGACGAGGCGCGCATCATCGGCCGCACCCTGGATCTGATGGGGCTCTGAGCGGCCGCCGGGGCCGGATCGGCCGTCGCGGGGCGGCCGGCAGGCCGGAGGCCGGTTGCGCCTAGCCGCGCACCGCGGCGCGGAAGGCGGCGGAGAGCGCGGCCAGCGCGGCGCGCGGCCGCTCCCCGGCCGGGCGGGCATGCAGCAGGATGGGCAGGCGCGGCAGCGGCGGCAGCCCCAGCCTGTCGCCGACCTCCACCGCGCCCAGCGGCAGCATGCGCGGCGCCAGGGCGGCGATGCCGAGCCCCGCCGTCACCGCGGCGACGACCGCGGCCACCCCGCCGCCGACAAAGCTTTCCGTCCAGGCGATGCCCGCCTGGTCCAGCGCCTGGCTGGCCATTGCCCGCACGCCGCAGGGCTCGGACAGGGTGGCGACCGGCAGCTTCTCGCCGGCGCGGGGTTGCCAGGAGGGGGCGGCGAACCAGCCGAAGCGTTCCTCCGCGATCCGCTCCCCATCCTCCCGCCCCGCCTCGAAGCGCAGCAGGGCGGCATCCAGCTCCCGCCGGTCATAGGCGCGCAGCAGATCGCCCGAGGAGCCGATGCGGATCTCCATCAGCAGATGCGGGTCCTGCGCGTTCATCCGGGCGATCAGGGCCGGCAGTTCCGGCCCCGCCACATGCTCGCTGATGCCGAGCACCAGCCGCTGGCGGGCGGTGTCCAGCACGGTCAGCGCGCGGTCATGCGCCGCCCGCAGGGCGCGGGCCTGTTCGAGGAAGGCGACCCCCCGCGCGGACAGGCCGACATGGCGGGGGGTGCGCTCCACCAGCCGGCAGCCCAGCCGCTCCTCCAGCCGCTTCAGCCGCAGGCTGACCGCGGCCTGCGTGGTGCCAAGGCTTTCGGCGGCGCGGGTGAAGCTGCCCAGCTCGGCGATCAGCAGGAAGGCCCAGACGGCGTCGAGATCGAGGGGCGGTTCGTTCATAACGCCTGATTATCACAGCTATCCATCGCCATATGCTATGCAAATCCATGGGCCCGGCTCACCCTGCGGGCGAATCCCTTGGAGAGGCTCCCCATGCCCCTGGCCCATATCGCGATGCGCGCCGGCAAGCCGGATGCGTACCGGCAGGCCCTGCTCGATGGCCTGTACCGCGCCCTGCGCGAGACCTTCGACGTGCCGGAGGACGACCAGTTCATGGTCATCACCGAGCATGCGGCGGCGAGCTTCCGCTATGGCCGCTCCTATCTCGGCATCGCGCGCAGCGACGACCTGGTCTTCATCCAGATCACCGCCAACAACACCCGCAGCGCGGCGCAGAAGCAGGCGCTGTACCGCCGGCTGGTCGAGCTGCTGGGCGAGGCGCCCGGCCTGCGGCCGGAGGATGTGTTCGTGAACCTGGTCGAGGTGGCGCGGGAGAACTGGTCGCTGGGCCACGGCGTGGCGCAATACGCCTGAGGTGGCGCCGCGCTCAGGCCGCGCGGCCCTGCGCCGTGGCGGCCCGCGCCTGGCGCAGCACCAGCGCCCACCAGTGCAGCCGGTCCAGCAGCGCCGCGAAGCGGGCGGGGAGGTCGCCCGGATGGCGCAGCCAGCCATCCTCGGTGAGGTTGGCGGCGTCGGGCAGGACCAGCCGCTCCGGCACCACCACGGCGCGCAGCAGCGCCAGGCGCTGGCGCAGCGCCGCGCCGCCAGGGCCGAGCAGCGCCACCGGCCGGTCCTGCCAGGAAGGGCCGCGCAGCAGCGGCGCCAGGCCGGACGCCTCCTCGCCCTCCACCAGCAGCAGGCAGGCCTCGGCATGGTCCAGGCGCCGCGCCGCGCCCTCACCCATGCTCTCGACCAGGCTCAGGCGGAATTCGGGGCGGCCCCAGATCTCCCCCACCGCCCAGGCGGCGACGCGGTCGCAAAGCCGCCCGGGGCGGTCGCTGCGATAGACCAGGGCCAGTTCGACGGGACGGGGCATGGGCGTGCTCCTGTTGCGGCATCACGGAGCACACCCCATAGAACCTCAGGTAAGGTTCAGGTCAAGAGCATGACGCAGCCCATCCGCATGGCGCCGGAGCTGAGCGTGGGGGAGGTGGCGCGGCGCAGCGGCGTCAGCGTCTCCGCCCTGCATTTCTATGAGGCCAAGGGGCTGATCGCGAGCCGCCGCAGCGCCGGCAACCAGCGCCGCTACCCGCGCGACGTGCTGCGGCGCATCGCCGTGATCCGCGCCGCGCAGCGCGCCGGCATCCCGCTGGCCGGGATCGGCGCGGCGCTGGCCGCCCTGCCGCAGGGAAGGGCGCCGACGCGGCAGGACTGGGCGCGCCTGGCCGCCGGCTGGCGGGCGGAGCTGGAGGCGCGCATCCGCCAGCTGCAGCGCCTGCGCGACCATCTGGGCGATTGCATCGGCTGCGGCTGCCTGTCGATCGATACCTGCCCGCTGCGCAACCCGGGCGACGTCTGGGGCGGCGAGGGCCCCGGCGCGCTGGTGCTGGAGCGCGGCCTGCCCGGCATGGCGGGGAGCGAGGCGGAGGCGCCGCCGAAGAAGGGCTGAGCCGCGTCTATTCCACCCCGCCCGCCTCGGGCCCGGCCAGCGCCAGGTCGCGCAGCGTCTCCAGCGCCGGGCGCAGCGCGGCGGCGGGCGGCGCGGCCAGGGCCAGGCGCACCGAATCGGGCGCATGCCCGCTGCCGACCGTGAATTCCGCCGCCGGCGAGACGGCGATGCGCCGCCGCGCCGCCGCCGCCACGAAGGTCTCCGCCCGCCAGCCGCCCGGCAGGTCGAGCCAGAGGTGATAGGCGCGCGGGTCACCGCGCAGGCTGAGCCCGGCCTCGCCCAGCAGCTGCCGCGCCAGGGCGTTGCGCGCCTGCGCGTCCTGCTGCTTGTGGCGCACCAGCTCGGCCACGCTGCCTTCCTCGATCCAGGCGCGGCCGCAGGCCAGGGCGAAGCCCGGCGCGGTCCAGCCGCCGAGGCGCAGCGCCGCCGCCAGCCGGTGCCGCAGCGCCGGCGGCACCACCAGGAAGCCCAGCGTCATGCCCGGCGAGACCCGCTTCGACAGGCTGTCCACCAGCACCACATGCTCCGGCGCCAGCGCCGCCAGCGGCGCGCCGGCATCCTCGGCCAGGAAGGCATAGACCGCATCCTCGACCGCGGTGATGCCGAGCTCCCGCAGCAGCGCCGCCAGCTCCTGCCGCCGCGCCGGCGGCATGGTGATGCCGAGCGGGTTGTGCAGCTCGCTCTGCAGATAGACCAGGCGCAGCGGATGCGCGCGATGCGCCGCCAGCAGCGCGTCCGGGCGCAGCCCATGCGCATCCATCGCCAGCGGCACCGGCTGCAGCCCGAGCCGCAGCGCCATGCCCTTGGCCATGGTGTAGGTCATCGCCTCGAAGCCGATCCGCTCGCCCGGCGGCACCAGGGCGCTGAACACCGCCGCCAGCGCCTGCTGGCCGCGCCCGGCGAACAGCAGCCGCTCCGGCTCCGGCGTCCAGCCGCCGCGCGCCAGCAGGGCGGCGGCGGCGGCGCGGCAGGCGGCGGTGCCGCGCGCCTCGGCCCGCAGCATCGCCTCGGTCAGCGCCGCGGGGTCGGCGGCCAGCCGGGCCAGGGCCGGGGCCAGCAGGGCCGCCTGCTCCGGCAGCACGCAGAAATTCACCTCCAGATCGGTGATGCCATCCGGCTTCATCTCCCGCGCCGGCAGGGCGGGCAGGCCATGCCCGGCCGGGCCGCCCGGCGCGCTGTCCTCCGGCGCGCGCAGGAAGGTGCCGCGCCCGACCTCGCCCACCGCCACGCCGCGCCGCACCAGCTCGGCATAGACGCGGCTGGCGGTGGAGGGGGCGATGCCCTGCCGATGCGCAAAGTCGCGGCTGGTCGGCAGCCGCTCCCCGGGGTGGCGCCGGCCGGCCAGCAGATCGGCGGTCAGCTCGGTGGCGTAGCGCTCGGCCAGCAGGCGGAAATCGGTCATGGGAAATTGTACCGAGAACAATTCCCCTGTTGAAGCTTTTTTTGCGCCGTGCCACGGATTGCGCCGAGATCAATCGCAGGACAATCCCATGTTGATCGGAGCAATATCTCCCAGAGATCGGATCAATTCCCTCCGCCCCGCCTGGCTCGGCCAGCTGGCCGCCCGGCTGCGCCTGTGGCGCCGCAACGCCGCCACCCGCGCCGCGCTGGCGGAACTGCCGCCCGGCCGGCTGCGCGACCTCGGCCTGACCGAGGCCGACGCCGCCCGGGAAGCCCGCCGCCCCTTCTGGGACTAGTCTTTTCCGTCTTCCGCCACCGGAGCCCGCGCCATGACCGGCCATCGCTACGTCACCCTCGACGTCTTCACCGACACCCGCTTCGGCGGCAATCCGCTGGCCGTGGTGCTGGAGGCGGAGGGCCTGTCGGACGCCGCGATGCAATCCATCGCGCGGGAGTTTAATTACTCCGAGACCACCTTCGTGCTGCCGCCGCGCGACCCGTCCCACACCGCCTGGGTGCGCATCTTCACCCCGCGCGAGGAGCTGCCCTTCGCCGGCCACCCCAATGTCGGCACCGCCGTCGCCCTGGCGCGGCGCCTCTCCGGCGCGGCGCCGGAGCATTTCTTGTTCGAGGAGGGCGCCGGCCTCGTCCCGCTGCGCCTGCTGCGGCAGGACGGCCATGTCACCGGCGCCGAATTCGCCGCCCCCGAGCCGCTCTCCCTCCTCCCCGCCGCCAGCCGGGAGGAGGTGGCGCGCTGCCTCTCCCTGGCGCCTGAGGATGTGGCGGAGGATCCGGTGATGGCGTCCGTCGGCCTGCCCTTCTGCGTGGCGCGGCTCGCCAGCCCCGAGGCGCTCGCCCGCGCCCGCGCCGACCGCGCGGCCTTCGCCGCGCTGCGCCTGCCGGGCGGCCGCCGCTCGATCTATGCCTGCGTGGCGGAGGGCGAGGATGCGCTGCAATCCCGCTGCTTCATCCAGGGCGAATACGAGGACCCGGCGACCGGCAGCGCCACGGCGGCGGCGACGGCCTGGCTGCTCTCCCGCCGCGGCGGCGATTCGCTGCGCCTGCGGGTCCGCCAGGGCGAGGCGATGGGCCGCCCCAGCCTGCTGCTGGCCCGCGCCGAACGCCAGGACGGGGCGATCCGCGCCCATGTCGGCGGCGGCGCCGTGCCGGTCATGGAAGGTTTTCTTCAGGCTGCCGCCGCCTCCCGGTGATTTTTTTCGGGCTGCCGCCGTCCCCCGGTAAGGCGGGACTCTTTTCGGGCTGCCGCCGTCTTCCGGTGAGGCGGGACTCTTTTTCGGGCTGCCGCCATCTCCCGGTGAGGCGGGACTCTTTTCGGGCTGCCGCCATCTCCCGAAGAAGCGGGACGCTGTCCGGTGGCCATCCTCCTCCCGGACGGGCGGGGCGCCATCGCGGCGCCCGGCGCCGGCCGCGCCCGGCCGTGCGGGCGGGCCGGGCGATGCCGCCTCAGGCCAGCGCGGCCTCGCGCAGCGCGCTTTCCACCGCCTCCTCCACCGCAGCCGAAAAACGCTCGGCGATCATCGCCACCTCATCCTCGGTGACGATATAGGGCGGCGCCAGGATGGCATGGTCGCCCAGCCGCCCGTCGATCGTGCCATTCATCGGATAGCAGGCAAGGCCGCGCGCCAGCGCCGCGTCGCGCACCCGCTCATGCAAAGCGAGGCCCGGCTCGAAGGGCGTCCTGCCGGCGCGGTCGGCCACCAGCTCCACCGCCAGGAACAGGCCGCGGCCGCGGATCTCCCCCACATGCGCGTGGTTGCCCAGCCGCTCGACCAGCGCCGCCTCCAGCTGCGCGCCGCGCCTGGCGACCTGCGCCACCAGCCCCTCCTCCTCGATCACCTGCTGCACGGCGAGCGCGGCGGCACAGGCCATCGGATGCGCCTGGTAGGTGTGGCCATGCTTGAAGCCGCCCGAGCCGTCGCGCAAAGCCGCCACCACGCGCCCCGCGGCCAGGATGCCGCCGATCGGCTGGTAGCCGCCGCCCAGCCCCTTGGCGATCACCTGGATGTCGGGCGCCACGCCCTCCTGCTCCCAGGCATGCAGCGTGCCGGTGCGGCCCATGCCGCACATCACCTCGTCCAGGATCAGCAGCGCGCCATGCCGGTCGCAGATCTCGCGCACCGCGCGGAAATAGCCCTCGGGCGCGGCGACGCAGCCCAGGGTCGCGCCCACCACCGTCTCCGCCATGAAGGCCATGACGCTGTCGGGGCCCAGGCGCTGGAACTCCGCCTCCAGCTCCGCCGCCAGCCGGGCGACGTAGTCACCCTCGCTCTCGCCCGCCGCCTGGCCGCGATAGGGATAGCAGGCGGAGACATGGCTGAAGGCATCGGCCAGCAGCGGCGCATAGGGGGCGCGGCGCATGGCATTACCGCCGGCGGCGAGCGCGCCGAGCGTGTTGCCGTGATAGCTCTGCCGCCGCGCGATGATTCGCTGGCGCTGCGGCTGGCCGATCTCCAGGAAATATTGCCGCGCCAGCTTCAGCGCCGCCTCCGACCCCTCCGAGCCGGAGGAGACGAAATAGGCATGGCTCAGCCCGCCCGGCGCGTGGCCGACCAGCCTGTCGGCCAGCGCCTCGGCGCTTTCGCAGCTGTAGAGGCTGGTATGGGCGTAGCAGAGCTGCTCCATCTGCGCCCGCATCGCCGCCAGCACGCGCGGATGGCCATGGCCGAGGCAGGCCACCGCCGCGCCGCCCGAGCCGTCGATCACCGCCCGCCCGGCGGCGTCCCGCAGCCAGATGCCCTGGCCGGAGACGGCGATGGGCGGATCGCTGCGCAGGTTGCGGTGGATCAGATGGCTCATGGACAACCCTCCCCGGGGGCGAAAGCCCGAGCCTAGGATCGTTGCGCGGCGCTTGGCGAGGGGGCTCAGCCCGGCGAGGCGGGCCCGCATTGCGTCTGCACCACGCGGCATTGCGCGTTGCGGTGGCGCAGCCGGCAATCGGCCAGCGCCTCGCGCTCCGATTCCTCCGGGTTGCGGCCGCTGGCGGCGGTGGCGAGCATCACGAGATAGGTGCTGGGGTCGTCGGTGACGACCATGCTGCGCCCGATCACCCCATGCGCGATGCTGCCGCAGCGTTCCTGGAATTCCAGCACCAGCCGGCAGGGCGTGCCGTCCGAGCCCATGCATTGCCCCTCGGCGCGGCGATGCGCGGCGATGCGGTCGGCCTGCCCCGCCACCAGCCCGTACCGGGCCGAGGGCGCGGCGGCCAGGTAGATGGCGCCGAACCGCGCGCCCGGGGCGCCGGGGGGCGAGGGGGCGGCGGCAGGCGGCGCGGTGGCGGCCTGGGCGGGGGCGCTCCAGGCCGGCAGGGTCATGCGCGGGGCCGGCGTGGCGGGGGGCGCCTCCGCCCCCGGGCGCGGGGCCGCGGCCGGGCCGGGCAGCAGCGGCGGCGGCAGCGGCGCCTGCGGCTGGGGCGCTGGGGTGGCGGGCGGCAGCAGGGTGGGCAGGCGGCCGGGCGCGCGGGTGGCCGCGCCGCCTGGCGGGGCGCCGGCGGAGGCCGGAAGGCCGGCGTCGCGCGGCTCCGGGCCGGGCAGCGCGCCGCGCAGCGGAAAACGGTTGCCGGCGCCGGAGGCGGAGGGGCCTGGGGCGGAGGAGCCTGGGGATGATGGCCCGGCCCCGGCCCGGCCCGGCGCGGCGGCGCCCGAGGCGGTTCCCGGCGGCGCGCCCGGCGGCAGCAGGCCGGGGGAGGCGGAGGGGGCGGGGGCGGCGGGCAGGCTGCCCCCGGCCGGGCGCAGCCCCTGCGGCGTGCGCAGCGTGCTGCCGGCGGGCGGCGTCAGCGGCGCGCGGGGCGTGCCCTCGCGCGCTTCCAGCCCCAGCGGCGGCGGGGCGGAGGGCGGGGTCAGCGCCTCGGGCCTGGCGCGGGTCACGGGGGCCTGGAAGGGGCGCAGCTCGCTGCGGCCCTCCAGCGCCTGGCAGCGCATCAGGCAGGCCTGGATGCTGGCGGGGTGGTCGGCGCGGCGCGGCATGGTGGCGCCGCATTGCTGGCGGCAGGCCTCGCTGTCCGGGCGCGGCGCCTGGGCGGCGCCCGGAAGCGGCGACAGCGCCAGCGCCGCCAGCAGGCCCAGCCATCCCCAACGCCCGGCGCTTCGCCTGGCCCGCATCGCTCCCGCTCTCCCGCGCCCCGGCCTGTCCGCGTCCCGCCTCCGGGGCAGGGCCAGCTTGCCCGCCGCACCCCGCGCCGTCCACGGGCTTCCATGCTATAGGCCCGGCATGGCTCGCACTTCCGCGCGCGCGGCGCGCCTGGCCCCGCCTGCCGCCCCCGCCCAGGGGACCGCCAAGGGAGCGCCGGCCCCGGCACGGCCGCAGCGCCGCCGCCGGCCCTGGCTGCTGCGGCTGCTGCACGCGCTGCTGCTGCTCGCCATCTGGGGCGGGCTGGCGCTCGGCGTCGCGCTGCTGTTCTTCGCCTGGGACCTGCCGCGGCCGGATGCGGCGCTGGCCACCACGCGCCGCCCCTCGGTGACGCTGGAGGCCGCGGATGGAAGGCTGCTGGCCACTTCGGGCGACCTGTATGGGGAGCGGGTGCGGCTGGCGGAGCTGCCGGCCTATCTGCCGGCGGCGCTGATGGCGGTGGAGGACCGGCGCTTCCGCAGCCATTTCGGGCTGGACCCGATGGGGCTGGCGCGCGCGGCGCTGGCCAATTGGCGGGCCGGGCGGGTGGTGCAGGGCGGCTCCACCCTGACGCAGCAGCTGGCCAAGAACCTGTTCCTGACGCCGGAGCGCAACCTGCGCCGCAAGGTGCAGGAGGCGCTGCTGGCGCTGTGGCTGGAGCGGCGCTTCACCAAGGACCAGCTGCTCGAGATCTATCTGAACCGCGTCTATCTGGGCGGCGGGGCGTTCGGGGTGGATGCGGCGGCGCGGCTGTATTTCGGCGTGCCGGCGGCGCGGGTGACGCTGTGGCAGGCGGCGATCCTGGCCGGGCTGCCCAAGGCGCCGTCGCGCCTCAATCCGCGCGCGGCGCCGGAGGCGGCGATGCGCCGCGGCGCCGATGTGCTGGCCGCCATGGCCGATGCCGGGCTGATCACGCCGCGCCGCGCGGCGGAGGAGGCGGAGCGGATGAGCCTGCCGCGCCGCCCCTCGGGCGATGCCGGCTGGTTCGCCGACTGGGTGCAGGACGACCTCGCCGAGGATTATCCCGGCACCGGCGACCTGGTGCTGCGCACCACGCTCGACCTGCGCGCCCAGGCGGCGGTGGAGGCGCGGCTGGAGGCGCTGCTGGCCGGACCCGGGGTGGCGGCGCATGTCGGGCAGGGGGCGGTGGTGGTGCTGGATGCGCGGGATGGCGCGGTGCGCGCCATGGCCGGCGGCCGCGCCTATCGCCAGAGCCCGTTCAACCGCGCCACCACGGCGCGGCGGCAGCCCGGCTCGGCCTTCAAGCCCTTCGCCTTCCTGGCCGCCCTGGAGCAGGGGGCGGGGCCCGAGGACCGGGTGGCGGACACGCCGCTCAGCCTCGGCCGCTGGTCGCCGGGCAATGGCGGCTGGCGCAGCCGGGGCGAGATCACGCTGGAGGAGGCGCTGGCGCACAGCGTCAACACCGCGGCGGTGCGGGTGATGCAGCAGGGCGGCGGCGCGCGGGCGATGGCGGAGGTGGCGCACCGGCTGGGCGTGCAGGGCAATTTCGCCAACAATGCCTCGCTGGCGCTGGGCACGGCGGAGGTGACGCTGCTCGACATGAGCGCCGCCTATGCCGCCTTCGCCAATGGCGGGCTGCGCGTCACCCCCTATGGCGTGGCGCGGGCCGAGGCGGCGGAGCGGCTGCTGGCGGTGCCGCGCAGCGCGCCGCAGCGCGTGCTGGCGCCGGAGCATGCGGCGGCGATGCGGCGCATGCTGGGGGCGGTGGTGCGGCAGGGCACGGGCCGGGCGGCCGGGGTGGCGGGGCTTTCGGTCGCCGGCAAGACCGGCACGACGCAGGATTTTCGCGATGCCTGGTTCATCGGCTTCGCCGATTCACTGGTCATCGGCATTTGGCTGGGCAATGACGATGGCAGCCCGATGGAGAGCGTCAGCGGCGGCAGCCTGCCCGCCCGGCTGTTCCACGACATCCTGGAGGAGCTTCGCCCATGAGCGATGACGCCACGGCGGGGGAGGAAAATCCCGGCGCCCGCAACCTGGCCGCCCTGGCGCGGCCGATGCAGCACGCCCTGAACAATTTGTTCATGGTGCTGCACGCCAATCTGGATTCGGTGATCTCCGCCCTGCCGCCCGAGGACAAGACGACGCTGCGGCTGCAGCGCGCCAGCCAGGGGGCGAAGGATATGGAGGCCTTGCTGCGCGCCTATCTGCGCATCGGCCGCCCGGCCGAGCAGCCCGCCATGGATTCCGCCAAGTATCTGGAGGCGGTGCGCCCGGTGCTGGCGCAGGCGGCGGGGCGTCCGGTGGTGGTCGAGGTGCGGTCGAGCACGATGATCGCGCCGCAGCGGCCGGCGGTGGATATCGCGCTGATCGATTTGGCCTGGGGCGCGCGGGAGCTGCCGCGCGGGGTGAAGCCCACGCTGGTGCTGGAGGGTGCCAGCCTGACCGCCGCCTGGGAGGCGCCGCCGGCGGCCCTGCAGGGGCTGGAGGCGCTGGGCCTGAGCGCGACGCGCGAGGAAGGCCTGACGCGTGTGACCTTGACCTGACTGGCGGCGGGGTCCGGGGTGGCCCTGCCACCCCGGTGGTGGGGTCTGGGGAGGCAAAGCCTCCCCAGGGCCTAAGGCTTGCCCCAGGCCATGATGTGGAACCAGGGCGTGCGCCGGTAGCGCTCGGCGAGGGCGGGATCGCCGCCCCAGGCGGCGGGCTCGGCGAAGTGGCGCAGCACCAGGCCCTGGCCGAGGAAGGCCGCCATGTAGTCCTGCATCGGCCGGTGCCAGTTCTGGATGCGCATGTTGCGCCAGGCGACCCATTCGGCGCGGGCCTCAAGATAGCGGTCGACGCGCAGATGCTCGCGCCCCTCGGCGTCGCGGATGCGGTGATGCGGGGCGGCGGCGGTCATGAAGGGGTTGAGATTGGCGATCAGCAGCTCGCCGCCCGGGGCCAGGACCCGCGCCATCCCGGCGGCGGCGGCGGCGAGGCCAGGGATGTCGATCAGCGAGAGGTAGCTGACCACCAGGCCGAAGCTGGCATCGGGGAAGTCCAGCGCCTCGGCCCGGCCGGGGCGATAGTCGCCCCCGGGGTCGCGGGCGCGGGCGGCCTCCAGCAAGGCCGGGGTGGGGTCGATGCCGGTGGCGCGGATGCCGGCGGCGCGCAGGGCGCGGCAGAAGCGGCCCTCGCCGCAGCCGATATCCAGGGCCTCGCGCGCGCCGGAGGCGGTGGCGCGGGCCAGCATCGGGCGGTCCAGCACCCATTGGCGGGCATAGTCGCCGTGGTCGCCCATTTCCTCGAGCCAGGCCCCGGCCGATTCGGTCCAGCCATCCGACATGCGTTGCCCTCCTTCGCGTGGAAGGGGCGGCAGGGAGCAGAGCGGGGCGCGGCTGTCAAAAAGCGATCCCGTTACAGGCGTTCCGGGGCCAGCCCCATCACGGCGAGGGTGGCGCGGGAAAGCGGCGTGTCCTCGCACAGGGCGAAGGGCAGGTCGAAATGGTTGGAGAGGGGCGGCGCCGGGATGCTGTGGGTGGTGCAGCCGGCGAGCGCGCAGAAGGCGGCGTGGTCATGGGTCTGGCGCTTGAATTCCGCCGTCTCCGTCTCCGCCACGCAATGCACCACCGGGATCGGGGCTGGGGGCGGCAAAGCGAGGGGGGAGAGGCGGCGCGCGGCGGCCGCGTCGAGGGAGAGCCAGTCATTGACGTGGCAGAGGCGGATCGGCTCGAGGTCGTAGAGGCCGGAGAGCAGGGTGGCGCCGGTGACGGGGTGCGGCGGCAGGCCGAAGGCGGCCGGCCAGTCGCCGCCGGCGATCAGCATGGCGGCCAGGTGCCCGCCGGCCGAGCTGCCGGAGAGGTGGATGCGCGCCGGGTCGCCGCCATGGGAGGCGATGTTGGCATGCACCCAGGCCAGCGCCGCGCGGCATTGGCGGGTGATCTCGTCGAGCGAGGCGCCGGGGGCCAAGGCGTAGTTCACCGCGACCACGCAGGCGCCGCGCGCCGTCAGGTAGGGCGCCATGAAGCCGGAATCGGCGGAATCCAGCGCGCGCCAGTAGCCGCCATGGATGAACAGGAAGACCGGCGCCGGGCCGGGTGTGCTGGCGGGGTAGATATCCAGCCGCTCGGCCGGGGTCGGACCGTAGGGGATGTCGGTGCGGCAGGGCAGGCTGGCGCGCGCGGCGTCGGTGCGGCGGCGGTATTCGGCGAGGAAGGGGCCGACATCGGGCACGGTGGCGCGGGCATTGTATTCGCGGTCCAGCGTGGCGCGGTCCATGCCGCGATAGAGTGCCTGCATCGGATTTCTTTCGGATGGCGGGGTCCGGGGTGGCCCTGCCACCCCGGCGGGGGTGCAGGGGGCAGCGCCCCCTGCCGCTTTGGCTGTCAGACGCCGATCCAGCGTTTCACCGCCTCGGCGTTCTCGCGCAAGGCGTTGCTGTCGCCGCTCCACACGGTGCGGCCCTTTTCCAGCACATGGTGCCGGTCGGCCAGCCGGGTCAGCGCCGCCAGGTTCTTGTCGATGACCAGGATGGACTGTCCCTCGCGCTTCAGCAAAGCAAGGGTGTTCCAGATCTCGGCGCGGATGACGGGCGCCAGGCCCTCGGTCGCCTCGTCCAGGATCAGCAGATGCGGGTTGGTCATCAGGGCGCGGCCGATGGCCAGCATCTGCTGCTCGCCGCCCGAGAGGGTGCGGGCGGATTGCCCGGCGCGTTCCTCCAGCCGCGGGAAGAGATCGAAGATGCGGCGCAGCGTCCAGGGCGAGGGCTGGCCGGCGCGGTTGGCGGCGGTGGCGACCAGGTTCTCCCGCACCGAGAGGGTGGGGAAGACCTGCCGCCCCTCCGGCACCAGGCCGATGCCCTGGCGGGCGATGGATTCCGGCGTGCGGCCGACCAGGGCCGCGCCGCGGAAGGCGACATGGCCGCCGCGCGGCGGGTTCAGCCCCATGATGGCGCGCACGGTGGTGGTCTTGCCCATGCCGTTGCGGCCGAGCAGGGTGGCGACCTCGCCCTCCCGCACGAGAAGTTCGACGCCGAACAGCACCTCGCTGGCGCCGTAGCCGGCGCGCAAGCCGGAGATCTCGAGCATCAGACCTCCTCCTCCTCGGTCAGGTAGGCGGCGCGCACCTCGGGGTCGGCGCGGATCGCCTCGGGCGCGCCGGTGGCGATGCAGCGGCCATAGACCAGGACGGAGACCCGGTCGGCCAGGGCGAAGACCGCCTCCATGTCGTGCTCGACCAGCAGGATGGCGATCTTCCCTTTCAGCCGGGCGAGCGTCTCGGTCATGGCGCGGGATTCGCTGGCGCCGAGGCCGGCCATGGGCTCGTCCAGCACCAGCAGGCGGGGCTCGGCGGCGAGTGCCACGGCGAGCTCGATCTGCTTGCGCTCGCCGGCGGAGAGATCGGCCACCGGCAGATCCCAGCGCGCGGGCGGCAGGCCGGCCTCCAGCAGCGCCAGGCGGGCGGGCTGGCGCAGCGTCTCGTCGCTGGCGGCGGCGCGCCAGAAGCGGAAGGAATGGCCCTGATGCGCCTGCACGGCGAGCGCCACATTGTCCTCGGCGCTCGCCTCGTCCAGCAGCTGGACGATCTGGAAGGAGCGGGAGAGGCCGAGCCGCACGCGGCGCGCCGCCGGCAGGCGGGTGATGTCCTGGCCGTCGAACAGGATGCGCCCGGCATCGGGGGCGATCTCGCCGGTGATCTGGCCGATGGCGGTGCTCTTGCCGGCGCCGTTCGGGCCGATCAGCGCGTGCAGCTCGCCCGGCAGGACGGTGAGCGAGAGGTCGTCGGTGGCGCGCAGCCCGCCGAAATTCTTGCGCAGCCCGAGGAGGGAGAGCAGCGGCGTCATGCCGGCAGCGCCCGGCGCAGCAGCGCCATCAGCCCGCCGCGCCCGAACAGCACGACCAGCAGCAGGATCGGGCCCAGGATGATCTGCCAATGCTCGGTCCAGGCGGAGAGCAGGGATTCGAGGCCGACCAGCGCGGCGGCGCCGAAGACCGGGCCGAGCAGCGTGCCGACGCCGCCCAGGATGACCATGATCATCAGCTCCCCCGATTTGGTCCAATGCATCATGTCGGGGCTGACGAAACGCGCCTGGTTGACCATCAGCGCGCGCCGGCCAGCGCCGTGCCCATGCCGGAGAGGATGAAGCCCACCAGCCTGTAGGGGTAGGGGGTGATGCCGAGCGCGCGCAGCCGCCGCTCGGATTGCCGGGCGCCATCCAGCACCTGGCCGAAGCGGGAGCGGGTGACGCGCCGCAGCAGCGCCAGCCAGCCGACCAGCAGGCCGAGGCAGAGCCAGTAGAGCTGCGCCGGGTCGCGCAGCGACAGGCCCGGGAACTCCCCCTGCCGGCGCACGCTGAGCCCGTCATCCCCGCCATAGGCCTTCAGCGAGACAAACAGAAAGAAAACCATCTGGGCGAAGGCCAGGGTGATCATGATGAAGGGCACGCCGCTGGTGCGCAGGCTGAGCGCGCCGATCACCGCGGCCGCGACGCCGCCGAGGGCGATGGCGGCCAGCAGCGTGACGGGCAGCGAGACGCTGCCCGGGATCAGGCCGAAGAGCGGCTCCTGCCAGGACCAGTGGGCGTAGAGGATGCCCACCGCATAGCCGCCGAGCCCGAAGAAGGCGGCGTGGCCGAAGCTGACCATGCCGCCATGGCCGAGCGCCAGGTTCAGCGCGCTGGCGGCGATGGCGTAGATGGCGATGCGGGTGGCCAGCGCGATGCTGGCCGGGCTGCCCAGCGCCTCGGCCAGCCAGGGCAGGGCGATGGCCAGCGCCAGCAGCAGGGTGAGTGCCACCGCATCGCGCGAGGGCAGGCGGTTGCGCAGGCGGCTACGCATGGGCGGGGAACAGGCCGCGCGGGCGCAGCAGCAGCACAAGCGCCATCAGCAGATAGACTCCCATGGAGGCGAGGCCGGCGGCCAGCGCATCGGCGTCCGGCCCCTGCATGACATTGCGCAGCGTGGCCGGCAGATAGGCGCGCAGCAGCGTGTCGACGAGGCCGACCAGCAGCGCGCCGGCCAGCGCCCCGCGCACCGAGCCGATGCCGCCGATGACGACGACGACGAAGGTGGTGATGAGGATCTGCTCCCCCATGCCGACCTGCACGGAGAAGAGCGGCCCGGCCATGACACCCGCCAGCCCGGCGAGCAGCGCGCCGAGGCCGAAGACCAGCGTGTAGAGCAGCCGCACATCGACGCCGAGGGCGCGCACCATCTCCCGGTGCGTGGCGCCGGCGCGCACCAGCATGCCGGTGCGGGTGCGCTGGATCAGCAGGTAAAGCCCGGCCGCCACCAGCAACCCGACCAGGATGATGGCCAGGCGGTAGGCGGGGTAGGGCACGCCCGGCAGCAGCTCCACCGCGCCACGCAGGGGGCCGGGGATGTCGACGAAAAGCGGCTGGCGGCCGAAGACCAGCACCATCGCCTGGTTGAAGAACAGGATCAGGCCGAAGGTGGCCAGCACCTGGTCCAGATGGTCGCGCGCATAGAGGCGGCGCAGCACGGCGAATTCCACCACCATGCCGATCAGCGCCGCGGCGGCGAGGCCGGCGAGCAAGGCGAGAAAGGCCGAGCCGGTCTGCGCCGCCACCCAGGCGGCGGCGAAGGCGCCCACCATGTAGAGCGAGCCATGGGCCAGGTTGATGACGCCCATGATGCCGAAGACCAGCGTCAGCCCTGCCGCCAGCAGGAACAACATGACGCCGAGCTGCAGGCCGTTGAGGAGCTGCTCCAGCAGCAGGGCCATGCGGTTCTCCAGAAAGCCGCCGGCGGGCCGCGCCCGCCGGTCCTTGCGGTCAGGACAGGGTGGGCCGGGGCGGCTGCCCCGGCGCCGGCCCGGTCAGAGGCGGCATTGCGACGCGTAGGCGTCGCCATGATTCTCCAGCACGCGCTCCTTCGTCACCAGAGCGGGCTTGCCATCGGCGCCGCGCTCGACGCGCACCAGGAACCAGTCCTGCACCGGGTGCTGGTTGGGGCCGAAGGCGAATTTGCCTCTGGGGCTCTCGAAGCGCGCCGGCAGCATGGCGCGGCGGAAGGCCTCGGTGTCGTCCACCTTGCCGCCGGTGCCGGCCAGCGCGGCGCCGATGGCGAGCGCCGTGTCGTAGCCATGCTGGGCGTAGTAGGTCGGCGTGCGGTTGTGCTTGGCCATGAAGGCCGAGACGAAGCGCCTGTTCGCCGCATTGTCGAAATCGGTGTTCCAATGCGCGGTGACATGGATGCCGAGCGCGGCATCGCCCACCGCGGTCAGCGTCGTCGCGTCCATCGACGGCTCGGCCAGCACCATCGGGATGTTGGCGAGCAGGCCGGCCTGCACATACTGCTTCAGGAAGGCGATGCCGAGGCCGCCGGGATGGAACTGGTAGACCGCGTCGGGCTGGGCGGCGCGGATCTGCGCCATCTCGGCCGCGTAGTCGGTCTGGTCGAGGCGGGTATAGACCTCGCCCACGATCTCGCCCTTGTAGAGGCGCTTGAAGCCGGTGATGGCGTCCTTGCCCGCCTGGTAGTTGGGGGCGAGGATGAACATGCGCTTGTAGCCGAGATTGACGGCGGCCTGGCCGGCGCTCTCATGCAGGCCGTCATTCTGCCAGGCGATGGACCAGAAATTGCGGTGGCATTCGCGGCCCGCGAAGGTCGAGGGCGAGGCGTTGGGGCTGACATAGATGCCGCCGGCATCCAGCACGTCCGGCGCCACGGCGCCGAGCACGTTGGAGAAGACGATGCCGGTCAGCAGCCTGATGCGCTCATTCTTCATGAAGCGCTCGGCGATCTGCTTGCCCTGGCCGGGGCGCAGCGCGTCATCCTCGACCAGCAGCTGCACGGCGGTGTCGCCGAGCTTGCCGCCCTGCATCTCGGCGGCCAGCGCGAAGCCGTCGCGGATGTCCTGGCCGAGATAGCCGCCAGGCCCCGAGAGGGTGGTGATCATGCCGATCTTCAGCGGCGCGCCCTGCGCCAGGGCCGGCCGCGCCAAGAGCGGGGCGGCCGCCAGCGCGCCCGCGGCGCCCAGGACGTTCCGCCCGAAGCCACGCCTGTCCATCATCTCCCGATCTCCCCTATTTCTTTGAAGCTTAAACTGTTTTGTTTCCGGCTTGGAAGCGGAAAACCGTCGGGTCCTGCGGGGAGAAACGCGAAACGCGCGAAGCGGCGCGGCAGGCTGGGCTGCGCCGTTTTCACGTGGAACATCGGCTGTCGGAATGATGCGGCGCGCCGTCGCGGCACTCCGCCGGATTCAGGGTTGTCGCGGCCCTGCCGCGCCCCTGCTCACCCCGCCCCATTCCTGTCCCCCGCCCTGCATCGCCGCTCCCCGGCGCACGGGTATTTGAAGGCGGGAGGGGCCAGGGGGCAACGGGGGATGAGGCGGATCAGACGCTGCGGCCGCCCCGCATATAGCGGCGCTCCGGCCGGTAGCCATTGGGAGAAAGCCAGTTCCACAGGGCCTTGAGGCCGAGGCGGTGCAGCATTGGGGGGCTCCATCGAAGGGTTCCGATGGAGGTCACTCTCGCTTTCGTGAGGTTAGCGCCGAGTAAATCACGCGCCCGTGATGGCGACACAGGCACAAAATATCGTCTCAAACCGAAGGCGGGTGCAGGGGACCCTGTCCCCTGCCGGGGGAGTTTGAGGGGGCAGAGCCCCCTCAAGGCGGGGCGCGTCAGGGGGAGGTTTGCGGTTCCAGGATCGCCCCATAGACCATGGCCTGGCGCAGCTTGGCGATCTGCAGCCGCAGCGATGGCGGCAGGGCCCGCCACAGCGCGAGTTGCCACAACAGCCCCCGCAGCCAGCGCCACCGGCCGACCGGCCGCAGCGCGCGGATCATCGGGAAGATGCGGTGGCGCCGCACGGCCTCCGGATGCGCCTCGAACAGCAGGCGGTAATTCTCGACCGAGCGGTCCAGCCGCCCCAGCCAATCGGCGTCGCGGTGGAATTCCATATGGGTGACGCTGTTGTCGACATGCCGCACCGGCGCCTGGGCGCCGATGCGCAGCGCCCATTCCGTGTCCTCCCAGCCCCAGCCGCGGAAACGGTCATCGAAGGGGGTGGCGAGGAAGAGGTCGCGGTCGATCTGGAAATTGGCGGAGAGGAAGTTCCCGGCCGGGTCGCGGTTGCGGGTCTCGGCCGGCAGCCATTCGCGCTTCTGGCTGTGGGTGTGGAACAGCAGGCTGTCCGCCGGCACGGGGGGCAGGCGCTGGCCGCTGCGGCCGCCGCAGACCACATCGCGCGGATGCGCCTCCGCCGCCGCCAGGGCGCGGCCGACGAAGCCCGGCGAATCCGGCAGGCCATCGGCATCGAGGAACAGCACCACCTGGCCGCGCGCCAGCCGCGCCAGCGCGTTGCGCGCCCCCGCCCTGCCGAGATTCTTTTGTGCGTTGGCCAGGCCTGCGGCCTGGCCGCGTTGCGCGGCCGCTTCCAGGATTTTTTCCTGTCCGGTGAGGGCGGGGTTGCCGTCGATCAGCACCAGCAGCTCCACCGTGCCGGGCTCGGGCAGCGCCGCCATGTCGGCCAGCAGCTCGGCGGCGAGGGGGCGGATGTCGCGGTCATAGGTCGGCACCAGGATGGACAGGCGCGGCGTGGCGCCGTGCCAGGCCGGGCTGGTGACGAGCTTGGGCAGGGTCTCGGTCATGCGGCGGGATCGGTCCCGGGGGTGGAGGGGGGGCGGCGCAGCGCCAGCAGCCAGACCAGGGCGGCGGTCAGCGCCATCACCGCCAGCCGGGCCAGCGCCGCCGCCTCGATCCCGCCGATCGGCACGGCGATCCAGCACAGCAGCAGCGTCAGCCCGAGCGAGAGCGCCACCACGGCCAGGCGCTGGCCCTGGCGGGCGGTCGCGCTCAGCACATCGGCGCCGATATAGAAGGCGGCATAGGCGGCGGGCGTCAGGCAGATCAGCCGCAGCAGCGGCGGCAGCTCGGCATAGGCGGCGCCGAAGATCCAGGGCAGCAGATCGGCGAAGACCAGCACGCCGAGCGCGGCGGCGAGGCCGAGGCCGAGCCCCACCGGCAGCAGCCGCAGCCCGTAGCCGGCGCGGTCCCCGGCCGCCATGCGGAACAGGCGGCCATAGAGCGCGTAGCCGAGCGCGCGGATCGGCAGGTACAGCGTGCCGATGATGCGGAAGGCGGCGGCATAGAGGCCGGCGGCGTGCGGCCCGGCCAGTTCCAGCACGATCGGCTTGTCGAGATCGGCGGCCGAGGCCTGCAGCGTGCCCTCGGCGGCGAAGGAGAGCCCCTCGCGCCAGCTGCCCTGGATCCAGGCGAAGACCGGCCGGCCATGGTCGCGCACCACCAGCGCCAGGCAGCAGAGCGCGGCCAGCGCCGAGGCGCCGAGATACCAGAAGGCCCATTCGCCGAGGCTGAGCCCGCTGCCGAGCGCGGCATGGGCGGCCCAGGCCAGCGCGATGGCGGCCAGCCGCATGGCGCCGATCAGCACGGTGGCCAGCGATTGCCGCCCGGCCTGGCCCGTCGCGATATAGATCATGGTGCAGAGATTGGCGTAGCGGCCGAACAGCAGGTCCGCCGCCAGCACCGCGGCGAGCGGCCAGAGCCCGATCGAGCCGATCTCGAACAGCGGCAGCAGCGCCAGCAGCAGCAGGCCGAGCGGCAGGCCGGTCAGCGTCGCCGAGAGCAGCGCATGGCCGATCCAGCGCGGCAGGGCTTCGCGGTCGCCGGCGGCGTGGCGGATCAGCAGCTGGTCGCTGCCGAGGCCGACCAGGCTGGACAGCGCGATGGTCACCGCCGTCAGGCTGGCGAACAGCCCGTAGCCGCCCGGCCCCAGCACGCGCAGCGCCAGCACCAGCCAGCCGATCTGCGTCAGCAGCTGCAGGGTGAAGCCGCTGAACAGCACGCCCATGTCGAGCGCCAGCGCCTTCTCCGGCAGGATTTTTTTCAGTTTGGCGATCATGGGCGGGCGGCGCGGGTCTCTGCGGGGCCAGGCTGGGGCGCGGAGAGCGCGTCGCAGAAGGCCACCAGCTGGCGCGAGGCCGCCTCATGCGTCCAATGCTCCAGCGCGTGGCGCCGCGCCTCGGCGCCGATGCGCTGGCGCAGGGTCTCGTCCCCCCAGGCGCGGGCGATGGCGTCGCGCAGCGCCGCCGGATCGCCGGGCGGCACCAGCAGCCCGTTCACCCCGTCCTGCACGTAATCCTCGGCGCCGATCGATTCGGTGACGATGCAGCAGCGGCCGAACATCATCGCCTCGATGAAGGTCACCTGGCCGGAGGCGGAGAAGCGGTTCGCCGTCGGCACCACGCTGAGCCGCGCGCGCTGCGCCAGCACATGGCATTCGGCGAGCGAGAGCCCGCTGCGCAGCGTGACATTGGGCGGCAGCTCCAGCCCCTCGGTCGCGTGCCGCCCGGCGACGACGACCAGCGGCAGCGAAGGCAGCTCCCGCATGGCGGCGAACAGCGTGGCGTAGTCGCGATTGGCGGTGCCCATCGCCAGCAGGAAGGGTTTTTCCGCCTCTTCCTCCAGCGTCGGGTTCAGCGCGTTGACGCTGAAGGGCACGAAGACGAAGCGCTCCTGCGGCAGGCCGAAGGCCTCGGCATAGGAAGCGATCTCGCGCCGCGAATGCACGATGATGCGCTCCACCGCCTGCAGCCCGTAACGCGCCAGCTTCGCCTTCGCCCCGCCATGCTGCTGGCCGAGGTTGAAGCTCCAGGCGATGATCGGCCGCCGGCTGCCGGAGAGCCGCTTCAGCAGCCCCGCCATCAGCGCCAGCTGCGGGAAGACGGTGAGCAGACCCGCCCCCGGATCGCGCGACAGGCGCGCCGCGCGCAGCCCGCGGGCGGCATGCCGCAGATAGTCCAGCCATTGCCGCCCCGAGGTCGCGCGGCGCGAGCGGTCATGGTCGTAATCGGCGTGCAGGTCGAAGAAGCGGTGCCGCAGCGGGGAGACGAAGCGGGTGATCCAGTGATGGTCATAGCCGCCGGGCGAGGAGCCCAGCAGCAGCCATTGCCCGGCGCGCCGTGACGGCGCGGCATCGGGCTGGGGGCGGGGCGTGCCGGGCATGGCGGGGGCGCTCACCAGGGGCTCCGGCGGGACAGGCTCCACCAGACCAGCTTGCCGGCCACCTCGGCCAGCTTCACCGAATGGCGCTCGGCGCGCTTCTCGCGCGTCAGCACCGCGCCCGCCCAGCGCGCCGCGGCCACGCCGCATTGCGCGATGGCGCGCGCCGTCAGGTTCAGCGCGGTGCAGGGGCGGCAGGCGCTGTAGCGCAGGGTGACCATCCCGTAGAGCTTGCCGGCATGGAAGCTGCGGCGGCGGAAATAGCCGAGCCGCGTGCGCCCCGCCGGCACCTCCTCATGCGCCACCGCCTCGGCGCACCAGACCATGCGGCGGCCCTGGCCGTGCAGCCGCACGAAGAGGTCGTAATCCTCGCCGCCGCAGATGCCGAGCGAGGGGTCGAAGGGCACCGGCTCGGCCAGGCAGGTGGCGCGGCGCAGCAGCAGATTGCCGGTGGCGATCCAGCGGCCGCCGGCCGGGTTGCTGTGGTTCAGCGGCATGGTGGTGCCGGTCGGCCAGTGCACCAGCCGGCGGTAATGGTGGCCGGTCGGGTCCCAATCCGGCGCGCCGCCGGGGAAATCCGGCAGG
This sequence comes from Pseudoroseomonas cervicalis, assembly GCF_030818485.1. Lineage (NCBI taxonomy): Bacteria > Pseudomonadati > Pseudomonadota > Alphaproteobacteria > Acetobacterales > Roseomonadaceae > Roseomonas > Teichococcus cervicalis. Next base: position 2,815,559 of record NZ_JAUTAJ010000004.1, on the reverse strand, counting down.
ACGGGGCCGAACACCATGTCGGCGCCGCTCGCCTCGGCGGTGGCGAGCAGGGCGGCGACGCAGCCCGGGTCGAACCACTGGTCGTCATCGAGGAAGATCAGCGTCTCGCCGCTGGTCGCGGCGACGCCGGCATTGCGCGCCTGGGAGACGCCGGGCTGCGGCAGGCCGAGATAGCGCAGCGGCAGGCCCGGCCCCTCCGCCATCGAAGCGACGGCGTCGCGGGCATTGCTGTCGGGCGAATTGTCCACCACCAGCACCTCGGCCTCGTAGCCCGGCGGCAGGGCCTGGGCGCGGGCGCTTTCCACGGCGCGCTTCAGCGGCAGCGGGCGGTTGTAGGTGCAGATGACGATGGCGGTGCGCGGCATGGCGGATCCTGCACGGGGCACGGGGAGAATTCGGCCGGGGCAGGCTGGTGTCGCCTGGGCGGAACGATCTTCCCCCAGGCCCCGCCCCGCTGCAAGAACGCGCCGCCCGGCCCGGCGCGTCGCAGCGGGGGGGTGTGGCGGCGGCGCCGCAGCGTCAGCCAGGCGGTGCGCCGCGCGGCCGCTCCACCCGGCGCATCAGCCAGAGCAGGCGCGGCGCTTCCAGGATGTAGCGGCGCCACAGCCTGCGCGGCTCGCTGCCCAGCCGGTGCAGCCATTCCAGATGCGCCCGCTGCATCCAGAGCGGCGCGCGCTTCTTGGCCCCCGTGGTGAATTCCAGCGCCGCGCCGACGCAGAGCCCGATGCCGGTGGCCCGCCCGCTCTCGGCGATGCGCGCCGCCAGCATCTCCTGCCGCGGCGAGCCGACGCAGAGCAGGACAAAGCGCGCCGGATGCGCCAGCACGACATCGACGCAGGCGGCGACGGCGGCCGGGTCGTCGATGAAGCCCATGGGCGGGTTGTGGTGCGCCAGGCGCCGCAGGCCGAAGCGCTGCCGCAGCGCCTCCGCCACCGCGGCGCTGCCGCCGATGATGGTGACCGGCGTGTCCGGCCCGGCCAGGCCGCGGGCGAACAGCGCCTCGGTCAAATCGGAGCCGGGGGCGAGCTGCAGATGGATGCCGCGCCGCGCCGCCAGCAGCCGCAGCACGCGGCTGTCGCAGACCGACAGCCAGGCGCCCTCATACACCGCGCGCAGCGCCGCACCGGCGCGCTCATGCCGCAGCAGATGGTCGGCATTGGGGGTGACGACATAGGCGAAGGGCGAAGCCGGGTCGCGCGCCGCGATCAGGGCCAGCACCGCCTCCAGATCCAGCGAATCGAAGCGCAGGCCGAGCAGTCTCTGGCTGTGCGGCCGCCCCTCTGGCGGCGGGGCGGTATCGGCGTAAGTATTGGTCATGCAGGGGTTCCCGGCGGGAAGGGCAGAGAAAGCATGGCGCTGTGACCCGAAAGCTACCACTTCGCAGCCGGATCATCCTAAACTGGCGGTGTTCGTGCGGAAGCATGACCTTCGCGGCAGAATTGCCGGCCGGGTCGCTGCCTCTCTGCGGTCCGTGGAGGAATTGACGCTGCTCCGCCTGGCGACCCTGTCTCGGAACCTCTGGCCGGCCGGTCCGGCGCGGGGGGCGCGCGCATGAGCGGCGGGCCGGAGCGGGACGGGCAGGACAGGCCGCCGCAGGACCCCAGCCCGGCCGGGACGGAGGGAGACGGCGCCGGCCCCGCGGAGGCGGCCGCGCCGGAGCATGCGCCGCAGGCGGATGCGCCGCAGGATGGGCCGGCGCCGCCGCCCGGGGATCCGCCGCCGCCCGAGGCCGAGGAGAGCGCCGCCTGGGAGAAGGTGCCGCCGGGTGCGCCGCCGCCGGGGCCGGAAGCCCGGCCGCAGGGCGCCGCCCTGGCCGCCGCGCCGGCGCCGATGCTGGCCCCGCCCGAGCCCTTCGGCGCGCCGCCGGTGGGCGGTTTCCACATCGCCGACCTGCTGGTGACGCTGCGGCTGCGCTGGAAGCTGCTGGCCCTGGCCTTCCTGCTGCCGGTGGCGCTGGGCTTCGCCGGCGCCCTGCTGGCCCCCACCCGCTACACCGCCGAAAGCGTGCTGCTGGCGCAGACCACCCGCGAGGCCGCGGGCGCCACCGACGTCACCGGCTTCGGCCCCAATGTCGTCGCCGTCGAGATGCTGAAGGTGACGCGCGCCGAGATCGAGATCCTGCGCAGCACCGCCGTGCTGGAGGAGGCGCTGCGCCGCGCCGGGCCGGGCGGCATCTTCACCGATGCGGAGCTGACCGGCGCCAAGGCCATCGAGGCGCTGTGGCGCGCGCTGAAGACCGAGGCCGACACCGCCAGCACCATCATGCGCGTCAGCCTGACCCTGCCCGACCGCGAGCGCGCGCTGCGCGGGCTGCAGGCGGTGGTCGGCGCCTATCTCGACCGGCGCGACCAGATGTATGCCGATGAGAGCGCGCGCCTGCTGAATGCCGAGCTGGAGCGCTACGGCCAGCGCATCCGCGCGCTGGAGGCGCAGATCCGCCAGGTGCAGGCGGAGAATGGCGTGCTCGACATCGCCCAGGACATCACCCTCGCCGCCTCGCGCCGCGAGGAGCTGGCGCGGCGCGAGAACGCGCTGCGCGAGCAGCAGGCCAATGTCGAGGCGCAGCGCAGCGCGGCCGAGGCGGCGCTGGCCGCCCAGCCCGGCCGCGTCTTCGCCTCCAGCGAGGCCACCAACCTGGTGCCGGGCGATGATTCGCGCGGCCAGCTCGCCCGGCTGCTGCAGGAGCGGGAGCGCATGGCGGGGCAGTACACCGCCGAATATCCCGGGCTGCGCGAGCTGGACCAGCGCATCGCCGCCCTGCGCGGCGCCATGCGGGAGAATGCGCGCACCACCTTCTCGACCACGCGCGAGGTGCGCAACCCGAATGTCGAGATGCTGAGCCAGCGCGTCGTCGCCCTGCGGCTGGAGGGCGAGGCGCTGGAGCGTCAGCTGGCCGAGCTGCAGCGCCAGCGGCAGGAGGCCGAGCAGCGCGGCACCGCCCTGCTCTCCGCCGAGCAGCGGCTGCGCGCCTTGGGGCGCGAGCGCGAGGGGCTGGAGGCGGTGAACCGCCAGCTGATCACCCGCGAGGCCGGCACCCGCATCGGCGAGGAGGCGCGCCGCCAGGGCCGCCCCGGCGTGGTGGTGGTGCAGCCCCCCGCGGCGCCGCTGGACGGGCGCAGCCTGCGCAAGCTGCTGGCCGCCGGCGGCATCGCCGGCGGCTTCGCCTTCGCCGGCGGGCTCGGCCTGCTGCTGACGCTGACCCGCCGCGTGCTGGCGACGCCGGACGAGGCCGAGCGCGGGCTGCGCCTGCCGGCGCTGGCCAGCTTCGGCAGCCTGGTGCCGGCCTCGCGCGACCTGAAGCCGATGCCGCCCGTCGAGGATCTGGTGGCGCTGCTGGGCGATGCGCGGGTCAATGGCCGCCGCCCGCGCCTGGTGCAGCTGGTGGCGACCGATGCCGGCGATGGGCGGGACGAGCTGGGCCGGGCGCTGGCCGTGGCGCTGGCCCGGCGCGGCGTGGCCGATGTGGCGCTGATCGACCTGCAATCGGATGGCAGGGCGCATCTGGCGGCGCTGGGCTCGCAGCCGCTCGAGGTCGAGCGCATCCCCGGCCATGTGCTGGTGTTCAGCACGGTGATCCCCAATCTCTGGATCTCCTATGAGGCGGTGGAGTCCGACCTGACCAATCCGCGCGCCAGCCGGGAGGAGACGCAGACCCTGCTCGACCGGCTGCGCGAGGCCTTCGGCACCGTGGTGCTGATCGGCCCGGATGAGGGCGGCAGCTATGCGATGCGCCGGCTCTCCGCCATGGTCGACGCCAATCTGCTGGTGGTGCGCGGCGAGCGCAGCCGCGGCGCCGAGGCGCGCGCGGTGCGCGACACCGTGCTCGGCTCGGGCGGCGCGCTGCTCGGCTTCGCCTTCACCGGGCAGCGGCGGCTGCTGCCGCGCGCCCTGACCCGCCTGTTCGCCTGAGGATACGCCCGCGATGCGCCTGCCCGCCGCCCTGCTGCTGTCCCTGCTGTCGCTGGCGCTGGCCGGCTGCGGCACCGGCCAGGCGCTGGACCCGGTGGAGCGCGCGCCGGAGGGCTTCGCCCCCTGGACCGAGACCGCCCCCGAATACCGCATCGGCGCCGGCGACCGGCTGCGCGTGCAGTTCCTGCTGACGCCGGAGATGAACGAGACGGTGCTGGTGGCGCCCGATGGCCAGGTGGCGCTGCGCGCCGCCGGCCGGCTGGCCCTCTCCGGCATGAGCGTGACGCAGGCCGAGGCGGCGGTCGAGCAGGCCTCCCGCCGCATCCTGACCCAGCCGGTGGTGACGCTGGGGCTGGAGGAGGCCGGCGCCTCCACCGTGCTGGTGGGCGGCGCGGTGCAGCGGGCCGGCGCCTATCCGCTGCCCGGGCGGCGCGGCGTGCTGGAGGCGGTGCTGCAGGCCGGCGGCTTCGACCCGGATGCGCGCATGGGCCAGGTGGTGCTGATCCGCCGCGGCCCGGGCGACCGGCCGATGCTGCGCACCATCGATGTGCGCGGCTTCATCGAGGGCAGCGCCGCGGGCGCCGCCGATGTGCCGCTCTATCCGGGCGACATCGTCTATGTGCCGCGCAGCCGTATCGGCGAGGTCAATCTGTGGATCGACCAGTTCGTCAACCGGCTGGTGCCGTTCAACCGCTCCTTCAGCTACACCATCAACCGCGGCACCACCGGCGTGCCGTGAGGGGGAGGGCGCTCATGCCAGGCCACCGCTGCCCGCCGCGCCGGACCGCGCCCGGCCTTCCCTCCGCGCCGCCGCCCGCCGCCTTGCCCTTCGGGCGCGCGGCCCCATCCTCTCCCCGCCACGTTCCGCTCTGGGAAGCCGCTCCGTGACGCAGCCCGAACCCGCCCCCTCCGCCGCCGCCGCCCGTGGCGGGCTCGCCGCCCTCGGCCAGTCGCTCGCCACGGTCCGCTGGACGCATGGGCTGATCAACCGCGTCGTCAAATGGTTCGACGTGGCGATGCTGCTGCTGCCGGCGGCCTTTTTCGGCCTGCTGCCGGGCAGCGATGCCTCGCCGCTGGCCTGGCAGCAGGCGCTGGTCATCGCCGCCGCCCAGGTCTGGGCCTATCTCTCGGTGATGGAGCGCATCTCCGCCTATCGGGTGGAGCATTACCAGGGCTTCTGGGGCCAGCTCGGCCATATCCTGGCGGGGCTGGCGGTGGGCTGGGCGGTCGGGCTGATCGCGCTGCAGGCCTGCCTGCCCGGCCAGCTGCCGCTGAACCAGCCCTGGTTCCTGGAATGGCACGCGCTGCAATTCCTGCTGCTGCTGCTCAGCCGGCAATGGCACCGGCTGATGGTCTATTGGGTGGAGCGGCGCCGCCTGCTCTGCCGCAAGGTGGTGGTGGTCGGCGCCAACCCGACCGGCGCCCGCGTGCTGGCCGAGCTGACCGCGCCCGACAAGGCGGCGGAATACGAGCTGGTCGGTGTCTTCGCCGACAGCAGCGATGGCGATGTTGGCCATGACGGGGCCGCGCCGGCCGCGCTCGATGGCCATGCGGTGCTGGGCGGGCTGCCGGCGCTCTCGGCCTTCGCGCAGGACAACACCATCGACCTGATCGTGCTGGCCCTGCCCTGGAGCCGCGCGCAGGAGCTGTTCCGGCTGATGCACCAGGTCGAGTGGATCGCCGCCGATGTCGTCATCCCCTTCGACCCGGAGGGCGTGCCGCCGAACTATGCGCGCATCGCCCCGCTCGGCCGGCTGCGCGCGCTGCAGGTGATGGTGCGGCCCTTCAAGGGCACCCAGGGCGTGGTCAAGGTGATCGAGGATTACGTCATCGCCAGCGTCGCGCTGCTGCTGCTGAGCCCGATCATGATCGCCGCCGCCATCGCCATCCGGCTCGACAGCCCGGGCCCGATCTTCTTCAAGCAGTGGCGCCCCGGCCTCGGCCAGAAGCCCTTCGCCATCTACAAATTCCGCACCATGCTGATGGACCCGACCGATGACGGCTCGGTCGGCACGCAGAGCCGCAACGACCCGCGCATCACGCGGGTGGGCGGCCTATTGCGCCGGCTGTCGATCGACGAGCTGCCGCAGCTGATCAACGTGCTGCGCGGCGAGATGTCGATCGTGGGTCCCCGCCCCTATGTCGCCAACATGCTGGTGGGGCAGGAGCGCTTCTCGGAGATGGTGCGGCAATACGCCGCGCGGCACCGCATCAAGCCGGGGCTGACCGGCTGGGCGCAGGCGAACGGCATGCGCAGCTACGCGCTGCGCTCGCCGGAGAATGCGCGCAAATCGATCGAGATGGACCTCTACTACATCACCCATTGGTCGCTCTGGCTCGACATCCGCATCATGGTGCGCACCGTGGTGGTCGGGCTGGCGGGGCGGAACGTGTTCTGATGCCGGGCGCGGCGCGCCGCCCCGGCGGCTTCGCGCCGCACTGGACGTCGTCCGGTGCGGCGGCGCCCGCCGCGCTGCGGCTGGAGGGGGCCGGGCCCGCGCGGCCGGCCCTGGCGCCGCCGCCCGCCGCCTTCCGCCTGCCGGCCTGGCTGATGCCGCTGCAGCTGGCGCTCGCCGCCATCGGCGTGGTGCTCTACAGCGGCGCCAAGTTCCAGCTGAGCGGCGGCGCGCCGGAGGCCGAGCAGCTCGGCGCCAGCGACCCGCTGAACACGCTGATGCAGCTGATGCTGCTGGCCGGCGGCGGGCTGGCCGTGCTGCTGCATGCGCGGCGGGCGCTGGGCCTCGCCCTGCGGCTCTGGCCCTTCCTGCTGATCGTGGCGATGATCGCCGCCTCCACCCTCTGGTCGCAATCGCCGGGGCACACGCTGCGCCGCTCGGTCAGCGTGGTGGTGCTGCTGCTGTTCGTGCTGTCCACCATCGCCGGCCCCGGCATCGTGCGCTTCATGCGCATCACGGTGGGCGTCACCCTGGTGCTGGTGGTGTTCAGCCTGGCCGAGGCGGTGCTGCGCCCCTCCATCGGCTTCGACACCGGCGACTACGCCAATGCGGTGCGCGGCGTCTTCCCGCAGAAGAACGTCTTCGGCATGGCGCTGCTCTGCGGCGCGCTGGCGCTGTCCTATGTGGTGCTGGAACGCGGCAGGCTGCGCTGGAGCGACGGCGCCATCCTGCTGGTGCTGCTGGTGATGCTGGTGCTGGCGCGCTCCACCACCTCGCTGCTGCTGACGCTGCTCTGCGCCGGCGCCACCGTCGCCTTCCTCTGGCTCGACCGCGGCGGCGCCTGGGCGGCCTCCATCCTGCTCGGCCTGGTGGTGGGCGGCAGCGCCGGGCTGCTGCTGTTCGGCGCGCTCGGCACCGAGGGGCTGTTCGAGCTGATCGGCAAGGATGCCTCGCTCACCGGCCGCACCTTCATCTGGGAGGAGGTGTGGAACTCGATCAACCAGCGGCCGCTGCTGGGCATCGGCTATGCCGCCTTCTGGATCGCCGATTCCCCCGGCGTGCTGGCGATCCAGGAGCGGGTGCAATGGGCGGTGCCCAGCGCCCATAGCGGCTATCTGGAGGTGCTGCTGCAGCTGGGCTGGGCCGGCGCCGTGCTGGTCATGCTGCTGGCGGCGGTGACGCTGCTCTGGGCGCTGGTGGCGCTGGCGCGCGGGCCCCGCCGCCACGCCATGTGGACGTTGATGCTGGCGGGGGTCCTGGTGATCCTGAACCAGAGCGAGAGCGCGCTGCTGAACCCCGACCTGCCGATGATCTTCTGGCTGATGGTGCTGGTGGCGCTGCAGCAGGCGCCGCCGCGCGAAGCCGCGCGCCCGGGCTGGCGGCGGCTCGGCTATGTCGCCGGCGGCGGGGCGCTCAGCGTGGCGGCGCCTCCAGCGGCACGGCGGTGACGCTGTTGAAGGGCGAGCCGTCGACGATCTTGGTGCTGGTGACGAGATAGACCAGCACGTTCTTCTCGCGGTCATGCATGCGCGTCACCGTCAGCGACTTGAACAGCGCCGAGGAGGATTGCCGGAACACCGATTCCGTCTGCGGCAGCCCCTGCGGCAGCGTCACCACGCCGGTGGCGCGGCAGGCGATGCTGAAGCGCGACGGATCCTCGGCCAGCCCGACCCAGCCGGACAGCCCGCCAGTGTCGGCGCGCGAGACATAGCAGGAGACATTCGGCACGCGCGGGTCGTCATAGCGCTCGACCACCACCTTGTCGTTGGGGCCGACCAGGCGGAAGGTCGTGCTGACCTCGCCGACGCGGCTCTGCGCCGTGGCGTCGCCGCCCAGCGCCAGGGCGAGCGGCAGCGCTGCCAGCAGCGACAGGGCGGGCGGGATGGGGCGGCGGCGGGACATGGCGGCATCTCCTCGGCGGGCGGCCGGAGGGCCGGCCCTGCCCCCTGTGTCCCTCCGCCGGCCATCCCGCCGCAAGGGGCTTGGCCCGCGGTGGCATGGCCGCGGGGCGGCGGGCGTCAGGCCTTCGGCTTGCGCGCGGCCGGCTTCGGCGCCGCCTTGCCGGGGGTGGGCCTGGCGCCGGCGGGGGCGGGCGGCTGCGCGCCCGGCGCCTTGCTGGCCGCCGCCGCCGCGGCCTTCTGCGTGGCGGCGGAGGGCGCGGCATCGGTGCCGGCCACCGGCTTCCTCGCCGCCGGCCTGGCCGGCTTCGCGGCCTTGTCGCCGGAGAGCCTGGCGCCGCGATTGGGGTCGGTCAGGCTGGGCGGGTCGCTGGCGGGAAAGGTGTCGGCCAGCTGCGCGTCCAGCGCCGCATTGCCCGCCTCGCCGGCATCCAGCTCGCGGCGCGCCTGGTGCCAATGCGCCTCGTCCTGCCCGTGCGGGCGGCCGGCCTGCTCCCACAGCGCATAGGCGCGCTGACGGATCCGCTCCTCCAGCTGCCGCTTCGCATCACTCATGGTCTTGCTCCTGTCCTCGGGGGGCCGCCCCGGCTGGCGCCCGTCTCCGGCGCGGGCCGCATCGCCCCGCTGACACAATGGCGCGGGAGGGCGCGGGTTTACGCGCGGCGCGCGAAACCCCCCTCCTGTGCCGCGCGCGCCACCCGCCTATGCTGGCGCGCCCGAGGGAGAGAACCGCCATGGCCGGCCTGCGCATCCTGCTCACCCACGCCCCACGCGCCCGCGCGCTGTATTACGGGGAGGCGGCGCTGCAGGCGCTGGCGCAGCACGGCACGCTGCGGCTGAACGAGCGCGACGCGCCGCTCGACACCGCGGCGCTGCTGGCCCTGGCCGAGGGCTGCGACATCATCGTGGCCGACCGGCTGGCGGCGGCGCCGGCGGCGCTGTTCGCGGGGCTGCCGCAGCTCGCGGCCTTCCTGCGGGTCGCCGTCGACATCCGCAATGTCGATGTCGAGGCCGCCAGCCGCGCCGGCGTGCTGGTCTGCCGCGCCACCCCCGGCTTCGTCGATTCCGTGGCGGAGCTGGCGCTTGGCCTGATGATCGACCTGGCGCGCGGCATCAGCGACGCCGTGCTGGCCTATCGCGCCGGCGGGGCGGCGCCGGTCCGCATGGGGCGGCAGCTTTCCGGCGCCACGCTCGGCATCATCGGCCATGGCGCCATCGGGCAGAGGCTGGGGCGGCTGGCGGCCTCGCTCGGCATGCAGGTGCTGGCCAGCGACCCGGCGCTGCCCGAGGGGGCGGAGCGCGAGGGCGCGCGGGGCGTGTCCTTCGCCGCGCTGCTGGCGGCCTCCGACATCGTGGTCTGCCTGGCGCCGGCGCGGCCGGAGACCGAGGGGCTGATGAACGCCGCGGCCTTCGCCGCCATGCGGCGCGGCGCGCTGTTCCTGAACCTGGCGCGCGGCGAGCTGGTGGACGAGGCGGCGCTGGCCGCCGCGCTGGAGTCCGGCCAGCTGGGGGGCGCGGCGATGGATGTCGGCCGCGCCGCCGACCAGATGCCGAGCCCGTCCCTCGCCGCCCGGCCGGATGTGGTGGCGACGCCGCATATCGGCGGGCTGACGCCGCAGGCGGCGCATCACCAGGCCTTCGACACGGTGCGCCAGGTGGCGGCGCTGGCGGCCGGGCGCCTGCCGGAGCAGGCGGTCAATCCGCAGGCGGCGCACCGCCTGGCGCGGCTGGGGATTGATGACTTCTGCTAATCAGGGCGATCAGGAATCGGCCCTCACTGCGCCGGATCGCCTTGCCCATCTCTCGCTCAGACGGCGGGTCGACCGCCACCACCCTGACGAGGAGAGCCTCATGACCAAGCTGAACGCCTTCCGCGCCCTGACCCTCGCCGCCGGCCTGGCGCTGGCCCTGCCCGGCCTGGCCGCGGCCCGCGACCTGACGGAGAACGCCAACAATGGCAGCACCTCCGCCCCCTTCGCCTATTCCATGCAGGTGACCCGGGCGCAGGCCCCGGCCGGCATCCCCGGCCCGGTGGGCGACAACGCCCAGCCCCGCGGCAACCCGCTGGCCCTGCAGCTGGCGCAGACCGAGCCGCATGAGGCGGCGCATCTGCCGCGCGCCGTGGGCAATTCCGCCAATGCCTGGGGCGGCTTCGGCACCGGCCCGGCGCAGAACTGAGCCCGGGCGGCGGCACGCCGCGGCACCGGGCGGAGGCCGGCGGGGGAGACCCCGCCGGCCTTCATCCTGTCCGGCGCCGGGGACGGCACCGGCCGGCCCTTAAACGCGCGATTCCGTGAGCCGGCCATGCTAGACTGCCGCCGCCCGTGATGGCGGTCGGGGGCCGCCAGCCGGGCTGTGTCCCGTTCCAACCCCCGCGGCGAGGCCTGGCGTGCGTGAGCTTTTCCGACGGATCGCCGCGCCGCAGCTGCGCGACAGGGCCGGGCTGGTCCGTTATGTGGCGACGGCCAGCTGCCTCGCCGTGCTGCTGGCGCTGGCGGTGGATGTCGCGCAGCAGCTGATCTTCTTCACCGACTGGGCGACCGCGCTGCGCTCCTGGGCCGTCACCATCGTGCTGGCGGCCGGCATCGCCGTGCTGCTGCTGGGCTGGATCGGCCGCTCCCACCTGGCGCTGTACCAGGCCAAGCAGGCGGTGGAGCTGCTCAGCCGCACCGACCCGCTGACCGGCCTGGCCAATCGCCGCGCCCTGCTGGAGGCGGCGGAGCGCGGCGGCATGGCGCTGATGGTGCTGGTCATCATCGATATCGACCATTTCAAGCGCGTCAACGACACCCATGGCCACCGCATCGGCGACGGGGTGCTGCAGGCGGCCTCGGCCATCATGGCCTGGGAGCTGGGCGGCGAAGGGGTGCTGGGCCGGCTGGGCGGCGAGGAATTCGCCCTCCTCGCCCCCGGCGAGGCGCCGGAGGCGCTGCTGCAGCGGCTGGTGCGGCTGCGCGACCGGCTGGCGCAGCAGCCGGTGGTGGTGGATGGGCGGGCGGTGTCGATCACCATCTCGGCCGGCGCCGCGCTGCAGCCGGCCGACAGTTTCGACGCGCTGTACAGCGAGGCCGACCGCGCCCTCTATGCCGCCAAGCAGGGCGGCCGCAACCGCATCTGCCTGTCCGAGGCGCTGCAGCGCCGCTGCCCCGCGCCGCTGGAGGCGCGCCCGGCGGCCTGAGGCGCCGCGCCGTCACAGATGGCGGCCGCGCTCCAGGATCTCCAGCGTGTAGTCACGATAGCTCATGCCGAGCTCCTCGGCCCGGGCCAGGCGGCGCAGCGCGATCTCGCGCGGCGGCGTCTTCCAGGCCTTGCGATGCGCGCGCCGCCAGTTCCAGGCATTCCAGGACAGGTCGGGCTCGGGCTCCAGCGGCGGGCCGCCATTGTGGCCGATGGACATGCGCATCCCCTGCGGTGGCGAGGCGGGCATTGTTCCCCCGGCGGGGCGGCGGCGCCAGCCTTTCCGCGGCGGCCTTCCAGCTGGCATGCACAGGAGGGCGTTGCCGCTGGCAGCGCCCTCCGAGGCTGGTCAGGCTGCGGCGCGCTTGGGCGCGGGCGCCAGCTCCTCCACCCGCTGCTTGAAGGCGGCAAGGAGCAGCTCGTCCATGTCGCTCAGCTGCCGGGTGGAGATTTCGCCGCCCAGCGCACCGAAATCGAAGATCAAAGTGGCGTCGCGGCCTTCACGGAAATCGAACAGCCGGCCGGCGCGCTCCCGCTGGTAGAACGCTACCATCTTGCCCTTGTAGTCGCGGAAATCGAGCTTCTCCAAAGCCTCGTAGAGGCGCTCCTCATTGACCAGGAAGGCCAGCCTCCGCCGCACATGGGCTATGACCTTCAGTTCGGCCTCCGTCATGCCGGCGTCATGGCCGCTGGCCGGCGAGGCGGCGGGGGTGGCTTCGGCGGGCAGCGTCGCGGCCTTCTCCGGTTCTTCGCGTGTCGGCAGGTCCAGCCGCCGCAGGATGCGCAGATTGACGAACTCGCTGAACGCCGCCTTGGTCAGGTCGCGGTACTCGCCGAGCGATTTCGCCCGCACATGGCTGACGCCGGCATTCTGAAGCAGCAGGCGCACGAAAGGCTCGCTCGGATCCTGGGCCAGCGCACTCAGCTGCGCGAGGATGTTCTGGAAGATCAGCTTGCGCTTGGCCTCGGCGCCGATGTTCTCGGGGTCGAAAGTGCTTTTCTGCAGGCTACGCAGGCCCTCCTCGACGGAATCCTCGATCTTGCCCTTGGCGATCTCGCGCAGATCCAGGGTCAGGAAGGCGTTCTGATCCATCATATTGGGCTCGTCGGAATCCGCGTAGAATTCGTAGACGAGTCCATCGCCAAGGATGCCCATCTTCACGGTGGGTGCGGCGTTGAAGTAGGAGCGGAGCTGCCCGCGTTCGTCCCGCAGCGCCATGCCGAGGGTTTTGCACTCGATGGCGATGACGGGGCAGGAATCGCGCAGAATGGCGAAATCGACCCTGTTCTTGTATTTTTCGCTGAAGTCGCAGCTATGCTCCGGACAGACCTCATCGGGGTTGCGGTCGTCATAGCCGAGGAAGCTCAGGAAAGGCAGCACCAGGAACAGCTTGGTGCTTTCCTCGTTGGTGCAGCGTGGAGCCAGCGCCACCATTCGTTCTGCAAACTGCCGTAACTTTCCCCTGAAATCGTCCGACATGGCTGCCTCCCATAAATTTCTTATTCGCAACGATCGCATGGCTGCCAGGGGTGCGTCATTCAAAAAAGTTGCGGTATCGATATGGGATGCGGTGGCGCAGGTCCTTGTCCGACACGCCGGAAGGTGAGGAGGCAGAGAACGTGCCATGGCCTCCGGCAAGCCGGCGCCCGCCAGGCCGTCATCCTGGTCGTCCGGCAATGCGGGAGGAGCGCTAAGGGGGGGCTGGGTCAGGCCGCCAGCTCCGCCATCCCCAGCGCCGTGGCGCGGCGGGCCAGCGCCTCGGCCAGGCGGCGCGGCAGCTGGCGCGCCGATTTCACCCGTGGCGGCGCCATCTCGGCCATGGCCGCGCCTTCCTCGCCATGCCGCGCGACATATTCGGCGTAATTGTCGAAGCGGCGGCGGCTGACATTGTCGATGAAGCTCTCGGCCGGCACGCCCTCGGCCAGGAGCAGCGCGTGGTCCTCCAGCTCGACATGCAGATAGTCGAAGGCCTCGGGCAGCGCGGTCTCGCGCCGGATGGTGGTGCCGTTCACCAGCGCGCCGGCCTGCACCAGCAGCCCGTCCAGCCACAGCGCATGGTCGGGGGAGAGGCACAGGTCGCGCGCCGGCAGCCCTTCCCCCAGCGCGCCGGCCTGGATGCGGACCGGCCAGGCGCGCAGCCGGTCGGCGAAAAGCGGCACGATGCGCTGCCGGCCGATCCAGCGCACCGGCCGCACCGCGCCCTCGGCCGTCCGCACGGCGTCGCCGATGCGCAGCGCCTCGACCGCGCAGGATCCCCCTGGGGTGGCGATGCGGGTGCCGGGCATGAAGCAGATCGGCAGCGGGGCGGGGTCGGCGGCGAAGGCGGAGTCGGGCCCCGCGCCCAGGACGCTGTTGCTGAACAGGTAGTATTGCGCGCCCATCACCGGCGTCGCGCTGTAGCCGACCCAGCCGGTGCCGTACTGGCCGAGATACTCCCAGGTGACGCCCGAGGCCTGCACGCTGCCTTCCAGCACGCCGTCATCCGTCTCGTCCTGCGCGGTGACGGCGTTGAAGCCGCCATCGGCGATCTCGTAGCGGCCATCCTCGAGCACGGTCAGTTTGTAGAACAGCGATGTCTGGTAGCTGGCCATGACGTGATCCTCCCCGGGCGGGGAGTATTCCGTTTTGTTCATGAAATGGAAGCCGGGCCGGCGGGCGGGCGCAACACAAGCGCGCCAGGGGAGGGCCCGGCCCTGGGCGGAAGACGGCGTGGCAGCGCCGGCCGCGCCGGTTTGGCGGAGGCGTGCCGCCCCGTGTCGCGCCAAGCCGGCCGCTATGGCGGCGGCCGGCGCGCCCTCACCCCCAGATCATGCGCAGCAGGTTGACCGGGTTCAGGCCGGCGCCGGCGATCTGGTCGAGCTCGCTCTCGGCGAGCTCCGCCCGCGGCCGGAAATCCGCCTCCGTCACCTGGTAGCCGAGCGATCGTGCCGCCGCCGCCACCGCGGCGGGGGTGGCGGGGGCAGCGCCCAGCCGGTCGAGAAAGGCGGCGCGGGCCGCCTCCGTCGCATGCTCCGCCCGGAAGCGCGCGAGATCCTGGCCGGCCATCCCCTGTGCTCCATCGGTCTTTGTTGCCGATGCGCAGCGTAGCAGGGCGCCGGCCCTGGCTGAAGCGGGGCCGTGATTGTTAACTTGCGCTAACTGTAACGTTAAGCGGGCGACACATACCCCTGGCGCCGGCGCGCGGCCATCTGGCCTGGTGGCAGAGGGGCCGGCCGGGCGCATGGCGCGCCGTCCTCCCCACCCGGCGCTGCCGCCGGCTGCCGCGGCCGGGCCTGACCCGGCCGCCCGGCAACCCTTCGGGAGGATTCCATGCCCTTCGCCCAGACCCATCGCCGCCTTGCCGCCGCCGGCCGCCCGCTGCTGCTGGCCCTGGCCCTGAGCGCCATTGCCGTCGCGGCCGCCCCGTCCCATGCCCAGACCGCCGCCCGGCCCGCGGCGGGCGCCGCCGCCCAGGGCAGCGACGCCACCGCCCGCAACGCCGCCCTGGTGCGCGAGGCCTTCGAGGGCTGGGCGCAGCGCGGCGAGAATGTCTTCCGCCTGCTGGCGCCGGATGTGCGCTGGACGATCCATGGCTCCGGCCCGGTCGCCGGCACCTATATCGGGGTCGAGGATTTCGTGGAGCGTGCCTCGCAGCCGCTGGTAAGCCGGCTGACCGGGCCGATCCGTCCGGTGGTGCACCATCTCTGGGCGGTGGAGGACCGGGTGATCATCCGTTTCGACGGCGCGTCCACCACCACCTCGGGCGCGCCCTACCGCAACCAGTTCCTGTGGATCTTCCGCATGCAGGACGGCGCCGTGGTCGAGGCCGAGGCGTTCCTCGATCTCATCGCCTATCAGCAGGTGGTGGAGAACAACGCGCCGCGCCAGCGCTGAGCGCCGGTCATCCGGGGCGAAGGTCGGTCAGGCGGGGAAGTGGCGGACCCGATACGATTCGAACGTACGACCTTTGCCTTCGGAGGGCAACGCTCTATCCAGCTGAGCTACGGGTCCTCGCCGCGGGCCTGTTTAGCGGGATGTGGCGGCGATGGGAAGCCCCGCGATCGCGGGCGCCCCGATCGCCGCCCAGGGACGCCTGGAGGCCCGATCAGCCGGCCAGCGCCGCCTCCACCGCGGCCGAAGCGGCGAACAGCGCCTCGTCGCCGCCGCCCATGCGGCTCAGCATCAGCCCGACCGGCGCCTCGCCCGGGGCGTGGCAGGGCAGGCTGATGCTGCAGCCATCGAGGAAGTTGAAGGCCGCCGTGTTGCGCAGCAGCAGCAGGTTGATGCGGTTGTACTCCGCCTCCTCGGCCACCGCCGCCACCGGCGGCGGGGTCAGTGCCGCGGTCGGGCAGAGCACCGCGTCATAGGGGGCGAGGCGCGGCGCGGCGGCGGCGATGATGCGGGCGCGGGCCTGCACCAGCGCCTGGTAGTCGGCGGCGCTGATCGCCGCGCCCCGGCGGATGCGCGACAGGATGCGCGGATCGTAGCCCTCGCCCGCCTGCTCGATCAGCCCGCGATGCCAGGCATAGGATTCCGCCGCGGCGAAGCCGCCGGCCGCATTGGCGACCGGGATGTCGCCCAGCTCCGGCAGGGCGAAGCGCTCGATGAAGGCGCCGGCCGCCTGCAGCCGCGCCACGGCGCGCTCGAAGGCGGCGGCGACGGCCGGCTCCAGCCCGTCGAACAGGAAGGTGCCCTCGGGGATGCCGAGGCGCAGCCCGGCCACCGGGCGCGGCGCCGGCGGCGCGGCCTGCTCGGCACCCGCCATCAGCGCGTGCAGCACGGCGCAGCAGCCCACCGTGTTGGCCAGCGGCCCGATGCTGTCGAGGCTGGGGGAGAGCGGCAGCACGCCCGAGAGCGGCACCAGCCGCGCGGTCGGCTTGTAGCCGACGATGCCGCAGAGCGCCGCCGGCACGCGGCAGGAGCCGCCGGTGTCCGAGCCCAGCGCGCCGAAGCCCATGCCATCGGCGACCGCGACCGCGGCGCCGGAGGAGGAGCCGCCCGGCAGCCGGCCGGTGGCCCGGTCATAGGGGGAGAGGGGGGTGCCGAAATGCGGGTTCACGCCGAGCCCGCTGAAGGCGAATTCCACCATGTTGGTGCGCCCCAGCACGACGAAGCCGGCGCGCTGCAGCCGCGCCACGGCGGGGGCGGTGCCGGTGGCGGGCGGGGCCCCGGCCAGCACGGCGGCGCCGGCGCGGGTGGGCACGCCCTCCTGGTCGAACAGGTCCTTCACCGAGATCGGGATGCCGGCCCAGGGGGAGGGGGCGCGGCCGGCGCCGCGCAGCGCGTCCATGGCGCGGGCGGTGGCGCGGGCGGCCTCGGCCTGCACGGCGACGAAGGCGCGGGCGCCCTCGCCGGCGGGGTCGGCGATGCGCGCCAGCGCCGCCTCGGTCAGCGCCAGCGCGGTGGTGCGGCCGGCGGCGAGGTCGGCGGCGGCGGCGGCGAGGGAGGCGGGCTGGCTCATGCGGCGTCCTTGCGATCGGCGGTCATCCGCCGCCCGGGACGGCCCGGGCGGCGCGCCGAAGACTGCGTCCCCGGGCCGCGCCGGGCAAGACGGCGGCGCGTGGCGGGACCGGCTTCAGCGGCGTTGACAGCGGAACGCTCCCGTTCCAAATTCCGCTGAAAGATTGCCCCGCTCTGTTGTATGATGACAGGACGTCATACCCCAGAACGACAAGAATCGCCGGGCTGCCGAACGAGCCTGCAGGCTCAGACCAGGAGACGTCCATGACTTTCCCGCTTTCGCGCCGCCGCGCCCTGCTCGCGCTTCCGGCTCTCGCCGCGCCGACGCTGATCGGCTTCAAGGCCAGCGCCCAGGCCATCAATCTGCGCTCTGCCGACATCCACCCGGATGGCTACCCCACCGTCGAAGGCGTCAAGATCCTGGCGAAGCTGGCCAAGGAGCGTTCCAACGGCCGCATCAACATCCAGGTCTTCCACTCCCGCCAGCTGGGCGAGGAGAAGGACACGCTGGAGCAGACGCGGTTCGGCGTCATCGACATGAACCGCACCAATTTCGCGGGGCTGAACAACCTGGTGCCGGAGACGGTGATCCCGGGCCTGCCCTTCCTGTTCCGCGACGAGGCGCATATGCACACCGTCATGGACGGGCAGATCGGCCAGGAGATCCTGGCCGGTGCCGAGCGCCACGGGCTGGTCGGGCTGTGCTGCTACGACAGCGGCGCGCGCTCCATGTACAACCGGCTGCGGCCGATCAACCAGCTCTCCGACATGCGCGGCATGAAGATCCGTGTGCAGCAATCGGATCTCTGGCTGGCGATGATGCGGGCGCTGGGCGCCAATGCGACGCCGCTGCCGACCGGCGAGGTCTATTCGGCGCTGCAGACCGGCGTCATCGACGGCGCCGAGAACAACTACCCCACCTACCAGTCGCAGCGGCATTTCGAGGTGGCGAAGTTCTACTCCATCACCGAGCATTCGATGTCGCCCGAGATCCTGGTGATGTCGAAGCGCAGCTATGACCGCCTGCCGCGCGAGATGCAGACGGTGCTGCGCGAGAGCGCCCGCGACAGCGTGCCCGAGATGCGCAAGCTCTGGGTCGCCCGCAGCGAGACGGCGCGCCGCGACGTCGTCGCCGGCGGCACCGTCATCAACACCGTCGACAAGGCCCCCTTCGAGCAGGCCATGGCCCCGGTCTATGACCAGTTCGTGCGCGACGAGCGGCTGAAGGCGATGGTGCGGCGCATCCGGGAGACCGCCTGAATGGCGGCCGCCCGCCAGCACGGGGGCGGCACGGCGCGGGCCTGGGCGCGGGGCTTCGGCCTCGCCCTCGACCGGTGTTGCAGCCTCTGCCTCGGTATCGCCGGTCTCGCCCTGGTGGCGATGACCGGCATCGTCTCCTGGGGCGTGTTCGGCCGCTTCGTGCTGAACGACACCCCCGCCTGGGCCGAATCGGCGGCCCTGCTGCTGATGGGCTGGGTCATCCTCGGCGCCGCCGCGGCCGGTGTGCGCGAGGGCTTCCATATGGGCTTCGACACGCTGAAGGCCCTGCTGCCCACCCCGCTGTCGCGCTTCTGCGACGTGCTCTCCGACCTCGTCGTCACCCTGTTCGGCGCCGGCATGGCCTGGTTCGGCGGCGAGCTCGCCCTCGATGTCTGGGACGCCACCCTGCCCGCCATCGGCCTGCCCGGCACGGTGGAATACCTGCCGCTGGTGCTCGGCGGCGTCATGATCACGCTGTTCGGGCTGGAGCGGCTGGCCGCGCATCTGGCAGGCGAGGACGCCCCGGCCGAGGCGATGGTCACCCCCCTGGTCAGCGACGCCTGAGGCCCGGACCATGGAAATCACCATTCTGCTCGGCAGCTTCACGCTGCTGCTGCTGATCGGCACGCCGGTTGCCTTCGCGCTCGGCGCCGCCTCGCTCGCCACCGTGCTCTGGATGGACCTGCCGCCGCTGGTCGTGTTCCAGCAGCTCTCCTCGGGCATGAACGTCTTCTCCATGCTCGCCATCCCCTTCTTCGTCTTCGCCGGCGACCTGATGCTGCGCGGCCAGATCGCCGACCGGCTGGTGGGCCTGGCGGCGGCGCTGGTCGGGCATATGCGCGGCGGGCTCGGCCAGGTGAATGTCGTGGCGGCGACGCTGTTCGGCGGCGTCTCCGGCTCGGCCGTCGCCGATGCCTCCGCCGTCGGCGGCGTCATGATCCCGCAAATGCGCGCCCGCGGCTACGCGCCGGACTACGCCGTCAACGTCACCGCCAATGCGGCGCTGATCGACCTGCTGATCCCGCCCAGCCACAACATGATCCTCTACGTCATCGCCGCCGGCGGCGCGATCAGCGTGGCGGATCTGTTCACCGCCGGCATCCTGCCCGGCATGCTGCTGATGGCGGTGCTGATGTTCACCGCCTGGGCGGTGGCGGTGAAGCGCGGCTACCCGCGCGAGACCTTCCCCGGCTGGTGGGCGCTGGCCCGGCTGACGGCGGCCGCCCTGCCGGGGCTGATGCTGATCGTCATCATCTTCGCCGGCGTGCGCAGCGGCATCTTTACCGCCACCGAAAGCGCCGTGGTCGCCGTGCTCTACGCGCTGCTGGTCACGCTGTTCGTCTATCGCAGCCTGAGCTGGAGCGGCTTCATCCACGCCGTGCTGGGTGGCGCCCGCACCACCGGCATGGTGATGCTGATCATCGGCTGCGCCAGCGCCTTCGGCTGGCTGATGGCGCTGCTGCAGGTGCCGGCCATGACGGTCGAGCTGATGCAGGGCATCACCGACAACCCGCTGCTGATGCTGCTGCTGATCAACGTGATCCTGCTGCTGCTCGGCACCTTCATGGACATGGCGCCGCTGATCATGATCGGCACGCCGATCTTCCTGCCGCTGGCCATGAAGCTCGGCATGGACCCGGTGCAGTTCGGCGTGGTGCTGATCCTCAATCTCGGCATCGGGCTGATCACGCCGCCGGTCGGCCCGGTGCTGTTCGTCGCCTGCGCCGTCGGCAAGGTGTCGATGTGGGACGCCACCAAGACCAGCCTGCCCTTCTACACCGCCGCCTTCGCGGTGCTGCTGGTGGTCACCTATGTGCCGGCGGTCTCGCTCTGGCTGCCCAGCCTGTTCCACTGAACTGGCGCGCGCGCCCCGCCTTGCGCGGGGCGCGCCCCTCCCGGCCCGGACAGGCCACCGGCGCCCCTGGCCAGGCGCCGTTTTTTCGTGAACCCTCCGCCATCCCGTGGGCCCTTCCCAGGGCCGAGCCCGAATCGCCAGGAGCCTCGCTTCGATGACCGCCCCGAAAACCGTCCTGATCACCGGTGCCTCCGGCAATCTCGGCCGCGTGCTGACCCGTGCCCTGGCCGATCGCGGCTACGCGCTGCGCCTGACCGACATCAAGCCCTTCCCCGATGACCTGCCCGGCCAGGCGCGCTTCGAGATCGCCGATCTGGGCGACGAGGCGGCGATGCGCCACATCGCCGATGGCTGCGACGCCATCCTGCATTTTGGCGGCGTCTCCATCGACCGGCCCTTCGAGGAGGTGCTGGACCCCAATATCCGCGGCCTCTACCTGATCTATGAGGCGGCGCGCCGCTCCGGCGCCCGGGTGCTGTTCGCCAGCTCCAACCACGCCATCGGCTTCCACAACCGCCCCGGTCCGGGCGAGCCGAAGCTCGACCATGATTGCGCCTTCCGCCCCGACAGCTTCTACGGCCTGTCCAAGGCCTATGGCGAGCTGATGGGCCGGCTCTACTGGGACAAGCACGGCGTCGAGAACCTGAATGTGCGCATCGGCAGCTCCTTCCCCGAGCCGGTCGATGCCCGCATGCTCTCCACCTGGCTGTCCTTCGATGATCTCTCCCGCCTCTGCATCGCCTTCGTCGAGGCGCCGAAGGTCGGCCATGCCGTGGTCTGGGGCGCCAGCGACAACCCGGCCAGCTTCTGGGGCACCGACCATCGCGAGCGCATCGGCTGGGCGCCGCAGGACAGCGCCGAGCCCTTCCGCGCCAAGGTGGGCGAGATCTTCTCCGGCAACCCGGTGACCGAGCGCTACCAGGGCGGCGCCTATTGCGCCAATGACTACAGCCGGCAGGGCTTCAGCCCGCGCGACGCCTTCAGCCTGGAGGATTGAGCGTGCGTCTGGCTGCCGCGGGCTGGGACGCCACGCTGCTTCCCGACCGCGGCGCCGCCTTCGCCGCGCTGCGCTGGCAGGGGCGCGACCTGCTGGCGCCGCTGCCCGACGGCGCCGACCCCAACACCGGCATGGCCGGCGCCTTCTGGATGCTGCCCTGGACCAACCGGCTGGAGGGCGGCGCCTTCCCCTGGGCCGGCGCGGTACACCACTTCCCCATCACCCATCCGGCGGAAGGCAATGCGCTGCACGGCCTGGCCCGCACCCGACCCTGGCAGGTGGACGCCGCCACGCCGGATTCCGCCAGCCTGACCCAGCAGGGGGAGGGCGGGCCGTTCCACTGGCGCGCCCGGCTTGCTGTCGCGCTCTCCGCCGCCGGGCTGCGCCTCTCGCTCGCGCTGGAGAATGCCGGCGACGCGCCCTGCCCGATGGGCTTCGGCTGGCACCCCTGGTTCGCCCGGCCCGAGGGCTGCGCGGTGCGCTTCGCCGCCACCCATCGTTTCCCGACCGACGACCGCAAGCTGCCCTTGCCGCCTGAGCCCAGCCCCGGCCTGTCGCAGGGCGAGGCCGAATGGCTGGGCCTCGACGCGCAATTCGCCGGCTGGGACGGGGTGGCCGCGCTGCAGCGCCCCGATGGCCGGGTGACGCTGCGCGCGCGCGGCGACTGGGCGCGGAACCTGCAATTCTACGCCCCCGCCCATCTGCCGCTGCTCTGCCTGGAGCCGGTGAGCCATGTGCCGGCGGTGATCAACCGGCCAGCGCTGGCGCCCTGGGGGGCGATGCGGGTGCTGGCGCCGGGGGAGGGGATGACGGGGGAGATTGAAGTGAAATTCACGGAAATTCAGTGATCTTCTTTTTCTGAAGAAAAAGAAGCAAAAAGACTTTCTTCAGGCTGCCGCCGTCTCCCGTCCAGGCGGGACGCCAAACTGAAAAAAGTTTTTTGGTTCTTTTTTTCTAAAAAAGAACCCCTTGCCTGGCTTCCGCTTTTTGCCATCCTCCCCGCCATGCCGAACGCGCTTGTCCTCGGGGCCGGGATCATGGGCCTTTCCGCCGCCTGGGGGCTCACCCGGGCCGGCTGGTCCGTCACGATCGTCGAGCAGGACGACATCCCCAACCCGCGCGGCGCCAGCGTCGACGAGCACCGGCTGATCCGCCACGCCTATGGGGCGGAGCGCGGCTATATGCGCATGGTCGATGAGGCCTATGCCGCCTGGGACCTGCTCTGGGCCGAGCTGGGCGAGCGCCCCTATGTGCCGACCGGCGTGCTGGCGCTGGGCGATGCCGCGGGCGGCTGGCTGGCGGAAAGCCGCGCCGCCCTGGCCGGGGACGGCCATGCCTATGCCGATCTCGACCCGGCGGCGCTGGAGGCGCGCTTCCCCATGCTGCGCGCCGCCGGCGTGGGCGACGCCTTCCACATGGAGACCGGTGGCGTGCTGCTGGCACGCCGCATCGTCGCCGCCCTGGCGGCGCTGCTGCGCCGGCGCGGCGTGACCTTCCGCCAGGGCCGCGCGGGCGAGGCCGACCCGGCCCGCGCCCGGCTGCGCCTGGAGGATGGCGCGGTGCTGGAGGCCGATCTGCTGGTGCTGGCCGCCGGCCCCTGGGCGCCGCGCTTCCTGCCGGGGCTGGCCGGGCGGGTCACCGCCTCCCGCCAGATCGTCGTCTATCTGGAGCCGCCGGCGGCGCAGCGCGAGGCCTGGGTGCGGGCGCCGATGCTGCTGGACCTCTCGGCGCAGGGCGGCTTCTACGCGGTGCCGCCGGTGGCCGGCACGGCGCTGAAGATCGGCGACCACCGCTTCTCCTGCCAGGGCGACGCCGAGGCCGATCCGCGCGAGGCCAGCGCGGCGGAGGCCGAGGCGATCCTGGACCTGGCCCGCCCGCGGCTGCGCGACGCGGGCGCCTATCGCGTGCTCGGCGCCCGCGCCTGCTACTACGATGTGCAGCCGGAGGAGCGCTTCCTGCTGGAGCCGCTCGGCGAGCGGACCATGCTGATGAGCGGCTTCTCCGGCCATGGCTTCAAATTCGGCCCGCTGCTCGGCCTGGCGGTGGCGGCGGAGGACCGCGCCAGCCGCACCGGATGGGCGGCCGGGCGCGGCTGAGCCCCTTCACCACTCCAGCGCGCCGCGCACCAGGGCGATGCGCGTGCGCTCGCCGCCAATGCCGAAATCATCGTCGTTGATCAGCATCAGCGTGTTGCCGGGCAGCAGGGCGATGCCCTCGATCTTGCCGGGCAGCTCGGGATGGTCGGCGCTGTCCAGCACCAGGCGCTTCTGCACCGGCACCACGCCGCTGCCGGAGAGGTCGCGCAGCTGCTCCAGGCTGGGGCGGGTGTTGCCATCATCCCAGGCGCTGCCGGCGATGTCGGTGGCACCCTGGTCGAGGCGCACCTCGTAGAGCTTGGTGGTCTTCTCCGTCCGCTCCAGCACCAGCAGCCGGTCGGGGCCGAGCCAGGCGAGCTCGGAGATGCGCGGGTCGTTCTGCCGCTCCGACGGGTCGTTGCGGAAGCTGCGCGGATCGTCGAGCTGGTAGACCCACTCCCCGGTGACGCGGCCGGCGGCGGGGTCGAAGCGGATCAGCCGCGTGTTGCTGGCCTGGCGATAGGCGGCGGTGTCGGGGTTGGCCAGCGGGTTCTGCAGGATGGCGTAGAGCGTGGCGCCATCCGGCGTGCCGGCCATGCTCTCGATGCCGCGGTTGGACTGGCGCCGCGCCAGGATGGCGGGCAGGCCGGGCTCGATGCGGTAGCCGGAGGCGGCGAACTCGCCCTCCGTGCCGGCCGGCACGATGCGGCGCAGGATGCGGCCATCGGGCGCCACCTCGACCAGGGAGGGACCATTCTCCTCGCCCACCCAGAAGCGGCCATCCGGCAGGCGCAGCAGCCCCTCGGCATCGATGGCGGCGGGGTCGAAGGCCAGGCGCTGGCCCTGGCCGTCCAGCGGCTGCTCGGTGCGGCCGGGCAGCGGGTTGGTCAGGCCAGTGATCGGGCTTCCGTCCGGGCGCTTCAGCGCGATCGCCTCGAACACCCGGAAGCGGCGCTGCCCGGGCAGCAGCTGCACGCCATAGAGGGTCGGGGAATAATGCGGCACCGGGTAGAGCCGGCCGCGCGGATCGGCGGCGCAGATCGCGGCCGGTGCCTGCCCGGTGAATTCCTCCGCATCGGCGCAGGCGATGTTCGGGCCGCGATCGGACAGGGTGTAGACGATGTCGGCCGGGTCACCGGGGCGGTGATGCGCGGCGCTGCCGATGCCCACCGTGAACTCCGCCACCCGCCCGCCGGGAAAGGTGTAGCGGCCGAGGCGCAGCGCCGGGTCGTCGCTCTCCAGCATGGTGATCTCGGGGGCCGCCCAGGCCGGGCCGGAGAGCAGGCTGGGCAGGGCCAGGCAGGTGGCGAGCAGCAGGCGTCGCATGGGTCGATCCGCGTGTTGGAAGGTGGCGCGGACCCTAGCCCCGGCCCGGCGCGCCGCCGCGTGACCTTTCCATGACACCCTGCGCCGGGCGGGCGCGCAGGGCGGCCGGCCTGCCGGCGGAAAATCCGCCGCGCCCCGGGACGCGGCGCTTGATGGCGCCCCCCGCCGCGACCATGTCCTTTACCGTCCGGTTCCCTCTGGCAGCGCATCTCTTTGCGCCTGCGATGTCGGACGCATCGCCTTGATCCCGTTCCCATGCCTGGGAACCCGACCATGCCGGAGCCGCAATTGGAATTCCTCACAGCCAGCTTCCTGGCCACGCCCGTCTGGATGTGGCTGGCCTTCATGGGCCTCGTCATCCTGCTCCTCGTGCTCGACCTCGGGGTCCTGCACCGCGAGACGCGGGAGATCGGCGCGCGCGAGAGCCTGATGCTCTCGGCGGTCTATATCGGCCTCGGCCTGCTGTTCGGCGGCTGGGTCTGGTATTCCTTCGACCATCTGCGGCCGCCGCTGGACGGCGCGCTCGACGGTGCCACCGCCGCCCAGCTCTACTGGACCGGCTTCATCGTCGAGAAGACGCTGGCGATGGACAATGTCTTCGTCATCGCCATGATCTTCGGCTATTTCGCCATTCCGCGCCTGTACCAGCACCGGGTGCTGTTCTGGGGCATCCTCGGCGTCATCGTGCTGCGCGCGCTGATGATCGGGCTCGGCGCCAGCATCGTCCAGCAATTCGGCTGGGTGCTCTACCTCTTCGCCGCTTTCCTGATCTTCACCGGCATCAAGATGTGGCGCATGGCCGATGCCAGGCCGGATATCGCGGGCAATCCGCTGCTCCGCTTCATCCGCCGCCGCTTCCGGGTGACGGAGGAACTGCAGGGCGAGCGTTTCTTCATCCGCCAGCCGGACCCCAGGACCGGCCGCGCCGCCTGGTTCATGACGCCGCTCTTCCTGGCGCTGATCCTGGTGGAGGTGGCGGATGTCATCTTCGCGGTGGATTCGGTGCCGGCGATCTTCGCCATCACCACCGACCCCTTCATCGTCTACACCTCGAACATCTTCGCCATCCTCGGCCTGCGCGCGCTGTATTTCGCGCTGGCGGCGATGGTGCACCGCTTCCACTACCTGAAATACGCGCTGTCGGTGCTGCTGGTGTTCATCGGCTCGAAGATCTTCCTGGCCGATCTGCTCTTCCCCGCGACCGGCAAGGTGCCGCCCGCTGTCTCGCTCGGCATCACCTTCGCCATCCTGGCGGTGGGCATCCTCTGGTCGCTGTGGAAGACCCGCGGCGGCGCCGGGGAGCGGGCCTGACCCGGGCGCCGGCAGCAGCCCGCCGCGGCGGGCCCGAAAAAAACCCGCGCCGGTCGCCCGGCGCGGGTCTGCCATCCGGGGCGCGGGGGCCATGCGGCCCCCGCCCGCGTCACTTGAAGATGATCGGCGCGTCGTCGGCCGGCATGTCCGGCATCGGCACGTCGATGCGCACCGTGCTCGGGTCGATGCTCGGCCCGTCCTCCAGCCAGTAGGTCACGCTTTCCGGCCAGAAGATGATGATGGCCACCAGCACCAGCTGCAGGCACAGCCAGGGCACGGCGCCCCAGTAGATGTCGCGCGAGCGCACTTCCTTGGGCGCGATGCCGCGCAGGTAGAACAGCGCGAAGCCGAAGGGCGGGTGCATGAAGCTGGTCTGCATGTTCACGCAGAGCAGCACGCCGAACCAGACCAGGTTGATGTCGAGCTTGGCGGCGACCGGGGCCAGCAGCGGCACCACGATGAAGGCGATCTCGAAGAAGTCGAGGAAGAACGCCAGGAAGAAGACGAAGATGTTGACGAAGATCAGGAAGCCCGTCTGCCCGCCCGGCAGGTGGGACAGCAGGTGCTCGATCCACAGGCCGCCATCGACGCCCTGGAACACCAGGCTGAAGACGGTCGAGCCCACCAGGATGAAGATGACCATGCAGGTGATGCGCATGGTGTTGTCCATCGCCTGGCGGATCAGCGTCCAGGTGAGGCGGCGGTTGATGGCGGCGAGCACGACGGCGCCCACCGCGCCCATCGCCCCCGCCTCGGTCGGCGTGGCGAGGCCCATGAAGATCGTGCCGAGCACCAGGAAGATCAGCACGATCGAGGGCACCATGCCCTTCAGCACGCGCCAGATCAGCGGCCAGCCGCGCTGGTGCAGCGCCTCGGGCGGCAGGGCCGGCACCTTGTGCGGCTGGAAGATCGACACGCCGGCGATGAACAGCAGGAACAGCGCGACCTGCAGGAAGGACGGCCCGATGGCGCCTGCATACATGTCGCCCACGCTCTTGCCGAGCTGGTCGCCCAGGATGATCAGCACCAGCGAGGGCGGGATCACCTGGGTGATGGTGCCCGACGCCGCGATGACGCCGGTGGCGATGCGCATGTCATAGCCGTAGCGCATCATCACCGGCAGCGAGATCATGCCCATGGCGATGACCGAGGCGGCGACGGTGCCGGTGATGGCCCCCAGCACCGCGCCCACCAGGATGACGGCATAGGCGAGGCCGCCCGGGATCTTGCCGAAGAGCTGGCCGGTGCCCTCCAGCAGATCCTCGGCCAGGCCGCATCGCTCCAGGATCGCCCCCATCAGGGTGAAGAAGGGGATCGAGAGCAGCAGGTCGTTCGACATGATGCCGAACACCCGGAAGGGCAGATTGCCCAGATAGGCCGGGGTGAAGAAGCCCAGCTCGATCGACAGGAAGCCGAAGAACAGCCCGACCGCGGCCAGCGAGAAGGCCACCGGAAAGCCGATCAGCAGGAACACGACGAGGCCGCCGAACATCAGCGGCGGCATCATCTCGAGGGTCAGCATCGCAGGAGGGTTCCGGATTTCGGTT
The DNA here is from genome assembly GCF_030818485.1 of Pseudoroseomonas cervicalis. Lineage (NCBI taxonomy): Bacteria > Pseudomonadati > Pseudomonadota > Alphaproteobacteria > Acetobacterales > Roseomonadaceae > Roseomonas > Teichococcus cervicalis. The sequence goes on along the minus strand of NZ_JAUTAJ010000004.1, from coordinate 2,788,368 downwards.
GCGGGGTCATTGCTCCGGACGGTGGTAGTCGACCACCACCTCCGTCTCCGGCCTGATGCCGCGCAGCAGGGCGATGCGCTTGATCAGCTCCGACAGGCCCTGCAGCGTGAGCAGGGCGAAGCCCACCGGCAGCAGCAGCTTCACCGGCCAGCGGATCAGCCCGCCGGCATTCGAGGATTCCTCGGCCCGCAGATAGCTGTCGAGGAAGAAGGGCCAGGTCATCCAGGCCAGCAGCGCCATGGCGGGCAGCAGGAAGAAGATGATGCCGAGGATGTCGACCCAGAGCCGGGCGCGCTCGGACAGGTTGCCGAACACCAGGTCGACGCGCACATGCTCGTTGCGCAGCAGGGTCTGCGAGGCGCCGAGCATGACGATGCCGGCGAAGAAGTACCACTGCACCTCCAGCCAGGCATTGGAGGAGTAGTTGACGCCATAGCGCACCACGGCATTGCCGGCGCTGACCACGCAGGCCAGCAGCACCAGCCAGGAGGCGATGACGCCGAAGCCGTTACTGACCTTGTCCATGGCCCGACTGAAGCCAAGCAGGGCACCCATCCAGGGGTTCCTCCCAAGAACACGACGAGATCCGGCGCCATGACGGCACCGGAGCGAGAGGGGCGGCCGCCGGCCCGCCCAGGGGTGGCCCCGAAGGGCGGCCCCGCTGGGCGGGCCGGCGGGCCCGGCTTTCCACTAGCGTGAAAATTCCGTCCCCGGCAGACGGAACATTTCGGCCGGCAGAGGTTCGGCCTTCCGGATCATGCGCCGCGGCGCCGCCCGGGGGCCGGCGGGCGCCCGGGGCCGGCGGCCCCGGGGCAGGTTCATGACGGGGCCGGCGGCCCCGGCTGGGCGCCCGGCCCCGGCGCTCAGCGCCGCGGCTGGCCGGCGGCGGGCTGCGCCTGGGACTGCGCCTCCTGCCCGTACATGGCGTAGACGAACTGGTCGAAGCTGTTCTCGGCGACGCGGAACCAGCCATACTGGCTCTCGCGGAAGGTCTTCCAATGCTCGTAGACCGTCCGGAAATTCTCGTTGCGGGCGGCGGTCTCGTCATACAGCTCGAAGGCGGCGCGGTAGCAGGCCTGCATCACCTCGCGCGGGAAGGCGCGCAGCTGGGTGCCGGAGGCGATCAGCCGCTTCAGCGCCGCCGGGTTCTGCACGTCGTATTTCGCCATGGTCTCGATGGTCGAGTCGCGGCAGGCGCTTTCCAGCACGTCCTTGTAGAGCTGCGGCAGCTCCTCATACTTCGCCTTGTTGATGTACATGGAGAGGTTCAGGCACCCCTCCCACCAGCCGGGGAAGTAGTAGAACTGGGCGACGCGGTTGAAGCCGAGCTTCTCGTCGTCATAGGGGCCGATCCACTCGGCCGCGTCCACCGTGCCCTTCTCCAGCGCCGGGTAGATGTCGCCGCCGGCGATCTGCTGCGGCACCACGCCGAGCTTCTGCAGCACATTGCCGGCGAAGCCGCCGATACGGAATTTCAGCCCGTTCAGGTCCTGGACGGTGCGGATCTCGCGGCGGAACCAGCCGCCCATCTGGGCGCCGGTGTTGCCGGCCGGGATCGAGACGATGTTGTACTTGGCGAAGAAGTCCTTCATCACGTCGCGCCCGCCGCCCTGCTGCAGCCAGGCATTGGTCTGGCGCATGTTCAGGCCGAAGGGCACCGCGCCGTCGAAGGCGAAGGTCGGGTCCTTGCCGACGAAATAGTAGGAGGCGGTGTGGGCGCACTCCACCGTGCCGTTCTGCACGGCATCCGCCACCTGCAGCCCCGGCACCAGCTCGCCGGCGGGGAAGGCGCGGATCTGGAACTTGTTGTCGGTCAGCGCCGCGACCCGCTTCGCCACATGCTCGCCGGCGCCCCAGATGGTGTCCAGGGAGCGGGGGAAGGAGCTGGCCAGGCGCCAGCGGATTTCCGGATGGGTCTGCGCGATGGCCGGGGCCGCCAGGGCGGAGGCGCCGATCACGGCACCGCCTGCCAGCAATTGACGACGGATCATTGGCTTTGAGGCTCCCTTGGACATCCGGCGGCGTGGCGCCGGAACGGGGCTCAGTTTCAGGGATTCCTTTCGCCTTGTCATCCACGGACCGGTCCCTGGACGGGTCAGCAGGCGTGACTTTTTTTCAGGGCGCCCCCCGGCCGGGCGGGCCGGGGGGCCGCCGCTCAGTTCAGGAACAGCTTGCCGGGGTTCAGGATGCCCTTCGGGTCCAGGCTGGTCTTCAGCCCGCGCATCACCGCCAGCACTTCGGGCCCATGCTCCTGCACCAGGAATTCCCGCTTGCCGAGGCCGATGCCGTGCTCGCCCGAGCAGGTGCCGCCCAGCGCCAGCCCCTGCGCCACGATGCGGCGGTCCAGCTCCCACGCCTTCTGCAGCCCCTCCGGATCGTCGGCCGGGAAGAGGATGACGCAGTGGAAATTGCCGTCGCCCACATGGCCGACGATGCAGGTGTTCTGGCCCATCGCCACCGCCGCCTCCTTGGCGCCGATGATCGCCTCCGCCAGGCGGGAGATCGGCACGCAGACATCGGTGGTGATGCCGCGGCAGCCCGGATACAGCGCATTGGCCGCCCACCAGGCATCGTGGCGGGCCTTCCACAGCCGGTTGCGGCTCTCGGCATCCTCGGCCCAGGCGAAGCCCTGGCCGCCCATCTCGGCGGCGATCGCCTCCACCGCCTCGGCCTGCTCGCGCACCCCTGCCGGGCTGCCATGGAATTCCAGGAACAGCGTCGGCAGGGCCGCGTAGGGCAGCTTGGAATAGGCGATGGAGGCGCGCATCTGGTCGGCATCCGCCAGCTCGATGCGCGCCACCGGAATGCCCGCCTGCATGGTCATGATGACCGTCTCCACCGCGGCGGAGAGGCTGTCGAACTGGCAGACCGCGGCGGTCGTCGCCTCCGGGATGCCGTGCAGCCGCAGGCGGATCTTCGTCACCACGCCGAGCGTGCCCTCGGAGCCGATGAACAGCCGCGTCAGATCATAGCCATTGGCGGATTTGCGGGTGCGCCCACCGGTCTGGATGATGCGGCCATCGGCCAGCACCACCTCGAGGCCCAGCGTTGCCTCGCGCATCGTGCCGTAGCGCACGGCGTTGGTGCCGCTGGCGCGCGTCGCCACCATGCCGCCCAGCGTGCAATGGCTGCCGGGATCGACCGGGAAGAACAGCCCCTGGTCGCGCAGGAAGTCGTTCAGCTGGTGGCGGGTGACGCCCGGCTCCACCAGGCAGTCCATATCCTCGGCATTCACTTCCAGGATCGCCGTCATGCGCGACAGGTCGAGGCTGAGGCCGCGCTGCACCGGCACCACATGCCCCTCCAGGCTGGTGCCGGCGCCGAAGGGCGTCACCGGCACGCCATGCGCGTGGCACAGCGCCAGAAGACGAGAAACCTCCTCGGTCGTCTCGACGAAGGCGACGGCGTCGGGCAGCACCGGCGGGTTGGAATCCTCGCCCTTGGAATGCTGCTCGCGGATCGAGGCATTGGTGGAAAGCCGCTCGCCCAGGAAGGCGCGGGCCGCCGCCAGCACGGTGTCGAGCGGGTTGGTGTCGATGGTCATGCAGTTTCCTCCTCCCGCGCGAGCGGGCAGGTCAGGCAATGGGGGCCGCCGCCCCCCAGGGTGAACAGCGAAAGCTCGGGGTCCAGCACGGAGAGCCCCTCGGCGCGCAGGGCGGCGTTCAGCGCCGTGCTGCCGCGCGCCGAGATCACCCGGTCGCCGCCAAGTGCCAGGATGTTGCAGCCGAGCTGCATGGCGTCGCGATAGCCGACCGGGATGGTGCGGATGCCATGGCCGCGCAGCCAGGCGAGGAAGTCACTGTCCAGCACCTCCTCGCAGGCGACGGCCAGGCCGGGGGCTGCCATGCAGAACAGCACGTCGAGATGCAGGAAATGCTCCTCGAAAGGCTGCAGCCGGACCTCCCAGCCCTCGGCGCGCAGCCAGCCCGCCAGCTGCTCCGCCCCCGCCTCATCGGTGCGGCCGCCGGAATGGCCGATGACGGCCAGGCCCGGGCGGAGGATGTGGATATCGCCCCCCTCCAGCGTCCCGGCATTGGACATCTTCCAGAACGCGCTGCCCTGCTTCCGATGCCAGTCGATCAGAAAAAAGTATTCGCCGCGGCGTTGCGGGCGTTCCAGCTGGCACAGCACCGGGCCCCGATGCGTCACCACCACGCTGTCGCGCGTATAGACCATGTAGGGCAGATGCGGCTCCGGCCGCAGAAGGTGCACCCGGGCGCCGCCCTGTTCCAGCGCCGCCACCAGCTCCGCATGCTGCGCCTGCAGATGCGGCAGCGCCGGCCCCTGGCGGGACTCGGCCAGGGTGCGGCGGGCGATGCTGTTGGTCGGCAGCCAGCGGTAATGATCCGGCGGGCAGACCAGAACGTCCCGGAGCGGCGCGGTCTCGGAGGCGACGCGCCAGGGCGTGGGGACCGGCGCCTCGGCGGCGGCGGGCGAGGGGGGAAGCGGGCTCGGCATGGGCGCGCAGGCTACGCCCGGCGCGGGCGGCCGGAAAGAGCGCCGATCGGCGCGCCCCTGCCGCGCTTTCGCGCGGCGGACGCGTTGACGCCCCCCGGCGCGAGTCCTAGCGTTTCAATCCCGCCGTCCCGGAGGAAATGGAATAACAATGGCGAACAAGGTGAAAGAGGCCTGGGCGCAAGGTCGCGCCGTGGTCAATGGCTGGCTGGCCATCCCCAGCGCCTTCAGCGCGGAGACCATGGCCCAGGCCGGCTTCGACAGCCTGACCGTGGACATGCAGCACGGGGTGCAGGACTACCTCTCCACCGTCGCCTGCTTCCAGGGCATGCAGCCGCACCCGGTGACGCCGATGGTGCGGGTGCCCTGGAACGAGCCCGGCATCGTCGGCAAGGTGCTGGACGCCGGCGCCATGGGCGTCATCTGCCCGATGGTGAACACCGCCGAGCAGGCCGCGGCGCTCGTCTCCGCCTGCCGCTACCCGCCCGAGGGCACGCGCAGCTTCGGCCCGATCCGCGCCGGCATCTATGGCGAGGCCAACAGCTATTTCGACACGGCCAACCGCGACATCGCGGTGATCCCGATGATCGAGACCAAGCAGGCGCTCGACAATCTGGAAGCCATCCTCGACACGCCGGGCGTCGACGGCATCTATGTCGGCCCCTCCGATCTCGGCCTCTCCCTCGGCCTGCCGCCGAAGCTGGACCGCGAGGAGCCGGAGATCCTGAAGATCTATGAGCGGCTGCTGTCGGAATGCGGCAAGCGCAACCTCGCCGTCGGCCTGCACAACGGCACCGCCGCCTATGCCAAGCGCATGATCGGCATGGGCTTCAAGCTGGTCACCATCATGAACGACAGCGGCATCCTGCTGCAGGCCGCCCGCGCGGCGGTGGCGACGGCCAAGGGCTGAAACAGACGGGGGAGGCGCTGCCTCCCCCGAACCCCCCACCGCCGGGGTGGCAGGGCCACCCCGGACCCCGCCGTCAGTCAGGCGGCCTTGGCCAGCTGGGCGGGCAGCGCCTCGATCAGCGCGGTCAGCGAGGCCATCTCGGCCGGCTCCAGATCGGTCAGCGGCGCCCGCACCGGGCCGGCAGGACGGCCCACCGCCGCGCAACCCGCCTTCACGATGGAGACCGCATAGCCCTTCTTGCGGTTGCGGATGGCGATGTAGGGCAGCACGAAATCGCGCAGGCCCTGGAACACCGCCTCGCGGTCGCGGCGGCGCACCGCGGCGTAGAAATCCTGCGCGAAGGCGGGGACGAAGTTGAAGATCGCCGAGGAATAGGTCGTCACGCCCATCTCGAGATAGGGCAGGGCGAAGGTCTCGGCCGTCGGCAGCCCGCCGACATAGGTCAGCCGGTCGCCCATCCTGGCATAGACCCGCGTCATCAGCTCGATATCGCCGACGCCGTCCTTGAAGCCGACCAGGTTCGGGTTGCGCTCGCACAGCCGCGCCAGCGTGTCCTCGTTCAGGATCGCATTGTCGCGGTTGTAGACGATGACGCCGAGGCCGGTGCTGCGGCACACCGCCTCGATATGCGCGGCGAGGCCGGCCTGCTCGGAATTGACCAGGTAGTTCGGCAGCAGCAGCAGACCGTCGGCGCCCTCCTTCTCGGCCGAGCGCGCCAGCTCCTGCGCGATCGGCGTCGCCATGCCGCAGGGCGCGATCACCGGCACGCGGCCGGCCGTCTCGGCCACCGCGGCGCGCACCACCGTCGCGACCTCGGCCGGGGAGAGGGAGAAGAACTCGCCCGTGCCGCCGGCGGCGAACAGCCCGGCCGGGTCATGCTCCAGCAGCCAGGCGACATGCGCGCGATACGGCGCCTCGTCGAAGCTCAGATCCTGCCGGAAATGCGTCACCGGGAAGGAGAGCAGGCCGCTGCCGATCTGCTGCGCCATCGCGGAGGGGGTCATGGGCATGTGCTGGTCCTTCCCTACTCTGTCATGATGTACGGTCATCATACATCTTGCCGGCCCCCCGTCTATCGCGGAAGTGACGGGGCGGCAACCACCCACCGGCGGGGCGGCGGTTTGCGTTAACAAAGCATTCACAGACGCGGCGGAGCTTCCGCCAGCCGTGAGCGACCTTCCTCCCTCCCCACCCGGTGGAGGCCGGATCCGGCGCTGGGGTGCCACCGGCGCCGCCGCGCCCGCCGCCGATCTCCTCTCCCCCGCCGCCCCTGCCCCGGGGACGGCGCCCGCCGGCCTGCCCGCGGCGCCGGCCCCCGGCGGCGCGAGCGGCGCCATGTCCAGCCCCTGGGGCGCCGCCTACGCCGCCGCGCCGCCGGCCCCGCCGCCCGGGGCCGACCCCACCGCGCCGCCGCCACCCGCCGCCGAAGCCGCCGCCCCCGCTGCCGAGGCGCCGGTCGGCCCCGGCCTGGCGTCGCCGCGCCCGGCTGGTCCGGGCGCGGCCGTCGCCCTGGCCGCTGCCGCGCCGTCCGCCTCCCCCCCGGCCATGCCGGCCGCCGCGCCCGCCGCCGCCGCCCGCTCGCCCGCGCCGGCCGGCCCGGCCGCCGGCCCCGGCATCGCCCCCGCCCCGCCGGTGCTGCTGCGCGACCACCGCATCCTCACCTTCTCCCCGGCGCTGCTCTGCGCCGCCCTGCACCATGCCGGGCGCAACCATATGCGCCTGCCGCCCGAGGAGGTCACCGCGGCCGAGCTGCTGCCGGATGCCCAGTCGGTGCGCTTCCGCTTCGGCCCGCAGGGCCGCTCGGGCGAGGCGGTGGTGACCGCCCCGGGCCTTGGCGCCACGCTGATCGCCTATTGCATCGGCACCGGCATTCCGGTGCCGGCCCAGGCGGCGAAAAGCCTGAAGGTGACCGATCTTGGCGTGGTGCTGGAGCTGCGGCTGGTGCTGACCTCGCCGCCCTTCTTCCGCCCGCGCAACGCGGCGGAGTGGTAGCTCAGCCCTTCGGGCGCGGCGGCAGGGCGCGGCCGCGCATCACCGCCTGGGCGCCGAAACGGGCGCGCAGCGCCTCCTCCGCCGCCCAGCGCGCGGCGCGGCGCGGCGCCTCCGGGTCCACCAGATCGCCCTGATCGGCGGCGCTGCCCGGCAGCAGCGGCTGCGCGCCGATGCCGATCAGCCGGAAGGCCGTGCCATCCGCCTCCCGCGCCAGCAGCGGGCGGGCGGCGGCGAACAGCGTGTCGGGCAGGCGGCTCGGCGCCGGCAGCCGGGCATGGCGGGTGCGCAGGGCGAAGCCCGCCGTCTTCAGCTTCAGCACCACCCCGCCCGCCGCCAGCCCCTTCTCCGCCAGCCGGCGCGACAGTTTTTCCGCCAGCCGCCACAGCGGCTGTTCCAGCGCGGCCAGGCTGGAGAGGTCGGTCTCAAACGTGGTCTCGGCGCTGACCGATTTGGTCTCCCGCCCCGGGGAGACCGGGCGGCTATCCTCGCCGCGGGCGCGGGCGGCCAGCGCCGGGCCGTCCTCGCCCAGGCGCGTCGCCGCCTCGCGCGGGGTCAGCCCCTGCAGCTGGCCGAGGGTGACGAAGCCGGCGGCCTGCAGCCGCCGCGCCAGCACCGGGCCGACGCCGGGCAGCACGGTGACGGGCTCCGGCGCCAGCAGCGACGCCGCTTCCTCCGCGCCGATCACGGCGAAGCCGCGCGGCTTGTCGCGCTCCACCGCCAGCTTGGCCAGCAGCCGGTTCGGCGCCAGCCCGACCGAGACGGTCACCCCCAGCTCTCGCTCCACCCGCAGCGCCAGCCCGGCCAGCACGGCGGCGGGGGGCGCCCTGTGCAGCGCCTCGGTGCCCGAGAGGTCCAGCACCGCCTCGTCGATCGACAGCGGCTGCACCAGCGGCGTCAGGTCTTCCATCATGGCGCGGATCTGCCGGCCGACGGCGCTGTATTTGGCGTGGTCGGGGGGGATCACCACCGCATCGGGGCAGAGCGGCAGCGCCTTGAACATCGGCATGGCCGAGCGCACGCCGCGGATCCGCGCCAGGTAGCAGCAGGCGGCGACCACGCCGCGCCGGCCGCCGCCGACGATCACCGGCTTGCTGCGCAGCTCCGGCCGGTCGCGCTTCTCGACACTGGCGAAGAAGGCGTCGCAATCGATATGGGCGATGGAGAGCCGCGCCAGCTCGGCATGTCGCACCAGCCGCCGGCCCTGGCAGGCCGGGCAGCGCGGGCCATCCTCGAACAGGCGGAGGCAGTCGCGGCAGAGCGCGGGCATTCTTTTTTCAGTTTAGCCGATGTTCGCGGCATGTTCCAGCGTCAGCCGGCCGGCTCCGGCTCCCCATCCCACAGCCGCGCGGCGCCGAACACGCCGGAGGAATCGCCATGCTGCGCGCGCAGCAGCCGCACCCCGGCGACATCGCCGAAGATGTAGGGCGCCATCAGCGCCGGCACCCGCTCATACAGGATGCCGAGATTGGACAACCCGCCGCCCAGCACGATGGCGTCCGGGTCCAGCAGGTTCACCATGGCGGCCAGCGCCCGGGCCAGCCGGCTGGCATGAAGCTCCAGCGCCGCCTGGGCCGCCTTGTCGCCGGATGCCGCCGCCGCCTCGATGCCGCCGGCATCGCGCGCGCCCGCGCCCTTCCACGCGGCGGCCAGCGCCGGGCCGCACAGCATCGTCTCCAGGCAGCCCTGCTGGCCGCACCAGCAGCGCGGGCCGGGATGCTCCTGCGGCGCGGCCCAGGGCAGGGGGGTGTGGCCCCATTCGCCGGCGACGCGGTTGCGTCCCTCCAGCACCCGGCCGCGCACCACCACCCCGCCGCCGACCCCGGTGCCGAGGATAACGGCGAACACCACATCATGCCCCGCCCCGGCGCCATCGGCGGCCTCGCTGAGCGCCAGGCAATTGGCGTCGTTGGAGACCCGCACCGGCCGGCCGAGCCGCGCCGCCAGGTCGCGGTCCAGGGCACGGCCATTCAGGCATTGGGTGTTGGCGTTGCGCACCAGGCCGCTGGCCGGGCTGAGGCTGCCGGGGATGCCCATGCCGAGGCGGGTGGCGCGGGCGCCGAGCCGGGCCTCCGCCGCCTCCACCAGCCCGGCCAGGGTGGCGATGATGCCGTCATAATCGCCCGGCGTGGCGGCGCGCTGCCGCAACAGCACCTCCCCCGCCGGGCCGAGGGCGGCGATCTCCGTCTTGGTGCCGCCGAGGTCGATGCCGATGCGCAAGCTCATGGCGGCGGACGATGCCCGCGCCGCGGCGCCCGGGCAAGGGAGGCGGCAAGGGAGGGGCCTTCGCCATCCGGCGCCGCGCTGCTAAGCCTTGGCCCATGCAGATCCCGGCCCTTCCCTTCACCGTCACCGACTGGTCCCAGGTCACGCCGACGCGCCACCCCGGCGAGACTGGCGAGGCGCTGTGGCGCAGCTTCACCGTGGGCGATCTGCGGGTGCGGCTGGTCGAATACTCCCCCGGCTATCTGGCCGATCATTGGTGCGACCGCGGCCATGTGCTGTTCGTGCTGGAGGGTGTGCTGGAGACCGAGCTGAAGGATGGCCGCCGCTTCACCCTGCGCCCGGGCATGAGCTACCAGGTCTCCGATTTCGGCGATGCGGCGCACCGTTCCTCCACCGCGACCGGCGCGAAGCTGTTCATCGTCGATTGAAGAGGGGGGGCGGCCTTGCGCCGCCGCCGCCGCGCCGTCCATCATGCCGCCCATGAGCGAGACCACGCTGGACGTGCAGGGCCTGACCTGCCCCTTGCCCGTGCTGAAGGCCAACAAGGCGCTGCGGTCGCTGCCGCCGGGCGCCAAGCTGGTGGTGCTGGCCACCGACCCGGCCAGCGTCAAGGATTTCCAGGCCTATAGCCGGGAGACCGGGCATGCCCTGGTCGGCTTCAGCGAATCGGCCGGGCTGTACCGCTTCACCCTGCGCAAGCGGGAGGAGGCGAAGGACGCCGTGGCGGAGCCGCCCGCTTGAGCGTGCTGCTGGTCACGCACCGCGCCTGCCTCGGCCATTCCAACGGGCCCGAGCACCCCGAATGCCCCGACCGGCTGCGCGCCGTGCTGACCGCGCTGGAGGCGGAGGAATTCTCCGACCTGATCCAGGAGCAGGCGCCCGAGGCCAGCGAGGAGCAGCTGCGGCGCGCCCATCCGGCGCATTACATCCAGGGCATTCTTTCGGTTCGCCCGGCGGAGGGCGAGCTGGTCTCCCTGGATGGCGACACGGCGATGAGCGCCGGCAGCGCCGAGGCCGCGCTGCGCGCCGCCGGCGCCGGCATCGCCGCGGTGGATGCGGTGTGCCGGGGCGAGGTGCGGCGCGCCTTCTGCGCCGTGCGCCCGCCCGGCCACCATGCCGAGCCCGCCACGCCCATGGGCTTTTGTCTGTTTGCCAATGCGGTGGTGGCGGCCCGGCATGCCCAGGCGGCGCATGGCATCGCCCGCGTGGCGGTGCTGGATTTCGACGTGCATCACGGCAATGGCACCCAGGCGGCGGTGGCCGAGGATCCCTCGATCCTGTTCCTCTCCTCGCACCAATCGCCCTGCTATCCGGGCACGGGGCTGGAGAGCGAGACGGGGCTGGGCAATGTGGTCAATGCCACCCTGCCGCCCGGCGCCGATGGCGAGGCCTTCCGCCGCGCCTGGGCCGACCGGCTGCTGCCGGCGCTGGAGGCGTTCCGCCCCGGGCTGGTGGTGATCTCGGCCGGGTTCGACGCGCATGCGCGCGACCCGCTGGCGCAGCTGCGGGTGCGGGAGGCGGATTTCGGCTGGCTGACCACGGAAATCTGCCGCATCGCCGACCGGCTCTGTGGCGGGCGGGTCGTCTCGACGCTCGAAGGCGGCTATGATCTGGAGGCGCTGGCCGCCTCGGCCGCCTGCCATGTGCGGGCGCTGATGCGGGCCTGAGGCCTGCCTTCCCTGCCCCGTTCCCTGCTGACGGAGTTCCCATGCCCGAGACGCCCCACCAGGACGTCGCCGCCCTGTCCTTCGAGGCCGCCCTGGCCGAGCTCGACACGATCGTGAAGAAGCTGGAAGGCGGCCAGGCGAAGCTGGAGGACGCCATCGCCGATTACGAGCGCGGCGCGGCGCTGCGCCGCCATTGCGAGGCCAAGCTGGCCGAGGCGGAGCAGAAGGTGCAGGCCATCGTCGCCGGGCCGGATGGCAGCGCCACCGGCCTGCGCGAGCTGGGCTGAGCGCCATGGCCGAGGACACCCCGCTCCCCGCCGCGCTGCGCGAGGCCGCGTCCGAGATCGAGCACATGCTGGACATGCTGCTGCCGCAGGAGGAAGGGCCGGAGGCGAAGCTCTACGCCGCCATGCGCTATTCCGTGCTGGGCGGCGGCAAAAGGCTGCGCGGCTTCCTGGTGCTGGAGGGGGCGGCGCAGTTCGGCGTCTCCCGCGTCTCGGCGCTGCGGGTGGCCGCCGCCATCGAGATGCTGCACGCCTATTCGCTGGTGCATGACGATCTGCCGGCGATGGACAATGACGAGCTGCGCCGCGGCAAGCCCACCACCCACCGCGCCTATGGCGAGGCGACCGCCATCCTGGCCGGCGACGCGCTGCAGGCGCATGCCTTCGCCGTGCTGGCGGGGGAGGACACGCATTCCGACCCGGCCGTGCGGGCCGAGCTGTGCCTGCGCCTGGCGCTCGCCGCCGGGCCGCGCGGCATGTGCGGCGGCCAGATGCTGGACATGCTGGCCGAGGAGGCGGCCGAGGCGCTGTCCGAATCCGCCATCGGCCGGCTGCAGTTGCTGAAGACCGGCAAGCTGATCGAGTTCTCGGCCGAGGCGGGGGCGGTGCTGGGCAAGGCGCCGGGGCCGCAGCGGCATGCGCTCTGCGCCTATGGGCGGGAGCTGGGCGCGGCCTTCCAGATCGCCGACGACATCCTGGATGCGACGGCCAGCGCCGAGGAGACCGGCAAGGCCACCGGCAAGGATGCCGGGGCGGGCAAGGCGACGCTGGTCGGGCTGCTGGGGCTGGAGCGGGCGCGCAGCCAGGCGGAACGATTGGCCGCCCAGGCGCGTTCGCATCTCGACAGTTTCGGGGAGCGTGCCGATCTCCTGCGGATGCTGGCCGACTACACCATCGCCCGGAGGTCCTGATGGCGAACACCCCGAACGCACCGGCGGGGGGCAATGCCCCGCCGGCGACGCCGCTGCTGGACCGCGTCCGCATCCCCGCCGACATGCGCAACCTGTCGGCCGAGCAGCTGAAGCAGCTGGCCGCCGAGCTGCGCGCCGAGACGGTGCATGCGGTGAGCCAGACCGGCGGGCATTTAGGGGCAAGCCTCGGCGTGGTCGAGCTGACGGTGGCCATCCATGCCGTGTTCGACACGCCGCGCGACCGGCTGATCTGGGATGTCGGCCACCAGACCTATCCGCACAAGATCCTGACCGGGCGGCGCGAGCGCATCCGCACGCTGCGCCAAGGCGGTGGCCTCTCGGGCTTCACCCGCCGCTCCGAGAGCGAATACGACCCGTTCGGGGCGGCGCATTCCTCGACCTCGATCTCGGCCGGGCTCGGCATGGCGGTGGCGCGCGACCTGAAGCGCGCCATTCCGGGGGAGCCGCGCGACGACCGCAACGTGATCGCGGTGATCGGCGATGGCGCGATGAGCGCCGGCATGGCCTATGAGGCGATGAACAATGCGGGGGCCATGCGCTCCCGGCTGATCGTGGTGCTGAACGACAATGACATGTCGATCGCGCCGCCGGTCGGCGCCATGTCGGCCTATCTGTCGCGGCTGATCTCCTCCCGCCCCTTCCTGTCCCTGCGGGAGATGATGGCGAAGCTGGCGCGCCGCTTCCCGGCGCCGCTGGAGCGCGCCGCGCGCCGGGCGGATGAATATGCCCGCGGGCTGCTGACCGGCGGCACGCTGTTCGAGGAGCTGGGCTTCTACTATGTCGGCCCGATCGACGGGCACAGCCTGGACCATCTGCTGCCGGTGCTGCGCAATCTGCGCGATGCCGAGGATGGCGCGCCGGTGCTGCTGCATGTCGTGACGCAGAAGGGCAAGGGCTATGCCCCGGCCGAGGCCAGCGCCGACAAGTACCACGCGGTGGCGAAGTTCAATGTCGTCACCGGCACCCAGGCCAAGGCGCCGCCGGGGCCGCCCACCTACACCAAGGTGTTCTCCCAGGCGCTGATCGCCGAGGCGGAGGCGGATCCGCGCATCGTGGCGGTGACCGCCGCCATGCCCTCCGGCACCGGGCTGGACGCGTTCCAGAAGCGCTTCCCGAAGCGGACCTTCGATGTCGGCATCGCCGAGCAGCATGCGGTGACCTTCGCCGCAGGCCTCGCGACCGAGGGCATCAAGCCCTTCGTCGCCATCTACTCGACCTTCCTGCAGCGCGCCTATGACCAGGTGATGCATGATGTGGCGCTGCAGAACCTGCCGGTGCGCTTCGCGCTGGACCGCGCCGGGCTGGTGGGCGCGGATGGGGCGACGCATGCCGGGGCCTATGACATCGCCTATCTGGGCTGCCTGCCGCAGATGGTGCTGATGGCGCCGTCGGATGAGGTGGAGCTGGCGCATATGGTCGCCACCTCGGCGGCCTATGATGAGGGCCCGATCGCTTTCCGCTTCCCGCGCGGCGAGGGGTTCGGCCTGCAGCCGGTGCCGGCGCGGGGCGAGGTGCTGGAGATCGGCCGTGGCCGGGTGCTGCGCGAGGGCACGAAGGTCGCGCTGCTGAGCTATGGCGCCCGCCTGCAGGAATGCCTGCGCGCGGCCGAGGAGCTGGCGGCGCGCGGCCTGTCCTGCACGGTCGCCGATGCGCGCTTCGCCAAGCCGCTGGACACCGCGCTGGTCGAGCGCCTGGCGCGCGAGCATGAGGTGATGGTGACGATCGAGGAGGGTTCGGTCGGCGGGTTCGGCGCCCTGGTGATGCACCACCTGGCGCTGCGCGGTGCCTTCGACCACGGCCTGCGCTTCCGCCCGATGGCCTTGCCGGACCGCTATATCGACCATGACAAGCCGGAGCGGCAATATGCCGAGGCCGGGCTGGACGCCGCGGCGATCGTGGCGGTGGTCGGCGCCGCCCTGGGCGATGCCGCGCTGACGCAGCCCGCCCGCGCCTGAGCCTGCGTCCCGCCTGCGGCCGTGGGCGGGACGCCCACTGACAAAGGTCTTTTTGCTTCTTTTTCTTCAGAAAAAGAAGATTTCTTCCTGTGTTTTGAAAGCCTTACGCCATGCCCAAGCAACGCGCCGACCTCGCCCTGGTGGAGCGCGGCCTGGTGGAGAGTCGCGCCAAGGCGCAGGCCCTGATCATGGCGGGCAAGGTGTTTTCCGAGACGAAGCGGATCGACAAGCCCGGCCAGCCGGTGGCGGAGGACACGCCGCTGGAGGTGAAGGGCCAGGAGCACCCTTGGGTCAGCCGTGGCGGCATGAAGCTGTCGCACGCCCTGGAGTTTTTCGGCCTGGATCCCGCCGGCCGGGTGGGCGTGGATGTCGGCGCCTCCACCGGCGGCTTCACCGATGTGCTGCTGCATCACGGCGCCACCAGGGTCTATGCGGTGGATGTCGGCCATGGCCAGCTGGCCTGGAAGCTGCGCAGCGATGAGCGGGTGGTGGTGCTGGAGAAGACCAATGCCCGCCGCCTGGATGCCACGCTGATCCCGGAGCCGCCGGGGGTGGTGGTGTGCGATGCCAGCTTCATCGGGCTGGCGACCGTGCTGCCGGCGGCGCTGGGCCTGGCCGCACCGGGCGCCTGGGCGGTGGCGCTGATCAAGCCGCAATTCGAGGCCGGGCCGGAGAAGGTGGGCAAGGGCGGCGTGGTGCGCGACCCGGCGGTGCATGAGGAGGTGTGCGAGCGGGTGCGGGCCTGGTGGTCCGCGCTGCCGGGCTGGGTGGTGCTGGGGATCGAGCCGAGCCCGATCCTGGGCCCCGAGGGCAACCGCGAATTCCTGATCGCGGCGCGGCGGGAGGGCTGAGGGGACCCTCCCGCACCGTTCAGGGACCTGCGCGGGCCGGGCGGGGTGGTGGTGCCCGCAGGGCCGGCGGCGTGACCGCCCTCAGGCGGCGCGCTGGGTTGCGGCGGCCTGGCTGGCGCCGGAGATCTCTTGCAGCAGGGACCAGACGCGATGCGGGTCCATCCGCACCTCGGGGTCGTTCAGCAGCCGGTCCAGCTCGACCAGCTTGGCTTCCATCTCACGTTCGGACATCGCGGCACCTCCTGGGAGGCAGCAATTGCGGGATTTCACTGCAACGCAGCATGCAGGGAAAAGTGGCAGCACCGCGACGAAACTTTGCCAGGACGGGGGAGAGTCGCCGTAACGTTTTGTTCAGCGTTGCTGTCCTAGCGGGCTTCAGCCGCGGGGGCCTCAGCTGCAGGAGGTGATGGCCGGCAGCAGGGCGGCGTCGCGCGCCGCGGGATGGGCCTGGTTGCGGTAGCGCAGCTCGCCTTCCTCGGCGGCGTGGGGCGGGGCGGCGCCGAACATCTCCAGCCGCGTGGTGCAGGCGGCGGCGGTGATGCGGCGGGCCGGGGCGGTGGTGAAGAAGCGGCGCACCGCGCCCTCCAGCTCCAGCGTGTCGCGCAGATGGCGCCATTCGGCGCGCTCCACATCGTCGAGGAAGATGGAGACGATGCCGGGGCGGGTGCCGCTGAGGCATTCCTCGGCGGCCTGGCCCAGATGCCGCACCACGGCGGCGGCCAGGCCGTTCTCCCGCCCGGCGCGGGCAGCCATGACGAAGACGCTGCCGCCCGAAGGATCGCCGGTGACGGCCAGATGGGCATCGGGGCCGAACTGGTCGCGCAGCCGCTGCGGCAGGCCCTGGCCGGCGGCCTGCACGCCGGCCAGCATCAGCGGGTCCAGCTTCAGCACGGCGGCGGCGGTGGCGTCCTGGCGCTTCTCGGTGGCCAGCAGGGCGCTGACCTGGCGCTGCAGCCCGGCCAGGCCGTCCGGGTCCTGGATGCCCTCGGGCAGGGTCATCTTCAGCAGATAGCGGCCGGGATGCGCGGCCAGCCAGGTCTGCAGATCGGGGTTGATGCCATCCACCAGGGCGCACCAATCGGTGCGGTGCAGGTGGCGGCCTTCCTCGGCCGAGACGCTGCGGCAGACCTGCTCGGCCTGCACCCCGTCGCGCTCCAGCAGCAAATCGTAGGGCGTGCCCTCGGTCAGGCCGGTGAACTGGACGGTGAAGCCGCGGGCGCGCTGGCGGCTGGCCTCGCGCAGCAGGTGGAAGAGCGGGATCAGCGTGGCCTCGCCGGTCAGCCCCTGCAGCAGCCGCTCGCGCAGCCGGGCGCGCGGCGCCTCGGGCAGGGTGTCGGAGAGCTGCACCGCCTCCCGCGCCAGGGAGAGCACGCGGCGCTCGGCGGCGTTCAGCTTCGGGGTCTGGCGCGGATCGGCCAGGCGGGCCAGCAGCAATTCCAGGGCGTGGCGCTGCTGGGCGGCGCGGCCGGCCCAGGAATGCGGGCGGGCACGGGCCGCCAGCTCGGCCATGCGGGCCTGCCAGGCGGCTTCGCCGGCCAGGGCCAGCAGGCCGTGGCAGGCATCGATGGCGTCATCCGGGGCGGCGATGGTGGCCTGGAGCATGGTCGTGTCTCGGCAGGTCTGTCGCCCTTCCTATCCAAATCTCCGGCTGAATAGTCAAGTGCGGAGGTCGGATATTCGGCGGCATGCCGGCCCCGGGTCACGCCGGGTTGCAAGGCCGGCGGGAGGCCGCGACGGAAACGCCGCCTGGGCGGTTTCGTTGCGGGCTCCCGCGGTTTTTTTCGGCGTCAGTTGCGCGGCAGGCGGGGGCGGCTCGGCGCGTCCGGGTTCTGCGCGCGGTGGCGCAGCAGGTGGTCGGCCAGCACGCAGGCCAGCATCGCCTCGCCCACCGGCACGGCGCGGATGCCGACGCAGGGGTCGTGGCGGCCCTTGGTCAGCACCTCCACCTCCTGGCCGAAGCGGTCGACCGAGCGGCGCGGCGTCAGGATGGAGGAGGTGGGCTTCACCGCGAAACGCGCCACCACCGGCTGGCCGGTGGAGATGCCGCCCAGGATGCCGCCGGCATGGTTGGAGAGGAAATCGACCTCGCCATTGGCGCCCATGCGCATCTCATCGGCATTGGCCTCGCCATCCAGCGCGGCACTCGCAAAGCCCTCGCCGATCTCGACGCCCTTCACCGCATTGATGCTCATCAGCGCGGCGGCGAGGTCGGCATCCAGCTTGCCATAAAGCGGCGCGCCGAGGCCGACCGGCACGCCCTCCGCCACCAGCTCGATGACGGCGCCGAGCGAGGAGCCGGATTTGCGGGTGGCGGCGAGCTTCTCCTCCCAGGCGGCGACGGCGCCGGGATCGGGGCAGAAAAAGGGATTTCTGTCGGTTTCCGCCCAGTCGAGGCGGGCGCGGTCGATGCCGAGCGGGCCCATCTGCACCATGGCGCCGCGGATCACCACCTCCGGCCCCAGCAGCTTGCGGGCAATGGCGCCGGCGGCGACCCGCACCGCCGTCTCCCGCGCGCTGGAACGGCCGCCGCCGCGATAATCCCGCACGCCGTATTTCAGGTGATAGGCCAGGTCGGCATGGCCGGGGCGGAAGCGGTCCTTGATCTCCCCGTAATCCTTGCTGCGCTGGTCCTGGTTCTCGATCAGCAGGCTGATCGGCGTGCCGGTGGTCAGCCCCTCGAACACGCCGGACAGGATGCGGACCTGGTCGGGCTCCTGCCGCTGGGTGACGAATTTGCTCTGGCCGGGGCGGCGGCGGTCCAGGAAAGGCTGGATGTCGGCCTCGGTGAGCGGAATGCCGGCCGGGCAGCCATCCACCACGCCGCCAATCGCCGGACCATGGCTCTCGCCCCAGCTGGTGACGCGGAAGAGATGGCCGAAACTGTTGTGGGACATGGGCAGGGCACCGGCGGCAAAGATCTGGGGCGCCGGTTATGCGGGATCATGGCTGGCTCCGCCAGCCGCCGGGAGGGCGCTGCCCTCCCGGACCCTCCCGCTGGGGGGACAGGGTCCCCCCAGTTGTTCCTTTGGGGACCCCGCCGTCAGTTGCCCGATTGCACGGGTTTGCGGCGGCGGCCGGGGAAGACGTCGATCGGGCCGCCCAGCGTGGCGGCCAGCTCGTTCATCTCGCCGGGCTGCACCTCGCCGGGCGGGATCGGCTGCTCGATGCTGCCGGTGGCGCGACCCTCCTCCTCGAGCGGGGCGGGCTCGGGCTTGCGGTCCTCAGGCATGGCTCAGGACCTCTCGCGGCTGTCATGGGTGTGGTGGCGGTCCCGCTCGCCCCCGCCGCCGGAGACCCGGCTGCGATCGGGGTTGGTCGGCTCGCCCGGCCGCGGCCCCTGCGGCGGCTGCGCGTGCTTGTGCCCGGTGGGGGCGGATTTCCCGGGGGCCTGGCGGTTCTGGTGGCTGCTGCCGGGGCCGCCCTGGCGGTCGGTGTGCGACATGCCTCGGTCCTCCTCTGGTGTGGAGGACCAACCGCCGGAGGCGGGCGGGGTTGCCGGGGGGAGGCATGCTCCCCCCGCCGGGAGGTTCAGACGACCGAGATGTCCGGCGCGTCGACCGCCTTCATGCCGACGACATGGTAGCCGCAATCGACATGGTGCACCTCGCCGGTGACGCCGGCGCCGAGATCGGAGAGCAGGTACAGCCCCGCGCCGCCGACATCCTCGATGGTGGCGTTGCGCTTCAGCGGCGAATTGTACTGGTTCCACTTCAGGATGTAGCGGAAATCGCCGATGCCGCTGGCCGCCAGCGTCTTGATCGGGCCGGCGCTGATGGCGTTGACGCGGATGTTCTGGCCGCCGACATCGACCGCCATGTAGCGCACGCTGGCCTCCAGCGCCGCCTTGGCCACGCCCATGACGTTGTAATGCGGCGTGACGCGCTCCGCCCCCAGATAGGACAGGGTCAGCAGCGAGCCGCCCTCCGGCATCAGCGCCGCCGCCCGGCGGCTGACCGAGACGAAGGAGAAGCAGGAGATGTCGAGCGCCTGCAGGAAGGCCTCGCGCGGGGTGTCCAAATAGCGGCCGCGCAGGAACTGCTTGTCGGCGAAGCCGATGGCGTGGACCAGGAAGTCCATCTTGCCCCAGCGCTGCTCCAGCGCGGCGAAGACGGCGTCGATGCTGGCCTCGTCGGTGACGTCGCAGGGCAGCAGGATATCGGCGCCGATGCTCTCCACCAGCGGGCGGACGCGCTTCTCCAGCGCCTCCCCCTGATAGGTGAAGGCGATCTCGGCCCCCTGCGCGGCCAGGGCGCGGGCGATCCCCCAGGCGATGGAGCGGTCATTGGCGACACCCATGATGAGGCCGCGCTTGCCGGCCATCAGCGTGCCGGTGGGGATCTTCGCTTGGGGATCGGCAGCTTCCATGGGCAGGCAGGACCGCTTCTACAGGGAGGGGGGGTGCGGGGTGTTTCCCCGTTGCAAGGGTGGGGTCGTGGTGGCACACCCCCGGCGCCTGGGCAAGGGGGAGCCGCATGACCGCGCCGATCGCCGCCACCGAACCTTTCGCGCTGTTCCGCGACTGGCTGCAGGAGGCCGAGGCCTCCGAGCCGAACGACCCCAACGCCATGACGCTGGCGACCACGACGCCGGAGGGCTTCCCCTCCGCCCGCATCGTGCTGCTGAAGGGGCTGGATGAGCGCGGCTTCGTCTTCTTCACCAACCGGCAGAGCCGCAAGGGCGGGGAGCTGGCCGCCAATCCGCGCGCCGCGCTGATCTTCCACTGGAAGACCCAGCGCCGCCAGGTGCGCGTCGAGGGCGCGGTGGAGCAGGTTACCGACGCCGAATCCGACGCCTATTACGCGACCCGCCCGCGGCTGTCGCGGCTGGGCGCCTGGGCCTCGCGCCAGTCCCGCCCGCTCTCCGGCCGGGCCGAGCTGGAGGCCGCCCTGGCCGAGGCCGAGGCGCGCCACCCGGGCGAGGAGATCCCGCGCCCGCCGCATTGGGGCGGCTACCGCGTGCTGCCCTCGCGCATCGAGTTCTGGCAGGACATGCCCTTCCGCCTGCATGACCGCCGCGTCTTCCACGCCGCCCCCGAAGGCTGGCGGATCGAGTCGCTCTACCCGTGAGCATCCCGGCCGGGCAGGCGGAGGCGGCCGCGCTGCTCGGCCGGCTGACCGGGGCCGCGCCGGTGGAGACGCATATCTCCGCCGTCTATGTCGGCCGCGACCGGGTGCTGAAGCTGAAGAAGGCGGTGGCGCTCGAATTCCTCGACTTCACCAGCCTGGCGGCGCGCGAGCATTTCTGCCGGCGCGAGCTGGTGCTGAACGCCCCCGCCGCCCCCGGCCTGTATCGCGGCGTGCATGCGCTGAGCCGCGGCCCGGATGGCGCGCTGCGGCTCGATGGCGACGGCGCGGCCGAGGAATTCGTGCTGGAGATGGCGCCGCTGCCGGCGGCCGATTTCCTCGATGCCGTCGCGGCGCGCGGCGCGCTGGACGCGCCGCTGCAGGATGCGCTGGGCGATGCGGTGGCCGCCATGCATGCGCGGCTGGCCCCGGTCGAGGGCTGGGTGCCGGAGGCGGCGTTGCGCCGCGTGGCGCGCGAATGCCGCAATGCCGGCCTGGCCACCGGCCTGCCCGAGGCCCGCATCGCGGCCTGGGCCACGGCGCTGGAGGCGGCCATTGTCCGTCTGGCGCCCTTCCTGGCCGCCCGCGCCGCCGCGGGGCGGGTGCGGCGCTGCCATGGCGACCTGCACCTGGCCAATCTGGTGCTGTGGGAGGGCCGGCCGGTGCCCTTCGACGCGCTGGAATTCGACGAGGCGCTGGCCACCATCGACACCGGCTACGACCTGGCCTTCCTGCTGGCCGATCTGATGCTGCGGGTCGGCCCCGGCGCCGCCAACCGGGTGCTGAACCGCTATGTGGCGCGCAGCGGCGATGCGGAGCTGGTGCGGGGGCTGCCGCTCTGGCTGTCGCTGCGCTTCCTGATCCGCGCCCATTGCCTGCAGCGCATCGGCCAGGACGGGCTGCCCTGGCTGGCGGCGGCCGAGGCCGCCTTGCGCCCGGCGCCGCCGCGGCTGCTGGCGGTGGGCGGGCTGCCCGGCACCGGCAAGAGCCATTGGGCCCGGCACTGGGCGCCGGCGCTCGGCGCCGTGCCCGGCGCGCTGATCCTGCGCAGCGACGAGATCCGCAAGCGCCGGCACGGCCTGGCGCCCGAGACCCGCCTGCCGCCGGAGGCCTATGCGCCCGCCGAAAGCGCCGCCGTGCATGCGGAGCTGTTCGCGCTGGCCGAGGCGGCGCTGCGCGGCGGGCACAGCGTCATCGCCGATGCCGCCTTCCTCGACCCTGTTCTGCGGCAGCGCATCGCCGATGTGGCGGCGGCGCTGGGCCTGCCCTTCCAGGGCGTCTGGCTGGAGGCGCCGCTCGAGCTGCTGCGGCAGCGCGTGGCGGCGCGGCGCGGCGATGCCTCGGATGCCGGGGTGGCGGTGCTGGAGAGCATGGCGGCGGCGGAGGCCGGGCCGATCGAATGGCGCCGGCTGGACGTCACCGGGACGATGCCGGAGACCGCCCCCTAGGGCGCCTCGGCCGGAGCGCCCGGCAGGCTTGCGCGTGACCGGTTCCTTGCGGCCAAGCTGTTCTCGTGCAAGGCGATTCCGGCCGGAGCCCTGGCGTGGAGAGGGGGCTGGCTTCCGTTTTTTTAACGGGTCGGGGCGGGCTGCGGCTCCTAACCTCGGCCTCCTGGCGGTTACATTGGCGCCAGGCCCGGGCGCAGCCATAATCCGGGCAGATCAGAGGAGACCGACCCATGGCCTATCGCCGGCTGCTGCTGCCGCTGACCGGAACCGCCGCGGGCGAGGCGGCGCTCAACACCGCGCTGATGGTGGCGCGGACCTGGAACGCGCATGTGCATTGCCTGCATGTGCGGGTCGATGCGCGCGACGTGGCGCCGCTGGCGGGCGAGGGCCTGTCGGGCGCCATGATCGAGGAGATGATGGCGGCGACCGAGCGCGAGAGCGGCGAGCGCGCCGGCCGGGTGCGTGCCCTGTTCGAGAAATTCGTGCAGGGGCGCGACGTGACCATCGCGCTCTCGGCCGAGAGCGCGCTGAAGACCGAGGGGCCGACGCTGTCCTTCGAATCCATCGCCGGGCGGGAGGAGGACATCGTCGCCCAGCAGTCGCGGCTCTACGACATGGCGGTGGTGCCGCATCCGGAGGCGGATGAGGATGTCTCCTCCTCCGACGCGCTGCATGCGGTGCTGTTCGATTCCGGGCGTCCGGTGCTGATCGCGCCGCGCGAATCGCCGGCCACCATCGGCAGCCGCGTCTGCTGTGCCTGGAACGGCACGGCGGAGAGCGCGGCGGCGGTGGCGGCGGCGCTGCCCTGGCTGCACCATGCCGAGGCGGTGCGCATCCTCTACAGCGACGACTATCAGCGGCGCGGGCCGGGGGCGGAGGGGCTGCAGGCCTATCTGCGCTGGCACGGCATCCAGGCCGAGGCGGTGCCGTTCAAGCCGATGACGCGCGAGGTCGGTGCCGGGCTGCTGGGCGCGGTGCGCGACTTCAATGCCGACCTGCTGTGCATGGGCGCCTACAGCCATTCGCGGCTGCGCCAGCTGATCCTGGGCGGGGTGACGCGGCATGTGCTGGAGAATGCCGACATCCCCGTGCTGATGTGCCGCTGAGGGCGCAGCCCGGCGCGGCACCGCCGCGCCGGGATTGATGGCGGGGTCCGGGGTGGCCCTGCCACCCCGGCCGGAGGGTCCGGGAGGGCGGCGCCCTCCCGGCTTTTTTGTCAGCTGGGTCCGGGAGGGGGGCGCCCTCCCGGCTTTTTTTGTCGGCCGGGTCCGGGAGGGCGACGCCTCCCGGATTTTTTGTCGGCTGGGTTTTGGGAAGGGCCGCGCCCTCCCGTGCCGTCACGCAGCCGCGGGGTCGATCCAGCCGATATGGCCGTCCTGGCGGCGGTAGACGACGTTGAGCTGGCCGCTGCTGCGGTTGCGGAACATCATCACCGGCATCTGGCCGAGATCGAGGCGCATGACGGCCTCGGAGACGCTGAGGCGGGCGATCTCGGTCGGCGTTTCGGCGATGATGGCGCCGTGCTCGCCATTGTCGGCGAGGTCGTGGCCATTCGCCACGGCGGGGTCGGGCCGGTCGGCCGGGGTGGTGCCGCGGATGTCGGCCAGCAGGGCGTCGACATCGACCGGCTCCTCCGGCTCGTCGACCGGCTGGGCCAGGATCACCTGGCGTGCGGTCTCGGCGCTGGCGGGCAGGCGCTCATCGGCCAGGCCGCGGGAATGCTCGTTCATCCGGCGGCGGTAGCGGCGCAGCCTTTTGGCGATGTGCGAGGCGGCCTCGTCGAAGGCCCGGTGCGCGTCGGCGCCCTCGCCCTCGCCGCGCAGGCTGAGCCCGCGTCCGGCGTGGATGTCGATGGTGCAGCCGAAGAAGGCGCGGTTCTTGGAGAAGGTGACATACGCTTCCAGGGCGTGGTCGAAGTATTTCTTGGTCACCGTGGTGAGCCCCTCGGCCACATGGACCTTCAGGGCTTCGCCGGTTTCGACCTGTTTCCCTGCGACGACGATGTGCATGGCGGGGTAACCCCTCCTTCTTGAATGGGGAGGGGCCGTCCCGCTGGGACGGCGAAGCGGGCGGGTCGCGCCCGCTCCGGTGTCAGGCCGGGACGGCCTTCTCCCGTTTGCGCTGCACCGATGATGGTATCCGCAGCGCTTCCCTGTATTTGGCCACCGTTCGGCGGGCGATGTCCACTCCTTCCCGACGCAAAGCTGCGACGATGGCGTCATCGCTGAGGATGTCGTCCGGCGTCTCGGCGGCCACCATGCTGCGGATGCGGTGGCGGATGGCCTCGGCGCTGAAGGTTTCGCCGGCGGTGCCGCCGATGGCGGTGGTGAAGAAATATTTCAGCTCGAACAGGCCGCGCGGCGTGGCGATGTATTTGTTGGCGGTGACGCGGCTGACGGTCGATTCGTGCATCTCCACCGCCTCGGCCACGTCGCGCAGGATCAGCGGGCGCAGATATTCGACGCCGTGGCGGAAGAAGCCGTCCTGGCGGCGGACGATCTCGGCGGCGACCTTCAGGATGGTGCCGGCGCGCTGCTCCAGGCTTTTCACCAGCCAGTTGGCGGCCTGGAACTTCTCCGAGAGGAAGGCGCGCTCCTCGCGCGTGGCGCTGACCAGGGCGCGGGCGTGGAAGCCGCGATTGACCAGCACGCGGGGCAGCGTCTCCGGGTTCAGCTCCAGCAGCCAGTCGCCGGCCTCGCCCGCGGCGGGGGGATAGGCGGCGGGCTGGCCGTTCGGGGCGGGGGTGATGGGGGCGCGGCGCATCAGCACATCGGGCAGCAGCGGCGGCGCGGGGGCGGCGTCGTAATCGGCGCCGGGCTTGGGGTCGAGGCGCTTCACCTCGGCCACCATCTCGGCCAGGTCCTCGGCATCGACGCCGCAGAGCCGCATCAGGCCGCGCATGTCGCGCCGCGCCAGCAGCTCCAGATGGTCGAGCAGCGCCTGCATGGCGGGGTCCAGCCGGTTGCGCTCGGCCAGCTGCACGGCCAGGCATTCGGCCAGGCTGCGGCAGAACATGCCGACCGGCTCGAAGCGCTGCATGCGGGCGCGGATGGCGGCGATGCGGGCGATCTCGCAGCCCAGCGCCGCGGCGATCGCCGCATCCTCGGCCAGCAGCCGGCCGGAGGGGTCGAGCAGCGCCACCAGCTGGGCCGCGATCAGCCGGTCGGACGGGGCGTCGAAGGCCAGGCGGATCTGGCTGCCCAGCTCCTCGCGCAGGCTGCGCGGCCGTTCCGCCGCCAGCTCGTCGATGCCGCGCGCATCCTCGCCGAAATCCAGCCGGCCGCCGCGGCCGCCGAAGCCGGCATCGGCCAGGCCACCGGCGAAGCCGGCCTCGCCCGCCTCGCCATCATAGACATTCGACCAGTCGGCGATGTCGAGCGGCGCGTCGGCTTCGGTGGGCAGGGTGGCGCCGGCGGTGCCCTCGAAACTGTCGGAAGGCGGCGGGGCGTCCGGCGCGGCGGGGCCGGAGGGCAGCTCGGGGCGCTCGTCGCGCTCCAGCAGCGGGTTGCGCTCCAGCTCCTCCTCGACGAAGGCGCCGACCTCCAGATTGGAGGATTGCAGCAGCTTGATCGCCTGCCGCAGCTGCGGCGTCATCACCAGCGACTGGCTCTGCCTCAGATCGAGGCGCGGACCGATGCCGGCCATGGCGCTCAGCCTTCCGGAAGCGGGGCGGATGCCGCACGAAGCCGGTGCAGCGGGCCCATGCTACAGGCTGAACCGCTCGCCCAGATAGACGCGGCGCACGCCCTCATGCGCCACGATATCCTGCGGGGAGCCCTCCATCAGCACCTGGCCGTCATGCAGGATATAGGCGCGGTCGATGATCTCCAGCGTCTCGCGCACATTGTGGTCGGTGATCAGCACGCCGATGCCGCGATTCTTCAGGTGCTTCACCAGGTCGCGGATCTCGCCCACCGCGATCGGGTCGATGCCGGCCAGCGGCTCGTCCAGCAGCACATAGGCGGGGTGGGTGGCGAGCGCCCGGGCGATCTCGCAGCGCCGCCGCTCACCGCCCGACAGGGCGAGCGAGGGGGAGCGGCGCAGATGCGTCAGGCCGAATTCGGCCAGCAGCGAATCGAGCATCTGCTCGCGCCGGTCGCGCACCGGCTCGACCACCTCCAGCGCCGCGCGGATATTGTCCTCGAGCGTCAGGCCGCGGAAGATCGAGGCCTCCTGCGGCAGGTAGCCCAGCCCCATGCGGGCGCGGCGATACATCGGCAGGGTGGTGACGTCGTGCCCGTCCATGAAGACCTGGCCCTGGTCGGGGCGGACCAGGCCGGTGATCATGTAGAAGGTGGTGGTCTTGCCGGCGCCGTTGGGGCCGAGCAGGCCGACCGCCTCGCCGCGCTTGACGCTGAGCGAGACGTTGCGCACCACCGGCCGCTTCTTGTAGCGCTTGCCGAGGCCGGTCGCGACCAGGCCGGCATCGCCGGCGATGACCTTCAGGGGCGGGCTGGCCTGCGGGATCGTGCTGGTGCTGCTCAACGGGGGCGGGCTCCGCCTTGGCTCTGGGGTTGCACGGCCGGGTTCTGTTGGCCCTGATTCTGGCCCTGATTGGCGCCGCCATTCGGCTGCAGCGCCTGCTGGCCCTGCTGCGGGATGATCAGCCCCTGCACGCGCTGCCCGGGTGCGGCCACCAGCCGCGCCACGCCGCTGCGCATGTTGACGATGGCTTCCTGCCCGTTCAGCTGATTGTCGCCGCGGGTGATGCGCACGCCGCCCAGCAGGCGGGACATGCCGGTGGTCTCGGAATAGACGCCGCGATCGCCGCGCACCACCTCGCCGGTGGTGCGGATCTCGACATTGCCGAAGGCCTCGACGCGGTCGAGCTGGCTGCCCTCGGCCGGGTTGCCCCCCGCGGCACCGGGGCGGGCCGGAGAGGTGTTGCGCGCCGGCTGGGCGGGGGCCGCGCCCTGGTCGCGGAAATAGCCCACCAGCGTGTCGGCGGCGATGCGGCGCTGGTCCTGCGTCACCACCACGGCGGCGCCGCGCGCCACCGCCATGCGGCGGGCCGGCCAGTATTCCATGCTGTCGCGGCTGGTCAGCGTGTTCTGCGGCGTGGTCAGCTTCAGGCCGCGCCCGGTCAGCACCACCACCGCCTGGTCCATGTCGTAGATGGCGCGGTCGCCCTCGGCATGGTCGGTGGCGCTGTCGATGCGCACATTGCCCTCCGCCTCCAGCCGCCAGATCTCGCTGCCGGACATCGGCGTCTCGGCGCCGTCGGCGGCCTGCGGGGCGGGCTGGCCGGCGCGCGGCCGGTAGCGGGCGATCAGCCGGTCGGCGGTCAGGGTGACGCCGCCGCGCACGGCGCGGGCGGGGCCGCCAGGGCCGCCGCGGGCGATCACCACCTGCTCCTGCTGGCGCCATTCGATGCCGTCGGTGGCGGTGACCTCGACCGGGCCGCCCTGGGTCAGGTCCAGCGCCTGGGCGCGGGCCTGGCCGGGCAGGAGGGCGCCGGAGAGGCCGGCCCCGGCCAGCAGCGCCAGCAGCGCGGCGGCGGGAAGCGAAGCGAGGCGCATCAGCGGTCACCCTCCAGCACGGCGCGGGCCTGGCCGGTGAACACCACCACCTGGCCGCGATTCTCCAGGCGGAAACCCTGGCTCACCAGCGTGCCGAAGGGGCCCTGGGCGGCCACGGGGCGGTCGCCCGTGGCGCCGCCGGCGGCGATGTCGATCTGTGCCATCTCGGTCCGCAGCATGCTGCCATCATCATGCCAGAGGGTCACGTCGCCGTTGAGGTCCAGCTTGTTGGCGGCGCGGGTGTATTCGCCCTGGCGGGCCTCCAGCAGCACCCAGGCGCCATTGCCCATGACCATGTCGGCGCGCGGCTGGTCCAGCTCGATCGGCGCCTGCTGGTCCTGCTGCAGGGCGGTGGCGGCGGTGACGGTGTAGGGGCGGTTCTGCTCGTCGACGCCCTGGTAGCGGGCGGCGGAGAGGCGCAGCGCCTCGGCGCTGGTCTGCGCCACGCGGCGGAAGGCCAGCCGCCCGCGCTCCTCCGCCCGGTCGAATTCGGGCCAGAGGGCGATGGCGGCCAGCAGGCCCAGCGCGCCCACCGGCAGCAGCCACTTGGCCATCGCCACCGCGAAACGCCGCCGCGCCAGGGCAGCGGCGTCCAGCGTCTGCCGCGCGCGCGAGGGCAGCAGCGTCCGGCTCTTGCCGGCGCCACGGTCGGCGCGGGGCGCGGCCGGGCGGTCGCGCGAGGGGGAAGGCGGGTTCATGCGATGGCTTTGCTGGCCCGATGGCGTTGCATTCTGGCCGCGCCTTGCCCCATCCGCGCCCGCGGGAGCGGCAGGGTCACGCGGGCCGGCAAGGGGAGACGACCTCACGCCTCTTGTATGGTGCGCCGACCCCGCCGGGTCAACGCAGGAAGCGCCCGGGCCGGTCCTCGCCTACCAAGAAGCATGCCAGCGCGGCGTGCCGCCCATGGCTCCGGAAGCATCCTCAGTGCGAGAAGATGTCCGGATCCTCATAGCCCAGCAGGTCCAGCTGGCCGCGGGCGGGCAGGAAGCGGAAGCAGGCCTCGGCCAGCTCCAGCCGTCCCTCGCGCCGCAGCAGCCCTTCCAGCTTGGCCCAGAGCGCATGCAGGTGCAGCACGTCGGAGGCGGCATAGGCCAGCTGCTCCGGCGTCAGCTCCGGCGCGCCCCAGTCGGAGGATTGCTGCTGCTTGGAGATCTCGACGCCCAGCAGCTCGCGGCAGAGATCCTTCAGCCCGTGCCGGTCGGTGAAGGTGCGCACCAGCTTGGCGGCGATCTTGGTGCAGCGCACGGGGGCGCATTCGATGCCGAGCGCCGCGCGCAGGATGGCGACATCGAAGCGGGCGAAGTGGAACAGCTTCACCACATCGGGCCGCGTCAGCAGCGCCTTCAGGTTCGGGCAATCGGCGCCGCGGCCGCCCAGGCTCTCGGGGATGATCTGCACGCAATGCGCATGGCCATCGCCGGCGGAGAGCTGCACCAGGCAGAGCCGGTCGCGGCGCGGGTCGAGGCCCATCGTCTCGGTGTCGATGGCGACCACCGGGCCGAAATCGATCCCGTCGGGCAAATCATGCTTGTGGAGCTTGATCATGGCATTCGGCGCGAAAAGGGTGTGTCCCATGCCGCCATCTCCGGGCGTTGGGCCCGGCGGCGTCGCCTTGCGGCCGAACTGCCTGATTACTGCAAGGGGGATATGCCCAGGAAAGGACTCGAACCTTCACGACCTTGCGGTCACTGGCACCTGAAGCCAGCGCGTCTACCAATTCCACCACCTGGGCAAGGAGGCGAACCGCCGTTTGGCGTGAGCGGGCTTTTATGAGAGGCGCGGGGCGCCGTCAACGGGGGTTCTTGCAAAAAAACGACAGCGCATCGACGCCAGCGTGACAGCGGCGCCGGAGGGCCCGGCGCGGCGCGCCATCACCACCCCTGATGGTGGCGATACGGCCGGCTGCATCGCGCGGCGGGGGGCGGATGGCCTACCTCCGGGACCACAGACAAGGACCCGCCCGATGATCGAGATCCGCCCCTTCGCCGAGCTGGGCCAGGCCCGCTTCGACTGGCTGCAGGCCCGGCACCATTTCTCCTTCGGCCATTACCGCGACGCCGACCGCATGGGCTGGGGCCGGCTGCGCGTCTGGAATGACGATGAGATCGCCCCCGGCACCGGCTTCGACCCGCATCCGCACCGGGAGATGGAGATCGTCACCTATGTGCGCTCCGGCGCCATCAGCCACCGCGACGACCTGGGCAACCAGGGCCGCACCGCGGCGGGGCAGGTGCAGGTGATGTCGGCCGGGCGCGGCATCGTGCATGCCGAGTACAATCTGGAGCCGGAGACCACCCGGCTGTTCCAGATCTGGATCCGCCCCGACCGCCATGGCGCCGAGCCCGCCTGGGGCACCCGCCGCTTCCCCGCCGCCGCCGGCCGGGGGTTTTCCGTGATCGCCTCGGGGCGGGCGGGCGATGCCGGGGCAGGCGCCCTGCCGCTGAACGCCGATGCCGCGGTGCTGGCGGCGAGGCTGGCGCCGGGGGAGCGGGTGCGGCTCGAACTCGACCCCGCCCGCGCCGCCTATCTGGTGGCGGCCGAGGGCGGCGCCACGCTGCGCGGCGCGGCGGGGGCGGAGCAGCGGCTCGGCCCGCGCGATGGCGCGGCGATCGCCGGCGAGGCGCTGCTCGACCTCACCGCCGGGCCGGAAGGTGCCGAGCTGGTGCTGGTCGACACCTGCGCCGAGGCGGAGGCGGCCTGAGGCCGGCGGGGAACCTTGCCCGCGTCGCCCCGGTTGCTCCCCTGGACATCTCAGGCAGGAGGCGGCGATGCGGGCACTCTGTTGGCACGGCAAGGGCGACATCCGCTGCGAAAGCGTGCCCGACCCCGGCATCGAGGATCCACGCGATGCCATCATCAAGGTCTCCAGCTGCGCCATCTGCGGCTCCGACCTCCACCTGATGGATGGCTACATCCCGGCGATGCAGAAGGGCGATGTGCTCGGTCATGAATTCATGGGCGAGGTGGTCGAGGTCGGCTCCGGCAACAAGAAGCTGAAGGTGGGCGACCGCGTCGTCGTGCCCTTCACCATCTGCTGCGGCGAATGCGAGCAGTGCCGGCGCGGCAATTTCTCCGTCTGCGAGCGCAGCAACCGCAAGCCGGAGCTGGCGCGTGAGGCCTTCGGCTACCCGACCGCCGGGCTGTTCGGCTATTCGCACCTGACCGGCGGCTATTGGGGCGGGCAGGCGGAATATGTGCGCGTGCCCTTTGCCGATGTGGCGCCGGTGAAGGTGCCGGGCGGCATCAGCGACGACCAGCTGCTGTTCCTGACGGACATCTTCCCGACGGGCTGGCAGGCGGCGGTGCATTGCGACATCCAGCCGGAGGATCGCGTCGCCATCTGGGGCTGCGGCCCGGTCGGCCAGTTCACCATCCGCAGCGCGCTGATGCTGGGCGCCAAACAGGTGATCGCCATCGACACCGTGCCGGAGCGCCTCGCCATGGCGCGCGCCGGCGGCGCCGAGACCATCGACTTCGCCGAGGGCGGCGTGATCGACCAGCTGATGCAGAAGACCGCCGGGCGCGGGCCGGACAAATGCATCGACGCGGTCGGCATGGAATCGCACGCCACCGCCAGTTTCGACGCCATGATGGACAAGGCCAAGGCGGCGCTGATGCTGGAGACCGACCGCCCGCATGTGCTGCGCGAGGCGATCATGGCCTGCCGCCCGGGCGGCATCGTCTCCATCCCCGGCGTCTATGGCGGGCTGCTGGACAAGGTGCCGATGGGCGCCGCGATGCAGAAGGGCCTGACCTTCCGCATGGGCCAGACCCATGTGAACCGCTATATCGAGGATCTGCTGCGCCGGGTCGAGGAAGGCCAGATCGACCCCTCCTTCGTCATCACCCACCGGCTCCCGCTGGAGGACGGTCCCGAAGCCTACAAGACCTTCCGCGACAAGCAGGATGGCTGCATCAAGGTCGTCCTCTCCCCCTGATTTTTTCTTTCGGGCTGCTTTTCTTTCGGGCTGCCGCCGTCGGGTGGGGAGGCGGGACGCGGGGCTCACCGGCTGCGCGGCCGGTGGGCGGGTGTGGCCTCCCCGATCGCGGTGGCGCGCAGCTGGCCGAGATCCATCTGGTCTGCTCGGATTTCGTCGAACACCGGCGCCGGGTGGAAAGCCGCCTCGCCGACATCGCCGGCCATGCGATGCCGAGCGGGGAATGCGTGGCCGGGCACAGCTTCGAGCCGCGCGGTGCGGCCGGCCTGGTGCTGGACACCGCCACCACCCCGCCCAGAGGCGCGGGTGGCGCTCAGCTGCGCC
Organism: Pseudoroseomonas cervicalis; assembly: GCF_030818485.1. Lineage (NCBI taxonomy): Bacteria > Pseudomonadati > Pseudomonadota > Alphaproteobacteria > Acetobacterales > Roseomonadaceae > Roseomonas > Teichococcus cervicalis. The sequence goes on along the minus strand of NZ_JAUTAJ010000004.1, from coordinate 2,756,807 downwards.
CATGTCACCGGCATGTCCGCCAGCTAGAGCCGTTTCCGATCCAGTCGGGTCATGGGCGTCGCAGCCTGCGGCGGCGAGATGGTTGCGGCACCCGTCAGAGGTGAAGCGGGTGAAGGCCTGCCGGATGGCGGCGTGCGGATCTGGCTCGGTGCAGGCTGCCACGGTCCGAAGCGACGCTTTCAACAGCCGCCTTTCCACTGTAGTGAAACGAGTTGACTTTGCGTCACGCGAGACGACGCGGCCGCAAGCATTCGGATGCTGCGGCTGCGGAGCGAGGAGACGGCGATGGCGGCGCCCTACAGGATCGAGATTTCCGACGACCGGCTGGCGACCATCGCGCGCAAGGTCACCGCCTATGACTGGAGCGAGCTTCCCGACGCGGGAGGGTGGCGATCGGGCGTCGGGGTCGCCGACCTCCGGCGGCTCGTCACCTATTGGCGGGATGTCTATGACTGGCGTGCCGTCGAGCGGCGCCTCAATCGGCTGCCGAATTTCATGACGCAGATCGACGGCGAGCACCTGCATTTCCTGCATGTGAAGGGCGACGGCTCGAAGCCGCCGCTTCTGCTCCTGCATGGCTGGCCAGGCTCGTATCTCGAATTCGAGCCGCTGCTGCAGCCGCTGGTGGCGGACGGTCACGACGTCGTCGTCCCCTCGCTGCCCGGCTTCGCTTTCTCGAAGCCGATCACCGGCCTGATCGGGCCGCGGCGGGCCGCGGCGCTGATGCACGAGCTGATGGGCGAGCTTTACGGTGCCCAGCGCTTCATCGTCCAGGGCGGGGATTGGGGCAACGCCATCGCCGCCTGGATGGCGCATGACCGGCCCGACGCGCTGCTCGGCCTCCACCTCAACATGGTCAACCTCCACGCGGAGGATGCCGCGCCGACCAGCGACGCGGAAAAGGCATTCGTCGCCAGACGGGACGAACTCCTGGAGCTGGAGGGCGGCTACAGTCACCAGCAGGGGACGCGCCCGCAGACGCTCGGCGCGGCATTGGCCGACAGCCCCGTCGGCGCGGCCGGCTGGATGCTGGAGAAGATCGGCAAATGGGCCGATCTCCCGGTGGCGCCCGATGGCAGCCCGGACATCTGGAGCAGGTTCCGCGAGGAAGAGCTGCTCACCAACATCATGCTCTACGTCGCGACCTCCTCGGTCGTCACCGCGACCTGGATCTATCAGGGCCGGCGCCTCGAAAAATCGAACAGGTTTCCCGCTGGAGCGCGCATCAAGGTGCCGACCGGCGTCGCCGCCTTCCCCGACCCCGTCTTCATCCCGCCGCCGCGCTCCTTCGCACAGAAGACCTACGACATCGTGCATTGGAGCGACATGCCGTCGGGCGGCCACTTCGCCGCCTGGGAGGAGCCGGATTTGATGCTGGGCGACCTGCGGGCATTCGTCGCCCTGGTCCTCGGCAGAAGCGCGTGACGTCCGGCAATCCCGGCGACCGCGGAATTGGCGTGGCGGAACTGGTCTAGGGGACCGAGGCCGTCGGGCCGTCCTCCCCCTTGCGGCCCTCCCCCTCAGCTGCTCCCTGGGCCGGAGCGCCCGGCCGCGCCTCCCGCGGCCCCTGTCCCGGCCCTGACCGGTCGCCGACAGGCTCCAGGGTGAGCATCGGCGGCGGGGCGCGGTCGGGGGCGGCGGGCTTGTCCAGCCATTCCTGCCGGCGCTCGGCCAGGCGCTGCAGCCGCCCGGCCAGCACCGGCGCCTCGGCCAGCAGGCGCTGGAAATCGGCGGCGCTCAGCTCCAGCAGGTGGCAGAAGCTGTTGGCCTTGGCGCGGCCGCGATAGCGGCCATTCTTCAGCGCCTCCTGGTCGCCGAAAATGTCGCCATGGCTCAGCAGCGTGTCATGGCCATCCTGGGTCAGCGTCACCTCGCCGCGGCTGATCAGGTAGACGGAGCGGGCGCGGCGGCGCGGGCGGTGGATGGTCTCGCCCGGCACGACGAAGCGGCTGGTCACGCTCATCGCCAGATCGTGGCGCAGCGCCTCCTGCAGCCCGGCAAACAGCGGGAATTCGGCGATGCGCTGGTCCAGCCCCGACTGGATGTTGAACTGCAAGGGCCGCGTCACCTGGCGGCGCAGCGTCTCCAGCCCGCGCATCAGCTCCTCATGCAGCTCCTCGCCCACCAGGGATTCCTGGCGCAGCGTGGCGTATTCCTCGGCCTCCAGCCGCAGGCCGAGCTGGCGCAGCAGCCGCGTCTCCAGCGCCTCGGCATAGCCCGGATATTGCAGCCGCAGCGTGTCCATCGCGTCCTCCAGCAGGTCCTCCCGCCGGGCGACGATATCGGCCACCACCTCGGTCACCCGCGTGCCCAGCACCGGCTCCATGCGCCGGCGCACGAAGCGCGCCATGGCGACGGAAACCAGATGCGTCAGCAGCAGCATCTCGAAGCGCTCGGCCATGCAATGCATCAGCGGCGTGTCGATGCGGAACTGCCGGTGCAGCCATTGCGCGATGTGGAAGCGCAGCCCCGGCTGCAGCCGCCGCCGCGCCGCCTGGATGTAGCCGAGCCGCCCTTCGGTGCGGGCGCCGTCGATCATGCTCTCGGCGTTCCACAGCAGGTTCTCCATCACCCGCCGCGGCAGGCCCTGCTCCTGGAACAGCTCCAGCAGCACCGAGCGCTCCTGGCTGGCGAAGGTGATCAGGCCGAGCGTCACCCGCTCGCGGTCGGAGATGGCGGTGTCGAAGGTGTTCGCCGCCGTCTCCACCTTCACGCGGTGGTCGTAGAGCTCGACCACATGCGCCGTGGTGGCGGCGGAGAAGCCGTAATCGCGCGCCGTGCTGCGCAGCTTGTCGCGCACCTCGCCGAGGCCGATCGCCACCACCTGGTTGCGCAGCGCCTGGTCGGCCGGGGACAGAAGGTCGAGCTTCAGCGCGCTGACCAGGAAGCGCAGCGTGGTGCCGTTCACCAGCAGGGTGGAGAGCACATAGCCCGTCGCCACGATGGCCACGAATTGCTGCACCTCGCGCGGGACGGCGCGGTTCTCGGTCACCGCAAGGGCGAGGGCCAGGGTGATGGCGCCGCGCAGCCCGCCCCACAGGATGGTCACCTTGAAGGGCACCGGCACGCGCTGCGACAGCCGCGCCAGCAGCAGCAGCGGCATGACGCCGAACAGCACCGCCGCGCGCGCCACCATGGCGGCCAGGATCACCACGCCGATCAGCAGCAGATCGTGCTGCTCCATGCCCAGCAGCAGCCGCGGCACCAGCATCGAGGCCAGGATGAACACCATCGAGCTCGCCCAGAAGGAGAGCTGGTCCCAGATATCCTGCAGGAACTGCCAGGAGCGCGGCCGGAAGGTGGAGGGGCCGATGGCGCTGACCGTCAGCCCCGCCGCGGCGGCGGCGACCACGCCGGAGAATTCGAACACCTCGTCGCACAGGATGTAGGCGAGATAGGGCAGCGCCAGCGTCAGCGTCACCTCCGCCGTGCGGTTGCCGCCCAGCCAGGGCAGCCCGGCCAGCATCAGCCGCGCCAGCACGAAGCCCACCGCCATGCCGCCGGCGAAGGAGGTGAGGAAGGTCACCGCCGCCTCCAGCGGCGCCGCCGGATGGTCGCCGGTCAGCTGCGCCAGGAAGATGGTGAAGATCGAGATGGCGGCGGCATCGTTCAGCAGGCTCTCGCCCTCCACCAGCCGGGTCAGCCGGCTGTTGGCGCCGATCTCGCGGAAGATGCCGACCACGGCGGAGGGGTCGGTGGTCGCCACGATGGCGCCCAGCATCAGGCAGGCCGTCAGCGACACGCCGGCGATCGGGGCCAGCGCGAAGCCGATGGCGGCGGTGGTGACCAGCACGGCGACCACCGCCATCACCAGCACCGGCGCCCAGTCCCGCGCCAGGCGCCGCACATCGATCGACAGCGAGCCGTGGAACACCAGCAGCGGCAGGAACAGGAAGAGGAACACCTCGGCATTCACCGGCAGGCGGACCAGGCTGCTGGCCACCTCGTCCAGCGGGGTGTTCCGGCTGGCATTGTTCAGCACGAAGGTGGCGCCGGCGCCGAGCAGCACGCCCACCACCGCCAGCAGCACGGTGCTGGACAGCATCAGCCGTCGCGCCAGGGGTTGGATGGCGCTGACCACGATCAGCAGCGCCGACAGCGCCAGGAGGGTGTTGGGCAGGGAATGCAGCATCGGCTCACTTCCACGGCCGCGGCGCCGGGAGGCGTCAGGGCAGACCAGCGCGCCGCCGGCCAGGACGGGCGGCGGCGCCTCCCCGCCGCGGCGGGGGCTCCTGCTGGAACGCCGGCGGGGGACCGCCGGTATCCGGCGGCTTCAAGGCGGATATAGGGCAGCCGCCCGGCGACGCTGCCGCTGTTTCATAGATTTAAGCTGCGTTGCAGGATGCAGGATGAGGACAGGAGGGGCGGGCATGGCGGCACGGGCGCTGCGCGGCGCGGCGATCAGCTTCCGGGCGGACCCGTTCCGCGTGCCGGCGGAGCAGGCGCTGCAGCACTGGCCGGACGCGCTGCTGGTGATCGAGGAGGGCGAGATCGCCTCCATCGCCCCCTGGCCCGGCGCGGCCCCCGCGGGCCTCGCAGTCGAGCACTGGCCGGAGGCGCTGCTCTGCCCCGGCTTCATCGACGCGCATGTGCACTACCCGCAGCTGCCGATGGTCGCAGCCCCCGGCGAGGAGCTGCTGGGCTGGCTCGCCCGCTACACCTTCCCGGCCGAGGCCGCCTTCGCCGATGCCGACCACGCCGCCCGCGTGGCGCGGCTGTTCCTGCGCGAGCTGCTCGCCGCCGGCACCACCAGCGCCGCCGTCTATGGCACCGTGCACGCGGCCTCGGCCGAGGCCTTCTTCGCCGAATCGGCGCGGCTGAACACCCGCATGATCGCCGGCAAGCTGCTGATGGACCGCAACGCGCCGGCCGGTCTGCTGGACCCGCCCGGCGGCGGCATCGCGGAGAGCGCCGCGCTGATCCGCCGCTGGCACGGAACGGGGCGGCAGCTCTACGCCATCACCCCGCGCTTCGCGCCCACTTCCAGCCCGGAGCAGCTCGCCGCCGCCGGCCGGCTCTGGGCCGAGCATCCTGGCACCTATGTGCAGACGCATCTCTCCGAAAGCCCGGCGGAGCTGGATTGGGTGCGGCAGCTTTTCCCCGAGGCGTCGGACTATCTCGACGTCTATCGCCGCGCCGGGCTGACCGGGCGGCGCGCCATCTTCGGCCATGGCATCCACCTCTCCGAGGGCGAGCTGTGCCATTGCCACGCCAGCGGTAGCGCCATCGCGCATTGCCCCGGCTCCAACCTCTTCCTCGGCTCCGGCCTGTTCCGCGCCCGCCAGGCGCGGCGCGCGGCGCGGGAGGTGGCGCTCGGCCTCGGCTCCGATATCGGGGCGGGGACCAGCCTCTGCGCGCTGCGCAACATGGGCGATGCCTACAAGGTGTCCCGCCTGGCGGGCGAGCCGATCACCGCCGCCCAGGCCTTCTGGATGGCCACGCGCGGCGGGGCGGAGGCGCTGGCGCTGGAGAAGCGCATCGGCAGCCTGGAGCCGGGCCAGGAGGCCGATCTGGTGGTGCTGGATCTGGCGGCGACGCCGCTGCTCGGCTTCCGCATGGGGCTCTGCGCGGATCTGCTGGAGCGGCTCTTCGTGCTGATGACGCTCGGGGATGAGCGCTGCGTGCGCGCGACCTATGTCGCGGGCAGGAAAGTGTATGACAGAGAGGAAGAGGTTCTTTTTTGAAAAAAAGAACCAAAAAACTTTTGTCAGTTGGCGTCCCGCTTATGGCCATAGGCGGGACGCCAGACTGGCAAAGTCTTTTTGCTTCTTTTTCTTCAGAAAAAGAAGATTCTTAAATCTCCACCACCAGCTTTCCGAAATTCTTGCCTTCCAGAAGCCCGATGAACGCCTCCGGCGCGTTCTCCAGCCCCTTCGCGCGGTCCTCGCGCCAGCGCAGGCTGCCCTCGGCCACCCAGGCGCCGCCGATGCGCTGCCACTCCACCCAGGCCTGCGGGTGGTCACTGACGATGAAGCCCTGCAGGCGCAGCTTCTTCCTCACCAGCGCGCCGAGATTGGGGCCGGGCGGCAGCGGCCGGACATTGTAGGTGGCGACCGTGCCGCAGAAGGCGATGCGGCCGAAGGTGCGCATGCGCGGGAAGACGGCTTCCTGCACCGCGCCGCCGACATTCTCGAAATAGACGTCGATGCCCTCGGGGCAGGCCGCATCCAGCGCCGCGCCCAGATCGCCGCGATGGTCGAGGCAGGCGTCGAAGCCCAGCTCCTCGGTCACGTAGCGGCATTTCTCGGCGCCGCCGGCGATGCCGATGACGCGGCAGCCGAGCTTCTTGGCGATCTGCCCGGCGACGCTGCCGACAGCGCCCGAGGCGGCGGAGACGACAAAGACCTCGCCCGGCTTGGGCCGGCCGATCTCGGTGACGCCGACCCAGGCGGTGGTGCCAGGCATGCCGAGCACGCCGAGATAGGCGCTGGGCGGCACGCCGCCGGTGCTGGGCAGCTTGACCAGCGTGCTGCCATGCGCGGCGGAATGGGTCTGCCAGCCGCGGGCGCCGCGCACCCAGTCGCCGGGGGCGAAGTCGGGGTGGTGGCTGGCCAGCACCTCGGCCACGCATTCGCCCTCCATCACCCCGCCCAGCTCGACCGGCTTGGCGTAGGAGGGGGTGTCGTCCATCCGCCCGCGCATATAGGGGTCGAGGGAGAGCACGCGGTGGCGCAGCAGCACCTCGCCCCGGCCGGGCTCGGGCAGGGGGCGCTCGACCAGCTCGAAATGCTCGGGCCCGGGGCGGCCGCTGGGGCGGGCCTTCAGCAGGATCTGGCGATTGCTCTCGGCCATGGCGGTGTCCTCTCTCCTGTGACTCAGCAGGAGTGTTGGTCCGCCGGGGGAGGATGCCAAGCCCGGGCGCGCTGCAACGGAAGGCGGGGTCCGGGGTGGCCCTGCCACCCCGGCCTTACTCTTCCCGCTTCCGGAAGTAGTCCTCCGTCGTCATCGGCCGCGGCCGGGCCGGCCCCGCATAGGGGTCGACCTGAGCGTTGGTGGCGGCGGAGACGCGGCAATCCTCGCACAGGTCGAGCAGCGCCAGCTTCGACGCGTCGCTGAACATCCAGTGCCCGCTGGCGCGCAGCCGCGTCTTCACCCGGTCGATCGAGGCGCGGGTGCCGAAGGCCTTGGCGCAGGAGGGGCAGATCGCCGGCTGCTCCTGCTTCACCACGCGGCGGGTGGCGGCCTCGGGCGCCAGGTTCAGCTGTGGTGTCAGGCTGATGACCTTCTCCGGGCAGGTGGTGGCGCAGAGGCCGCACTGCACGCAGGCATCCTCCAGGAAGGACAGCTCCGGCCGGTCCGGATTGGCGGCGAAGGCGCCGGTCGGGCAGACCATGGTGCAGGCCAGGCAGAGGGTGCAGCCATCGACCGCCACGCTGGCCTCGCCGAAGGGCGCGGCGGCCGGCAGCGGGATCACGGCGGTGGCGGGCGCTGCGGCGTCGCGCAGCGCGGCGAGTGCTGTCTTCAGGATCTCGCGCGGCGCGCCCAGCGGCAGGAATTCGGCGCGGGTCGCCGGCGCCGGGCGCGGGGCGGCGCGCAGCATCTCGCCCAGGGTGAAGGGGTCGTCGGTCTCGATCACCCCCGGCGCGTGCGGCAGGCCGAGCCCGGCCAGCATCGCCTCGGCATAATCGATGTTGCGCAGCACGCCCTCGGCGCCATGCGGGCGGCGGGCGGGCAGCAGCAGCTGCACATCCGACGCCCCCCAGGCGAAGGGCGCCACCAGCATGGCGAGGTCCGCCGCCGTCACCTCGCCCAGCCGCACCGGCAGCACATGCGCCGGCAGGCCGGGCCCGTGGCGGGAGAGGGCGTCGAGCATCGCCTCGCCGCCCTCGCCATGCAGCAGCAGGGTGGGGGCCTGGCCGCCGGCGGAGTGATAGGCCAGCAGCAGGGCGCGGATGCGGCGCAGCATCGCGTCGGTCGGCGGCAGATCATATTGCGCCGCGCCGGTCGGGCAGACCGCCGCGCAGGCGCCGCAGCCGGCGCAGATCTCGGCGCTGATCTGCACGCTCTCCTTGCCCGGCGTGATGGCGCCGGTCGGGCAGAGATCCAGGCAGCGCGTGCAGCCGGTGCGCTTGTTGCGGGCATGGGCGCAGAGCCCGGCCTCGAAGCGGATGAAGCGCGGCTTGTCGAACTGGCCGACCAGCTCGCCCGCCTCGCGCGCGATGCGGGCGAGCGCCGCCGCATCGCCCGGATCGGCGCGGAAATAGCCCTGCCGCACCTCATGCGTCGGGAAGAGCGGCGCGCGCCCGGTCAGGTCGATCAGGATGTCGCACTGGCTGGCGGCGCCGTCGCGCGGCGTGCCCCAGCGATAGGTGGCGCGGGAGGAGGGCGAGGCGGCGGCATAGCCATCCACCACCACGTTGAAGTTGCCCAGCCAGCCGGTGGCGCCGCGGGCGCGGCCGCGCAGCACCGGATATTCCGCCTGCGGGCGGGGGGGGATGTCCTCCTCCCCGGTCAGCAGCACGGTGAGGTCCAGCCGGTCCTTCAGCAGCTCGGCCAGCTCCAGCGCCGCCTCGTCGCGGCCCAGGATCAGCGTCACCCCCTGGCTTTCCAGCGGCACCAGGGGGGTGGCGGGCATCGGCAGGGCGGCGGCGGCCAGCAGCGCGGCCATTTTCGGCCCGGCGGCGGCGCCCTCATCCGACCAGCCGGCCTGTTCCCGCACATTGGCGAAATGCAGCTGGCCCTGATGGCCGGCCGCCTCCGCCTCCTGGCGGAACAGCGGGGCCTCCTGGGTGCAGCCCACCGTGACATCGCCGGGGCCGAGCGCCGCCAGGAAGCGGTCCAGCTGCCCGCGGCAGAGCTGTTCGGCCGTCGCCAGCCGCCCGCCGCAGCCCCGTTTCAGCGCGCCCTCGTCCAGCACCATGCTGTCTTCGCAACTGCAGGCAAAAATCGTGCGGCGGGGTTCGGTCATGTTTCCTCCGGCCCGCTGCGCCGGCGGGGCCTAGCGCATATATCCACGCGAATGCGTGATGACGAGGGAAACGCACGAAATATGCGCGGCGGCCTGCCCCCTTTGCCCAGCCTGTTCACCCCCCTGGCCCTGCCGCCGGGCGAGGATGCGCGGCGCCACGCCATCGCCCTGGCCCCGGAACATGGCGGCGGCCTGCTGGCCTGGAACGCGACCGAGACCCGGCTGCAGGCCGCCCTGGTGCTGGAACCGGAGGAAAGCCTGCGCGCGGCCCGCGCCGGCCTGCTGGCCGCCGCCAGCGCCGCGGCCGACGCGCTGGTGGTGCTCGGCCCGCCCGAGATCCCGGTGACGCTGCGCTGGCCCGCCACGCTGGTGCTGAATGGTGCGGCGGTGGGCCACCTCGCCCTCGGCGCGCCGCCCGGCACGGCAGAAGATGCTGTGCCGGACTGGCTGGTGGTGGCGCTCTCCCTCGACTGGCGCCATCCGCCCGGGCACGAGCCCGGCAGCACCCCCGGCCGCACCGTGCTGGCCGAGGAAGGCTTCCTGGAAGTGCCACCGGAAGAAATCGTCGCCGCCTGGGCACGGCATCTGATGGCCGGGCTGTCGGAATGGCAGGCGCGCGGCTTCCGCGCCATGGCCGACCGCGTGCTGGCGCGCCTCGAGGTCGAACCCTGGATGGAAGGCGCCAAGCGCGGCCTGGACCCGCAGAGCGGCGCCCTGGTGCTGCGCCGCGACGGCGCCGACACCCACCACCCCCTGCCCGCGGGGCCCGACGCATGACCCACCGCCTGCCCCGCACCCTGCGGCTCGACCCCTCCGACGCCGTGGTCTTCTCCCGCGCCGCGGCGCCCGGCGAATGGGCCGTGCCCGGCGGCTTCGATTTCTGGGACGAGGACCCGGCCAGCCTCTCCGGCAAGCGCCGCCAGGAATTCCGCGCGGGCTTCCTCGGCCTGTCGAGCTTCGGCTTCTCCACTCTGGTCGAGGTGGCCGAGGCCAGCCCGGCCGAGCGCGAGGCCGCGGTGGCGGCCCTGGCCGCCCATATCCGCGCCGCCTATGGCGCGCCGGACGAGGCCGCCGCCCGCGCCGCCGCCCTCGAAGAAATCGGCTTCGCGGAATCCCTCTGTGACCATCCGCCCGGCACCGTCCTGGCCCTGGCCCGCAGCATCGAGGACGGCCAGGTGCGCGAACGCTTCCGCACCCTGCACCGGCGCGAAACCCCGCACAGCGATTTCGGCAGCCTGCCGGTCTTCGGCATCGTCGCGGTGGAGGGGGAAGACGAGACCGTGGAAGAAATCGATCTCAGCAAAATCGGAAAAGGCCTGGGGGAATGAATTCCCCTTTTTCTGTCAGGCTGCCGCCGTCCTGTTGCAAGGCGGGCCGCTCCACCGGGCCGGAGAGGGAGGCTTCACGTGCAGCGCCTCCCGTCCCGGCCATGACCGGCAGCTGAAAAAAAAGACCGGAAGCTGGAAGAAAAGACGATGGATGTGTGGGTGGCGTCGGGGCATCAGCTCTGTGATCGGGACGAGGCGGGGCGGCTGGTCGCCACGCCGGATCTGTGGCGCGCCTTCCTGGCGCGGCCGGAACTGGTGCCGCCCGAGGAAGCCTGCGCCGCCGAGCGCGAACTGCACGCCGCCCTGCTGGCCGACCCTCTGCGGGCCGTCACCGTGCCCGAGCTGGCGGATCCGGACGCGGCGGAGAATTGGCAGGTCTTCCTGGCCTTCCGCGACCGGGTGATGGCCCATCCGACGCTAGAGGCCGCCTGGCTGGCCCTCTACCGCGAGGATGTGCGCGGCGTGCCGCCCCTGTTCCTGCAGATGCTGACGCAGCTCATCACCCGCGCGGCGCTGGAGGGGGAGGCGGACGCCTTTGTCTGGCGCGCCGCCGAATGCCTCTTCCGCCCGCAGCGCGCCGCCATCCATCACGGCGCCCTGCTGCTGGCCGATGAGGAGGTGGTGGAGGCCCGCGCCGCCGATGGCGATTTCGGCGCCCTTGGCCGGCTGCTGACCGAGGCCGGCTCGCCCCCGCGCGAGGTGGAGCTGGACGTGCTGGGGGAGGCCGACCTCGCCCCCTATGCGGCGCGCTCGGACGCGCATGACTATGCGCTCGACATCGCCGAGGGCCGGCCCGGCCAGTTCGGCATGGCCCGCGCGCTGGAGCGCTTCATCCGCCATGTGCTGGGGGAGGAGGTGGCGATCCGCCCGGTGCCGGTGATCGAGGATGCCGCCTGGACCTGGCATGTCGGGCTGGACAGCGAGGCGACGGCGATCGCCAACGACCTCTGGCACGGAAGGGCGGTGGCGCAGGAGCGGCTGGCGCGCATCCTCTGGCTGGGCGTGCTGGAATTCCGCGAGCAGACGCGGGTGCTGCCGCGTGTCGCCGGCAAGCCGGTCTATCTGGCGCTGGCGATGAACGGCGCCCAGATGCTGCGCATGAAGCCGCAGAACCTGGCCACCGGCCTGCCGCTGATCGCGGCCGCCGCGGCGCAGTAGGAGGGCCCGATGCCGCTGACCGACACGCCGGACAGCCTGCACCGCGAGGTGGCGGTGATCGTCGAGCGCCGGCCCTCCCCGAGCCCCTGGGCCGACTGGTCCTGGCGCGTGGCCGAGGTGCTGCAGGACGCGCCGGAGGTCGCCCCCTGGACCCTGCTGCGGCAGGAGGAAGGGCGCGCCCTGTTCCTGGCCGGCCGCGCCACCATCGCGCTCCACCCGACCGACACCGCCAACTACAAGCACAATCTGGAATCGCCCGAGCCGCGGATCTGGGTGGTGCTGCGCCCGGCGCCCGGCGAGCCCGGCATGGCGCTGCACGCCGTCACCCTCGACCCCGGCGAGGCGCATCTCTACGCCGATGTCGGCCAGGACACGCTGGAAAGCCTGCCCATGCCGGACTTCCTGCGCGCTCCGCTGGAGGCCTTCGTGGCGCAGCACCACCGCGAGCGCGGCTTCTGGAAGCGCCGCCGCGACCAGGCCGATCCGGAGGCGCTGGCGCGCCGCGCCCCCGGGGACAGGCCGGGCGAGGGGGGCGCATGAGCGGGGAGGGTTTCCTCAGCCGCTGGTCGCGCCGCAAGCGCGGGGTGGAGGCGCCGGAGCCCGAAGCCCCGGCCGGCGCCCCCGCCGCGCCAGAGGCCGTCCCCCCGGCCGCCGCCACCCCGCCGGAGGCGCCGGCATTCGACCTGGCCAGCCTGCCCTCGCTGGACAGCCTGACGGCGGAGAGCGACTTCACCGCCTTCCTGCGGCCGCAGGTGCCCTGGGCACTGCGCCAGGCGGCGCTGCGGCGCATGTGGTCGCTGGATGTGGGCATTCGCGACTTCGTCGGCCCCGCCGATTATGCCTGGGATTTCAACGCGCCCGACGGGGTGCCCGGTTTCGCGCTGGAGCTCGGCGGCGATGTGAAGCGGCTGCTGGCCCAGGCGATCGGCACGCCGGAGCCGGAGGCGCGGGAACCCGCCCCAGAGGGTGAGGGTAAGGACGAGGGCGAGGGCGACGCGGTGGCGCAGGCCGCGCCCGGCGATGCTCCGCCCGGCGATGCCGCGTCCGGCGAGGCCATCGCCGGCGAAGCCCGGCCCGGCGCTGCGGCGGAGCCGGCCACCGCCCTGGCCGAGGCGGCGGGCGAACCGGCGGCGCCACCGCCCTCGCCGCTGCGGCTGAGCGGCACGGCGCTGCCGCTGCCCGCCCCGGCCGGCCTGTCGCCGGCGGCGCCGCAGCCCCTGCCGGCGGCCGCGCCCGAGCCGCCCGCGGCGGAAGCGTCGCCGCGCCGGCGGCATGGTGGCGCCCTGCCCAGTTGAAAATGCGAATACTTCGCAATTACCAGGATCTGCCACCGGATGCTTGCTCACAACAGGGCGATTGGGGCAGAATGCAGTATTAGGGCACCTCTGCCGGCAGGGGTGTTCAGACGCCCCCAAAACGCTGGACCCGTAACCGGGCAGGGACGCAACACAGCATGGCCAATCCGGTTCCGCCGGCCCCCGAGCTTGACCTTCTGGAGCTGGAGCGCGCCCGCCTCTTCGCCCTGCTGGGGCGGCTGCTGGTGGCGCCGCCGGACGGGGCCTTGCTGGCCAATCTGCGCGGGCTGCAGGGCCAGACGGACACGCTGCTCGGCCGCGCCTATGCCGGGCTGAGCCAGGCGGCGCGCGAGGCGCGGCTGGAGGCGGTGGAGCGCGAATACCACGACCTCTTCATCGGCGTCGGCCGCGGCGAGCTGCTGCCCTTCGCCTCCTACTACCTGACCGGCTTCCTGCATGAGCGGCCGCTGGCCGAGCTGCGCGACGCGCTGGGCCGGCTCGGCGTCGAGCGCGCGCCGGGTGTCGCCGAGCCCGAGGACCATCTGGGCTTCCTCTGCGAGACCATGGCCGGGCTGATCGCCGGTGTCTTCCCGGCGGCGCCGGAAGAGGCCGCGCCCTTCTTCGCCCGCCACATGCAGCCCTGGGCGGGGCGCTGCTTTGCCGATCTGGAGGCGGCGCAGGCGGCGCAGTTCTACCGCGCCGTGGGCGCGCTGGGCCGTGCCGCCGTCGAGGTCGAGGCGGTGGCGGCCGGGCTGCCGGCCTGAGGCGCCCTCCCGCCGCGCCGGGCGGCGGGGTGGCGCGGGATGTCCGGCGAAGACCGATTTCCAATGATGACTGGCTGAAAGAACAAGGAAGAAGGACGCGGCGATGAGCAACCGGGATGATGGCAAGGTGTCGGAGCGGCGCGGCTTCCTGAAGGCGCTGGGCCTGGCGGGCGGCGCCGCCGCGGCGGCCGCCGCGCCGGCGGTGGCCCAGAACGCGGCCCAGGGGGCCGGGCAGCCGCGGCCGCGCAAGGAGACCGAGGCCGAGAAGGTGGCGGCGCGCTATCGCGAGACCGACCACGTCAAGGCCTTCTACCGCACCAACCGCTACTGACACGCCGCCAGGGAAGGAACGCCCCATGCTGATCAAGCGCAGCGACGGGAAGGCCGCCCGCCAGCGGCTGTCCTCCGCCTATCAGGGTCTCTCCTCCGGCGGGCTGGACCGCCGCGCCTTCCTGCGCCAGGCGGGCCTCTCGGGCGCCGGCCTGGCCGCGATGGGCGGGCTTGGCCTGACCGCGGCGCGCCCGGCCGCCGCCGGCCCCACCGATTTCAGCCAGCCCATCCAGCGCATCAAGAACATCTGCACCCATTGCTCGGTCGGCTGCACCGTCACCGCCGAGGTGCAGAACGGCGTCTGGGTCGGCCAGGAGCCGTCCTGGGACAGCCCGATCAACCGCGGCACGCATTGCGCCAAGGGCGCCAGCGTGCGCGAGCTGGTGCATGGCGACCGCCGCCTGAAATACCCGCTGAAGATGGTCAACGGGCAGTGGCAGCGCCTGTCCTGGGAGCAGGCGATCAGCGAGATCGGCGACAAGCTGCTCGATATCCGCCAGAAATCCGGCCCCGATTCGGTGTTCTGGCTGGGCAGCGCCAAATTCTCGAACGAGGGCGCCTATCTGTTCCGCAAGTTCGCCGCCTTCTGGGGCACCAACACGGTGGACCATCAGGCGCGCATCTGCCACTCGACCACCGTCGCGGGTGTCGCCAACACCTGGGGCTATGGCGCGCAGACCAACAGCTACAACGACATCCGCAATGCCCGCTCCATGATCATCATGGGCGGCAACCCGGCGGAGGCGCATCCGGTCTCGCTGCAGCATGTGCTGTCGGGCAAGGAGATCAACCGCGCGAACCTGATCGTCATCGATCCGCGCTTCACCCGCACCGCCGCCCACGCCACCGAATATGTGCGCATCCGCCCGGGCACCGACATCCCCATCATCTGGGGTCTGCTCTGGCACATCTTCGAGAATGGCTGGGAGGACAAGGAGTTCATCAACCAGCGCGTCTACGGCATGGATGATGTCCGCCGCGAGGTCGCCAAGTGGAACCCGGCCGAGGTCGAGCGCGTCACCGGCGTGCCGGGCGAGCAGCTGAAGAAGGTGGCGCAGATCTTCGCCACCCAGAAGCCCTCGACGCTGATCTGGTGCATGGGCGCGACGCAGAAGACGGTCGGCACCGCCAATGTGCGCGCCTATTCAATCCTGCTGCTGGCCACCGGCAATGTCGGCAAGCCGGGCACCGGCGCCAACATCTTCCGCGGCCATTGCAACGTGCAGGGCGCGACCGATTTCGGCCTCGATGTCACCACCCTGCCGGCCTATTACGGGCTGGACGAGGCGGCCTGGCGCCATTGGTGCCGGGTCTGGGATGTCGACTACAACTGGATGATGGGCCGCTTCGCCAGCAAGGCGCTGATGGAGACGCCGGGCATCCCGACCACGCGCTGGTTCGACGCCGTGCTGCTGCCCAAGGACCAGGTGCAGCAGCCCGACACGCTGAAGGCGATGGTGGTGGTGGGCCATGGCGGCAACACCGTCACCCGCATGCCGGAGGCGGTGAAGGGCCTCGAGAAGCTGGACCTGCTGGTGGTGGCCGACCCGCACCCGACCAGCTTCGCCAGCATGTCGAACCGCCGCGACAACACCTATCTGCTGCCGATGTGCACGCAGTTCGAGGCGACGGGCAGCCGCTCGGCCTCGAACCGCTCCATCCAGTGGGGCGAGCAGGTCGTCAACCCGATCTTCGAATCGAAGAACGATTACGAGCTGATGTACCGCCTGGCGGAGAAGCTCGGCTTCGCGCAGGAGATGTTCAAGACGATCGAGGTGCGCGGCAAGACGCCGGTCGCCGAGAGCATCACCCGCGAATTCAATCGCGGCGCCATCTCCACCGGCTATTCCGGCCAGTCGCCGGAGCGGCTGAAGCTGCACATGCAGCACCAGGCGGATTTCGACCTGGTGACGCTGCGCGGCAAGCCCGGCACCCCGGTCGCCGGCGAGTATTACGGCCTGCCCTGGCCCTGCTGGGGCACGCCGGAGATGAAGCATCCGGGCACGCATATCCTCTACAACACCAACCTGCATGTGAAGGAAGGCGGCGGCACCTTCCGCGCCCGCTGGGGCGTGGAGCGCGAGGGCAAGACCCTGCTGGCCGAGGGCAGCTACTCCAAGGATTCCGAGATCCAGGACGGCTATCCGGAATTCACCGTCGCGGTGCTGAAGCGGCTCGGCTGGTATGACGAGCTGACCGACCGCGAGAAGGAGATCATCGCCCGCGTCGGCGGCGAGAATGTCGACCGGGTGAGCTGGGCGACCGACCTCTCCTTCGGCATCATCCGCGTGGCGCTGAACCATGGCTGCATCCCCTATGGGAACGGCAAGGCGCGGGCGAATGCCTGGAACCTGCCCGACCCGGTGCCGGTGCATCGCGAGCCGATCTACACCCCGCGCACCGACCTGCTGGCGCAGTACCCGACGCTGGACGACCGGCGCGGCTTCCGCCTGCCGCATCTGGGCAAGAGCGTGCAGGCGCGCAGCAACACCGTCGCGCGCGACTTCCCGATCGTGCTGACCTCCGGCCGCCTGGTCGAGTATGAGGGCGGCGGCGAGGAGACGCGCTCCAACCGCTGGCTGGCCGAGCTGCAGCAGGACATGTTCGTCGAGATCAACACGGCGGACGCGGCCGATCGCGGCATCAAGGACGGCCAGTATGTCTGGGTGGACGGGCCGGAGAACTCCGCCAAGGCGCGCATGAAGGCGCTGGTGACCGACCGTGTCGGCCGCGGCGTCGCCTTCATGCCGTTCCATTTCGGCGGCTGGTACATGGGCGAGGATCGCCGCAAGCATTATCCCGCCGGCACCGACCCGATCGTGCTGGGCGAGAGCGTCAACACGCTGACCACCTACGGCTATGACCCGGTGACCTTCATGCAGGAAACCAAGGTCACGCTGTGCCAGATCCGCGCGGCCTGAGCAGGGAGGAACCAGACCAATGGCCCGTATGAAGTTCCTCTGTGACAGCGACCGTTGCATCGAGTGCAACGCCTGCGTCACCGCCTGCAAGAACGAGCATGAGGTGCCCTGGGGCATCAACCGCCGGCGCGTCGTCACCATCAATGACGGCAAGCCGGGGGAGCGCTCGATCTCCATGGCCTGCATGCACTGCACCGACGCGCCCTGCGCCGCGGTCTGCCCGGTCTCGTGCTTCTACACGACGGCGGATGCCATCGTGCTGCACGACAAGGATCTGTGCATCGGCTGCGGCTACTGCTTCTACGCCTGCCCCTTCGGCGCGCCGCAATATCCGCGCGTCGGCAATTTCGGCGGGCGCGGCAAGATGGACAAGTGCACCTACTGCGCCGGCGGCCCGCAGGCCGACAACACGGCGGCGGAATACGCGCAATACGGCGCCAACCGCATCGCCGAGGGCAAGCTGCCGCTCTGCGCCGAGATGTGCTCGACCAAGGCGCTGCTGGCCGGCGATGGCGACATCATCGCCAGCATCTACCGGGAGCGGGTGCAGAAGCGCGGCTATGGCTCGGGCGCCTGGGGCTGGCGCACCGCCTATCGCGAGACGGTGGAGGCGTGAGCATGCGGTCCATCCTGTTCGCCGCCGCCGCGGCGCTGCCGCTGCTGGGGGCACCGATTGGGGCTTTCGCGCAGAGCCCGGCGCAGCAGGCCACGCCCGAGGCGCCGGGCCAGCAGGGCCAGGCCAATGGCGCCGGCCCGGCGCGCGGCGCGCCCGAGGTGCAGGCCCCGGTGCCGGAGACGCAGAATGCCGGGGAGAACCGGCAGCGCGCCATGCCGAACAGCACCGAGCCCGGCACGCCCACCGGCAGCCCGGCCGCGCCGCAGCCCAGCGCCGCGCCGGCCCCGGTGCAGCCGATCCCGGCGCCGACCCCCTTCGGTGACCGCAACCAGCTCTCGGCCGAGGAGATGGAGCTGCAGCGGGCGCTGACCGGCGGCCGCATCACCGGCCGCGTCAGCATTCCCGACACCAAGGCCGCCAACCTGATCCAGCCCGAGGGCCGGGCCTGGCGCGACTTCCACAACCGCACCCTGGCCTGGATCGGCGCCGTCGCCATCCTCGGCATGGTGGCGGTGCTGGCGCTGTTCTACCTGGTGCGCGGCAAGATGCGGCTGCAGCATGGCTGGTCCGGCCGCACCATGCTGCGCTTCACCTTCGTCGAGCGCATGGCGCATTGGATGACCGCCAGCACCTTCATCGTGCTGGGCCTGTCCGGGCTGAACCTGACCTTCGGCCGGCACCTGCTGCTGCCGCTGATCGGGCCGGAGGCGTTCACCGCCGTGTCGATGTGGGGCAAGGTGGCGCACAACTTCCTGGCCTTCCCCTTCACGCTGGGCCTGGTGCTGCTGCTGCTGTTCTGGGCGAAGGACAACATCCCGAACCGGCTGGACCTGCAATGGGTGCTGCAGGGCGGCGGGCTGATCGGCAACAAGCACCCGCAGGCGGGCCGCTTCAATGCCGGGCAGAAGGGCGTGTTCTGGCTGACCGTGCTGGGCGGCGGCCTGGTCGCGGCCAGCGGCTATGTGCTGGTCTTCCCCTTCACCGTCACCGACATTGCCGGGCAGCAGCTCAGCCACATGGTGCATGGCGCGCTGGCGCTGGTGATGGTCGCCGCCATGCTGGCGCATATCTATATCGGCACCATCGGCATGGAGGGCGCCTTCGACGCGATGGGCAGCGGCCAGGTCGACTACAACTGGGCGCGCGAGCATCATGGCCTGTGGGTCGACCAGGAGCTGGAGAAGGCGCACCGCCTGGCGCATCCGCCCGGCACCAGCCCCGCCGGCGCCGACTGAGTTGCCGGCCGCCAGCGGCGGCCGGCCTGATGGAAAAAAGATGGGGGTCCGGGGGAATTCATTCCCCCGGCCTTTTTTTATCGCCTCCGCCCGATAAGGTGCCCCGATGCGCGTGATCGGATTGGCCGGCTGGAGCGGTGCCGGCAAGACAACCCTGCTGACCCGCCTGCTGCCCTGGCTGATTGCGCAGGGTTTGCGCGTCTCCACCCTGAAGCACGCGCATCATCGCTTCGATGTGGACCAGCCCGGCAAGGACAGCCATGCGCACCGGCAGGCGGGCGCGCATCAGGTGCTGGTGTCCTCGGCGAATCGCTGGGCGCTGATGACCGAGCTGCGCGGCGCCCCCGAACCGACGCTGTCGGACTTGCTGACCCATCTCTCCCCCGTCGATCTGGTGATCGTCGAGGGCTTCAAGCGCGACACGCATCCGAAGCTGGAGGTGTTCCGCGCCGCCAATGGCAAGCCCTGGCTGCATCCGGAGGATGCGGCGATCCGCGCCGTGGCCGCCGATGCGCCGCCGCCCGGCGGATTGCCGCGGGCCGGCCTCGACGACATCCCGGGCATCGGCGCCCTGGTGCTGGAGCATGCGGCGCCATGGCCCAGCTGAGCGATGATTGCTTCGCCTTTGGCGGCGCGCTGCTCTCGGTGGAGGCCGCGGCGGCGCTGATCGCCGAGCGGGTGCCGCCCCTGCCGGGGTCGGAGAGGGTGGCGCTCGCCGCCGCGCGCGGCCGCATCCTGGCCGAGGATCTGCGCGCCCCGCAGCCCCTGCCGCCCTTCTTCAACAGCGCGGTGGATGGCTATGCCTTCCGCCATGCCGATCTCGACCCGGCCGGCGAGACAAGGCTGCGCCTGGCCTTCCGGCTGGCGGCCGGCCAGGCGGCGTCCGCGCCGCTGCCCCCCGGCACCGCCTGCCGCATCCTGACCGGCGCGCCGATGCCGCCCGGTGCGGATACGGTGATGATGCAGGAGGATGCGCGGCTGGATGATGCTGTCCTGCTGCTCCCCCCCGGCCTGAAGCATGGCGCCAATTGCCGCCCGGCGGGGGAGGATGTGGCGGAGGGCGCGCTGGCCCTGCCGGCGGGGCGGGTGCTGGACGCGCCGGCCATCGGCCTGGCCGCCGCCCTGGGCCAGGCCGCGCTGAGTGTGCGGCGGCGGCCGCGCATCGGCGTGTTCAGCACGGGGGATGAGCTGGCGGCGCCGGGCACGAAGCTCGGGCCGGCGCAGACCTATGACAGCAACCGCTTCTCGCTGCTGGCGCTGCTGGGCGCCCTGCCGGTGGAGGCGGTGGATCTCGGCATCCTGCCCGACCGTGCCGGTGTCACCGATGCGGCGCTGCGCGCGGCGGCGGCCGAGCACGACATGCTGCTGAGTTCGGGCGGCGTCTCGGCCGGGGAGGAGGACCATGTGCGCGCCGCCATCCAGGCGGCGGGCAGCCTGGTGTTCTGGCGGCTGGCGCTGAAGCCGGGGCGGCCGGCGGCGCTCGGCGTCATTGGCGGCACGCCGGTGCTGGGGCTGCCGGGCAATCCGGTGGCCAGCTTCGTCACCTTCCTGCATCTGGCGCGGCCGCTGGTGCTGCAGCTCTGCGGCGCCTCGCCGGCGCCGCTGCCGCGCTTCGTGGCGGAGGCGGGCTTCGCCTATCGCAAGAAGGCGGGGCGGCGGGAATATGTGCGGGTGCGGCTGGCGCCGGCGGGGGAGGGCGGGCTGCCGCTGGCCGCCAAATATCCGCGGGAGGGGGCGGGGCTGCTCTCCTCGCTGACCGGCAGCGACGCCTTCGCCGAGCTGCCGGAGGATTCGACCGGGGTGGCGCCGGGCGAGCGCATCACCATCCTGCCCTTCGCCGGGCTGTTCTAGGGACATGCCGGACGCCTAAGCTGGCGCACTTGGATAGTAGAGGCACAAATACACTACACAGATGTCTTGATGGGGTGGGGCTGCCGCTCGGACTGAGAAGTCAGCAAGCGCCTCAAGACCTGATGCGCTAATATGGCGAAGCACGTGCAGGAAGAGAAGTGTGCCTTTTATTTGAAGGCAACCGATAATATCAAGACGTCTTCAATAATGCGACGGTTTTCTGCGTAGAGGGTCCTTAGCTCAGCAATGACTTCAACCAAGCCAGCGTTATAGCGGGGAGGAATCTGTGGCTGCCCCCGCGAGACAGCCACAGACGAATGTCTTGTAAATGAAAGGTGGCGAGCGAAAGCCTGTTAGATGATCTATGATTAGCCCCCAATCCGCGACGAGGTGAACGTAGGACTGCTGAGGTCAACCACGATCTCTGAGGTAAAGAGCTTCTCATAGGTGCGTGCATCGTATCCCTTGAATGCCACGTCAGCCGCCTTCATCGCTTTAAAAACCCGGCATATGGCAGAGGTGAAAATCGGGACCATATCCAGGTAAATTTGGTCTTTGGGATAGCGCTCGATCGCGCCCATTCGGCGGATTGCTGTAAGTCCAAGCTGACGCTCAATCAGCGTAAATCTCTGCTCCGCTCTGTCCGCGCTTAGAAAATTGTCCAGATATGGAGATGCGAGCTTCGGATCAAGCCGCATGTCGAGGTCGTCCAATTTGATGAAATGGTTCATGCGAATGGACGCCCCGTGAAGTGTCGGATGCGCTGCTAGAAGAAAAGAAGCACCAAGCCAGCGCGATGGCCCGTCAAGGAAAATCCGCGAATAGAGGCTGCGGAAAAGTGGATGATTGCGATGATGAATCGCGTTGCGTACGGCAATCAGTAGCGATGTATCGCCGTGATCAAAATAGGGGAATATTGACTTTGAAACATCGTATAGGGTATGAAATGCCTCTAGTTTCGCTTCGAAGGCGCGGTCCAGATTATTGATGGCCTCCTCATGATCGATCCAGATCAGTTCACCAAAACGCAGGTTAGCTTCAGCATACAAGCGCAGGGTGTTCGCTAAGCTGCTAATTGCTGCCTCAGTTGCACTGTTGCATCCCACCTTTTCTAAATCCTTCCAAGACACACCAGTCACCATCCATCTTGATGTCATCTATCAGGAGGGCAAGGAAATCGTATCCTCTATTCGCCGCTTAGAGTAGTATGGAATTGCCTCGCCAATTATCGGCGCGCCGTTGCCGCAAGCCAGGACAAGACAGCCACCAGCTTCAGCGGCGGCAGCTGTTTGCTACCGTCTTTTCCCAGGGACATCCTCGGAAGCTGTCTCCCTGGTACGAAAATTCCTTCCTTGACCAGCGCCTTGAGCTGGAGGACCGATAAGGTCAAGGGCCGGTCCTGCTGCCCCGCTGTTGAGAATCCCTCGCAAAAACCCGCCGGCACCCTATCCTCTGGGCATCCAGCAGGGAGATGCCCATGTTCATCGCCATGAACCGCTTCCAGGTCGCGCAAGGGGCCGAGGCGGAGTTCGAGCAGGTGTGGAAGAGCCGGGATTCGCATCTGCACACGGTGCCCGGCTTCGTCGAGTTCCATCTGCTGCGCGGCCCGGCGCGGGAGGATCACACGCTCTACGCCTCCCACACCATCTGGCGCAGCAAGGCGGATTTCGAGGCCTGGACCCAGTCCGAGGCGTTCCGCGCGGCGCATCGCGGCGCCGGGTCGAGCAAGCCGCTCTATCTCGGCCCGCCGCAATTCGAGGGGTTCGAGGTGATCCAGACCATCGGCCTGCCCGGCTGAGAAGGGGGCGGGGCGCGGCGGGGTTTCATCATCCTGGCTGATGATAGCCATTCGAAATCCAAGCTTCGAAAAGATGGGTCAAGCGCCTATCTGTGTCTTCGACGGCGGGACACCCCCGCCACCGAGACACAGGAGAACGACCATGACCAAGCTGAACGCCTTCCGCGCCCTGACCCTCGCCGCCGGCCTGGCCATGGCTCTGCCCGGCATCGCCGCCGCCCGCGACCTGGCGGAGAACGCCAATAACGGCGCCACCAGCAGCCCGGCCGCCTATGCCATGCAGGTGACGCAGCCGCGCGAGGGCATGGGCCTGCCGGAGGCGGTGGGCAACAACGCCCAGGCCGATGGCAACCCGCTGGCGACGCCGGTGCGCACCACCCTGGCGCATGAGGGCCGCCACCTGGCGAACCCGGTCGGCAACTCGGCCAACGCCTTTGGCGGCTTCGGCACGGGCTCGGTGGGCGGCTAACGCCCGGCTCGCTTCCCGGGCGGCCCACGCCGCCCCGGATCGGACATGAAACAGGCCGGCGGAGCGATCCGCCGGCCTTTTCGCAGCCTGCCCTCCGCCCCGCCTCCGGGGCGCGCCCCCCGGCTCAGCCGGCGCTGGGCGGCGACCATTCCTCCAGCGCCTGGCGCAGCCGCGCCGTCAGCCAGCGCCCGGCCAGGCCCGGCGGCCGGCCGCGCTCATGCACCAGGTGCAGCGGCAGGGTGAAGCCCTCCTGCTCCTCCAGCCGCAGCCGGCAGAGCCGGCCCTCGGCGATCAGCCGCGCCACCATATGCTCGGGCATGTTGCACCAGCCGAAGCCGGCCAGCAGGAAATGCAGCCGCGTGTTGAGATCGGCGAAACGCCAGGTGCGCGGGCTCAGCACGCCGCGCTCGGCATCGCCGCGCGGCGAGCCATCGGTCAGCACCAGCTGCACATGCTCGGCCAGCGTCGCGCGCGGCAGCGGCGAGGGCAGTTCGGAGAGCGGATGGCCCTGCGCCACCACCGGCACCAGCCTCACCTCCATCAGCAGCGTGGCCTCGAGGTCGGTCACCCCCGGCCGCTCCATCGGGTAGATGGCCATCTGCACCGTGCCGTCGCGCAGATGCCGCTCCGGCGCGTCGATGCCCTCGGTCAGCAGGGTGACGGGCAGCTGCGGGAATTCGCTGCCCAGCGCGCGCAGCGCGGTCAGCGCCGGGGGCAGGGGCAGCAGCGGGTTGACGGCGATGGTCAGTTCCGGCTCCAGCCCGCCGGCGATGCTGTCGGCGCGGGCGCGCAGCAGCTCGGCCGATTTCAGCAGGCGGCGCGCCTCCTCCAGCATGGCGCGGCCGGGCTCGGTCAGGCGCGGCAGCTTGGTGCGGCGGTCGAACAGCTTCAGCCGCAGATGTCCCTCCAGCGCCTGGATGCTCTGGCTGACCGCCGACTGGGCGCGGCCAAGCCGGCGCGCCGCGGCCGAGAAGCCGCCGGCATCGGCCACCGTCACCAGCACCCGCAGCTGATCCAGGGTCAGAGGGTCGTTCATCCATCACCTGCGCCGATACTCATTATCGCAAAACCCAGCTTACCCCTGATGGGTTTAGCGCCCATCTGCACGCTCAACGCGGCGCCCGGCGCCGCACCACCTTACGAAAGAACCGTATCATGGCCCAGACCAAGGCTGCTTCCCTGTCCCTCTCCGCGCTGGCGCTGGCCGCCGGCCTGGCCTTCGCCCTGCCCGGTGGCGCCCAGGCGCGCGACCTGGCCGAGAATGCCAACAATGGCGCCACCAGCAGCCCCGGCGCCTATTCCATGCAGGTGACCCAGCCGCGCGAGATGGCCGGCATCCCGGATTCGGTCGGCAATTCGGCCGAGGCCGATGGCAGCCCGCTGGCGGCCCGGGTGCCCACCACCCTGGCGCATGAGATGGGCCACCTGCCGAACGCGGTCGGCAATTCGGCCAATGCCTTCGGCGGCTTCGGCACCGGCCCGGTGGGTGGCTGATCGCTGAGGGCGGAAGCCTGATCCCGGCGCCCCCCGCCGGCTCCGCCCTGGCCTCCTCTCCCTGAGTCCCGCACAGGGCCCCGCCGGTTTCCGGCGGGGCCCTTGTCATGCGGGGCTGGGGCCGGGCGCGGCGGGCGGCCGCTCAGCCGCCGGGGGCGGCGCGGAAGGGCAGGCGGATGCGGCATTCCAGCCCCTCCGGCCGGTAGTCCAGCGTGACCGTGCCCTCCAGCCGCGGCGCCAGCTCGCGCTCCAGCAGCTGCGAGCCGAAGCCGCGCCGCCAGGGGCGCTGCAGCGGCGGGCCGCCGCGCTCGCGCCACAGGATGGCCAGATGCCGCGCGCCATCCGCCGCCTGCTGCAGATGCCAGGCGACCTCGACACTGCCCGCCGGCACCGACAGCGCGCCATGTTTCGCGGCGTTGGTCGCCAGCTCGTGCAGGGCCAGGTGCAGCATCTGCACCAGCGGCGCCGGCAGGCGCAGCGGCGGGCCGTCCATCGCCACCCGGCCCGGCCCGTCATAGGGGGCGAGGGCGCGCTGCACGAGCGCCGCCAGCGGCGCGCCGTCGCCGCCCTCGCCGACCAGCAGGGTCTGCGCATCGGCCAGCGCCAGCAGCCGCTGCTCCAGCGCCCGCTGCACCACCATGGGGACCCCGGCCTGGCGCAGCGTCTGCGCCGCCACCGCCTGCACCGCCGCCAGCAGGTTCTTGATGCGGTGCCCGGCCTCGGCCACCAGCAAGGCGCGGCGCTCCGCCTCGGCATGCGCCTCGGTGTGGTCGCGCAGCAGGTTCAGGAAGCCGTCCGGCCGGCCGCCGGCATCAAGCCGCATCATCAGCCCGCTGGCCCAGAAGCGGCTGCCGTCGCGCCGCAGATGCCAACGCTCATTGACCGCGCGGCCCTCCTCCATGGCGCGGCACAATTCGCGCAGGAAGACCCCGGCGGCGCGATCCTCGGCGGTGAAGAACAGCTCGCCCGAGCGGCCCAGGATCTCCGCCTCCTCATAGCCCAGGATGGCGCGGGCGCCCTGGTTCCAGCCGGTCACCCGGCCTTCGAGGTCGAGGGTGATGATGGCGTAATGCGTCGCGCCATCCAGCACCTGCCGCAACCGCGCGGCGGCGGCGCGGAGGGCCTGCTGTTCCGTCTCCTGCACGCGAAGCGGGCGCCTGGCCGCGGACCCGGCCCGGCCACCGCCGGGCTGGCCCGCCCCCTCCCCTGATAGAGTCACTGGTCGCGTTCCTCGCTGCACCGAAAGCAGGCGTTTTTTTGCCAGCAACAATGCGGGCCGTTCTGTCCGCTGCCATACACAGCCTTGTGGAAACGAAGCGGCCGGGCGGCCCCCGCACGCGCATGTGATGGCCGCCCGCGCAGGGGGCCGGCACAGCCCAGGCCTGCCCTGCCGGTCCCGGCGGGGTTGCGCCGTCCACGGCCAGGCTTGCCGTGGCGGCGCGGCGGCCCCATCT
Organism: Pseudoroseomonas cervicalis; assembly: GCF_030818485.1. Lineage (NCBI taxonomy): Bacteria > Pseudomonadati > Pseudomonadota > Alphaproteobacteria > Acetobacterales > Roseomonadaceae > Roseomonas > Teichococcus cervicalis. Next base: position 2,731,186 of record NZ_JAUTAJ010000004.1, on the reverse strand, counting down.
CGGGCGTATCACCCGCAGGGTTTCCCGGCGCGGGTGGCTGGAAGAGGACAGGGCTTTCGCCGGTTCTCCGTCCAGGATCCGCCGCCATGGCCTCGGCCCCCGCCTCCCCCCCGCCGCCGCGCAACCGCCTGCTGGCCAGCCTGCCGCCCGCCGACCTGGCGCGGCTTTGGCCGAAGCTGGAGCCGGTGGAGTACAAGCTGCGGCATTTGCTGCTGCAGCCCGAGGCGCCGATCACCGCGGTGCATTTTCCTGAAGGCGGCTGGGCCTCGATGGTGGTGCTGCTGGCCGATGGCAAATCGGCCGAGGTCGGCATGGTCGGGTTCGAGGGCATGGTGGGGCTGCCGCTGCTGCTCGGCAGCGACATCAGCGCGGTGGAATCCATGGTGCAGGCGCCGGGGCCGATGCTGCTGGGCGCCGCGGATCTGGGCGCGGCGCTGGAGGACAGCCCGACGCTGCGCCCGGCGCTGCTGCGCGCCATGCTGACCTTCCACCAGCAGGTGACGCAGACCGCCGCCTGCAACGGGCATCACGCGCTGGACCAGCGCCTGGCGCGCTGGCTGCTGATGGCGCATGACCGGGCCGGCAGCGACGATTTCCCGATGACGCAGGAATTCCTGGCGATGATGCTGTGCGTCCACCGCCCCGGCGTCACCGTGGCGGCGCGGCTGTTCCAGCAGGCCGGGCTGATCCGCTATGAGCGCGGCCAGATGACCATCACCGACCGCGCCGGGCTCGAGGCGGTGGCCTGCGAATGCTATGGCGCGGTGCGGCGCTATTGCGAGCGGGTGGAGGCACAGGCCGGGGGCTGAGGCGCCGGCCGGGCCGCGCCGCCGCGCCTGTGGCAGGCTCTGGACTTTTTCGCGGCTGCACGGCATCTCCGACAGGTCCGGTCCGTGTGGCCGGGCGGCGCGCCCGGCTCCGATCCCGCCGGCCGGCACAAAGGCCGGCACAGCGGGGCGGGGGCAGGGCGCCGCGAGGGTTGGTCCGCTCTGCGGATCAGGGCCTGGGCCGGGTTAGCACAGCGGTAGTGCAGCGGTTTTGTAAACCGAAGGTCGGGGGTTCGATCCCCTCACCCGGCATATTCCCGGCAGGGCGTTCAGCGACAGGCGCGACGGAGAGCCTGGCCGGGCCGCCCGGCGGCCCGGATGAAAGCGCCCTGGAAATGGGTCGTTTGTCGAAATGATCCCGTCGTGATACCGCTGCCTGGCAGGCGTGGCTGTATCGCGATGGGCGGACGCCGCGGCAGACAGGAAGACAGCCATGGCGTCCTATACATCCCTCTATTACTACGAGGTTTACCTCGACCGTTCGACGGGCGAATACTTCACGTTCGGTGACGCCAGGGAAATGCCTGGCGAGGGTAGCGACGGCAGCGCGGACACCAGTTTCAGCCCCGGCGAGACGGTCACCTTCCAGTCCGGCGACCTGAGCGGCTACGCCCTGGAATATGCGGGCACCTATGGCGGCGGCTGGGTGGGCCTCACCGGGTCGGACTCGCTCGGCATGATCGATCCCTATGCGTTCCTGCTGACCGATGATGGCAGCCTGCCCTCCTGGACCGTCATCACCGTCACCCCCGCGGCGATGACCGTCTGCTTCCTGGCCGGCACCGCCATTGCCACGCCGGCCGGCCCGCGGCCGATCGAGGCGCTAGCCATCGGCGACATGGTGTCGACCGCCACCGGCGAGGCGCGCCCGATCCGCTGGCTCGGCTGCCAGAGCATCACCACCGTCTTCGCCGATCCGGTCCGCAACTTCCCCATCCGGATCCAGGCCGGCGCGCTGGGCGAGAATGTGCCGGAGCGCGACCTGTTCGTCTCGCCCGACCACGCCCTGGCGATGGATGGCCTGCTGGTCCAGGCCAATGCGCTGGTCAATGGCACCACCATCTGCCGCGTGGCCCGGCCGGCGCCGTGCTTCACCTATTTCCACATCGAGCTCGAGGATCACGCGCTGATCCTGGCCGAGGGCGTGCCGGCCGAGACCTTCGTCGACAATGTCAGCCGCGCCCGCTTCGACAACCACGCCGACTATGTCGCGCTGTACGGCGAAGCCGGGACGCCCATCGGCGAGATGGACAGGCCCCGGGTGAAGTCAGCCCGGCAGCTTCCGGCCGCGATCAGGACCCGCCTGGCCGGGCGCGCCGTGGCGCTCCTGCCGGCCGCCGAAGCCGCGTGAGGCCGCACGCCCCGCCAGGGGATGGCGGGGCGCTTTTCCGGGCGCAGAGCCGCGGCATGGCAGCAGGCTGCCAGAGCCTGCCCGCCGCCCGGGGGCGGGTCAGCCCAGGCTGCGGCCGCCGGCCCGGCGGCCCAGGATCTCCGCCAGCGTCACCGGCCGGAAATCCCAGGCATCCACGCCGACATCGCATTGCCGCGCCAGCGGCTTCAGCCGCCCATGGCTGTGGCCGTGCAGGTTGATCCCGCCCCTGCCCATGTCGCGCCAGCTGCGGAAGGGGTAGTGGCACAGCACCAGGCTGCGGCCCTCCACCACGATCTCGGCATAGTCCCGCACGCTGGCCCAGCCGGGCCAGGCGCGGGTGGCGGGGCCGTCATTGTTGCCGGTGACCAGGTGCTTGCGCCCGTGCAGCCGGCCCAGCAGCGCCGCCAGGGCCGCGGGCTTCGGGCCGAGCGCGACATCGCCCAGATGCCAGACCTCGTCCTGCGGCGCGACCGTGGCGTTCCAGCGCTCCAGCATCGCCGCATCCATCTCCGCCACCGAGGCGAAGGGGCGGCGATACAGGCCGCGCGCTCCGCCATGGCCGAAATGCGTGTCGGCGGTGAAGAAGAGGCGCGGCGCCTCAGCCGGCATGGGGCGGCGGCTCCGCGCCGGCGGCGCGGCGGGCCCGCAGCGACAGCCACAGCCGCAGCGCCATCCAGCAGCCCATCGCCCAGGCGGCGCCCAGGCACCAGCCGGCCAGCACATCGGTCGGCCAGTGCACGCCGAGATAGACGCGGCTGCCGCCCACCAGCAGGGTCAGCAGCATCGCCGCCCCCATGATATAGAGCTTCAGCCGCCGCCGCGGCGTGACACCGGCCAGCAGCGTGCCCAGCGTCAGGTAGCAGGCGGCGGAGAGCATGGCGTGGCCGGAGGGGAAGCTGGCCGTGTGCACCTCGACCAGATGCGACACCAGCTCCGGCCGCGGCCGGTCGAAACCCTGCTTCAGCAGCCCGTTCAGCGCCATGGCGCCGCCGAAGGACAGCGCCAGCAGCAGGGCCGAGAGCGGCTTGCGCAGCAGCAGGATATAGCCCAGCGCCAGCAGCCCGATCAGCAGCAGCACCGCATGGCTGCCCAGGCTGGTGAAGTCGCGCATCATGATCTCGAGCCAGAAGGGCCCGATCGGGTCGGCGGCATCGGCCGGGTTGCGCAGCGCCAGCAGCACCGCCTCGTCGAAGGCGTGGGTGTCGCCCTTGAAGGTCTGGTCCACCAGGGCGGCGAAGCCGAGCAGCGAGCCGGCGCAGCCCAGCAGCGCCGCCAGCATGACGAACTGGGCCCAGCTGAAACCGCGCAGCCTGTCGCGCCAATCCATGGCATCCTCCTTCGGCGGCCAGGGGGGACCCTGGGGCGGGACCCTGGGGCGGAACCCTGGCCGTCCAGCACAGGACGCCCCTGCGCGCGCAGGGTTGCAACCGCGCATCCCGCGCGGCCCCTGGCGCGTTCTGCGCCGGAACGACCGGGGGCGGGGCCGTGGCACGGCCCGGCGTCCCGGCAGAAAGGATCAGGCATGGCCGGGGCCGCGGCGCCTTATGCGCTCGTCATCGTCAACCGCCAGGCGCGCAATGGCGGTGCCGCCATCGACGCGGCGCTGGATGTGCTGCGCCAGGCCGGCTGGCGGCTGGAGGAGCATCGCTGCACGCCGGAGGAGCGCGCCGCGGCGGTGATCGCCCGCCGCGCGCCGGAGGGCTTCTCCGCCGTCATCCTGGGCGGCGGGGATGGCACGCTGAACGCCGCCGCCCCGGCGCTGATGCAGACCGGCCTGCCCTTCGGCATCCTGCCGCTCGGCACCGCCAACGACCTGGCGCGCAGCCTGGCCATCCCGCCCGACCCGGTGGAGGCGGCGCGCATCATCGCCGGTGGCGAGACGCGGAGGATCGACCTCGGCGAGGTCAATGGCCTGCCCTATTTCAACGTCGCCAGCATCGGCTTCAGCGCCGAGCTGGCGCGCCGCCTGGGGCGCGACGAGAAGAAGCGTTGGGGCAGGCTGGGCTACGCGCTGGCGGCCTTCCGCCTGCTGCGCCAGGCGCGCCCCTTCACCGCCTGGCTCGAACATGACGGCGTGACCGAGCGCATACGGACAATTCAGGTCTCGGTCGGCAATGGCCGCCATTATGGTGGCGGCATGACCGTGGAGAGCACCGCGCGCCCGGATGACGGCAAGCTCGACGTCTACAGCCTGGAGATCGACCATTGGTGGCGGCTGCTGGCGCTGCTGCCGGCGCTGCGGCGCGGCACGCAGGGGCAGTGGCGCGATGTGCGCGCCTTCCCCACCACCGCCTGCGCGGTGGTGACGCGGCGCCGCATGCCGGTGAACACCGATGGGGAGATCAACACCCACACCCCGGCCCGCTTCCGGCTGCTGCCGGCGGCGGTCCGGGTTTTCGTCCCTCCCACCCAAGGTCACCGACCCTGATGGATCAGCTCCTCGCCCTGGCCGCCGACCCGGCCGCCTGGGTCGCGCTCGCCACCCTCGTCGCCATGGAGGTGGTGCTCGGCATCGACAATCTGATCTTCATCTCGATCATCACCAACAAGCTGCCGGTCGAGCACCAGGCGCGCGCCCGGCGCATCGGCATCGGGCTCGCGCTCGTGCTGCGGCTGGCGCTGCTCGGCACCGTGGCCATCATCGTGAAGCTGACCGCGCCGGTCTTCACGGTGTTCGGCCATGCCTTCTCCTGGCGTGACCTGATCCTGATCGCCGGCGGCCTGTTCCTGGTCTGGAAGGCGACGAAGGAGATCCACCACAATGTGGACCCGCCGGCCGAGGGCGACATGTTCGCCGGCAAGGCCGGGCTGACCTTCTCCAGCGCCATCGTGCAGATCCTGATCCTCGACCTGGTCTTCTCGATCGACAGCATCATCACCGCCGTCGGCATGACCGAGCATGTGCCGATCATGGTGATCGCCGTCCTCGCCGCGGTGACCGTGATGCTGCTGGCCGCCGATCCGCTGGCGAATTTCATCAAGGCCAACCCCACCGTCGTCATGCTGGCGCTGGGCTTCCTGATGATGATCGGCATGACGCTGATCGCCGAGGGCTTCGGCGCGCATGTGCCGAAGGGCTATGTCTACGCCGCCATGGCCTTCTCCACCCTGGTGGAGGCGCTGAACCTCCTCTCCCGCCGCGCCAGGCGGCGCGCTGGCGGCGCCTGAGGCCGGCCGCCCGGCGGGGTCTCCCCTGCCGGGCAACCCTGCCGAAGATGAACGCGTTGTCATCTTTGCCGGTCACGGAAAGAGGAGACACGCATGAGCCAGCCCATCGCCACCGAGCGCCGCCTGCTGACCGCTCCGGAATTCGAGGCGGTGTCGCGCAGCCATTATCCGGCGCTGTGCGGGCTGGAGCGGCCCGCGCTGGTCGAGCTGGCGCGGCTGCTGCGCGATTATCGCGGCAAGGCCCGCGATGTGGCGCGGGAGCGCCGCCGCGCCCAGCGCGGCAAGGCCGAGCCGCGCGGCGCCAACCCGGAGGTCGCGCCCGACGGGTTGACCCGCAAGAAGCAGGTCTTCGCCTCGGCGCTGAAGCGGGTGAACAAGGAGCTGTCGCGCCAGAACGTGGCGCCGGAGCCGGAGAGCCAGGGCGAGAATGCCCGCCGCGCTTTGGCGCTGAAGCGCGCCGCGCGGGTCCACCGTCACCCCAGCCGCCGCACCGCGCGGCTGGGCATGAACCCGGTGGAAAGCCAGGCGGTGCAGGGCACCATCGACCCGCGCCAGGTGGGCAGCGTGTCGCAGCAGGTGCGGGATCATCAGGGGAAGAAGGACAGCTAAGAAAAGGGTTCTTTTTTGGAAAAAAGAACCAAAAAACTTCTTTCAGATGGCGTCCCGCTTATGGCCTGATGCGGGGCGCCAAACTGAAAGAAAGCTTCTTTTTATTCAGAAAAAGAAGATTTTAGGCTTTGATATCTTCCAGTCTTGCCTGGAAGAACACCCGGTCGAAGCCCTCGTCATGCCTCCGCTCCACCTCGGTGAAGCCGAGCCGCGGATAGAGCGCCAGGTTTCCCGCCATCGCCGCATTGGTCAGCAGCCGCAGCTCCGGCAGGCCGATGCGCTGCGCCTGCTCCACCGCGAAGCGGATCAGCCGCCGCCCCAGGCCGCGCCCCTGGGCCTCCGGCGCCACCGCGATGTTGTCCAGCCAGAGATGATCCGGGTGCCGCTCCAGCACCAGCAGGCCGGCGATGCCGCCCTGCTCGTCCCACACCCAGGCCTCGCCGGCGGCGATGCGCGCGGCGTAGTCATCGTCCATCGGCGCCGGGCGGCGGCCGATGATGGGCACGTAGAGCGCGTAGGCGCGTTCCGCCAGCGCGGCCAGGGCAGCGGCCTCGGCCGGGCGGGCGGGGCGGATCATACGGCGGTGCCGCCGATGGTCAGGCCGGTCATCTTCAGCGTCGGCTGGCCGACCCCCACCGGCACGCCCTGGCCCTGCTTGCCACAGGTGCCGATGCCGGGGTCCAGCGCCATGTCATTGCCGATCATGCTGACGCGGGTCAGCGCCTCCGGCCCGTTGCCGATCAGCATGGCGCCCTTCACCGGCGCGCCGATCCGGCCATCCTCGACCAGATAAGCCTCGGACATCGAGAAGACGAATTTGCCGCTGGTGATGTCCACCTGCCCGCCGCCGAAATTCACGCCCAGGATGCCGCGCTTCACGCTGCGCAGGATCTCCTCCGGGTGGTGCGCGCCGCCCAGCATGACGGTGTTGGTCATGCGCGGCATCGGCGCATGGGCATGGCTCTGGCGGCGGCCATTGCCGGTGGCGGCGACGTTCATCAGCCGGGCGTTCTGCCGGTCCTGCAGGAAGCCCACCAGGATGCCGTCCTCGATCAGCGTGGTGCGGCCCGACGGCGTGCCCTCATCATCCACCGTCAGGCTGCCGCGGCGGTCGGGGATGGTGCCGTCATCGACCACGGTGACACCGGGGGCGGCGATGCGGCTGCCCAGCAGGCCGGCGAAGGCCGAGGTCTTCTTGCGGTTGAAATCCCCCTCCAGCCCGTGGCCGATCGCCTCATGCAGCAGGATGCCGGGCCAGCCGGGGCCGAGCACCACCTCCATCTCCCCGGCCGGGGCGGGAATGGCGTCGAGGTTCAGCAGCGCCTGGCGCAGCGCCTCCTCCACCGCGCCCTGCCAGCTGGCGGCGCCGATGATGCGGGCATAATCGTGCCGGCCGCCCATGCCGTGGCTGCCGCTCTCCCGCCGGCCATTCTGCTCGACCACGACGGTGACGTTCAGCCGCACCAGCGGGCGGAGATCGGCCACCCGGCTGCCATCGGCGCGCAGGATCTGCACCGCCTGCCAGGTGCCGGAGAGGCTGGCCATCACCTGCGTCACCCGCGGGTCGCGGGCGCGGGCATAGGCGTCGATCTCGGCCAGCAGCGCGGTCTTGGCCGGGAACTCCATCGCCGAGAGCGGGTTGTCCGGGGCGTAGAGCCGCGCATTGGTGGCGCGCGGCGCCGCCTGCAGCGTGCCGGAGCGCCCGGCCGAGACGGCGCGCACCGTGGCGGCAGCGCGCGCCAGCGCGGCCTCGGTGATCTCGCCGCCATGGGCGTAGCCGGCGGCCTCGCCGGCGACGGCGCGCAGGCCGAAGCCGCGGCTGGCGTCGAAGCTGGCGCTGCGGATGCGGCCATCATCGAGGCTGATCGCCTCGCTCTCGGTGTATTCCAGGAACAGCTCGCCATCCTCGGCCCCCGACAGCGCCTCGCGCAGCCGGGCGGTGGCCTGCTCCGGGGCCAGCTCGCGGTAGAACAGACGGTCGGTGGTTTCCAGCGCGCTCATGCCGTCGGCTCCGCGTAGGGGGTGACAGGGGACAGGGCGGGGGCCAGGCGCAGCCGCGCCAGGGTTCCCTCGCCGCGCCGGCTCTCCAGCGTCAGGGTCGCGCCCATGGATTGCGCCAGGGCGCGCGCCAGATAGAGGCCGAGGCCGGAGCCGCCATAGCGCCGCGCATGGCTGGTTTCCAGCTGCACGAAGGGCTCGAAGGCGCGCTCGACCTGGTCGGGCTCGATGCCGATGCCGCTGTCGCGCACGCGGATCTCGACCCCGTCGCCGGGCAGCGCCTCGGCCTCCAGCGACACCTGGCCGCCGGCGGGGGTGAATTTCACCGCGTTGGACAGCAGGTTCAGCAGCACCTGGCGCAGCCGCCGCTCCTCGGCCCGGGCGCGCGGCAGGCCGGCCGGCAGCGGCGCCAGGACCAGGCTGACGCCGGCGGCCTCGGCGCTCTGCCGCATCAGCCGCACCGCGCCTTCCAGCACGCTCGGCAGGTAGAGGGCGCGGGTCTCCACCCGCACCGTGCCGGCGCCGGCCTTGGCCACCTCCAGGATCTCGTCGATCAGCGCCAGCAGGTGCCGGCCGGCATCATGGATGGCGGTGGCGAATTCGGCGACATGCGGCCCGCCGGGATCGGCGGCCAGCGCCTCCGAGAAGCCGATCACCGCGTTCAGCGGCGTGCGCAGCTCATGGCTCATCGTCGCCAGGAAGCGGTTCTTGGCGGCGTTGGCGTCCTCCGCCGTGGCGCGGGCGCGCTCCAGCTCGGTCCGCGCCCGGCGCTCCTCGGTGACATCGGCATAGACCCGCACATGGCCGCCATCCGGCGTCGGGTCGGTGCTCATCTCGATCACCTGGCCATTCGGCCGGGTGCGCAGGAAATGGTCGAGCTTCAGCCCGGGCTCCAGGCTGATCTCCTCGTAATACTGCAGCGCCTGGTCGCCATGGCCGTATTCGCCGCGCTCATATTGCAGGCGGCGCAGCGTCTGCAGCGGCGTGCCGGGGGCCATCTCCTCCGGCTCCAGCCCGGTCATGCGGGCGGCGAGCGCATTGGCGACGACCACGCGGTGCTCGCGGTCGAACAGGCAGACGCCCTGGCGCATGGAATCCACCATGGCCTGCAGCAGCGCGGCGCGCTGTCGCGCGGCCTCCTCGGCCTGGTGCAGGGCGGTGATGTCGCTGACCACGGAGATATGCCCCCCATCCGGCAATGGCGCGGTGCGACCGGTGATCGCGGTGCCATCATGCCGCACCCGCTTGTAGGCGGGACGGTCGAATTCGAATTGCCGGCGATAAATCGCCTCCAGCGCCTCGTCATCGGCGAAGCCGTCCATGGCGCGGCGGCACAGCTCGCGCAGATGGTCGCCGGGCCGCGGCGCCGATTCCGGCATCAGCCGCGCATAAGCGGCGTTGACCAGGCGCAGCCGCTGGTCCGGCCCATAGACGCAGACGCCATGCGGCAGCGCCGAGAGCACCCCGTCCAGCAGGGCGGCGCGGCGCTTCGCCTCGTTCTCCGCCTCGCGCAGCGAGGTGACGTCCTCGAGCGTCACCAGGAAGCCGCCCTCGGGCATCGGGATGCTGACGAAGCGGATGGTGCGGCCATCCTGGCGCTGGCGCATGCCCTCATGCCGGTGGCGGCGGTCGAAGCCCAGCCGGGCGGCGAAGACCTCCAGATCGCCCGGCCCCATCGGCTGGTGGCGCTGGATCAGCCCGACCACCTCGGCGAGGCCCAGCCCGGCGCGCAGCGTGCCGGGCGGCAGCAGCAGCAGCCGCTCATAGGTGTTGTTGAACAGCCGCAGCCGGTGCTCGGGGTCGTACAGGCCGAAGCCGGCGGGCAGGCGGTGCAGCGCCTCGTGCAGCTCGCGCAGCCGGGCCAGCAGCGCGGCCTCCTGCCGGCGCGGCGCGGTCTGCTCGGTGGCCAGGCTGACCCAGCCGCCGCCCGGCAGCGGGTTGCAGGCGATGTCGAACCAGCGGCCATCCTCGGTGCGCAGGCTGCGCCGCTGCGGCAGGCTGCGGTCGATCGCGGCGGCGGCGTGGGCCAGCTCCTCCGGATCGCCGGGGCCGTACAGGCCGCGGAAGGCGAGCAGGCGGAACACCTCCGCCATCGGCCGCCCCTCCAGCGCCAGGCCGGGCGCCAGCTCGAGCATGGCGAGCATCGCCGGATTGGCCAGCGCCACCCGCGCCGCGGCATCGGCCACCAGCACCGGATGGGGCAGGGCGCGGAGCGCGGCCAGCCAGGGCTCCGCCAACGCGGCCGGCGCGGCGCCGGGCGCAGGGCCGGGCGCGGTGCCGGGCGGGGCACCGGCCGGGCCGCCCGGCCCGGGGCCGGACGGGTCGCCGGGGCCGCCGCCCGCGCCGCTCACCGCGCCGCCTGCGCGGCCGGTCCAGGGGCCGGTCCAGGGGCCGGTCCAGGGGCCGGCCCAGGGGCCGGCCCAGGGGCCGGCCCGGGGGCCGTGCCCGGCGCCGCCACCGGCGCGGCGGTGCGCGGCGGGCGCAGCGCGTGCAGCGCCACCAGCGCCGCGGTCAGCACGCCGACGGCGACCGTCTGGTGCAGCGTGCCGAGCCAGACCGGCACCACCATCAGCAGCGTGGCGACGCCGAGGCTGTATTGCAGCGCGACCGTCGCGCCCAGCGCCAGCACCGCGTTGCGGGCCGGGCCCGCGGGCAGGGCGCGCGCGCCCCAGGCGGCGGCGCCCAGCGCGGCGAGGCCGGCCAGCGTCGCCAGCAGGCGGTGGTTGAACTGCACCGCGGCGATGTTGGCGGTGAGGTTGTGCCAGAAGGGTGAGAGCTGGGCATAACCCGGCGGCACCCATTGCCCGTCCATCAGCGGGAAGGTGTTGTAGGTCAGCCCGGCGCGCAGCCCGGCGACGAAGCCGCCCGCCAGCATGGCCAGCACCACCAGCCCGGCGGTGGCATGCACCAGCCGGCGCAGCCCGGCCGGCTGGCGCGGCCCGCGGCGCTCCGGCCGCAGCAGGGAGAGCGCGGTCCACAGCACCAGGCCGTAGAGCACCAGCGCCAGCCCCAGATGCAGCACCAGGCGGTAGGGGGAGACGGCGGTGCGGTCGGCATCGAAGCCGGAGGCGACCATGAACCAGCCGATGCCGCCCTGGGCGCCGCCCAGCAGGAACAGCACCACCAGCCGGCCGCGCAGCCCGGCCGGGATGCGGCCGCGCCACCAGAACCACAGCAGCGGCAGCAGGAAGGCCAGGCCGATCAGCCTTCCCCAGAGCCGGTGCGCCCATTCCAGCCAGAAGATCTGCTTGAAGCCCTCGATGCCGAAGCCGGCATTGACGAGCGAATATTGCGGGATGGTGCGGTAGAGATCGTAGAGGCGCTGCCACTCCGCCTCCGACAGCGGCGGCAGCGCGCCGGAGAGCGGCGCCCATTCCATGATGGACAGGCCCGAGCCGGTGAGCCGCGTGGCGCCGCCCAGGGCGACCATCACCCAGATCATGCCGGCGACGGTGAGCAGCCACCAGGCGATGGCGTGGCGGTCGGCGCGCGGGGCGGCGTGGCGGGCGGCGGTGTCGGGCGGGGCAGGGGGAGGATCGAAGGGCATGTCGCTGTCACAGTATCATAGGGAACCTGCCAAAGGTGGCGGCATCCTGCGCCGGATCAATGCAGCCGGGGCGGGGCAGGGGCGTCGCGGCGCGCCGCGCCGCGGCGGGCCGGCCGGCCATGCCCTGCGGGCCAGCCATGCCCTGCGATCGGGCGGGGGCGGGCGGCGGGCCTTGTCGCGCCGGGCGCCGCCTGCTACCCCGCGCGACCATGCCGGATCAACCGCGTTCCGCCGCAGCCGAGAGTCCCGGCATGTCCGCCAGCCCCGACACCCTGCCCGCCCCGCCAGCCGCCGCGCTGCCGCCGCCCCCGCTGCTCTCGGTGGTCGTGCCGGTGCGCAACGAGGCGCCGAACATCGCGCCCCTGGTGGCCGAGATCGGCGCCGCGCTGGCCGCCATCCCGCATGAGATCGTCTATGTCGATGACGGCTCGACGGATGCGACGGCCGAGGCGCTGCAGGGGCTGATGGCCAGCGTGCCGGGCTTGCGCGTGCTGCGCCATCCGCGTTCCTGCGGCCAGTCGGCCGCCATCGTCTCCGGCGTGCGCGCCGCGCGCGGCGCCTGGATCGCGACGCTGGATGGCGACGGGCAGAACGACCCGGCCGACATCCCCGCCCTCTGGGCCTTCGCCGAGGGCGAGGTCTCCGGCCCGATGGATGGCGCGGCGCTGCCGCCGCTGCTGGTCGCGGGCTGGCGCGTCAACCGCAAGGATACCCAGGTCAAGCGCCTCTCCTCGCGCTGGGCCAACCGGATCCGCGCGAAGCTGCTGGGCGACGCCACGCCCGACACCGGCTGCGGGCTGAAGCTGTTCCCGCGCGCTTTGTTCCTCAGCCTGCCGGCCTTCGACCACATGCACCGCTTCCTGCCGGCGCTGGTGCTGCGCCAGGGCGGGCGGGTTGTGTCGCAGCCGGTGAACCACCGGCCGCGGCTGCGCGGCGCCTCCAATTACGGCACGCTGGACCGGCTGGCGGTCGGCATCACCGACATTCTCGGCGTGATGTGGCTGCAGCGCCGCTGGAAGCGCCCCGAAGCGGCCGAGGTCGCCCGGTGAACCCCACCCTGCCGCAGGCGCCGGCCGGGGCGGCAGGCGAGGCGCCCCCCGCGCCGCCCGCCCGCTCCCCCTGGGGCAGCCTGGGGCGGATGCTGCTGCTGGCGGCCGGGCTCGGCCTGGCCGGCTGGCTGCTGCGCAGCCTGGGCGCCGCCCCCGGCGGCAGCCAGGCCGAGGCATGGGTGCAGCGCTTCGGCATGGATGACAGCTTCCGCGGCGAGGCGATCTTCCTGGCCATCGGCACGCTGGCGGCCGCCGTCGGCGTGCCGCGCCAGGCGGTGGCCTTCCTCGGCGGCTATGTGTTCGGGCCGGTGCTGGGCGTGGCGCTGTCGATGCTGGCGCAGCTCGCCTCCTGCGCCGCCGCCTATGGCTGGGCCCGCATGGTCGGGCGCGGCTGGGCGGAGCGGCGGCTGGCCGGGCGCTTCGGCCGCCGGCTGCGGCCGCTGCGCGACAGCCTGGCGGCCAGCCCCTTCGGCGCCACCCTGGCGCTGCGCCTGCTGCCGATCGGCAACAATCTGGCGCTGAACCTGCTGGCGGGCCTGGCCGGCATCCCGGCCCTGGCCTTCCTCTCCGGCTCGGCCATCGGCTACCTGCCGCAGACGGCGATCTTCGCCCTGGCCGGTGCCGGCATCGCGGTCGACCGTTCCTCGCAGCTGCTGCTGGCGGCGCTGCTGTTTGTCGGCTCGGCGCTGATCGGGCTGTGGCTGCTGCGCCGGCACCGCGCCGGCCAGGCGATGGACGAAGGCTGAGCCATTCGTGTCCGCGCGCCCGGCGGCGCGCCGGGCGGCAAGCCTATCCCCCGCGTCATGCGGGCTTTATACTGGGCAGCCTCGCCAGACAGCACCGCCCGGAGTTCGCATGCCCGCCATCAAGGTCACCTATCTCACGCTGCCGGACAAGGTCGGCGAGAATCTGGCCAATGTCGGCGACCGGGTGATCTATCGCGGCGTGCGCAACATCCTGCGCGCCGCCATCGGCCCGCATGAGGAGGTGGTGCGCTATTTGTCGGATGACGAGCCGCTGCCGGCCGACACCGACATCGCCGTCATCTGCGGCACGCCGCAGATCGCCCATACGGGGGAGATCAGCCAGAGCATCCGCCGCATCGCCGCCGTGGCGGAGAGCGCGGTGCCGGTGAAGCTCAATCTCGGCGCCGGCGCCTTCTATTTCGACGCCTTCGAGGCGGATCGCGCGGCGGCCGACGCCGCCTTCGCCGGGCGCGTCGCCTCCGGCCCCTCGGCCGCCTATTACCGCCGCTATGCCGGCTTCGACCTGCTGACCTGCCGCGACCGCGGCGGTGCGGCGGTGATGCAGGGCCTCGGCATCGCGCATGAGGCGCTGCCCTGCCCGGGCTTCTTCTCGGCGCTGTTCGAGCCGCGGCCGATGTTCCGCCGGCCGCAGCAGCTGGTCTCGGTGCTGAACGGCACGGCCAGCTTCTGGAACCGGGTGGATGCCGATGTGCACGGCTTCTACCGCCGCATGTGGCAGGCCGATCCCAGCCGCATCTTCGTCGCGCATGACGAGCAGGATGTGCAGATGCTCGACGAGCTCGGCATCCCGCATGTCGTCTTCGACGATGCCGATCCCTTCATCCGCTACCTCTCCACCGCCGACAGCCTGGTGACGCTGCGCGTCCATGGCGCGCTGCCGGCCTGGACGCTGGGCCTTGACGTGACGCTGCTCGGCCTCGACCGCCGCGCCCTGCTGGGCCAGGATTTCGGCGCCAATTTCCGCGTCGTGCCGCTGCGGCATGAGAGCGATTTCCGCACCGTGCTGGAGAACCCCTCGGGCAAAGCGGCGGCGAGCGAGGCGGAGCGGCGCGATTTCTTCGGCCGCTACCTGCCGCGCTATGTCGAGCTGATCCGCGGCGCGGTGGAGCGCAAGCTGGGGCGGCTCGCGCCGCTCGGCGTGCCGCTGCACGGGCGTGGCGAGCCGGAGCTGGCGGAGCCCAAGCTCGGCGCGCCGAGCGGCCGCTATTTCCGCAACCTCTTCGTCAGCGAGGCGCGCGACTTCACCCTCGACCCCTCGCTGCTGCGCTCCAAGCACCCGATGCAGCCGGTGGGGGAGACGCTGCGCCTCTCCCTGGCCGAGGCGCCGGCGACGCTGCTCTTCGGCCCCTATGTGCGCATCCCCGCCGGGCGCTGGACGCTGCGCGCCGAGCTGCTGGTGGAAGCGCTGCCGCCCGCCCCGGTGCAGGACCCGAATTCCATCGTGCCGGTGCCGCCGCGCGCCGAGGCGCTGGTGCTGAAGGTGATGAAGGGCGTGCCGGGCCAGGAGCTGGGCCGCGCCGCCCTGCCGGTGGCCGAGCTGCAGCCGGGCAGCCGCCACAGCATCGAGCTGCAATTCGACAATCCGCGCGACACGGGCGAGCTGGAGACGGTGATGATGCTGCGCGGCGGGCCGCTGGCCGGCGCCGTGCTGCGCCTGGCGCCGCTGCGCCTGACCCGCGCCGAGACCGAGGCGCCGGCCCGGCTGACCGCCTGAGCCTTCCGCGGGCCGAAAGCCGAAAGGGCCGGGGGCGAACCCCCGGCCCTTTTTTCATGGGCTGATCCCCTGGCCCCGGGCGCGCGCCCTCAGGGCCCGGCGCGGCGGCGGCCGCCGCGCTTCTTCTCCGGGTCGTAGCCGCCGCCGCCGGGGCCGAGCGGCTTCGGCTTCCACTCGCCCTTGGCGCGGCCGCCGCGCTTCGGCGCCGCCTCCTGCATCGAGCGCCCGGCGAGGTTGGGCTGCAGGCCGGAGCCGCCCTCGGCGCCGCCCGGCGCGGCCAGGCCCAGCTCCAGATTCTCCAGCCGCTTGATCTCGTCGCGCAGCCGCGCCGCGGTCTCGAACTCCAGATCGGCGGCGGCGGCGCGCATCTTGCGCTCCAGCTCGGCGATGCTGGCGCGCAGATCCTTGCCGACGAATTCGGCCGGCCCCTCCTCCTCGGCGGCGGTGGGGGCGATGGTGACATAGTCCTGCTCATAGACGCTCTGCAGCACGTCGCTGATCTGCCGGCGGATGGTCTGCGGCGTGATGCCGTGCTCGGCATTGTAGGCCTGCTGCTTGGCGCGGCGGCGGTCGGTCTCCTCCAGCGCGCGCTTCAGGCTGTCGGTCATGCGGTCGGCCAGCGCGCATAGAGCACGACGCGGCCCTCGGCATTGCGCGCGGCGCGGCCGATGGTCTGGATCAGCGAGGTGGTGGAGCGGAGGAAACCCTCCTTGTCGGCGTCCAGGATGGCGACGAGGGCGCATTCCGGGATGTCGAGCCCCTCGCGCAGCAGGTTGATGCCGACCAGCACGTCGAACACGCCCTTGCGCAGGTCGCGGATGATCTCGATGCGCTCCAGCGTGTCGACATCCGAATGCAGGTAGCGGACACGGATGCCCGCCTCGGTCATGTATTCGGTGAGGTCCTCGGCCATGCGCTTGGTCAGCGTCGTGACCAGCACGCGGCCGCCCTTCTCCATCACCGCGCGGCATTCGGCCAGCAGATCGTCCACCTGGCCCTCGACCGGGCGGATCTCGCAGACCGGGTCGATCAGCCCGGTGGGGCGGATCACCTGCTCGGCGAAGACGCCGCCGGTGCGCTCCATCTCCCAGGCCCCGGGCGTCGCGCTGACGAACAGCGTGTCGGGGCGGAACCCGTCCCATTCCTCGAATTTCAGCGGCCGGTTGTCCATGCAGGAGGGCAGGCGGAAGCCGAACTCCGACAGGATGGTCTTGCGCGCATAGTCGCCGCGATACATGCCGCCGATCTGCGGCACGGTGACATGGCTCTCATCGACGATCAGCAGCGCGTTCTCGGGCAGGTATTCGAACAGGGTCGGCGGCGGCTGGCCGGGGCCGCGGCCGGAGAGATAGCGCGAATAGTTCTCGATGCCTTTGCAGGAGCCGGTGGTCTCCATCATCTCCAGGTCGAAGGTGGTGCGCTGCTCCAGCCGCTGGGCTTCCAGCAGCTTGCCCTCGGCGTTCAGCTCCTCCAGCCTTTGCTTCAGCTCGACGCGGATGTCGCGGATCGCCTGCAGCAGGGTCGGGCGCGGCGTGACATAGTGGCTGTTGGCGTAGATGGCGACGCTTTCCATCTCGCCGGCGATCTCGCCGGTCAGCGGGTCGAACTCCCGCAAGCCGTCGATCTCGTCGCCGAAGAGCGAGATGCGCCAGGCGCGGTCCTCGAGATGCGAGGGCCAGACATCCACCGTCTCGCCGCGCACCCGGAAGGTGCCGCGCTGGAAGGCGGCGTCGTTGCGGCGATATTGCTGCTCGACCAGCGCCTTCAGCAGCAGGTCGCGCGCCATGCGGCCACCGAGCTGCAGCTTGATGACCATGTTGGAATAGAGCTCGACCGAGCCGATGCCGTAGATGCAGGAGACGGAGGCGACGATGATGACGTCGTTGCGCTCGAGCAGCGCCTGCGTCGCCGAGTGGCGCATGCGGTCGATCTGCTCGTTGATCTGCGCGTCCTTCTCGATATAGGTGTCGGAGCGCGGGACATAGGCTTCCGGCTGGTAGTAGTCGTAGTAGCTGACGAAATACTCCACCGCGTTCTCGGGGAAGAAGGACTTCATCTCCCCGTAGAGCTGCGCCGCCAGCGTCTTGTTGGGCGCCAGGATCAGGGTCGGCCGCTGCACATGCTCGATCACCTTGGCCATGGTGAAGGTCTTGCCCGAGCCGGTGACGCCGAGCAGCACCTGGTCACGCTCGCCCTGCACCAGCCCGTCGGTCAGCTGGCCGATGGCGGCGGGCTGGTCGCCGGCCGGCTCATAGGGCGAGACCACCTGCAGCCGCCGCGTCGCCGGCGGGGCGGGGCGCTTCGGCGGCACGAAGGGGCTGGCGGCGGGGATGATGTGGTTCATGCGCGGGGAACCCCCAAGGCAGCGGAAAAGCTTCGGCAGAGAGGCACCGGCGGCGAGGCTGCGGCAAAAGCCGGTGCGCGGCGGCGTCGATCCGGAGTGAACGCGGTGTGGCGGATGTGGGATGCCCGGGCCCGACTCGCCAGGGGGGTGGCGCCGGGCCGTGAACATCTCCGGAACAATGCTGCCCCGCGCCCCGGTTTGGGGCAAGATCGTTGACTTATTCGTGAAGTGTTTACCGCCTTTAAGAGTTATTTACGATTGTGCCCCATGCTGCCGCGTATCCCCCCGGACGCGTTGGTCCTGCGAGAAGGAGCACAGAATGTGCGAACCTGCCCTGGTGGCCCGGCTCAGCGAAGCCGAGATCGCCGCCCTGACCACCGGTCTGCGTGCCATGGACGGCGCGTGGTCGGTCTTTCCCCATGTCGATGCCGAGGGCGCGGTGACGCTGCTGCTCACCCCCGCCGCCTGGGAGGGCACCGATGCCGCCCTGCTGGTGCAGCGGGAAGCGGCCGGCATCACCGTGCTGCTGAGCGAGGGGGATGACATCACCCGGCTCGGCTGCGTGGCCGAGCCCGAGGCGGCGCTGGCCCTGCTGGCCCGCGCCACCGGGCGGCACCGGCAGCACGCCGCCTGACGCCGCCCGCCTGAGGGGGCGCGTCAGCGCAGGGTGATGCTGCCCAGCGCCGGGGCGGGGCCGAGCAGATCCGGGGGCCGGCCCGCCAGCAGATCGGCCAGCAGCTTCAGCGGCCCGCCATGGCCGATGACCAGGGCGCGGGGCGGCAGCGCGGCGGCGAAATCCCGCACCCGCGCGATCAGCGCCGCGCCGCTCTCGCCGCCCGGCGGGGCGAAGCCCAGAGGGTCGGCGGCCCATGCATCCAGCGCCGCACGCGGGATGTCGTCCCAGGGCCTGCCCTCCCAGGCGCCGAAATCCAGCTCCAGCAGGCGGTCGTCGAAGCCGATGGGGCGGCCCTGCGCCAGCGCCTCCGCCAGCACATGGCAGCGGCGGGCGGGGCTGCTGAACAGCGGCGCATCGGCGAAGCCGGCCAGCGCCGCCCGCAGCGCCGGCAGATCGGCCGGGCCGGGCTCAAGGTCCAGCCTTCCATAGCAGAGGCCCGGCGCCACCCGGGCCGGGGCATGGCGCAGCAGCGCGTAGCGCGGCAGGCCTGGGCGCGGGGCCGTCATCAGCCGGGCAGCGCCGCGGCCAGGTCCATGCAGTGGGAGAGCTTGCGCACCAGCCCCTGCAGCCGCGGCCGCGCCTCCTGCAGCAGATATTCTGGGCTGACCAGGAAGGAGGGGGCGCCGCAATTGACCACCATGGGCGGCAGCCCGCCGCCCGGGTCGAAGCCGAGCGCGATGGCGTTCACATCCTCCTGCCAATCGCCGAAGGAGCAGCAGCAGCCATATTCGGCCTGCTCGGCCAGGGCGCGCTCCAGCGTGGCGCGCAGCCGGGCCTGGGCCTCGGGCGCCGCGCCGCGCAGCAGCGCCTCCCGCTGGGCGGGCGGGCAGGCGGCCAGCCAAGCGCGGCCCATGGCGCTGGTGGCCAGCGAGATGCGCGAGCCGGCCTCCAGATTCACCGCCACCGCCGCATCGCCGCGCGCCAGCTCCAGATAGATCATGCGCATCCGGTCGCGCGCGCCGAGTGCGACGATGCTGCGCGTCTCGGTGGCCAGGGCCTGCAGCAGCGGCCGCGCCAGGCGGCGGATATCGAGCCCGGTCAGCATGGCGCTGCCCAGCGACAGCACCGCCATGCCGAGCCGGTAGCGCCCCAGCTCCGGCACGTAATGCAGATAGCCCAGCTCGGTCAGCGTGTGGGTCAGGCGGGAGACGGTGGATTTCGGCAGGCCGGTGCGGCTGGCGATGTCCTGGTTGCCCAGCAGCGCCTCGCCGCGGCGGAAGCAGCCCAGCACCTCCAGCCCGCGCGCCAGGGCGGTGACGAAATGGCGGTCGGCGCCGGGCGTGTCGGTCTCGGGCGGGGTGGCGCGGCGGCGGGGCATGGCGGTGTCCTCGGGGTCGGCGGCGGCCCCGCTTGACGGGCGGCGCCGTTTGCGCGACCCAATAGCACAAAGCTGCGGAATACAATTCCGCATTGCAGAATTAATGCCGCCAGACGGTGCCCGCGGGCGCCGGCCGCAAGGGAAGGGGAACGCCATGGCCGAAGCCGTGTCCTATCGCGTCGAGGACGGCGTCGCCGTCGCCACCATCGACAACCCGCCGGTCAATGCGCTGTCCGCGCCGGTGCGCGCCGGGGTGATGGAGGCGGTGCGCCGCGCCGCCGAGGACCCGGCGGTGGCGGGCCTGGTGGTGCTGGGCGCCGGCCGCGCCTTCATCGCCGGTGCCGACATCACCGAATTCGGCAAGCCGCCCATCCCGCCGGCGCTGGGCGAGGTGGTGGCGGCGCTGGAGGCCAGCCCGAAGCCGTCGGTCGCCGCCATCCAGGGCGTCGCCTTCGGCGGCGGGCTGGAGCTGGCGCTGGGCTGCGACGCCCGGCTGGTCGGGCCGAAGGCGCAGCTCGGCCTGCCGGAGGTGAAGCTCGGCCTGCTGCCGGGCGCCGGCGGCACGCAGCGCACGCCGCGGCTGATCGGCGCCGCCGCCGCCCTGCCGATGATCGCCTCCGGCGACCCGGTGCCGGCCGAGAAGGCCGTGGCGCTGGGCCTGGCCGACGCGCTGGTCGAGGGCGACCTGCTGGCGGCGGCCAAGGCGAAGGTGAAGGCGCTGGCCGCCGCGCCGCTCAAGCCACGGCTGAACACCCGCACCGACCGGCTCGACGCCGCCGGCGCGCGCGAGGAATTCGAGCAGGCGGCGACGGCGCTGGCCAAGCGCGCCAGGGAGGAGCCGCAGGTCGCGGCGATCGTCCAGTCGGTGCGCAACGCCTTCGAGCTGAAGCTGGAGCAGGGCCTGGCGAAGGAGCGCGAATTCTTCGTGGCGCTGCGCGACGATCCGCGCAGCAAGGCGCTGCGCCATGTCTTCTTCGCCGAGCGTGAGGCGGCGCGCATCCCCGGCCTGCCGCGCGAGGTGAAGCCGCGCCCGGTCAGCCGCGCCGCCGTGCTGGGCGGCGGCACCATGGGCACCGGCATCGCCATGAGCTTCGCCAATGCCGGCATCCCCGTGCGCCTGATCGAGACCGATGCGGCGGCGCTGGAGCGCGCGCTGAAGCGGGTGGCGGACACCTATGCCGTCTCGGTCAAGCGCGGCAGCCTGGCCGAGGAGGCGCGCGCCAAGCGCCTCTCCCTGATCGAGGGCGCCGTCGGGCTGGAGAACGCGGCCGGCACCGACCTGGTGGTCGAAGCCGTCTTCGAAGAACTGGAACTGAAGAAGGAAATCTTCGCGAAGCTGGGGCAGATCACCGCGCCGGGCACGGTGCTGGCCAGCAACACCTCCTATCTCGACATCAACGCCATGGGCGCGGCGAGCGGCCGGCCCGGCGATGTGCTGGGCATGCATTTCTTCAGCCCGGCCAATGTGATGAAGCTGCTGGAGGTGGTGCGGGCCGAGGCGACGGCGCCGGACGCGCTGGCCACCGCCATGGAGGTGGGCCGCAAGCTGGCCAAGGTGCCGGTCGTGGTCGGCGTCTGCCACGGCTTCGTCGGCAACCGCATGCTGGCGCAGCGCACCCGCCAGGTGGAGGCGCTGCTGCAGGAAGGGGCCACGCCCGCGCAGCTCGACAAGGCGCTGACCGATTTCGGCTTCCGGATGGGGCCCTGCGCCATGTCGGACCTCGCCGGCCTGGATATCGGCTGGCGCATCCGCAAGGCGACCGGCGCCAAATCGCCGGTGGCCGATGCGCTGTGCGAGGCCGGGCGCCTCGGCCAGAAGACCGGCAAGGGCTACTACGCCTACCCCGAGGGCGCCCGCGCCGGCGTCGAGGACCCCGAGGCGCAGGCCATCATCGAGGGCATCTCGGAAAGGCTCGGCATCACCCGCCGCGCCATCGGCCAGGATGAGATCACCGAGCGGCTGATCTTCCCGATGATCAACGAGGGCGCGCGCATCCTGGAGGAAGGCATCGCCGCGCGGCCGGGCGACATCGATATCGTCTGGCTCTATGGCTACAACTGGCCTGCCTGGCGCGGCGGCCCGATGCACCATGCCGATGCGGTGGGCCTGGCCCATGTCGCGCAGCGCCTGGCGCATTACGCCGAGGCGACCGGCGATGCCTCGCTGCGCCCGGCGCCGCTGCTGGCGCGTCTCGTCGAATCCGGCCAGGGCTTCGCCACGCTGAAGACCGAGCCGGCCAAGGCCGCCTGAGCATGGCGCGCCCGCATCCCTGGGAGGATTCCTACCCCGCGCAATGCCGCTGGGATGCGCCGATCGCGACGGGCACGCTGACCGCGCTGCTGCAGGATGCGGCGGCGCGCGGCGGCGATCGCCCGGCCCTGGTCTATCGCGACCGCGCCATCTCCTTCACCCTGCTGCGGGAGATGGCGGAGCGTGTCGCCGCCGGGCTGCTGGCCGACGGCCTGCAGCCGGGCGAGGCGGTGGCGCTCTACCTGCCGAACACGCCCTGGCACCCGGCCTGTTTCTTCGGCGTGCTGCTGGCGGGCGGGCGTGTCGTGCATCTCTCGCCGCTGGATGCGCCGCGCGAGCTGCTGCACAAGATCGCTGACAGTGGCGCGCGCTGCCTGATCACCACCGATTTCCCGACGCTGCTGCCGAATGCCGCGCGGCTGCTGAAGGAGGGCGGGCTGCGCCGCGCCTATCTGGCGGGCGACGCCGCCTGGGGCGGCCCGGCCGGCGATGCGCCGCCGGATTTCACGCCGCTGATGCTGGATGCGGCGCCGCCCGCCGCCTGGCCGGAATTGTCGCCGGACGACATCGCTTTGCTGCAATACACCGGCGGCACCACCGGCAAGCCCAAGGGCGCGATGCTGACGCATCGCAATTTGACCGCCGCCGTCTCCATCTACCGCGCCTGGCGCGACGAGGAGACGCTGCCGCCGGGCGAGCACCGCGTGCTGGGCGTGCTGCCGCTGTTCCATATCTACATGCTCTCGGCGGTGTTCCTGCGGCACCTGGCCGATGGCAACACGCTCTACCTCTATCCGCGCTTCGAGGTGGCGCAGGCGGTGGACGAGATCGAGCGGCACCGCATCACCAACTTCCCCGGCGTGCCCACCATGTGGATCGCGCTGCTGAACCTGCCGGGCGTCGAGGCGCGCGACCTCTCCTCGCTGAAGCAGTGTTCCTCGGGCGGCGCGCCGATGCCCTTCGAGGTGCAGCAGAAGCTGGAGGCGCTGATCGGCTGCCGCATCGGCGGCGGCTGGGGCATGACGGAGACGGCGCCGGCCGGCGCGCGGCTGACCGCGCATGGCCCGCGCCGCCCCGGGCTGATCGGACTGCCGCTGCCCGGCGTCGAGATGCGCGTGGTGGCGCTGGACGATCCCGGCCGCGTGCTGCCGCCGGGCGAGCATGGCGAGATCGCCGTGCGCGGGCCGAATGTCTTCCAGGGCTACTGGAAGCAGGAGGCCGAAACTGCCGCCGCCTTCCGCGATGGCTGGTTCCTGACCGGCGATCTCGGCTGGATGGATGAGGGTGGCTATTTCACCCTGGTCGACCGGCGGAAGAACATGATCATCTCCTCCGGCTTCAACGTCTATCCGGCGGCGATCGAGCAGGCGATCTACGAGCATCCGGATGTCGAGGAATGCCTCGTCATCGGCGTGCCCGATGCCTATCGCGGCCAGGCGGCCAAGGCCTTCGTCAAGCTGCGCGACCAGGCCCAGGTGCTGACGCTGGACGCGCTGCGCAGCTTCCTGGCCGACCGCATCGGCCGCCACGAAATGCCGGCGGCGCTGGAACTGCGCGCCGCCCTGCCACGCTCCGCCGCCGGCAAGCTGCTCGCCGCGCGGCTGCGCGACGAGGAAGAAGAACAGGCGGCCCGCTCCGCCAGCACCGAGGGAACGCCCGCATGAGGGAAGCCGTCATCGTCTCCACCGCCCGTACGCCGATCGGCCGGGCCGCGCGGGGCAGCCTGAACATCACCCATGGCGCGGAGATGGCGGCGCACGCCATCACCCACGCCCTCTCCCGCGCCGGGGTGGAGGGGCGCGAGGTCGAGGAAGTGACCATGGGCGTCGGCTACCCCGAGGGCGCCACGGGCGGCAACATCGCCCGCGCCGGGCTGCTGCGCGCCGGCCTGCCGGTGGAGGTGGCGGCCATGGTGGTCAGCCGCTTCTGCGCCTCGGGGCTCGATGCCATCGCCAGCGCGGCGCGCCGCGTGATGGTGGATGGCGTGGATGTCGCCGTGGCCGGCGGGCTGGAATCGATCAGCCTGACGGTGCCGAAGGTGGACCGCGCCGCCTCGCGCAACCCTTGGCTCGCCGAGCATCGCCCGCATCTCTATGACAGCATGATCGAGACCGCCGATCTGGTGGCCGAGCGCTACAAGATCTCGCGCGAGGCGCAGGACGAGTTCGCGCTGCTCAGCCAGCAGCGCACCGCCGCCGCGCAGCAGGCCGGGCTGTTCGACAATGAGATCGCGCCGATGGAGGTGACCTACGCCGTCACCGACAAGGCGACCGGCGAGGTCACCAAACAGAAGAAGATCTTTGACCGCGACGAGGGCAACCGCCCCGACACCACGCTGGAGGGCCTGGCGAAGCTGAAGCCCGTCCACGAGGGAAAATTCATCACCGCCGGCAATGCCAGCCAGCTCTCCGACGGCGCCAGCGCCTGCGTGGTGATGTCGGCCGAGGAAGCGGCGCGGCGCGGCCTCAAGCCGCTCGGCATCTTCCGCGGCTTCGCCAGCGCCGCCTGCGAGCCGGAGGAGATGGGCATCGGCCCGGTCTTCGCCGTGCCGCGCCTGCTCAAGCGCCAGGGCCTGACGGTCGCCGACATCGATCTGTGGGAGCTGAACGAGGCCTTCGCCTCGCAGTCGATCTATTGCCGCGACCAGCTCGGTATCCCGCAGGAGAAGCTGAACGTCAATGGCGGCGCCATCTCCATCGGCCATCCCTTCGGCATGAGCGGCGCGCGGCTGGTCGGCCACGCGCTGCTGGAGGGCAAGCGGCGTGGCGCCAAGCGCGCCATCGTCACCATGTGCGTCGCCACCGGCATGGGCGCCGCCGGGCTGTTCGAGATCGTCTGAGGAGGCATCGCCATGGATCTGCGCTACACGCCCGAGGAAATCGCCTTCCGCGACGAGCTGCGGACGATCTTCCGCTCGAAGATTCCGGCCGAAATTCGCAAGAAGATCAGCGACGGCCACCATCTGACGCGCGACGAGATCGCGCAGTCGCACCGCATCCTGCATGCGGAAGGGCTGGCCACGCCGAACTGGCCGGTGGAATGGGGCGGCAAGGATTGGTCGCCCGTCCAGCGCTACATCTACAATGAGGAGGTGCTGGCCAACGCGGTGCCGATGCCGCTCTCCTTCAACGTCGCCATGGTCGGCCCGGTGATCGCCAATTTTGGCAGCCAGGAACAGAAAGAAAAATTCCTGCCGAAGACGGCGAGCCTCGACATCTGGTGGGCGCAGGGCTTCTCCGAGCCCGGCGCCGGCTCGGACCTCGCCAGCCTGAAGACCAGCGCGAAGCGCGAGGGCGACCACTATGTGGTCAATGGCCAGAAGACCTGGACCACCCTCGGCCAGTATGCCGACTGGATTTTTCTTCTGGTTCGTACCGATCCGGCCGCCAAGAAGCAGCAGGGCATCTCCTTCCTGCTGGTCGACATGAAGACGCCCGGCATCACCGTGCGCCCGATCATCACCATCGACGGCGCGCATGAGGTGAACGAGGTCTTCTTCGACGAGGTGAAGGTGCCGGCCGAGAACCTGGTCGGCGAGGAGAACAAGGGCTGGGACTACGCCAAGTTCCTGCTCTCCAACGAGCGCAGCAACATCGCCCGTATCGGCTTCTCCAAGGAGCGGCTGGCGATGATCAAGAGCCGCGCGCAGGAGACGCCCTCCGGCGACGGCACGCTGTGGGACGACGCCGATTTCCGCCGCCGCGTCGCCATCGCCGAGATCGAGATGAAGGCGCTGGAGATCACCCAGATGCGCGTCGTCGCCGCGCAGAAGCACCGAGCCTCGGACAAGCCGGACCCCAATTCCTCGATCCTGAAGATCAAGGGTTCCGAGCTGCAGCAGATGGCGACCGAGCTGATGCTGACCGTCGCCGGCCCCTATGCCGCCGCCATGCCGTCGCACTCGCACAACGAGCCGCCGGTCGGCCCCGACTGGGCGGAAGGCGTCGCGCCGCAATTCTTCAACTACCGCAAGGTCTCGATCTACGGCGGCTCGAACGAGATCCAGCGCAACATCATCGCCAAGGCCTTCCTCGGCTCTGTGAGGGGGCGCCGCCCCCTCCCACCCTTCTGTCACAGGAGACAGCCATGGATTTCGACCTGACCGAGGAACAGCGCCTGCTCAAGGACAGCGTGGACAGGCTGATCGCCGATTCCTACGGCGATTTCGAGAAGCGCAAGCACCACCAGGAGGATGCGAAGGGCTACAGCCCGGCGCTCTGGTCGCAATATGCCGAGCTCGGCCTGCTCGGCCTGCCTTTCACCGAGGAGCAGGGCGGCTTCGGCGGCGGCCCCGTCGAGACGATGATCGTCATGGAGGCGCTGGGCCGCGGCCTGGCGCTCGAGCCCTACCTGGCCAGCGTCGTGCTCGGCGGCGGCTTCCTGCGGCTGGGTGGCAGCGAGGCGCAGCGCGAGGCGCTGATCCCGGCGCTGGTCGAGGGCAGCGCCACCCTGGCCTTCGCGCAGATCGAGCGCCAGTCGCGCAACGACCTGCACGACGTCGCCACCACCGCCCGCCGCACCGCCGAGGGCTGGGTGCTGGATGGCGCCAAGAGCCTGGTGCTGCATGGCGACAGCGCCACGCATCTGATCGTCTCCGCCCGCAGCGCCGGCGGCCGGCGCGACCGCGACGGCATCTCTTTGTTCGTGGTGCCGGCCGATGCGCCGGGCATCAGCCGCCGCGGCTACGCCACCCAGGACGGGCTGCGCGCCGCCGAGATCCTGCTGGAGGGCACCACCCTGCCGGCCGAGGCCCTGCTGGGCGCGGAGGGCCAGGGTCTGGCGCTGATGGAGCGGGTGGTGGACATCGCGCTGGCCGCCCTCTGCGCCGAGGCCGTCGGCGCCATGGAGGCGCTGCACGAGCTGACGCTGGACTACCTGAAACAGAGAAAACAGTTCGGCACCACCATCGGCAGCTTCCAGGCGGTGCAGCACCGCGCCGCCGACATGCTGGTGGCGCTGGAGCAGGCGCGCTCCATGGCGATGTATGCGGCGATGATGGCCGAGCATCCGGACCCGGCGGTGCGCCGCCCGGCCATCGCGGCGGCCAAGGCGCTGGTCAACCGCTCGGCCGAGCTGGTGGGCAAGGAGGCGATCCAGCTGCATGGCGGCATCGCCATGACCATGGAGTACAAGGCCGGCCACTATTTCAAGCGGCTGACCATGCTGATCGGCCAGTTCGGCGAGACCGACCAGCATGTGCGGCTGGTGGCCGAGGCCGGCGGCCTGCCCAGCGCGGCCTGAGCCATAGAACCGGGCGTGGCGGTGCCGCGCCCGGTCGGTTCGGTTCGGCAACACCGCTGTGCCTGACACGAACGCGTGAGAGATTTACAGAGCGTTACACGTCCCGGTGAAGCCGCGGGCGGGGCCGTTTCGCGTCTTCGGCGGCGGGACTAGGTGAGGGGCCATGACGACCCCATCCTCGATCCCCTTCCCCGAGCGGCCGCTGACGGTCCATCCGCCGGTCTCCGCTGTGCGCTCCATGCTCGGCCTCGTGCTGGGAATTGTCATCGGCATCGGCATCTGGGTGCTGGTGGCGATGTGGCTGGGCCCCAGCCTGTCCACGGATTTCGCCCTGCGCAGCAGCGGGCAGCCCGCCGCCAGCGGGCGGATCGAGGATGGCCGCTGCCGCAGCAAGCTGTTCCTCGTCACCTGCGATGTCACCATCACGGCGCGGCCGGACGGCATGACGCGGGTCGAGAACCGCGCGCATTACCTGTTCCTCGATGTCCACAGCGGCGACTACAGCAGCGGCGTGCTCTACGATCCGGGCAACCCCGAGCTGCTCTCCACCGAGCTCGGCATGCGCATGCTGTGGAACCGCGTGATCTGCGCCCTGGCGCTGCTGCTGCTCGGTGTCGCCAGTGTCTTCGCCGGCGTGAAGCAGTGGTTCAGCAATGCCGCGCTGCGCCGCCGCATCCACGACCAGTTCGCGCATAAGCGCATGCGCCCGGTGCCGGCGCGGCTGCTGGAGGCGGGCGGCGTGAAATGGGTCGTGGCCGACCCCGCCGGCCAGGCGCATGCCTGGGCGGTGCCGGCCAAGTCGCGCCCCTTCTTCCTGGATGGCGAGCATGTGCTGGCCGTCACCCCGGCCGAGCCGCCCCCGGGCCAGGTGCCGATGCTGTTCCCGCTGGACGAGAAGCTGCGCTGGGTCGACCTGACGCCGGAGGAGCGCGCCGCGCTGCAGGCCTGAGTCTTTCCGCCCCCTGGCCGCCCCCTGGGCCGCCCCCTGGGCCGCCCGCCGGGCGGCGCAGGCCCGGCATCGCCGCAACAGCATCCGGAAGGGGGAGACCCCTTCCGGATGTTGTCGTTTCAGGCGCCGACCCGGAAAATGGTGACGACGCGCTCCTCGCGGTCCTCCAGCTCGCGCGTCACCGGCACGCTGTGGCGGCCGATCTCCCGCAGCCCCTGCTTCGGCAGATAGGCGCGGCCGGGATCGGCCAGCAGCACCTCCGCCCCGTCGGCCGCCAGGCGGCGCAGCCAGGGCATGATATGGCCGGTCATCGGCGCCTCGTAGCAGACATCGCCGGCCAGCACCGTGTCCCAGCGCCGTGGCGCGCCCACCACATCGCCCACCGCCGCCTGCACCGCGACGCCATTGTGGCCGGCATTCAGCGCGATGGCGGCGATGGCCAGCGGGTCGATCTCGGCCGCCTCCACCAGGGCCGCGCCGGCCCGCGCGGCGGCGATGGCGGCGAGCCCGCCGCCGGCGGCGAAATCCAGCACCCGCCGCCCCGCGACATCGATCCCGCCATCCAGGATCATGCGCGCCAGCACCTGGCTGCCCGGCCAGGCGAAGGCCCAGAAGGGCGGCTCGATGTTCTTCTCGGTCAGCCACTCCTCGCTGGCCTGCCAGATCGGCGTGATCTCGGTGGCCAGGTACAGCTCGACCTCCGGCACCAGGGCCGGGCGGGCCAGGGCGGTATGGGCGGTGATGAAGCCGGCGGCGTCCGGCCTCACAGCCGGCCCGCCAGGAAGGCGAGGGCGACCAGCAGCCCGGCCTCGCGGTTGCTGCGGAACAGCGCCAGGCAAAGGGCGGGGTCGTGGATGTCAAGGGCGCGGATCTGCCGCAGCAGCAGCAGCGCCGCCGGCAGCAGCGCGGGATAGAACAGCCAGCCCATGCCGGCCATGGCGCCGGCCGCCAGCAGCAGCGCCAGCATGCCGCCATAGAAGACGATCAGCGCGGTCCGCGTGCGCTCGGCGAAGAAGCGCGCCGTGCTGCGGATGCCGACCAGCGCGTCATCCTCGCGGTCCTGATGGGCGTAGATCGTGTCGTAGCCGAGGATCCACAGGAAGGCCGCGGCGTAGAGCAGCAGCCCCGGCGCATCCAGCCGGCCGGTCGCCGCCGCATAGCCCATCGGCGCCGCCCAGGAGAAGGTCAGCCCCAGCACCGCCTGCGGGAAATCGGTGACCCGCTTGGCCAGCGGATACAGCGCCACGGGCACCAGCGACACCACGCCGAGCAGCCAGCAGAACGGGTTCAGCTGCAGCAGGATGGCTAGGCCGATCGCCAGCAGCAGCGCCAGGAAGGCCAGCGCCTGGCGCGGCCGCACCGCGCCCGAGGCCAGCGGCCGCCCCGCCGTGCGCGTCACCTGCCGGTCCAGGTCGCGGTCCCAGAGGTCGTTCACCACGCAGCCCGCGCCGCGCATCACCACCGAGCCGATGGCGAACAGCAGCGCCAGCCACAGCCCGGTGCCCCAGCTGGGTGCGGCCATGGCGAAGGCCCAGAGCCCGGGCAGGAAGAGCAGCCAGGAGCCGATCGGCCGGTCCAGCCGCATCAGCAGCGCATAGGGCCGTGCGCCGGGGGGGAGTTGCGCGACCCAGCCGAGCGCGCGGATATCGGTGTGCGGAATCACGCGCCCATTAGCCTCGCCGGAGTGTGCCATGTCCATCCCACGCCTGCATGTCGCGGCCGATCTGGCCGAGGGGGCCGAGATCCCGGGCGAGCCCGGCCAGGGCCATTACCTCGGCCAGGTGATGCGCCGGAAGGAGGGCGACCCGGTCCACCTGTTCAACGGCCGCGACGGGGAATGGCAGGCCTCCATCGCCACCCTGCGCAAGGACCGCGTGCAGTTCCGCCCCGAATCGCGGCTGCGCCCGCAGCGCTCCGGCCCCGATCTCCGCCTGCTGCTGGCCCCGGTGAAGCGCGACGCCATGGACTGGATCGTCGAGAAGGCGACCGAGCTCGGCGTGCGCAGCATCCGCCCCGTCTTCACCGCCCGCTGCGTCATCGGCCGGGTCAATCTGGAGCGCCTCTCCAGCATCGCGCGCGAGGCGGCGGAGCAGTGCGAGCGGCTGGACATCCCCGAGATCGCCGCGCCGCTCGACCTGCATGCGGCGCTCGACGCCTGGGATGGCGCGCCGCTGCTGGTGGGGGATGCGCGCGGCAAAGCACCATCGCTGAGCGTGGTTCTGGCCGGCAAGGCACCCCCGCTCGGGCTTCTGGTCGGGCCCGAAGGGGGTTTCACGGACCAGGAGCTTGACGCGGTGCGCCGGCGCCCCTTTGTTTCACCGGCTGCGCTCGGCCCGCGCATCCTGCGGGCGGAGACGGCAGCGGTCGCGGGACTCGCCGTGCTGCAGGCATTGGCGGGGGACTGGGCCGCTCCCTCCTGAGCTTTACTCTCCCCCCAGCCACGCCGGGCGCCCTGCCCGGGCCCGGGCGCACGGAAGGTGACCATGTCGAATCCCGGCGAGGCCGATCTCACGCCGATCCATTCCGTGCGGCAACTGGCCGAGTGGTTCGCGCAGGGCAGCAAGCCCCGCGCCGATTGGCGTATCGGCACCGAGCACGAGAAATTCGGCTTCCGCCACGCCGACCTCCTGCCGCCACCCTATGAGCCGGGCGGCATCCGCGCCCTGCTGGAGGGCCTGGCCGCGCGCGGCTGGGAGCCGATCCTGGACCGCGGCAACCCGATCGGGCTGAAGCAGGGCGGCGCCTCGATCAGCCTGGAGCCGGGCGGGCAGTTCGAGCTCTCCGGCGCGCCGCTGCCCGATCTGCACGGCACCGAAGCCGAGCTGGCGGCGCATCTGGAGGAGACCCGCGCGGTCGCCGGCGCGCTGGGCCTCGGCTTCGCGCCGCTCGGCTTCCACCCGCTGGCGACGCGCGAGGCGATGCCCTGGATGCCGAAGGGCCGCTACGCCATCATGCGGCAATACATGCCGCGCGTCGGCGCCATGGGCCTCGACATGATGCTGCGCACCTGCACCGTGCAGGTGAACCTCGATTTCGGCGACGAGGCCGACATGGTCGAGAAGCTGCGCGTCTCCCTCGCCCTGCAGCCGCTGGCCACCGCCCTCTTCGCCAATTCCCCCTTCCGCGAGGGCCGGCCGAACGGGCTGCGCAGCTTGCGCGGCCGCGTCTGGACCGAGACCGACCCGGACCGCACCGGCATCCCCCCCGTCGCCTTCGAGGAGGGCTTCGGCTTCGAGCGCTTCGCCCAGCATGTGCTCGACGTGCCGATGTATTTCATCATGCGCGACGGCGCCTGGATCGACGCCACCGGCTCGACCTTCCGCCAGTTCATGGCGCGCGGCCTGCCCGGCCATCCGGGCATCGAGGCGACGATGGGCGACTGGGCCGACCACGTCACCACCGTCTTCACCGATGTCCGCCTGAAGCGCTTCCTGGAGATGCGCGGCGCCGATGCCGGCAGCCCGGCGATGATGGTCGCGCTCTCGGCCTTCTGGACCGGGCTGCTCTATGACGATTCGGCGCAGAAGGCCGCCGCCGCCCTGGTCCGCCCCTGGCCGGTGGCCAGCCTGCAGGCGCTGCGCATCGCCGCGCCCGAAGGCGGGCTGACCACCGACTTCCAGGGCCGCACCCTGCGGGACCTCGGCCGCGACGTCGTGGCCATCGCCCGCGACGGGCTGAAGGCGCGCGGCCTGGGCGAGGAACGCCATCTCGACCCGCTCGACGCCATCCTCGACTCGGGCGAAACCCAGGCGGACCACTGGCTGCGCCGCTACCGCGAGGCCTGGGGCGGCGATGTGTCGAAGATCTTTGCCGAAGCGGCGGTCTGACGGCTTCTGGGGAGGCTCCGCCTCCCCAGACCCCTCCGCCGGGGGGACAGGGTCCCCCCGGACCCCGCCATCCGTGGCCGCGCCTGCGGACAGGGCGCTGCTGCAGGACATGCTGGCGCGGTACAGAACCGAAATGGGCGAGCCGCCCGATGATCCCTGGCTCGACAGCTACTGGGCGGAGGCGGGGCGGCTGCCCTTCCTGCTGTGCGAGGGCAGGGCGGTGGCGGGCTTCGCCCTGGTCAATCGCTGGTCCTGCCTCGGCCTGCCGCTCGACCACGCCATGGCCGAATTCTACGTGGCGCCCGCGCATCGTCGCTCCGGGCTGGGGCGCTGGGCCGCGCGCTGGCTGTTTGCTGCCCTGCCCGGCCAGTGGGAGGTGGCCGCCCTGCCCACGGCCCTGCCGTTCTGGCGCGCCACCGTGCCCTCTGGCGCCACCGAGACCCCGCAGCCCCACGCTCTGGTCCTGCGTTTCCGCACCGAAGGCGGGGTCCGGGGGGATCCTATCCCCCCGGCGGGGGTCCAGGGGGCAGCGCCCCCTGGCCGAGGCTGATCGCCGCGCACTCGGCCACCAGGGCGGTGGCGCCCAGGACATCCCCGGTGTGCCCGCCGATTTGTTTCCGCGCCAGCCAGCTCATGCCGCCGCCCATGGCCAGGGCGGCCAGGATGGCTGCGGGCGGCAGCAGCGCGGCTCCGATGACCAAGCCCAGGGCGGTTCCCGCCAGCAGCGCCGCGCGTGGCGGCTTGCCCAGCCCCGCCGCCAGCCCATCGGTGCGCGCCGGCGGCAGCAGGCCGAGCGGCAGCAGCATCGCCGCGCGGCCCAGCGCGCCGGCGCCGGCCATCAGCGCCACCGGATGTTCCGCCCCGGCCAGGCCCAGGCCGCGCGTGGCGAGCGCCAGCATCAGCGCCAGGGCGCCGAAGCTGCCGATGCGGCTGTCGCGCATGATGGCCAGCTTGCGCTCCGCGCCGCGGCCGCCGCCGAAGCCGTCGGCGGTGTCGGCCAGCCCGTCCTCATGCAGCGCGCCGGAGGCCAGCAGCAGCACGGCGATGGCCCAGGGCGCGGCCAGCGCCGGCGGCATCCCGGCCGCCACCAGCGCCCACTGCACCGCGCCGCAGAACGCGCCCAGCGCGCCGCCCACCAGCGGATAGGCCCAGACGGCGCGGGCATGACCCTGGGGCTCGGCGGGGAAGGGCAGGCGGCCCAACGGCAGGCGCGTCAGCAGGCCGAGCGCGGCGCAGAGCTCCTCCAGCCGGGCGCGCAGCATCAGGCGGGGCCGGCGATGCCGGCTTCCTCGAAGCTCGCCATGCCGCTGTGGCAGGCCAGCGCCGCCCGCAGCAGCGGGATGGCGAGCGCGGCGCCCGAGGCCTCGCCCAGCCGCATGCCGAGATCGAGCAGCGGCGCCTTGCCCAGAGCCGCCAGCAGCCGGCGGTGCCCCGCCTCGGCCGAGCAATGGCCCACCTCGGCATGGTCCAGCCCGCCGGGGGCCAGGCGCGCCAGCGGCGCCACGGCGGCGCAGCTGGTGAAGCCGTCCAGCAGCACCGGCACGCCGCGCAGCCGGGCGGCGAGCGCCGCGCCCAGCATCGCCGCCAGCTCATGCCCGCCCAGGCGGCGCGCCACCTCCAGCGGGTCTGAGAGCGCCGCGCGATGGCAGGCGAGGCCGGCCTCGATCACCGCCTGCTTGCGGGCGAGCCCCGCATCATCGATGCCCGTGCCGCGCCCGGCCCAGTCGCCACCACCACCGAACAGGGCGGCGGCCAGGGCGGCGCCGGCGGTGGTGTTGGCGATGCCCATCTCGCCCAGCGCCAGCAGGTCGGTGTCCGGCGCCAGCGCGGCGGCGCCCTGGCGCAGGGCGGCGAGGAATTCGGCCCCGGTCAGCGCCGGGGCTTCGGTGAAATCGGCGGTGGGCTGGTCCAGCCGCAGCGGCACCACGCGCAGATCGGCGCCGGCGGCGCGGCAGAGCTGGTTGATGGCGGCGCCGCCGGCGGTGAAATTCGCCACCATCTGCGCCGTGACCGCGGCCGGGTAGGGCGAGACGCCGCGCGACGCCACCCCGTGATTGCCGGCGAAGACCAGCACCTGCACCCGCTCCAGCCGCGGCATGGCGCGGCCCTGCCAGCGGCCGAGCCAGCCGGCCAGCGCCTCCAGCCGGCCGAGGCTGCCGGGCGGCTTGGTCAGGCGGGCCTGGCGGGCGGCGATGGCGGCATCGGCCGCCGCATCGCCGGGCGGCGGGGCCAGCGCCGCGGCGCGCAGCGCTTCCAGGCTGGCGAAGGGCGTGGAAAGATCCTGGGGCAGGGCGGGCAGGGTCACGGGCGCGCCTCCTCCTCGGTGGCGATGGCGTGGAAGAAGCTGCCGGAGACCAGGCCGCGCCGCCCGCCGCCCTCGCCGATCGGCCGGCCGGCGGCGTCCTCCAGGCTGGCGAAGGGGGCGTCCTGCCCGGCCTCGGTGACGGTCGCGTAGTGGAATTCATGGCCGCGCAGCAAGCTGCCGGCGCGCCCCAGCGGGCCGTCCGCCAGCAGCCGCGCGGCGCGGTAGCCGAGCGTCATGCGGCGGCGGGCGAAGCTGGTGGCGTGGCCGAGCAGCCCGGCCATGGCGTGGCGCCTGCCGCCGGCATCCTCCAGCCCCTGGCCCAGCAGCATGTAGCCGCCGCATTCGCCATGCACGGGCCGGGTTTCGGCGAAGCGGCGCAGCCCGGCCAGGAAGCGTGTGGCGGCGGCCAGCCGGCCGGCCTGCAATTCGGGATAGCCGCCGGGCAGCCAGCAGGCATCGGCCGAGTCGTCCGGCGCCTGGTCGGCCAGCGGCGAGAAGGGCAGCAGCTCGGCCCCCGCCTGCCGCCAGCCCGCCACCACATGCGGGTAGAGGAAGGAAAAAGCATCGTCCTGCGCGATGGCGATGCGCTGGCCCGGCGGCGGCAGCGGCGGGGCGGCGCCGGCGGCGAGCGCGGGCAGGGGCTCGGCGGCGGCGGCGATGGCGTCGAGGTCCAGCTCGGCCTCGGCCAGCGCGGCCAGGCGGTCCAGCAGGGCCGGCAGGTCGCCCTGCTCGCGCGCCTGCACCAGGCCCAGATGCCGCTCCGGCAGGGCGATGCCGGGCTCGCGCGGCAGCGCGCCCCAGACCGGCAGGCCGGCGGCGGCGATGGCGCCGGCGGCGCCGGCGCGGTGGCGCGGGCTGGCGACGCGGTTCAGCACCACCCCCGCCAGCCGCACCCCGGGATGGTGGGTGGCGAAGCCACGCGCCACCGCGCCGGCCGATTGCGACTGGCCGGAGACGTCGAGCAGCAGCAGCACCGGCAGGCCGAAGCGGGCGGCGAGGTCGGCGGCGCTGCCCTGGCGGCCCGGCGCCTCGCCCGCGCCGTCGAACAGCCCCATGGCGGATTCGACCAGCAGCAGGTCGAGCCCCGCGGCGGCGCGGGCGGCGACCGAGTCGAGCAGGGCGGGGCGCATCGCCCAGCTGTCGAGATTGGGGCTGGGGCGGCCGCAGGCGGCCTCGTGGAAGGCGGGGTCGATATAGTCGGGGCCGGATTTGGCGCCGCCCACCGCCAGGCCGCGCCGGCGGAAGCCGGCCAGCAGCGCCATGGTCAGCGTGCTCTTCCCCGCGCCCGAGCGCGGCGCTGCGATCACCAGCCCCCGCATGCCTGCCTCTCCCGCCGCCTCGCGGCCAGGGTTTAGCACCGGGGGCGCCGCGCGCCAGGGCGGTGGGGCGCGGCCGGCCCCCGCCCCGGG
This sequence comes from Pseudoroseomonas cervicalis, assembly GCF_030818485.1. Classification (NCBI taxonomy): domain Bacteria; kingdom Pseudomonadati; phylum Pseudomonadota; class Alphaproteobacteria; order Acetobacterales; family Roseomonadaceae; genus Roseomonas; species Teichococcus cervicalis. The sequence goes on along the minus strand of NZ_JAUTAJ010000004.1, from coordinate 2,695,815 downwards.
GTGAAGTGCAGACGGCACCGTAGCTATTCGGTGTAACAAGTTGATTTCTTGTAAGCGTAAACGGCCAGATTCCTGTTTCTCGCCCTTGCCCAGCCCTGGCCTGTCACGGTATGCGAACGCTGGGCCGGCCGGCCCCGACCCCGCCCCGCGAGGGCGTGGGGGTGGTGGCCACGGCCCCGTCGCTTCGCCTTTCAATTGTCCCAGTCCGCCGCCGCAATCGCGCGCAGCATCAAGAACGGAGAGGAAAGGGGCATGGTCCAGCGCCACCCGCTTTCGAAACTGCATCAGGCCGCCACGTCCAGCCGGGGGCCGCCGCCTGTGCCGCCAGGGCCTGGCCGGGCTGCTGGCGCTCAGCACCGTGTTCGCCTCCTCTGCCGCCATGGCCGCGCCGTTCCGCTGCGCCAGCGAAGAGCAGCAGAAGATGTTCGAGCTGTCGGCGCTGAAGACGGAGCTGATGGTCGTCGCCACCAATTGCGACACCGAGGACGCCTACAACGCCTTCATCGAGCGTTACCGGAGCGACCTCAGCCGCAACGACATGGCGGTGATCCAGCACTTCACCGGCCGCGACCGCAACGCCGGCCGGCGTGCCAATGACGCCTTCATCACCAACCTGGCGAATGCCCGGTCGCAGGAAGCCAACCGCATCGGCGCCGATTTCTGCGCCCGCAATGCGCGGCTGTTCCGCGAGGTGATGGCGCTGCCCTCCGCCGCCGAGCTGGCCTCCTACGCCGCCTCGAAGGACCTGCTGCCGGCGACGCTGGGCAATTGCACGACCAGCGCCTCGGCCGCCGCCGCGACGCCGGCGCGCTCGACCACCCAGGCGCGCGCCAACGCGACCCGCCGGGCGGCCCGTTGATGCGTTCGGCTACGCTCTGGGCGGTGCTCGCCCTGCCTGCCCTGCTCGCCGCCTGCGCCAAGCCGCCTGGTCCGGCGGCCGTGACGGCCTCCCGCCTGCCGGTCTACGCCGTGGACCTGCAGGGCAAGGCCGCGCTCTGCACCGTGCCGAACGACCAGCCGCGGCTGACCGACGGCCAGCAGACCGAAATCGCCATGACCATCGGCAATGATGGCGGCTGGTGCGGCGCCAATGTCGCCAAGCCGGGGCCGGAGCCCTTCGATGCCGGCCTGCTGACGGCGCGCCCCGCCAATGGCCGGGCCCGGGTGCAGAGCGTGGGGGATTACACCCGCATCGACTACATCCCGGATCCGGGCTTCGTGGGCACCGACAGCTTCACGGTGCGGCTGCTGCCCGGCTCCACCTCGGTGAAGCTGAACGTGACGGTGCAGGCGGTGGCCGCGCCGGCCGCGACGCCGGCCGCCGCCCCGGCCGCCGCCGCCCCGGTGGTGACGCCGCGCGTCACCGCGCCGCCGGCGACCTCGAACACCAGCCCGCGCAGCAGCGGCAACACCAACACCCGCCGCAGCAACACCAATCGCTGAGATTGGCGGCGACGCCACGGACCGGCCCGGGGGACCCTGTCCCCCGGGCCTTTTTCATGCGCTCACGCCGCGCCGGGGGCCAGCAGGGCGCGGGCGCGCACCACCGCGCCCAGCACCACCACCGCCGGGCCGGCGAGCCCCGCCGCCCGCACCGCGCCGGGCATGTCTGCCAGTGTCGTCTCCAGCACCTGCTGCTCTGGCGTCGTCGCGGCGCGGACCACGGCGGCCGGTGTGCCGGGCGGCATGCCCGCCGCCAGCAGCGACTCGGCGATCGCCTCCAGCCGCCGCATCGCCATGTAGAGCACCAGGGGCTGGCCGAGCCGCGCCAGCGCCGCCCAGTCCAGCGCATCCGGGGCGCCATCGGGCGCATGGGCGGTGGCCAGCGTCACCGCCTGGGCGGCGCCGCGCAGCGTGGCCGGGATGCCGGCCGCCGCCAGCCCGGCCAGCCCCGCCGTCAGCCCGGGCACCACGCGGCAGGGGATGCCGGCCTCGGCCAGCGCCATCGCCTCCTCCGCGCCGCGGCCGAACACGTAAGGGTCGCCGCCCTTCAGCCGCACCACGCGCTTCCCCTCCCGCGCGCCGGCCACCAGCGCCGCGATGATATCGGCCTGCTTCGCCGAGGGCTGGCCACCGCGCTTGCCCATGAAGCGCCGCTCCGCGCCCTCGGGCGCCAGGGCCAGGATGCGCGGGTCCACCAGCTCGTCATGCACCAGCAGCTCGGCCTGGGCGAGGCCGGCCAGCGCCTCCAGCGTCAGCTTCGCCGGGTCGCCCGGCCCGGCGCCGACCAGCCAGACCTGGCCGGGGCGGAGTTCGGGCGGGGCCTCCCCCAGCAGGGCGGCGAGATGCTCTAATCGGGTCATGCCGCGTGCTCCGGATGACAGGGGCGGGGGTGGGGGATAAAGCTGGCGGCGTGCCGCAGGAAGACCCTCCGCTGCGCCGGGGCTGGACCACCGGCGCCTGTGCCACGGCGGCGGCCAAGGCCGCCTATGCCGCGCTGCGCGATGGCGCCTTCCCCGACCCGGTCACCATCACCTTGCCGCGCGGCGAGCGCCCGGCCTTCGCCCTGGCCGAATCTTTTTTTCAGTTGGACGGCGCGGCGCGTGCGGGGGTGGTCAAGGACGCCGGCGACGACCCGGATGTCACCCATGGCGCGCTGATCCGCGCCACGGTGCGTTTGCTCCCGCCGGGCTCCGGCGTGGTGTTCGCGGCCGGGGAGGGGGTGGGTACCGTGACGCTCCCCGGCCTGCCGCTGCCGCCGGGCGAGCCCGCCATCAACCCGGTGCCGCGCGCCATGATCTGCGCCGCTTTGGCCGAGGTGGCGGGGGCGGAGGCGGATGCGCAGGTCGAGATCTCGATCCCCGGCGGCGAGGCGCTGGCGCAGAAGACCATGAATCCGCGCCTGGGCATTCTGGGCGGGCTGTCGGTGCTGGGGACGACGGGGGTGGTGGTGCCCTATTCCTGCGCCGCCTGGATCCATTCGATCCATCGCGGGGTGGATGTGGCGCGGGCGGCGGGGCTGCGCCATGTGGCGGGCGCCACCGGCAGCACCTCGGAAGACGCCGTGCGCCGGCTGCACGCCCTGCCGGAGCAGGCGCTGATCGACATGGGCGATTTCGTCGGCGGCATGCTGAAATACCTGCGCGCCCATCCGGTGGCGCGGGTGACGGTGGCGGGGGGCCTCGCCAAGCTGACCAAGCTGGCCCAGGGGCGGCTGGATTTGCATTCGCGCCGCGGCGGGGTGGATCTGCCGGCGCTGGCGGCGCTGGCGCGGGAGGCAGGTGGGAGCGCGGCGCTGGAAGCGCGCATCGCCGGCGCCAACACCGCGCTGGAGGCGTTCCGCCTGGCCGAGGCCGAGGGGGTGGCGCTGCCCCAGGCGGTGGCGGACCGGGCGCGGGCGGTGGCCGCCGCCGTGGTGGAGGGTGCGCCGGTGGCGGTGGATGTGGCGCTGTTCGGGCGGGATGGGGCGCTGCTGGCGGTCAGTCAGTAAAGGGTTCTTTTTTGAAAAAAAGAACCAAAAAACTTTTGGCAGTTTGGCGTCCCGCTGTGCCGGGAGACGGCGGCAGCCTGAAAAAGTCTTTTTGCTTCTTTTTCTTCAGAAAAAGAAGATTACTATCTGAATCTTCTCTGATATTCAGTAGAATATAAAGCGCTTTCCGTTTGCGCTTCGCGAAGACCTGGCCCCACGAAGATGATCGCCGTCCGTTCGGCGGGCTCCTTCGCCATCTCCGCCTCGATGCGGCCGAGCGTCGCGCGCACCACGCGTTCCTCCGGCCAGGAGGCGCGCACCACCACCGCCACGGGGCAGTCCTCGCCATAGAGCGGCGCCAGGCGCTGCACGATCTGCGGCAAAGCGTGGATCGCCAGATGCAGCGCCAGGGTCGCGCCGGTGGCGCCGAAGCCCTCCAGCGTCTCGCCCCCCGGCATGGGGGAGGCGCGGCCGGAGACCCGCGTCAGCACCAGGCTCTGCGCCACGGAGGGGATGGTCAGCTCCCGCCCCAGCGTCGCGGCGGCGGCGGCGAAGGCGGGCACGCCGGGGGTGACGGTGTAGGGAATGCCGTGGCGTTCCAGCCGGCGGATCTGCTCGCCCATGGCGGACCAGACCGAGAGGTCGCCGGAATGCAGCCGCGCCACATCCTGCCCCGCCGCATGGGCGCGGAGGTATTCGGCCTCGATCGCGTCGAGGTCGAGCGGCGCGGTGTCCACCAGCCGCGCCCCCGGCGGGCAATGCGCCAGCAGCGCCGGCGGCACGATGGAGCCGGCATAGAGGCAGACCGGGCAGGCGGCCAGAAGATCGCGCCCGCGCAGCGTGATGAGGTCCGCCGCCCCCGGCCCGGCGCCGATGAAATGCACGGTCATGTCTCGGACTCCGTCGAAAGGGCGCAGCTGACCCCGCTGCCATCGATGCGCGCCAGCACCAGCCGCCCGCCCTGCGCCAGCGCGCAGCCCTCCGCCACCGAGGCGATGCCGGTGGCGCGCAGCGAGGCCTCGGAGCGCGAGGGGCAGCGGCCCTGGACCGCCAGCAGCGCGTCGCGGTCGATGAACACCACGGGAAGGCCGAGGCTGTCGGCGGCGAAGGACAAGGCCTCGGCGCCCTCGCGGAAGGCGGGGGCGGCGAGGCGGGCGACGCGATGGCCCGACAATTCCTCGGCGCGGCGGATCAGCGCGACGAGATCAGGGCCGGTGGCAGAGGGGCGCAAGCCAAGACCGGCCGTGGCCAGGGGCGCTGCCCCTGGACCCCGCTGGGGAGACAGGGTCTCCCCAGACCCCGCCATCGGTTTGGCAACGGCGTATTGGACGACCGTCATCGCGGGGCGGTAGCCGTGGAAGCCGCCCACCCGGTCCAGCCGCTCGACGCCGATCCGCGTCAGCTCCCCGCCCCAGCGGCCGAAGGCCGACAGCAGCACCATCTCGGTCTCCACCGTGACGGCATTGGCCACCAGGCGGCCGCCCGGGCGCAGCGCGGCCCAGGCCGCCTCCAGCACCCCAGGCCGGCTGGCGCCGCCGCCCAGGAAGATGGCATCCGGCTGCGGCAACCCCTCGAACCCCTGCGGCGCGGCGGCCTCGACCAGCTCCAGCCCCGGCACGCCGAACTGCGCGGCATTGCGCGCGGCGCGGGCCAGCCGGTCCGGCTTCGGCTCCAGCCCGATGGCGCGGTTCGCCGGGTGCCGCAGCAGCCATTCGATGGCGACCGAGCCGCTGCCACACCCCACATCCCACAGCAGCTCGCCCTGCCGCGGCGCCAGCGCCGCCAGCGTCACCGCCCGGACCTCGCGCTTGGTGATCTGCCCGTCATGCTCGAACAGGCTCTCATCCAGCCCCGCCGCCAGCGGCAGGATGCGCGCGCCCGGACCCGGCATCACCTCCAGCGCCAGCAGGTTCAGCGGATCGGGCCGCAGCGCAAAGCCGCGCGCCTCGGCGACGCGGACCCGTTCGCGCGGGCCACCCAGCGCCTCCAGCAGATGCAGCCGCGTCGGGCCGAAGCCATGCCGTTCCAGCAGCGCGGCCACCTCCGCGGGCGTCGAGGCATCGGCCGACAGCGCCAGGATGCGCGCCCCCGGCTGAAGCAACGGGAGCAGACGCTCTACCGGCCGCCCACAGAAAGAAATCGTGGCGCAATCCTGCAGCGCCCAGCCCAGCCGCGACGCGGCCAGCGAGAAGGCGGAAGGCGCCGGCAGCGTCACGAACTCCCCAGGCTCCAGCTGCCGCGCCAGCGTGGTGCCGATGCCGAAGCAGAACGGGTCGCCCGAGGCCAGCACGACGGTCGGCCGCCCGCGCCGGGCGAGCAGCGCCGGGATTCCCTCCAGCATCGGGCTCGGCCAGGGGTGGCGCTCGCCGCGGATCAGCGGCGCGGCCAGCGCGATCTGCCGCGCCGCGCCGAACACCGCCTCCGCCCCGGCCAGCAATGTCGCGGCGGCGGGGGAGAGGCCCTCGACGCCGTCCTCGCCGATGCCCAGGATGGTCAGCCACGGAGTGTTCATCTCGAGGGACTATGCGCGTTCTGCTGCTGGGGGGAACCGGCGAGGCCACGGGCCTGGCCCGTGCCTTGGCCGAGGATAACCGATACCAGGTGACGGTTTCCTTGGCAGGAATCACCCGCGCGCCGCGCCCGCTGCCCCTGCCGACGCGGCTGGGCGGCTTCGGCGGCGCCGGGGGCCTGGCCGACTACCTGCGCGCCGAGCGCATCCAGGCGCTGCTGGACGCCACCCACCCCTTCGCCGCGCGCATCACCGCCAATGCCGCCCAGGCGGCCGGGGCCACCGGCGCGCCGCTGCTGCGCCTGCACCGCCCCGCCTGGATGCCCGGCGCGGGCGACGATTGGACGGAACACCCCGACATGCCGTCCCTGGCCGCCGCGCTGGGCGACACCCCGCGCCGCGTGCTGCTGACCATCGGCCAGAAGGAGCTGGCCGCCTTCCGCGCCGCGCCCTGGCACCATTACGTCATCCGCAGCGTCGACCCGCCCGACCCGGCCCTGCTGCCGCCGCGCGCCGAGGTGCTGACCGCCACCGGCCCCTTCGCCCTGGAGGAGGAGCGCGCTTTGCTGCGCCGCCATGGCATCGAGCGCATCGCCAGCAAGAATTCCGGCGGTGCCGCGACGGCGGCCAAGCTGGTGGCGGCGCGGGAGCTGGGCGTGCCCGTGCATCTGCTGGCCCGCCCGCCGCTGCCGCCCGGCCTGCCCGTGGTGGAGGATGCGGCGGATGCGCTCGCCTGGCTTCATGCCCGGCGCGCCGAGCGCGGCGCGTAGAGCCAGGGACGCTTCCCCTCGCCCCGCGCCACCAGCCGGCTTTCCGCCGTGCCGATCAGCACCAGGCTGCGCATGTCGGCGGCCTCCGGCACCACCTCCGCCAGCGTGGTCAGCGCCAGCCGCTCCTCCGGCCGGCTGATGGCGGTGGCGATGGCCACCGGCACGCTGCCCGGCAGGATCGCCCGCAGCAGATCAAACGCCCGGCCGAGCTGCCAGGGGCGGGCCTTGGAGATCGGGTTGTAGAGGGCGATGACAAAGCCCGCCCCCGCCGCCGCATTCAGGCGCTTTTCCACCAGCTCCCACGGCTTGAGATTGTCGGAGAGCGAGATGGCGCAGAAATCATGCCCGAGCGGCGCGCCCAGCCGCGCCGCGGCGGCGAACATGGCCGACAGCCCCGGCAGCACGGCGATGTCCAGCGCGCGCCATTCGGGCGGGCCCTGTTCCAGCGCCTCGAACACCGCGCTGGCCATGGCGAAGACGCCCGCATCACCGGAGGACACCACCGCCACCCGCGCGCCGGACGCCGCCAGCGCCAGCGCATGCGCCGCGCGCTCCAGCTCCTGCCGATTGTCGGTGGCGTGGCGGCGCTGGCCGGGATGCGCCGGCACCCGCGCGACATAGGGGGCGTAGCCGATGATGTCGGTGGCCTCGGCGAGCGCCGCCGTCGCTTCGGGGGTGCGGAGGTCTTCGGCGCCGGGGCCTAAGCCAATGATCTTCAGCCAGTTCATGGAAGAACTTCTTTTTCTGAAGAAAAAGAAGCAAAAAGACTTTTTTCAGGCTGCCGCCATCTCTCGTCCAGGCGGGACGCCAAACTGACAAAAGTTTTTTGGTTCTTTTTTTCAAAAAAGAACATGTTCTCTTCTGTCATCTCACACCCTGCCGCCCCGGAATCAGCACCAGCGCGAAATACGGCGCCGGGCTGTCATCCCGCTCGGCAAGCTTCATCACCACCTCGCCTGGCATGGTGCCGCGCTCGGCATAGATGGCGCGCGGCAGCAGGCCGGTGTGTTCCAGCACCGCGCGCAGCTTGGGCAGGTTGCGGCCGAGCTTCATCACCACGGCGGCGTCGCAGCGCTGCAGCGCCTCGGCCAGCTCGGCCTCCGGCATGGTGGCGGGCAGCACCGAGAGAACATCATCGCCATGCACCATCGGCGCGGCGGCGCGCGACCAGCAGCCCGACATGGCGGTGATGCCGGGCGTCACCTCCACCGCGAAGCGCCCGCGCAGCCGGTCGAACAGATACATGGCCGAGCCGTAGAGGAAGGGATCCCCCTCGCAGAGCAGCGCCACCTCCTCGCCGGCCGAGAGGCGCCCGGCCAGGCGTTCGGCGCATTCGTCGTAGAATTCGCCCATGCCGCCGGCATAGCGCGCATCCTCGACGGAGAGCTCGGTGGTGTAGGGGTATTCGAAGCGCAGCGCCTCGGCCGCCGGGTTCAGATGCGGCGTGGCGATGGTGACGGCATGGCCCGCCCGCCCGCGCTTGGCGAAGAAGGCATAGGACGGCGCGCGGCCCAGGATGCGCGCGGCGCGCAGCGTCACCAGCTCCGGATCGCCGGGGCCCACGCCCACGATGTGCAGCACGCCGCTCATTCGCGCTCCATCGCCAGCGCGTTGACGGCGGCCACCGCCATGGCGCTGCCGCCCTGCCTTCCTTCCACGATCATCCAGGGCACGCGGTTCCACGCCGCCAGCGCCGCCTTGGATTCGGCGGCGCCGACGAAGCCCACCGGCAGGCCGATGATGGCGGCGGGAGGCGGCGCGCCGGCATCGATCAGCTCCAGCAGGTGGAACAGCGCCGTCGGCGCATTGCCGATGGCGACGACGGCGCCGCGCAGCCTTTCGCCCCAGAAATCCAGCGCGGCGGCGGAGCGGGTGTTGCCGATGGCGCGCGCATGATCGGGCACGCGCGGATCGTCCAGCAGGCAGAGGATCTCGTTCGCCGCCGGCAGGCGCGGGCGGGTGATGCCCTGCGCCACCATCTTGGCGTCGCACAGCACCGGCGCGCCGGCGCGCAGCGCGCTTTCCGCAGCCTGGGTGAAGCCGGGGGCGAAGCGGATATGGCGCGCCACCTCGACCAGCCCGCAGGCATGGATGACGCGCACTGCCACCCGCGCCTCGGCCGGGGAGAAGACGGTGAGATCGGCCTCCGCCCGGATGGTGGCGAAGGATTTCTCATAGATCGCCGCGCCGTCGCGGATGTAGTCGTAGCCGCTCATTCTTTTTCCAGTTCGGCCGCCGCCTCGGCGAGGGTGAGTCCGCTGCGCAGCGGCGTGTCGCCGGCGCGGGCCTGGCGCAGCAGGGCATAGCCCCCCGGCGCCGCCACCAGCACCGCCGCCGCCGGCGCGGGGTGCGCGCAGCCTTTGGCGCAGCCCGAGAGATGCAGCAAGCCCCGCCCCGGCACCGCGCCCTGCGCCAGCAGCGCCCGCGCATCCTGCCGCACCGGGGCCAGGCCGCTGGCGCAGCCCTCCGAGCCGGGGCAGGCCACGATGCGCCGGCGCGGATCGGCCGGGTCGGTGACCCAGCCCAGGGCCGCCGCCGCCAGCGCCGCCGGCTGCGTCACACCGCCGAGCAGCACGGCGCGCCAGGGCGTCAGGCGCAGCATGCCATCGCCGAAGCGCTCGGCCAGATCGGCCAGGGCGAGCAGCCCGGCCCCGTCCAGCACGCCGAATTCCGGCATCAGCCCGAAGGCGCCGCGCGCCCCGCCCGGATAGGGGTGGAAGCCCAGCACCTCCGGCGCGGATGCGGCAGCCGCGGGCGCAGCCTCCGGCACCAGCCCGGCGGCGGCGAACAGCGCGGCGGCGCCGAGCTGCGCCACCGCGCCGCGCATGCGCCTGGCACCGCTGGCGCGGAACGCCTCCACCAGCGCCGCGACCTGCCCCGGCGTGGCGCCGCGCGCCTGCCAGGGGGCCTCCTGCAGCCGCAGCCAGGCGGTGCCATCGCCGGCCAGGCGCAGGGTGATGTCGCCCTCCACCCCCGCCAGCGGCAGCACGCCGCCGGCCTCCAGCACCAGGCCGAACTTGCCCGGCAGGGTGCCCGCCTCCTCCAGCACCCCGGTCAGCGCATCCCGCCAGCCCAACGCCGCAGCCGGGATCGTCGGGTCATCCCCCAGCAGCGGCGAGGCGATGAGGTTGCGCCGCGCCTCCCGCCCCGGATCGGCATCGGCCAGCCCGGCGGCGACCAGCGCCTGGGCCAGCGCCGGGGCGCCCTCCGCGCTGGCGCCGCGCAATTGCAGGTTGGCACGGTTGGTCAGCTCGATGGCGCCGGGGGCGATGGCCGCCAGGGCGCGCGCCTGCGCCACGCTCAGCCGCCCGCCAAAGGGCTTCACCCGCAGCAGCACGCCATCGCCCGTGTCCATCGGGGCGTGGAGGGTGGGGCACCAGCCCTTCACGGATGACATGAGAAGGGAGCCTTTTCAGGAAGATCTTCTTTTCTGAAGAAAAGAAGCAAAAGACTTTTTTCAGGCTGCCGCCGTCTCCCGTCACAGCGGGACGCCAAACTGACAGAAGTTTTTTGGTTCTTTTTTTCAAAAAAGAACGAGAGAAAACTAAACATCATTCCGCCGCGCATGCCACAGCCCCCTCTCGCGGGCCTCGGCGAAGCGCGCCCGCAGCGCCGCCAGCGCCTCCGGATTGTGCTCGGCCAGGAAGGACAGGACCGCCTCGTCGCCCAGCGTCGCCGCGTGCAGCAAATCGAACTGCCGGTCGAAGCGGGTGGGCAGGGTGGCGGCGAAGCCGTGCAGCGCCTCCACCGCGCGGGCGATCTCGGCGGCGCCGCGGCGGCCATGGCGCATCATGCCGGCGATCCAGGCCGGGTTGGCGGCGCGGCCGCGCAACACGCGCGCCACCTCCTCCGCCACGCTGCGCAGGCGCGGCTCGCCGGGGCGGCTGGTGTCGGCGTGATAGAGGGCGGGGCTGGCGCCGAGCAGCGCGGCGGCGGCGGCGAAACCGCCGGCATGGGCGGCGACCTCGGGGCTGTCCAGCAGGTCGGTGCCGTCATGGTCCTGGCTGTGCAGGAAGGCCTCGGCCAGGGCCAGCCGGTCGCGCAGCGCCTCGGGCGCCGCGACGCCCTCCAGCCCCTGGCCATAGGCGGCGGCCGAGCCGGCGATCCAGGCATGGCCGAGATCCTCCCTCCGCGCCCAGGCGCCCTTGGTCAGGATCTCCTCCAGCCCCGTGCCATAGGCGCCGGGGGCGGCGCCGAAGATGCGGGCGGTGGCCTGGCGCAGCGCGGCGCCCTCCAGCCCCGCCGCGCTGGCGGCCAGCGCGTTCCATTCCGGCGCCTCGTCCCGCGCGGCGATGGCGCGCACCGCCTCGTCGAACAGCGCGATCTGCGCCGGGAAGGCGTCGCGGAACAGGCCGGAGATGCGCAGCGTGACATCGACGCGCGGCCGGTCCAGCAGCGCCAGCGGGATGATCTCGACCCCCGTGACGCGGGCCGAGGCCGCGTCCCACACCGGCCGCGCGCCCATCAACAGTAAAGCAAGCGCCAGATCCTCCCCCCCCGTGCGCAGCGTGGCGCTGCCCCAGAGGTCGAGCATCAGATGGCGCGGCCAGTCGCCCTGCTCCTGCCGGTGGCGGCGCAGCAGGTCGTCGGCGGCCTTCTCGGCCAGGGCCAGGGCGGAGCGCGTGGGCACGCCGCGCGGGTCGATGCTGTACAGGTTCCGCCCGGTGGGCAGCACATCGGCGCGGCCACGCGTCGGCGCGCCGGCGGGGCCGGGGGGGACAAAGCGCCCGTCCAGCGCCGCCAGCAGCGCATCCCGCTCGGCCGCCGCGCAGGCATCCAGCCGCGCCGGGTCGAAGCCGGGCGTGGCGCGGGCCAGATTCTCCAGCAGCAAAGCGCGGCGCTCCGGCGCCGGCGGGCGGCCGAAGATGTGCAGCCCGTCGCGGATCTGCAGCTCCTTCACGTCGCACAGCCAGGCATCGAGGCGGGAGAGCGCCTCCTCCTCCGGGATGTCGCGCGGGATATGGCCTTCCTCGAGCAGCCCGGCCTCCCCGGCGCGGTCCAGGATGGCGCGGCGCAGCAGGGCGGTGCGGCGGCGGTCCAGCCCGTCGGCGGCGGCGTATTCGTCGATCAGCTTTTCCAACTCGGCCGCGGCGCCGTGATGGCCGGCGGATTTCAGCGGCGGCGTCAGATGGCCGATGGTGACGGCCCCCAGGCGGCGCTTGGCGACCGCGGCCTCGCCCGGGTTGTTGACGATGAAGGGGTAGGCCACCGGCAGCCCGCCCAGCAGGGCGCGGGGCGCGCAGGCCTCCGACAGCGCCACCGCCTTGCCCGGCAGCCATTCCAGCGTGCCATGCGTGCCGAGATGCAGCAGCGCATCCGCCCCGCGCCGCAGCGCCAGGTAGAAGGCGATGTAGCCATGGCGCGGCGGCGTGTCCGGGTCGTGATAGGCGGCCGAGCGGTCCAGCGCCCCGCCGCGATCCGGCTGCACCGCCATCAGGATTTTTCCCAGTTCCAGATGGCGGGCGTGGAAGGCGCCGTCCTGGCAGGTGGGGTCGTCTTCCGGGTCGCCCCAGGCGGTGGTGACCGATTGGCGCAGCGCCTCGGGCAGGGTGGCGAAGGCCGCCCGGTAGTCTTCCAGGGACAGCAGCGGGGTGGGGGCGCCGCGTGTCAGGGCCTGGGCCAGGGTTTCGGCCGTGACGGTCGCGCCGCCGGTGTCGTAGCCGGCGGAAGCCAGATCGCCGAGCAGGGCGGCGAGGCTTTCAAAGCTGTCCAGCCCCACCGCATGGCCTTCCTGCCCGCCCATCGCCGGATAGTCGGAGAGCAGCACCGCCACCCGCCGCCCGGCGCGCGGGGTGGCGGCGAGCCGCGCCCAGCCCAGCGCCCGGTCGGCGGCGAGCGCGATGCCGCTGGCATCGGGCGCCAGCAGGGTGCGGGATTGCTCCAGCCCCGGCAGGGGCTCGGCCGGGGCCTTGAAGCCGATGGCGGCGGTCAGCAGCCGCCCATCCAGCTCCGGCAGCGCCACCTGCATGGCGAGGTCGCTCTGCGACAGCCCGCGCGGCGAGGCCGCCCAGGCCTCCCGCGCCGCGCCGGAGAGCATCACCTGCAGAATGGGGGCGCCGGCGGCCTCCAGCGGCGACTCCCCCTCCTGCCGCGCGGCGAAGGCGGTGGCGTTCAGCACCACCGCCGGGCGCCAGGCCGAGAGCCGCTCCCGCACCAGCGCGGCGGAGCCCGGCTCCTTCAGGCTGGCGACATGGAGCCCGCGCACCCGCAGCCCGCGTGCCCGCAGCGCCGTGGCCAGCTCCAGCATCGGCGCGATGTCGCCGGAGAGCAGGTGGGAGCGGTAGAAGACGATCACCGCCTGCGGGTCGGCCTCCTCCGCGCCCAGCCCGTGCTCGCCGCAGAGCAGCAGGGGGATGGGCGGAGTGCCGTCATCGGCGCCGAGCCCGGCCCAGTGCGCGGCCAGGCGCAGGGCGGCGGCCAGATTGTCCGGCCCGCCCTCGGCCAGCAGCGCGTCCATGCGGGCATGCATGGCGGGCGGCACGGTGGAGAGTTCGGCGAGCCGGGCATCGTCGCGCCCGTCGCCGGGCAGGAGCGCCAGCGGGATGCCCTCCCGCCGGCAGAGCGCCGCGACCTCCTCCGCCCCGTAGCGCCAGTATTCCAGCCCGCCCAGCAGGCGGATCACCACGCAGCGGGAACGCGCCAGCGTGTCCTCGGCATAGAGGTCCACCGACATCGGGTGCCGCAGCCGGCCGAGATTGGCCAGCCGCAGCGTGGGCCGTGGTTCCGCGAGCCGCGACCAGCCCATCGCCGCCGCGCCGAGATCCGCGTCGCTGAAGGACAGCAGCACGAGGTCCGCCGGGGCATGGCCGAGATCCTCGGCCTGCTCGGCATCGTCCAGGCTGCGGGTTTCGCGGACGAGGAGGTGCAAGAGACAGGTCTTTCAGAAGGTTCTTTTTTGGAAAAAAGAACCAAAAAACTTTTTTCAGTTTGGCGTCCCGCTTCTCCGGGAGACGGCGGCAGCCTGAAAGAAAACTTCTTTTTCTTCAGAAAAAGAAGACCTTAGGCGAGAATCTCCTTCGCGATCGCTTCCACATCCATCCCGGTCTGCCCGATGACGACCAGATGCCCGTCCCGGTCATCCGTCCAGGCCCGGTCGAAATGCTGGCGGAAGCGGCGGCCGACGCCCTGCACGGCCAGGCGCATCGGCTTGCCCTTCAGCCGCACGAAGCCCTTGATGCGCAGGATGTCGTGCCGCGCGGCGACCTCCGGCAGGCGGCGCATCAGATCATCCGCCGAGTCGTATTCCGGCAGCACCAGCACGAAGCTCTCGAAATCGTCGTGTTCATGCGCGCCATCCACCGCATCGTGGTGCGAGGGGCGGGCGTCGAGATCCTCCTCGGCGGCGGCGTTCAGGCCGAGCAGGATGGCCGGGTCCAGCGCGCCCTCCTTCGCCGGCACCAGCTTCACCGCGCGCGGCAGGCGCGGGGCGAGATCGGCGCGCAGCGCCGCGAGCGCGGCCTCATCCAGCAAATCGGCCTTGTTCAGCACGACGATGTCGGCGGCGTTCAGCTGGTCCTCGAACACCTCGGCCAGCGGGTTGTCGTGGTCGAGGGAGGGGTCGGCCGCGCGCTGGGCGGCCACCGCCTCCGGGTCGTCGGCGAAGCGGCCTTCGGCGGCGGCGGGGCTGTCCACCACCGTCACCACGCCATCGACCGTAACGCGGGAGCGGATGGCGGGCCAGTTGAAGGCCTTGATCAGCGGCTTGGGGAGCGCGAGGCCCGAGGTCTCGATCAGGATGTGCTCGGGCGGGTTGGGCCGGCCGAGCAGCGCCTCGATGGTCGGGATGAAATCATCGGCCACGGTGCAGCAGAGGCAGCCATTGGCCAGCTCGACGATGTTCTCCGCCTCGCAGCCGGGGATGCCGCAATCCTTCAGCGTCTCGCCATCGACGCCGAGGCTGCCGAACTCATTGACGATGATGGCGATGCGGCGGCCCCCGGCGCGGCTCATCACATGGCGCAGCAGGGTGGTCTTCCCGGCGCCGAGGAAGCCGGTGACGATGGTGGCGGGAACCTTTTCAAGCGCGCTCATGCGGCACTCTCCTGCGGGGCGTCGGTGAGGGAGGGAAGGCGGCCCAGCACGGCGCCGCGCAGCGATTCGGGGCGGCGGGAGGGCAGCACGGCCCCCGTCGGATGCGCCGCATAGGTCTCGGCATAGGCCAGCAGATCGGCCGGCGGCGCCTGGTCCAGCCGGCCGAGCAGGTAGCTCCACTTGCCGGCCTGGGTCATGGCGCCGGCGCAGCCCTGGGCGCAGACCGAGAGGCATTTGGCCGCGCGCAGCGTCACGGGCGGCGCCGGATGCGCGGCCAGCGCCGCGGCCAGGCTGTCGAACAGGATCTGGCCCGGCGGCACCTCGCCCTCGGCCAAAGTGCGGCCGGCGCGGCAGGTGGTGCAGAGGATCAGGCAGGGCGGCGCGATGCCGGGCGCGGTGTCCTGGGGGGTGTCTGCGGCCGGCTCCATGCGTCTCTCCGGCGCCCCGGGGGGCGCGTGCAGGCACGGGATGCCGACCGCCCGGAGGGGCGCGGGCCCGCCCGGGTCGAGGGTGCCCGAAGCGTGACGCCCGGGCCCGTCGCCGCCCGCCGGGGCACCCCGCCCGGTGGCACGATCCGATGGGTGATGGCAGGTCTCCTGGCTCGCGGATCCGGCGCGCCCCGCCGGCCTTCCCAGGCGCGTGCCCAGTGGCCGGGGTGGCGGGGCGCTCTCCGCCTACAGTTGCGGGGGCAGCCGCGGATTGGGACCTTCCTCGCCGAGGAGCAGGGCCGGCACCGCATTCCCTTTTCACCTCCCCTTCGGGAGGACCATCGCAGCGTGCTTAGGCGGCGGCCGGGGCGGGTGTCAAACCCGGCGCGCGGGGCGCTTTATGCGAAATCTCTTATGTTCGGCGCTCGCGGCAGCCGCCAGCCCGGCCGCCGGGAGCGCCGAAACCGGCCTAGGAAATGGTTAACATTTTTTAGCCTAAGCTCCGGAAGCGGCAGGAAAGCAGGCAGAATCCGGGATATGGCCAGGACCAAGATCACGCCGACGGGCCGGGAAGCCCCGCTCGGCGAGGAGGAGCTTATCGTCAGCAAGACGGACCTGAAGGGTCGCATCGTCTATGCGAATGACGTCTTCCTGCGCGTCGCGAAATACAGCGCGGCCGAGATCCTGGGCCAGCCGCACAGCATCGTCCGCCATCCGGAGATGCCGCGCTGCGTCTTCAAGCTGTTCTGGGACACGCTGGAGCGTGGCGAGGAATTCTTCGGCTATGTGCTGAACATGGCCGCCGATGGCGACCATTACTGGGTCTTCGCCCATGCCACGCCGACGCGCGACGCGCAGGGGCGGGTGGTCGGCTACCATTCCAACCGCCGCAAGCCGGATGCGGCGCAGGTGGCCAAGGTCTGGCCGGTCTATCAGCAGCTGCTGCGGATCGAGCAGGCGGCGGCGGACCGCAAGCAGGGCATGCAGCAGGGCACCACCGCGCTGCAGGAGCTGCTGGCGAAACAGGGAACCAGCTATGAGCGCTTTGTCTTCTCTCTCTGAGCCGCGCTGGCCCCTCGGTCTCGCCACCTTGCTCGCCGCCGGCCATGCCGGCTATGTCGCCCTCTCCGGCGCGACGGCGGTGGAGACGGGGCTGGCCCTGCTGCCGGCGCTGGCCTGCGGCGCCGCGCTGGCGGCGCTGCTGCGGCAGGAAGGCGCGATGCGCCGCACCGCCGCGGTGGCCGAGGCCGCCGCCAAGGGCGACCTGGAAGCCCGCGTGCTGGAGGTGCCGGCGCCCGGCGCGCTCGGCCTGCTGCAGCGGCGGGTGAACCACCTGCTCGACATCACCGACGCCTATGTGCGCGAATCCGCCGGCGCCATGCGCGCGGCCAGCGGCGGGCGCTACTACCGCAAGGTGCTGCTGCGCGGCCTGCCCGGCGCCTTCCGCAGCGGCGCCAACGACATCAACGCCGCTGCCAACGCCATGGAAGGCAAGGCGCGCGAATTCACCGCCTTCGCCGAGGGGTTCGAGGCCAGCGTCGGCGGCGTCATCCGCAACGTGGCCAGCGCCGCCGGGGGGCTGCGCGACACCGCCACCGGCATGTCCGCCACCGCCGAGCAGACCAGCCAGCGCGCCGCCGCCGCCGCCACCGCCACGCATCAGGCCGAGAGCAGCTCGCAGAATGTCGCCGTCGCGGCGCGGCAGCTTTCCTCCGCCGTGTCGGAGATCACCCGCCAGGTCGGCCGCGCCTCGCAGATCGCGCGCTCGGCGGTCACCGCGGTGGAGCAGACCAACGCCACGGTCGCCGGGCTGAACGAGGCGGCGCAGCAGGTGGGAGAGGTGGTGCAGCTGATCTCCGGCATTGCCGGCCAGACCAATCTGCTGGCGCTGAACGCCACGATCGAGGCGGCGCGGGCGGGCGAGGCCGGCAAGGGCTTCGCCGTGGTGGCCGGCGAGGTGAAGGGGCTGGCCAGCCAGACGGCGCGCGCCACCGACCAGATCACCCAGCAGATCGGCGCCATGCAGAGCGCGCTGGCCGAGGCGGTGGAGGCCATCACCCGCATCGGCAGCACGGTGCGCGAGACCGATGAGGTGGCGACCGCCATCGCCGCCGCGGTGGAGGAGCAGAGCGCCGCCACCGCCGAGATCGCCCGCAGCGTCGAGCAGGCCGCCGCCGGCACCGCCGAGGTCGGCCGCAACATCGACGCGGTGCGCGAGGCGGCGGGCGCCACCGACAGCGCCGCCACCGCGATGCGCGAGGCGGCGGCCGGCCTGTCGGGCGAGGCGGAGCGGCTGAACCGCGAGGTCGGCGGCTTCATGGAGAAGGCGCGCCGCGCCGTCTGAGGCGCGGCGGCCGGCCCGGGGGACGGCCTGGGCGGTGGGGCGCCGGCTTTGTGCCGGGCATGTCCGCGGCCCGGGCCCCCGGCAGAAGGGCCGCGAGGCGCCAGGACGATCCCGCGCCCGGACACCAGGACAGAAAAAGGCGGCGCCCCGGGACCGGAAGCGCCGCCTGACCGCGGCGGGCCGCGCCGGCCCGCCCGCTTGCGGCCCCCGCGGGCCGCGCCGCCTCAGCGCCGTGTGGCGCGGCCGCCGAGGCGCAGCGCCAGGGCGGTGAGCCCGGCCAGCGTCGCCAGCCCCATCACCCCGGCCCAGCCGCCCGCCGCATAGGCCAGGCTGCCGAGACCCGCGCCCGAGGCCATGCCGATGAACACGCCGGTGAACATCAGCGCGTTCAGCCGGCTGCGCGCCTCCGGCCGCAGCCCGTAGATGATGGTCTGGTGCGCCACCAGCGTCGCCTGCACACCGAAATCGAAGCCCACCGCGCCGATCGCCAGGATGGCCAGCTGCGCCAGGGGCGGCAGCAGCGTGGCCGGGGCCAGGGCGGCCAGCAGCAGCACCGCGAAGGACAGCGCCACCATGGCGGCGCCGAGGCGCGTCACCAGCTCCGGCCCGCGCCGGTCGGCCAGCCGCCCGGCCAGCGGCGCGGCCAGGGCGCCGGCGGCACCCGCCAGGCCGAAGGCGCCGGCAAGCGCGCTGCCCAGCTGGTGCTGCTGGTGCAGCATCACCGCCAGCAGCGACCAGAAGGCGCTGAAGCCGACCGAGAGCGCGCCCTGCGCCAGGGTGGCGCGGCGCAGCGCCGGCAGTTCCCGCCACAGCGCCAGCATGGACAGCATCAGCCCGGACCAGGGCAGGGTGGTGGTGGGGCGGAAGCGCGGCAGGGCGCGCCAGGCGGCCAGCAGCAGCCCGGCCTCGGCCAGCGCCGCCAGCAGGAAGACCGAGCGCCAGCCGAACCGCTCGGCCAGCACGCCGCTGGCGACGCGGGAGAGCAGGATGCCCAGCAGCAGCCCGGTCATCACCGTGCCGACCATGCGGCCGCGATGCTGCTCCGGCGCCAGGATGGCGGCCGCCGGCACGATGTCCTGCGCCACCGTGGCGGTCAGGCCGATCGCCAGGCTGCCGGCCAGCAGCCAGGGCAGGCTGGGCGCCATTCCGCTGCCGGCCAAGGCGAGGACCAGCAGCGCCGCCTTGGCCAGGATCAGCCGGCGGCGGTCGAAACGGTCGCCCAGCGGCGCCAGCAGCAGGATGCCCAGCGCATAGCCCAGCTGCGCCAGCATCGGCACCAGGCCGAGCAGCGCCGGGTCGCCCGGCAGCTGCCCCTCCAGCACGCCGAGGATGGGCTGGGCGTAGTAGAGCGCGGCCACCGAGAAACCGGCGCCGCTGGCCAGCAGCAGCACCAGCGCGCGGGAGGGGCCGTCGGCTGTGGATGCGCTGGCTGTATGGGGGAGGGAGAGGGAGGTCATGGCGAGCGTCCGCTTGAGGATGCCCGCCCAGATATTCCCCTTCGCGCCGCCGCTGTAGTGCGGTGCAGCGTAGATCGTCTATACGTGGCACGTATGAGGACCCCAGAGCCGGCCGGCGGCGCCGACCGTATCGAGCTGCTGCGCAGCTTCCTGCGCATCGTCGAGGCCGGCAGCCTCTCGGCCGCGGCGGCGCAGCTCGGCACCACCCAGCCCACCATCAGCCGTCGGCTGCAGCTGCTGGAGCGGATGCTGGGGCTGCGGCTGCTGCGCCGCTCCACCCATGGCCTGGCGCTGACCGAGGATGGCGAGCGCTGCCTGGCCCATGCGCGGGAGGTGCTGGATGGCTGGTCGGTGCTGGAGGAGACGCTGCGCGGCTCCCGCGAGGGGGCGAGCGGCCTGTTGCGGGTGCAGGCGCCGCATGCCTTCGGCCAGGACCAGCTGATCGCCCCGCTGGCCGAGTTCCTGGCGGCGCATCCCGAGGTCTCGGTCGAGTGGCGGCTGCAGGACCGGATGCCGGATTTCATCGCCGACGGCATCGACTGCGCCATCCGCGTGGGCTGGGTGGAGGAGCCCTCGGTGGTGGCGGTGCGGCTGGCCGATGTGCCGCGCATCGTCGTCGCCGCGCCCGGGCTGTGGGGCGATGGCCCGCCGCCGCAGGATGCGGCGCTGCGCGACCTGCCCTGGCTGGCGCTGACCACCTATTACCGCGACGAGGTCACCCTGACCCGCGAGGATGCGGCGCTGCGCTTCCCGATCCGCCCGCGGCTCGGCACCGACAGCCTGCACGCGCTGCGCGCCGCGGCGCTGGCGGGGCTGGGCGCCGCCATCGTCTCGGCCTGGGCGGTGGCGGAGGATCTGCGCCTGGGGCGGCTGGTGCAGCTGGCGCCCGACTGGCGCGCGGCGCCGCTGCCGGTGTCGCTGGTCTATCCCGCCGGGCGGTTGCAGCCGGCGCGGCTGCGGCATTTCATCGCGCTGATGCGGGAGAGGATGCCGGGGCTGACCGGGTTGGAGAAGCCGAAGTAGGAGAAGAAGTTCTTTTTTGGAAAAAAGAACCAAAAAACTTTTTCCAGTTTGGCGTCCCGCTGTGCCGGGAGACGGCGGCAGCCTGATAAAAGTCTTTTTGCTTCTTTTTCTTCAGAAAAAGAAGATTCTTGCCCCTCTTCCGACGTCAGGCTACCCCGGCCCGCATGAGCTTCACCCTGGTCCTGGGCGGCGCCCGCTCCGGCAAGTCGCGCCATGCCGAGGGGCTGATCGCCCGCCATCCCGCCCCCTGGGCCTATCTGGCCACGGCCGAGGCCTGGGATGCGGAGATGCGCGCGCGCATCGCGGAGCACCAGGCGCGGCGCGATTCCCGCTGGCAGACGCTGAACGTGCCGCTCGACCTGCCGGTGGCGCTGGCGGAGGCCGGGCCGCGCCCGGCGCTGGTCGATTGCCTGACGCTGTGGCTGACCAATCTGATGCTGGGCGAGCACGATATCGGCGCGGCCACCGATGCGCTGGAGGCGGCGCTGGCGGCTCGTGCCGCACCCACCGTGCTGGTGGCGAATGAGGTGGGGTTGGGCATCGTGCCGGAGAATGCGCTGGCGCGGCGGTTCCGCGATGCGGCCGGCGTGCTGAACCAGCGCCTGGCCGCGCGCGCGGCGCGGGTGCATTTCGTCGCGGCCGGCCTGCCGCTGGTGCTGAAGGGGGAGCCATGACCGAGGATGCCGGGCGCCATCGCGAGAAGATGGCGAAGCGCAAAGCCGTGCAGGATGCCGAGGTGGCTTCTAAGACCGTCGAGAAGGGCCTGCTGATGGTCCATACCGGGGCGGGCAAGGGCAAATCCACCGCCGCCTTTGGCCTGGCGCTGCGCATGCTGGGGCGGGGGCGGGGCGTCGGCGTGGTGCAGTTCATCAAGGGCGCCTGGAGCACGGGGGAGCGGCCCATCCTGGAGGGGCTGCCCAACCTCGAATGGCACAGCATGGGCGAGGGCTTCACCTGGGAAACCCAGGACCGGGAGCGCGACATCGCCGCCTGCCGCCGTGCCTGGGAAAAGGCGCTTGAGCTGATGCAGCGCCCCGGCCTCGGCCTTCTGGTGCTGGACGAGCTCTGCATCGCGCTGCGCTATGGCTACCTGCCGGTGGAGGAGGTGCTGGCCGGCCTCGCCGCGCGGCCGCCGATGCTGCATGTGGTCGTCACCGGCCGCAACGCGCCGCCCGCCTTGCTGGAAGCCGCCGATCTGGTGACGGAGATGATGCCGGTGAAGCACCATTTCGCGGCAGGGGTGAAGGCGCAGGCAGGGATCGAGTTTTAAGAGTTCTTTTTTGGAAAAAAGAACCAAAAAACTTTTGTCAGTTTGGCGTCCTGCTGTGACGGGAGGACGGCGGCAGCCTGACAGAAAGTCTTTTTGCTTCTTTTTCTTCAGAAAAAGAAGGATCTGATATGACCGCACGCGCCCTGATGCTGCAAGGCACCGGCTCCTCCGTCGGCAAATCGCTGCTGGTGGCCGGTCTGGCGCGGGCGCTGGTGCGGCGGGGGCTGTCGGTGCGGCCCTTCAAGCCGCAGAACATGTCGAACAACGCCGCCGTCACCGCGGATGGGGGCGAGATCGGCCGGGCCCAGGCCTTGCAGGCGCGCGCGGCCGGCGTGGCGCCCAGCGTGCACATGAACCCGGTGCTGCTGAAGCCGCAGAGCGAGATCGGCGCGCAGCTAGTGGTGCAAGGGCGGGTGCGCGGCACGGCGCGGGCGCGGGAATACCAGGCGATGAAGCCGGCGCTGCTGCCCGATGTGCTGGACAGCTTCGCCCGGTTGCGGGCCGAGGCCGATATCGTGCTGGTGGAGGGGGCGGGCAGCGCGTCGGAGATCAATCTGCGGCGCGGCGGACATCGCCAATATGGGCTTCGCGCGGGCCACGGACACGCCGGTGGTGCTGGTGGGCGATATCGACCGTGGCGGGGTGATCGCCGCGCTGGTCGGCACGCACACGGTGCTGGAGCCCGAGGATCGGGCGATGATCCGCGGCTTCATCGTCAACCGCATGCGCGGGGATCTCTCCCTGTTCGAGGAGGGCATGGCGCAGATCGCGGCGCGCACCGGCTGGGCGCCGCTCGGCCTGGTGCCGTTCTTCGACGGCGCGCGCCGCCTGCCGGCCGAGGATGCGCAGGATCTGCTGGAGCATCTTCCGCGCCGTGCTGGCGCGGGTTGCCGCATCGCCGTGCCGCTGCTGCCGCGCATCGCCAATTTCGACGATCTGGACCCGCTGGCGGCGGAGCCGGGGGTGGAGCTGATCCCGCTGCGCCCGGGCATGGCGCTGCCGGAGGGGGTGGATCTGGTGATCCTGCCCGGCTCCAAGGCCACCATCGCCGATCTGGCCGCGCTGCGGGCGGAGGGGTGGGACACCGACATCCTGGCGCATCACCGGCGCGGCGGGCGGGTGCTGGGCCTGTGCGGCGGCTACCAGATGCTGGGCCGCTCGATCGCCGATCCGGAGGGGGTGGAGGGGCCCGCGGGCGCGGTGCCCGGCCTCGGCCTGCTGGCGGTGGACACCGTGCTGGCGGGGGAGAAGCGCTTGGCGCCGGCCTCCGGCACGACCCTGGCCGATGGGCTGAGCTTCACCGGCTATGAGATGCATATCGGCCGCACCACCGGCCCGGACACGGCGCGCCCGCTGCTGCGTCTGGCGGATGGGCGGGCGGAGGGTGCGTGCTCGGCCGATGGGCGCGTGGCGGGCACCTATGTGCATGGCTTCTTCTCGGCCGATGCGCAGCGCGCCGCCTGGCTGGCGCGGCTCGGCGCCAAGGCCGCGCCGCGCGACCATGAGGCGGAGGTGGAGGCGGCGCTGGACGCGCTGGCCGCGCATCTGGAGCGGCACATGGACATTCCGGGGCTGCTGGCGCTGGCCAGCTAGGGCGTGGCCGCGTTGACCATTTCGGGAGCCGTAAACCGAATCGTCACGCTTGGTGTTTTACCTTCGAAAGCAACCGATTGGACCCCCCGGCCATGACCCTGCTGCACATCATGCTGCGCCCCTTCACCCGCCCTGAGCCGAGCAGCGCCGCGCTGGCCGCCCGCCTCTACCGTGCCAGCCGCGCCCATGGCGGCCGGTTGCGCCTGCAGGATTGCCTCCGCATGGCCCGCACCCTGCACGCCTGATTCTTTCGGGCTGCCGCTGCCGGGTTGAGAGGCGGGACGCTGCACTGAGGGGCGGCGCCGCTGTTCCGGTAGCGCCGCAGCCATGGATGGCGTGGCGGCCGCTGCACAGATGCGGCGCCCGCCTGCATTCAAGCCTTCGCCTGGTTCCGGCATGCCGGAGCGGGGCGAGGGTTTTCTGCCGTGCGCTGCGCCTGAAAAAGCCCTGGCCTGGGGTGTTTCAGGTCAGGGCTTTCTGCTGTCGGCCGCCGGCCAGCCGGGCGCAGGGTGACCGCAATCCGAAGGCCGGAGGGTACCAGACGCGCCTGCCACCACCCAGGGCCGGAGAGCGACGCTGCCCCCACAGCGCCGCCCGTATCGGCCCTGACCGGCAGCTGAAAGAAAAGCCCTGACCGGCAGCTGAAAACTAGGCGGCGGCGGAGAGGGGGGCGGGGGGGCGGAAGCCGATCGCCTCGAACTCCGCGAAGATGTGGTCGGTCCACAGGCTGATATCGCCCTCCTGCACCGCGCGGCCCATGCGCTCCATGCGGGCGATGGCCTCGGCCTGCTTCATGTCCAGCGCCTCGTCCAGCGCGCGGTCGAGGTTGCGCTTGGAATAGGGGTTGGTCATCACCGCATCCGGCAGCTCGACGGCGCAGCCGGCGAATTCCGAGAGCACCAGCGCGCCGGGCTGGCCCTGCTTGGCGGCGACATATTCCTTGGCCACCAGGTTCAGCCCGTCGCGCAGCGGCGTGGTCAGGCAGAGATCGGCGACATTGTAGTAGGCCAGCAGCGTCTCGAAGGGGATGGAGTTGCTGAACAGCACCACCGGCGTCCAGTCGAGGCGGGAGAAGCGGCCATTGATGCGGCCGGCCAGCGCCTCGATGTCGCGCTGCGTGTCCTCATAGACCTTCATCTGCGCCGCGGCGCGGACCGAGGTGGCGACCAGCTTCACCTCCCCCACCAGCTCGGGGCGGCGTTCCAGCAGGCGCTCGAAGCCCTGCAGCGCCTCGATCATGCCCTTGGTGTAGTCGGTGCGGCCGACGGCCATGATCATGCGGCGGCCGGAGAGCCCGTCGCGGATCTCCCGCTGGATGGCGCGGTTCTCCGGGCGCCGCACCACATCGGCGATCAGCGCGGCATCGGTGCCGACGGGGGCGGTGTCGATGCGCACAGCGCGGCCGCCGGCGCGCAGCAGGGTCGGCATGGTCGGCTCGGACAGCGCCTGGCCGGGCGCGCCGAAGGCGGCCGGCACCGGGGCCTCCTCCACCAGCTCCGCGCCGCCCAGCGCGCGGGCCAGCGCCGCGAAATTCGCGGCGTAGCGCGGCGTGTGGAAGCCCACGCTGTCGCAATCCAGCAGGCTGTCCAGGATCTCCTGCCGCCAGGGCAGGATGTTGAAGACATCCGGCGCCGGGAAGGGCGTGTGGTGGAAGAAGGCGATGCGCGCGCGCGGCTTCAGCTGCCGCAGATAGGCCGGCACCAGCCACAGATTGTAGTCATGAACCCAGATGACGGCGTCATCCTCGGCCTGGGCGGCGGCGGCTTCCGCGAACTTCCGGTTGACCGCGCGGAAAGTGTCCCAATCGGCATTGTCGTAGTGGAACAGCGACGGGAAGGAATGCAGCACCGGCCACAGCGCCTCCTTCGAGGTGACGTGGTAGAAGCTCTCCACTTCCTCGGCCGTCAGCCCGAGGCGGGAGACGGTGTAGCCGCCATTCTCGTCATCGATATGCACGGCGCGCTCGAAGCTCTCGCCGGGCTTCGCCAGCTTCCACGCCACCCAGGCGCCGGCGCCGGGCGCGGTGCGGCGGAAGAAGGATTTCAGCGTCGGCACGATGCCGTTCGGGCTGCGGTTCGGGCGGAACACCGTCTGCCCGTTCTCCACCGCCTCCTCATAGGGCTGGCGGTGATAGACGATGACGAGGGAGGATTTCGGGGTCTCGGTGCTCATGCCACGGCCTCCGGCAACAGGGAAAAATGGCGGATGGCATCGAGGATGCCGGCGGCGCCCGGAAGGGCGGAACGGTAGGTCTCGGGCCAGTCGCGCAGCGCTTCCAGCAGCCGCGGCTCGGAATTGCCGACGGCGACGCCCTTCAGCCCGGTCTGGAACAGCGACAAATCGTTCATCGTGTCGCCCGCGGTCAGCACGCGCCCGGCCGGCAGGCCCAGCGCCTGCACCAGGCGCAGCAGCGTCGGCCCCTTGGCGATGCCGCGCGGCAGCACGTCGAGATAGGTGTCGGCCGAGGTCAGCACGTCGAACCCCTCCGCCTCGACCTTGCGCAGCGTGGAATCCTGCAGCAGCGCCGGGTCGTAATAGTAGCTGAGGCGGTGGCGGAACGGGGTGGGCTGCAGCCGCAGCCCGGGCTCGCCCTGCAGCAGCGCCGCCAGGCGCGCGCCGGCATTGTTCCAGCGCGCCGCGATCTCCGCCTCCAGCGTCGGGATCGGCGCCAGCGTCTCCCCATCGAAGACCGAGGTGCCGACATCGCCGATGACGTAGCGCGGCTGCGGCATGCCCGGCTCGCGCAGCAGGGCGCGGATGAAATCGCGGTCGCGCCCCGTGACGAAGACCAGCAGCACATCGTCGCGGCTGTTGATCTGCTCATACAGCGCGCGGCGCTGCGCCGTGCTGCCGCCGAGGAAGGTGCCGTCGAGATCCGTCGCCAGCACCAGGTTCAGCGGATGGGTCTGTGCGGCGCCCCTCATGCGAAGACGCGCTCCCGCCGCGGCGTGGCGAGCGCCGGATGCGCGATGCTGGCGCGGTGCTCCAGGCCCCGCGGCTCGGCGCGCAGCGGGCCGGTCAGCAGGGCGGCGATGGCGCGCTCCACCGGCAGGCCATGATGCACGACGCGGTCCACCGCCTCGCAGATCGGCATGGCGACGCCGAGGCGCTGGGCCAGCGCCAGGACGGAGCGCGCATTGGCCACCCCCTCCACCACCGCGCCCTGCGCCGTCCGCGGCGCGCGGCCGGCGCCCAGCGCCTGGCCGAAGGAGAAATTGCGCGACTGGGTGGAGGAGCAGGTGAGCATCACATCCCCCGCGCCCGACAGGCCCAGCACCGTCTCGGCCCGGCCGCCGAGCGCCGTGGCCAGCCGGCTGATCTCGGCGAGCCCGCGCGCCAGCAGCGCCGCGCGCGGATTGGCGCCGAGGCCGCGCCCATCGATCACGCCGGAGGCGATGGCCAGCACGTTCTTCACCGCGCCGCTGACCTCGACCCCCACCGGGTCGTCGGACAGGTAGGGGCGGAAATGCCGGCTGGCGAAGCTCACCGCGATGCGCGCCGCGTGATGGCCCTCGGCGAAGATCCCGTCCGGGCCAGGGGCGGCGGCGATGGTGACGGCGGTCGGCTGGTCCTCCGCCACCTCGGCGGCGAAGCTCGGGCCGGAGAGCACGGCCTGCGGGCGGCCCGGCATCTCCTCGGCGATGACCTGCGTCATCAGCGCGCCGCTATCGGCCTCGATCCCCTTGGCGCAGAGCACCACCGGCACGCCATCCGGCAGCAGCCGCTCGACCCGCGCCGCGATGCCGCGCAGATGCTGCGACGGCACCACCAGCACGGCCAGCTCCGCACCGCGCAGCGCGGCGGCGAGGTCGGCGGTGGTGGCGATGGCCGGCGGAATGGCGTGATCGGGCAGGAAGGGATTGCGCCCGGTGCGGGCGATCTGGGCGATGGCCTCGGCCTCGCGCACCCAGAGGCTGGTGCGGCGGCCGGAGCGCTGCGCGGCCAGCGCCAGGGCGGTGCCCCAGGCACCCCCGCCGATGACGGCGACGCGGTGATACGGGGCGGGGTCGTGGAACGCGATGTCCCGGGTGGCGGATCCGTTGGGAAGCACGGAAGGGCCCTCCGTTCTTGGGGCGGCCGGACGCGGCCGCGCTCTGTGTCGAAAAGCGGCAATGGCCGCGGGCGGATGCACTCTCTGGCGGTTGTTGAGAGACCAAGCTGCGATGCTGCGCCGCGAAAATCAAGTCCTGGCGAGGCATGGAGATGCGATTCGGGCGAAAGTTTCGTCGCCAATCTCGGGAGATTCTCGGCGGTCGCGGATTTATGTAAAATTTACTTAGCTTATATTTGAAATAATATAGGACTAAGAAAAATCTTCTTTGGGGAAAGTGCTGGCAGGCTGGGGGAATGAATTCCCCCAGACCCCCATCTTTTCTCTGCCAGCTGCCGGTCAGGGCCGCGACGGGGTCGCTGCACGGCCACCCCCCGCACCGGCCCGGCCGCGTTCCATGCAGCCACAGCCTGGCAACAGCGCCATGGCTGACCCCTGTCAGCCCGCGCCCCGCCCCAACGCAGCGTCCCGCCTCACCACAGGACGGCGGCAGCCAGAAAAAAGAAGGGAAGGGAGCAGGCGAGGCGGTAGAGGCGCAGCGCGCGGCGGAGGTCGGCCGGGGTCGCGGCGGCGCGGCCATCGCCCATCCAATGGTCCTCGACCCGCACGGCGCCATAGATGCGGGGGCCGGCCAGGCGCAGGCCGAGCGCGCCGGCCATCGCCGCCTCCGGCCAGCCGGCATTGGGGGAGCGGTGGCGCCGCGCATCGCGCCACACGGCGCGCCACGCCCCGCGCGCATCCGCCCCCGGCAGCAGCAGCGCCGCCAGCCCGATCCACAGGGCAGCGAGGCGGGAGGCCGGCAGGTTCACGATGTCATCCAGCCGCGCCGATGCCCAGCCATAGGCGCCGTAGCGCTCATTGCGGTGGCCCACCATGCTGTCGGCGGTGTTGATCGCCTTGTACAGCGCGATTCCCGGCAAACCGGCCACGCCGCACCAGACGGAGGGTGCGACCACCCCGTCGGAGAAATTCTCCGCCAGGCTCTCGATGGCGGCGCGCACCACCCCGGCCTCGTCCAGGACGGCAGTGTCGCGGCCGACGATCATCGACACGGCGCGCTGCCCCGCCGCCAGCCGCGCGGCCGCATCGCCCGGCCCCTCCAGCGCATCGGCCACGGCGGCCACATGCTCGTACAGGCTGCGCTGCGCCGGCAATGTGGCGGCCAGCAGCGCCAGCAGCCCGACCGCCAGGCCCCAGGGCAGCAGCGCCAGCAGGCCGAGCTGCAACGCTGTCGTGGGCACGCCCACCGCCAGCAGCAGGAG
The DNA here is from genome assembly GCF_030818485.1 of Pseudoroseomonas cervicalis. Taxonomy (NCBI): domain Bacteria; kingdom Pseudomonadati; phylum Pseudomonadota; class Alphaproteobacteria; order Acetobacterales; family Roseomonadaceae; genus Roseomonas; species Teichococcus cervicalis. Next base: position 2,667,668 of record NZ_JAUTAJ010000004.1, on the reverse strand, counting down.
CAGCAGCCCCAGCACGCCCCGCCGCCGCCGCGCGGCGAAGGGCACCGAAAGAACATTCAGCCGCCGCTCCAGCGCCGCGATCAGCCCGCCCATCCACACCACCGGATGCCGGATGGTGGCATACAGCGCTTTGGGGTAGCCGAAGGCGGCCTCGGCCAGCAGCGCGCCGAGCAGGATCAGCAGGGGGGTGTGCAAATATGCCATCGCCAGCGCGGGAAGGAGAGGGCATGCCGGCTAGCATGGCGGCAGCAGGGTTGGAACATGGCGGCCGCCTCGGCGCCGCGCGGGCGCGCTTCGCCGGCGCGCCGGAGCCCTTCATCGACCTCTCCACCGGCATCAACCCGATCCCCTGGCCGGTGCCGCCCCTGCCGGCGGCGGCCTGGGCCCGCCTGCCGGAGCCGGAGGAGGAGGCCGCGCTGCGCGCCGCCGCCGCCGCCGCCTATGGCGCCGCCAGCCCCGACATGGTCGCCGCCGCCCCCGGCACGCAGCTGCTGATCCAGCTGCTGCCGCGCCTCTTCCCGCTGCCGCGCCTGGCGATCCTCGGCCCCACCTATGCCGAGCACGCCGCCTGCTGGCGCGCCGCGGGCACGGTGGTGGAGGAGGTGGCGGATGCGGCCGCCCTGGCCGAAGCGCCCGCCGCCCTGCTCTGCAACCCCAACAACCCGGATGGCCGCCGCCTGTCGCGCGCGGAGATCGGCGCGCTGGCCGATGCCATGGCGGCGCGCGGCGGGCTGCTGCTGGTGGATGAGGCCTTCGCCGATCTGGAGCCGGACCCGCTCAGCGCGGCGCCGCTGCTGCCGCATCCGGCGCTGATCCTGCTGCGCTCCTTCGGCAAGAGCTACGGCCTGGCCGGGCTGCGGCTGGGCTTCGCCCTGGCGGCGCCGCAGCGCGCGGCGGCGATCCGCGCGGCGCTCGGGCCCTGGGCGGTGTCGGGCCCGGCGCTGGCCATCGGCCGCGCCGCCCTGGCCGACGCCCCCTGGCGGGCAGCCGCCGCCGCCCGGCTGGCCGCCGATGGTGCGCGGCTGGACGCGCTGCTGCAGCGCGCCGGGCTGCGCGTGCTGGGCGGCACGCATCTGTTCCGGCTGGCGGAGGGCGAGGCTGGCCATTGGCACGACAGGCTGGGCCGCCAGGGCATCCTGGTGCGGCCCTTCGCCGCCCGGCCGCGCTGGCTGCGCTTCGGCCTGCCGCCCGACGAAGCCGCCTGGGAGCGGCTGCAACGCGCCCTCCTCTGAGACACCGGTCACGGCTTTCTGATATTGAGAATTATTCTCAACTAAGCCAGCATGCGGGCCTCAGCGGAGGGGAGAGGCCCACCATGTTCCATCACCGGTCCTGCGGCACGGTCCAGCTCGTGGCGCTGATGGCGGCGCATCGCGCCCTGCGCGACGCCCCCCTGCCGCTGCGGCAGGAGGATGTCGAGGCGCTGCTCGACCGGCTGGAAGCGCCGCGCGAGACGCGGTCCTGGCCGGAGCGCCCGGCGAAGCTCACGCGCAGCTGGAGGTCATGAGCACCGGCAGCCCGGTCCAGAAGGTCGCCGCCAGCGCCAGCGCGCAGCCGCCGAAGCCGACCACGCGGCGGAAGCTGCGCTCGGCATCGTCCAGCGGCTCGGCGCTCCAGGCGGCCCAGCCGAGCAGGCCGAGCAGCGCCAGATGCAGCGCCCAGACCGCCAGCATCACCAGCCGCTGCAGGCTGGCCGGGCCGACCGGCACCGCCTCCCACCCCGCCGCGCAGCCGACCGAGACGGCGGCATAGAGCGCGACGAAGGCCAGGCTCCACAGGATGAAGGCCAGCGTCGCCAGCGCCGCGCCGGGCAGGCGCCGCGCCCAGCCCCGCGGCAAAGCACGGGTGAGGCGGGCGATCATGCGATCCCGCCCCAGAGCAGCCAGAAGCCCAGCGCCGCCAGCCCGGCCAGCGCCGTATAGCCCTGCCACAGCCCGGTGTTGCGCGGCGCCAGGTCGCGCAGCGCCGAGACATAGCCCGCCCGCTCCCGCGCCGCGCTGTAGCCGGCCATGACGGTGCCGAGCCCGGCATGCAGCCCGGCATAGGCGCAGAGCGCCAGCAGCACCGCCGGCTGGGCATGGCCGGTATAGTCGGCCGCCGCCCGCCAGGGCAGCGCCGCCAGCGCCGCGGTCGCCAGCAGGCCGCACAGGGCGGAGGCCGCCATCCAGCCCGTGCCGGCGCGGCCGCGCGCCAGGCGCCGCCGCGCCAGGGCGGTGGCGGCGGGGGCGGCCAGCAGCCCGGCCAGCGCCGCCAGCAGCAGCGCCGGCGGCACCCCGGGCAGCGGCGGCGGCGGCCAGCCCGGCGCCACCAGCCACAGGAACAGCGCGCCGAAGATCAGCGCGCCGAACATCGCCGAATCGCCCAGCAGCAGCAGCCCCATCGCCCACAGCCCGGGCTGCGAGGGCGCGGCCGGGTGCGGCATGGCGCTCTCGCCATGGCCGATCGGCAGCGGCGCGGGGTCGTGCCGCAGCCCCATGCTCCAGCACCAGGCGAGGCCGCAGAGCAGCACCAGCAGCGCGCCGAACCCGGCCAGCCAGTACAGCTTCAGCACCAGCCCGGCGAAGCCCAGCGCGGTGGCGAGCCCGGTCCAGAGCGGCAGGAAGGAGGGTTTCGGCAGGAGGATCAGCTGGTCCACCCGGCCCGAGCTGACTTCGACGCCGAGCGTCTCCATCCGGCCCTGGCGCGGCTCCGCCAGATAGTGCCGGCCGGCGGCCAGCGCGCGCGCCAGGCCGGGCTGCCCGGCCAGCGGGGTGCGGCTGGCCACCGGCGGCAGGCTGGCGGTGTTGTAGCTGGGCGGCGGCAGGGCCATGGCCCATTCCAGCCCGCCCGTCTCCGGCGTGGCGCCCCAGGGGTTGCGCGGCGCGTGGCGGCCGAAGCGCGGCTGCATCAGCAGGTCGATGGCGAAGAGCGCGAAGCCGATGGCGGTGAGGAACCCGCCCACCGAGGAGATCAGGTTCAGCCAGTCCCAGCCAATGCCCTCGGGGTAGGTGTAGACGCGGCGCGGCATGCCGCGCAGCCCGGTCAGGTGCATCAGCAGGAAGGTCATGTTGAAGCCGATGAAGACCAGCCAGAAGGCGATGCGGCCGAGATGGAAGACCGGCATCCGCCCGCTGATCAGCGGCATCCAGTAATAGGCCGCGCCCATCATCGGCAGCACGAAGCCGCCCACCAGCACATAGTGCAGATGCGCGACGATGAACTGCGTGTCGTGCACCTGCCAGTCGAAGGGCACCACGGCGACCATCACCCCGGTCAGCCCGCCGGCGGTGAAGACGAAGAAGAAGCCCAGGATGTAGAGCATTGGCAGTTCGAGCCGCGGCCTGCCCTTCAGCAGCGTCGCCAGCCAGGCGAAGACCTGCACCGCGGTCGGGATCGCCACCGCCATCGAGGCCGCCGAGAAGAAGCCCAGCGCCATATGCGGGATGCCCACGGTGAACATGTGGTGCACCCACAGCCCGAAGCTGAGGAAGCCCATGGCGATCAGCGCCAGCACGATGCCGTTGTAGCCGACCAGCCGGTGGCGGGCGAAGACCGGCAGAATGGTGGAGATGGTGCCCGCCGCCGGCAGGAAGATGATGTAGACCTCCGGATGGCCGAACAGCCAGAACAGGTGCTGCCACAGCAGCGGGCTGCCGCCGCGCTCCGGGTCGAAGAAGGGCAGGCCGAAGGCGCGCTCCGCCTCCAGCAGGAGCGAGCCCAGGATCAGCGGCGGGAAGCCCAGCACCATCATCCCGGCGGTGACCAGGATGTACCAGGCGAAGATCGGCATGCGCCGCAGCGCCATGCCCGGCGCGCGCAGCTTCAGGATGCTCGCCACCAGCTCGATCGCCGCGCCCATCGCCGAGATCTCGACGAAGGTGATGCCGAGCAGCCAGACATCGGCATTGATGCCCGGCGTGTAGGTGGCCGAGGAGAGCGGCGTGTACATGAACCAGCCGCTGTCGGGGGCGAGGCCGGCCAGCATCGCCAGCACGATGAAGCCGCCGCCCAGCACATAGCACCAGTAGCCGTAGGCGGAGAGGCGCGGGAAGGCGAGGTCGCGCGCGCCCAGCATCTTCGGCAGCAGGTAGAGCGCCAGCCCCTCGAACATCGGGATGGCGAAGAGGAACATCATCACCGTGCCATGCATGGTGAAGACCTGGTTGTACTGGCCGGCATCCATGAAGGCGTTGCCGGGCAGCGCCAGCTGCGCGCGGATCAGCATGGCCAGCACGCCGCCGATGGCGAAGAACACCGCCGCCGTGACCATGAAGCGCAGGCCGAGCACCGAATGGTTCACCGCCGCCAGCCGCCCCCAGCCCGGCGGCGTGCCCCAGATCGCCTCCAGCGCGCGGTGGCGGGCGATCGGCGACAGGTCTCCGCTCAACGCGTGCTCTCCAGATAGCCGATGATGGCGTCGAGATCGGCCGACGGCAGCGAATCATGCGCGGGCTCGCCGCTGCCGGGCTTGATACGCTCATGCCGGGTCAGCCAGAGGCGCAGATCGCCCGCCTCCCGGTAGTCCAGCGCCCCGGCGCCGAGCCGGTCGCGCTGGGCGAGGCCCGCCAGGTTCGGCGCCGCGCTGGCCTGGCCGGCATCGATGCTGTGGCAGCTGGCGCAGTTCTGCGCGAAGGCCGCGGCGCCGGGATGCGCGGGGTCGGGCCGCGCCGCCGCCAGCCGGGCCAGCGCCGCCTCGTATTCCTCTGGCGGGTGGGCGCGCAGGCGGAAGCGCATGCGGGCATGCTGCAGCCCGCAGAACTCGGCGCATTGCCCGTCATAGACACCCGGCGCATCGGCCTGCAGCCGCAGCACATTGGGGTGGCCGGGGATGGCGTCCATCTTGCCGGTCAGCCGCGGCACCCAGAAGCTGTGGATGACGTCGCGCGCCTCGATCCGCAGCTCCACCGTCTGCCCGGCGGGGATGTGCAGCTCATTGGCGCTGTGCAGCGCCCGGCCCGCGGCATCGGTGTGGATGAACTCCCACCACCAGCGATGGCCGATGGCGGTGACGCGCAGCACGCCCGGCTCCTCGGGCCGCGCCAGCAGCGCCTCCCCGGTGCGCAGCGAGACCGCCAGCAGCACGCCGAGCACGACCAGCGGAAAGACCAGCCCCCAGCCCAGCACGAAGCGCCGCACCCGCAGCCCATGGCCGCGCCGCTCGCCGCGCAGCGCGTAGAGGGCGAGGCCGCAGACCAGCGCCAGGATCGGCAGCGCGGCCGCCAGCATCGCCCACCACAGCCAGGCCACGGCCGCCGCCCCCGGCCCCGCCGGATCGAGGGTGGAGAGCGGCCCGTCGCAGGCGGCGAGGAACCCGGGCAGGGTCGCGGCGCTTAACGCCCGCAGGCGGCGATGGTGCCGCCGGCCAGGAGGCGCGCGATGTCCGACCCGATCCCCGAGCTCAGCAGCCAGGGCGCCAGCTCCAAGGTGGCGGTCGCCGGCCACCCGATCCACGCCATGCTGGTGGCCTTCCCGATCGCGCTGGTGATGGCGACGCTGGCCTGCGACGCGCTGTACTGGTGGGATGGCGACCCGTTCTGGGTGCGCGCCGGCCTCTGGGCCTCGGGCGCGGCCTTCCTGCTCGGCCTGCTGGCCGGGCTGTCCGGCACGGCGGAGCTGCTGCTGGTGCGCGACATCCGCCGCCACAGCGCCGGCTGGACGCATTTCGTCGCCGCCGTGATGCTGCTCTCCGTCGCCGGCGCCAATTGGGGCGTGCGGCTGCAGCAGGGCGAGGCGGCGCTGCTGCCCTGGGGCGCCTTCCTGTCGCTGCTGGCGGCCTTCTTCGTCGGCCTGGCCGGCTGGCATGGGGGCAAGCTGGTGTTCGAGCATCAGATCGGCCTCATGCTCTCCAACGACGAGGATTGAAGCAGGATGCGGCCGCTGCCGGGCTGGCGCAGCCAGTCCGGCAGCGCCGCGGCGTCGAGCGGCGGCTTGCCCAGCACCAGCAGCAGCACGGCGAGGATCAGCAGGCTGGCGCCGCCCAGCATGGCAAGGCCCGCCAGGCGCGGGAAACGCTGCTCCGGCCGGGCCAGCCGGGCGAGCGCCAGGCCGTAGCTCATATGCAGGGCGACCATGCCGCCCACCACGGCGAGCTTCAGGTAGAGCCAGGGCTCGAACACCGCATAGCCGAAGATCAGCCCGGTGCCGCTGGCGATGGCCAGCACCGCGGCGGGCGACATCACCACGCGGTAGCCGATCCAGGTGAAGCGCCAGAGCCGCTTCAGCTCGCGCATCGGCAGGCGCTGCACGCGGCCGATGAACAGGCCGGGCAGCATCAGCAGCCCGGCGCACCAGATGCACAGCGTGGCGATATGCGCCGCCTTCAGCCAGGCCATCCGCGCTGCCTCCCTGCCGGCGGGCTCAGCCGCGTTCCGCCCGCAGCCAGGCCGCGCCCTGCGCCAGCGCCGGCAGCAGATAGGCCAGCGCCGCGGGCACCCACATCAGCAGCCCGGCCAGCTGCTGGTCCTGCAGCGGCGACAGGCCCCAGGGCCCGGTGGTCGCCAGATGCGGCGCGTAGAGCGCGACAGGGGCGAAGGTCAGCAGCGCGCCCAGCATGCCCATGCCGACCATGCCGGCCAGCAGCGCGCCGATGCCGGGCAGCGCCGCGCCGCGCGCCAGCGCCGCGCCCCAGAACCAGGTGGCGCTGCCGAGCAGGCTGAGCTGCATCAGCCAGTAGACGGCGTCCGAGGACAGCGCCGCCGCATAGGCCGGCGGCGCGTGCCAGGCCCAGAGCAGCAGCAGATGCGCCGGCACGGCCAGCGCCAGGCCGCGCCGCGGCGCCAGCCCGGCCAGGGCCAGCAGCGGCGCCGCCAGCGCCACCAGCAGCACATGGTGCAGGCTGCGCGCGGCGAAGAGGGCGGAGGCCAGGGCGCAGAGCGGCGAGACGAAGGCCAGCGCCAGCACCGCCCAGGCGGCCAGCGCAGCCAGGCCGCGCGCGCCTTTGGGTCCGCGCAGCAGCAGCCATGCCAGGCCGAGGGCCAGCGCCGTCAGCAGGTAGGGGTCGAGGTTCCAGCGCCCCCACAGCTCGGCCGGCAGCGGCGCCACGCCGCAATAAGGTATTGGCATGGTCACACCCCTCCTGCCGGTGAACACGAGGGCGGGGGCGGGGTTGCCACAAAAAGGCCCGAAAGATGGATGTTCCGTTAACTTCGGAACGCCACCGGCCCCGGCGCGTGGGACGCCGGGGCCGGGCCGGCCAGGCAGACAAGTGCCGGGGCGGGCGGGATCGGAGCCGGGGGCGCCCGCCGCCGGGTCTGCCGAGCGCCAGGGCAGGCCGGCCGGAGCAGGCCGGCCGCCGCTCAGCGGGGCTCAGCCGCGCTGATGGTCGTCGTGATAGGCGGTGCTGGGCGTCGGCACCGCATGCGCCGCGGCGACGCAGGGCTGCTTGTGCAGCGAGGGCGCGATGGCCGGCTCGCTGGCCCAGCCATGGCTGTGCACCAGCCCGTCATCATGGCTGTCGTCCAGATAGGGGGCGTTGCTCTCGGTCATGATCGTCTCTCCTGTCGGGCCGCGCTCACTTCGCCATCGCCGGGGTGGCGGCGGGGGCGGGGCGGGTGTGGGTGTCGTCGTCGTGGAACTGCGCCGTCTCGGTGCTGTGCGCCATGGCGGTGGTGCTGCTGGTGCCGCCCGAGGCGGCCGTCGCCACCGCGTCGAAATAGCTGACGCCCACCTCGCGCTGGTGGCGCGTCGCGGTGTAGCCCTCGGCCTCGGCGGCGAATTCGGCCTGCTGCAGCTCGGAATAGGCGGCCATGCCGCGCTCCCGGTAGCCGCGCGCCAGCTGGAACATCGAATGGTTCAGCGAATGGAAGCCGGCCAGGGTGATGAACTGGAACTTGTAGCCCATCGCACCGAGCTCGCGCTGGAACTTCGCCGCGGCTTCCTCGCCCATCTTGCGCTTCCAGTTGAAGCTGGGGGAGCAGTTATAGGCCAGCAGCTTGCCCGGGAAGTCGCGGTGGATCGCCTCGGCGAAGGCGCGGGCGTCGTCGAGATCGGGGTCCGAGGTCTCCCACCACAGCAGATCGGCATAGGGGGCATAGGCCAGGCCGCGGGCGATGGCGTATTGCTTGCCGACCCCGGGCCTGATGCGGAAGAAGCCCTCCGGCGTGCGCTCGCCGCTGATGAAGGGGCGGTCGCGCTCATCGATATCGGCGGTCAGCAGCTGGGCGCTCTCGGCATCGGTGCGGCACAGCAGCACGGTCGGCACGCCCTCGACATCGGCGGCGAGCCGCGCGGCGTTCAGCGTGCGGATATGCTGGCTGATCGGCACCAGCACCTTGCCGCCCAGATGGCCGCATTTCTTCTCGGAGGCCAGCTGGTCCTCGAAATGCACGCCGGCGGCGCCGGCCTCGATCATCGCGCGCATCAGCTCATAGGCGTTCAGCGCGCCGCCGAAACCGGCCTCGGCATCGGCGATGATCGGCGCCATCCAGTGGGTGTCGTCGCCCTTCTCCTCCAGCCGCGCGATCTGGTCGGCGCGGCGCAGCGCGGCATTGATGCGCTTGATCACCTTCGGCACCGAATCCACCGGGTAGAGCGACTGGTCCGGATACATCTCGCCGGCCGAATTGGCGTCCGCCGCCACCTGCCAGCCGGAGAGATAGATCGCCTTCAGCCCGGCCTTGACCTGCTGCAGCGCCTGGTTGCCGGTCAGCGCGCCCAGCGTGTTGATGTAGGGCTCGCTGTGCAGCAGCTGCCACAGCCGCTTCGCCCCCATCTCGGCCAGGGTGTGCCGGACGCGGAAGGAGCCGGAGAGCCGCTCGACATCGGCCGGCGTGTAGTCGCGGCGGATGCCGGCGAAGCGGTCGCCCGGGGCGCCGGGGCCGGCGCCGATGCCATCCGGGGCGCGGCAGGGAAGCGGGGTGTGACGCATGTCCGTATTCCTCGATCGCTCGTTCTGGCCCATCGGCCGTGCGTCAATAATTCACATTGCGACCGCGAAGTTCATCCGCCATCCTGCCTGTATTCGCGCAAGACCGTGGCGTTCTTCACTGTGAAGGACGTAAATTTGTAAAGGTTGTAAAGAATGGCCCGGCCCCTGATCGGCCGCACCATCCGCCGCCTGCGCCAGGAGCAGAGCCTCACCCAGCAGGCCCTGGCCAGCCGGCTCGGCATCTCCGCCAGCTATCTGAACCTGATCGAACACGACCAGCGCGGCGTCACCGCCGCCCTGCTGATCAAGCTCGGCCACACGCTGCAGGTTGACCTCGCCGCCCTGTCCGGGCGCGAGGAGCAGCAGCTGGAATCCAGCCTGCGCGAGGTGCTGGCCGACCCGCTGCTCGGCCTCGACGAGACCCCGGAGGAGGAGATCCGCGCGCTGGCCGGCAGCGCCCCCAACGCGGCGCGCGCCATGCTCGCCCTCTACCGCGCGCTGCGCGTGGCGCGGGAGGATGCCAGCGGCATCGCACTCCCCAGCGGCCGCCGCATGATCCTGCCCACCGAGGAAGCGCGCGACTTCTTCCACGACCACGCCAATGTCTTCCCCGCGCTGGAAAGCGTCGCCGAGCGCATCGGCGCCGAACTCGCCGCCGCGCCGGCCGAGCTGAACCACGCCATCGCCGAGCGGCTGCGCCAGCGCCACGCGCTGCGCGTGCGCGTCGGCCCGCTGGAGGGCAGCCTGCGCCGCTACGACCCCGCCGCCCGGCTGCTCGAACTCTCCGAATCCCTCCCCCGCGAAAGCCGCGGCTTCCAGCTCGCCTTCCAGCTGATGCTGCTGGAAGCCAGGGACAGCGTGGAAGACATCCTCGCCCCCGCCGCGCCCAGCACGCCGGAAGCCGCGGCGCTGATCCGCCTCGGCCTGCTGAACTACGCCGCCGGCGCGCTGCTGATGCCCTATGGCCCCTTCCTTGCCGCCGCCCGCGCGCTGCGCCACGATCTCGACCTGCTGGCATCGCGCTTCGGCGTTAGCTTCGAACAGGTGGCGCACCGCCTCTCCACCCTGCAGCGCGAGGGCGCGCGCGGCGTGCCCTTCTTCTTCCTGCGCGTCGACCCCGCCGGCAATGTCGACAAGCGCTTCTCCGCCGCCGGCTTCCCCTTCGCGCGCTTCGGCGGCTCCTGCCCGCGCTGGGTGCCGCACACCGCCTTCGCCACCCCGGGCGCGCTGCGCGTCCAGGTCGCCGAACTGCCCGACGGCGCCGCCTTCCTCTGCTTCGCCCGAACCGTCACCGGGCCGGCGGCGCATTGGGGAGAGCCGCCGCCCCTCCACGTCATCGCCATGGGCTGCGACATCGGCCGCGCCGCCGAGATCGTCTATGCGGACGGCATCAACCTCGACCAGGCGCGCACCGGCATCGGGCTGTCCTGCCGCCTCTGCGACCGCGCCGAATGCCGCTCCCGCGCCTTCCCGCCGCTCGAACACCGGCTGAACCTGGACCCGCATGAGGAAAGCGCGGCACCTTATCGGTTCAGCAAGGCAGGGGGCTCCGCCCCCTGAACCCCCGCCGGGGTGGCAGGGCCACCCCGGACCCCGCCATCAGGAACAGCGCATGCGGATTCTGCTGCTCAATGGGAACACCGACGCGGCGATGACCGAGCGCATGCAGCAGCTCGGGCAGCAGGCGCTGGCCAGGATGGGGCTGGCGCATGTCACGCTGGTGCCGGCCACGGCGCGCTTCGGCGCCCGCTACATCGCCAGCCGCACCGCCGCCGCCATCGCCGGCCACGCCGTGCTGGAGCTGGTGGCCGAGCACCGCGACAGGGTCGACGCCATCGCCATCGCCTGCTTCGGCGACCCCGCGCTGGACGCGGCGCGCGAACTGGCGCAGCGCCCCGTCGCCGGCATGGCCGATGCCAGCCTGGCCCTGGCGCTGGCCGAGCACTCGCGCGTGGCGCTGCTGACCGGCGGCACCGCCTGGGTGCCGATGCTGCAGGAATTCGCCCTCTCCCGCGGCTGGCCGGCCGAGCGTGTGCTGGTGCGCGCCGTCACCCCCACCGGCGACATGATCGCGCGCGAGCCCGAACGCGCCCTGTCGCTCCTGGCCGAGGCGGCCGGGGCGGCCATCGCCGAGGGCGCTGAGGCCGTGGTGCTGGGCGGCGCGGGCCTCGCCGGCCTCGCCCCGCGCCTGGCGCCGCGCCTGCCCGTGCCGGTGCTGGACAGCCTGGACTGCCTGCTGCGCGTGGCGGCGCAGCCCCAGCCGATCCCGCCGCCCGCTGGCCGCACGCCGAGCCAGGGCCTCTCCGCCGCGCTGGAGGCCGCGCTGGCACCTTGACCTGCTGCGCCGCACAAGGCACCCCGGCCTTCATGTCCAAGCAAGACCTCGCCTCTCCGGCGCCGCCCTATCATGAGCTTCTCGGCATCCGCCTGGTCGAATGGCGGGACGGCTTTGCCCGTGTCGTCTGCGACAGCGGGCCGGGCCATCTGAACCGCAGCGGCATCGTGCATGGCGGGGTGATCCTGTCGCTGATCGACCAGGCCGCGGCCTTCGCTGGCCTCTGGTGCAGCGTGCCGGGCAATATCCGCAAGGCGGTGACGATCGACCTGGATTGCCGCTTCACCGGCCAGGTTTCGGGCGGCGAGGTGGTGGCCGAGGGCAAGCTGATCTCGCGCGGCCGCAACATCTTCTTCGCCCGCACCGAGGTGTTCAACGACAAGGGCGAGATGGTGGCCTTCGGCGCCTCCACCCATCGCTGGCGCGCCGGCAGCGAGAGTGTGGAAGGCAGTCCCGCCAGCTGAAGGCGGGGTCCGGGGGGACCCTGTCCCCCCGGTGGTGGGGTCTGGGGAGGCAAAGCCTCCCCAGAATCACTGGATAGGCCGGTCCCGCACCGTGAGCAGGATGACCCCCCCCAGCGCCAGGAACCCCAGCACGGTCGCCATGCCCGCCTGCTGGCTGCCCGTGGCCCCCGTGACGATCGCCAGCACCGCGGGCCCGAGGAAGCCCGTGATCCGCCCCGACAGCGCGAACAGCCCGAAATAGGCGGCGACTTCGGCCGGCGGGGCCAGCCGCGCCATGAAGCTGCGCGAGGCCGATTGCGCCGGCCCCATGAACAGCCCCATCACCAGCGCCAGCCCCCAGAACCAGGCGACGTCGTTGGTCAGCACCAGGGCGGTGCCCAGCGCCACCATGCAGGCCAGCGCCACCAGCACCGTCTGGCGGGAGCCGAGCCTGTCCTCCACCAGCCCGAAGCCGGCGGCGCCGAGCCCCGCGGTGACGTTCAGCGCGATGCCGAAGACCAGGATCTGCTCGAACCCCATGCCGAAGCGCCCCGCGGCGTAGATGGCGCCGAAGGCGAACAGCGTGTTCAGCCCGTCCGTGTAGAACAGCCGCGCCAGCAGGAAGCGCGCCATGGAAGGGTGGCGCGGCAGGCCGCGCAGCACGCGGACGATCTCCTCCAGCCCGCGCCGCACCGCCTCGCCCCAGGCCGGGCGCGGGGGCGGCGGGTCGGGCAGGGCCAGCAGCACCGGCCAGCCGAAGGCCAGCATCCACACCGCCACCAGCAGGGCGGTGGCGCGCACATGCTCCGCCGCGCCACGGTCCAGCCCGAAGGGCGAGGGGTCGGGCCGCACCAGCAGCACCAGGCACAGCACCAGGCAGGCGAGCCCGCCGGCATAGCCCAGCCCCCAGGCCAGGCCGGAGATGCGGCCCAGCCGCTCGGGCGGCGCCACCTGCGGCAGCATGGAATTGTAGAACACCGTGCCCAGCTCGAACCCCACCGTGGCGATGCCGACGCATAGCAGCGCCCACAGCGCCGAGCCGGGGCCGGGCGTGGCGAACCAGATCAGCCCGGTGGCGATGGCGGTGACCAGGGTGCAGAGCAGCAGCATCGCCCGCCGCCGCCCGCCGGCATCGGCCACCGCCCCCAGCACCGGGGAGAGCAGCGCGATGGCAAGGCCCGCCAGGGTCTGCATCCAGCCCCATTGCGCCTGGCCGGTGGCCGGGTCGGCCGCCACCCCCTGGGTGAAATAGGTGGCGATGACGAAGGTGGAGACCACCGTCGGGAAGGCGCTGTTGGCCCAGTCATACAGCGACCAGGCCACGGCCTTGCGGGTGAGGGAGGAGGGCATGCGCGGCAGACTGCCCGCGCGGGCCGGGACTGGCCAGAGCGCGGGCATGGAAAAGGCCGGGAGGGGAGGTCCCTTCCGGCCTTTGTCATCTGCCGGGGAGGCGCTGCCTCCCCAGACAAACCGGAAGATATCTGGGGAGGCGCTGCCTCCCCAGACCCCACCGCCGGGGTGGCAGGGCCACCCCGGACCCCGCCGTCAGTTTTGGATCGCGCGGGCGATCTCGCGCACGGCCACCGTCACCGCAGCCAGGTCGGGGCGGGCCGCGGCCTCCTGCGCCACGCGGCGGGCGCCCTCGGCCTCGGGCAGGCTGCCCTTCAGGCAGGAAGTGGCCAGCCGCGTCTGCAGATCCGCCAGATCATCCAGCAGCGCCGCCTTGGCCCGCGTGCCGAAGGGGCCGGTGGCCTGCGCCTGCTGCGCCGCCTGGCGCAGCGCCGGCAGGTGGAAGGCCTCGCCCACCCGGGCCCAGGCCGCGGCGGCGCGCGCCGGCTCCACCCCCGCCTGGCGCGACAGCCGCACGATGGCCGGCGCCGCCTCCAGCGCCGGGGCGGCGGCCACCAGCCGCGCCACGCTCTCGGGCAGACCCTCGGCGGCCGGCTCGGCGGCGGCGGTCTCGGCGGCGACCAGACCCTCCACCCCCGGGCGCAGCGCGTCCAGCGCCTGCTGCAGCGGCAGCGCCGTCTCCGGCATCGGCAGCAGCTCCCGCGCCGTGGCGGCCAGCAGCTGGCGCAGCGCCAGCATGGCGGCATAGCGCGCCTCGGCCGGGGCCTCGGCCGCATCCGCCGCATCCATCGCCTCGCCCAGCCCCAGCAGACGGTCGGCCAGGATCACGGCGCGCGCCGCCTCGGCCGGGCCGGTGCCGGCGGCCAGCCGCGCCAGCCCGGCCGGGCCCAGCCGGTTGGCCACGTCATTGGCCAGGATGGTCGCCAGCAGCTCCTTCCGCAGCCGGTGCCGGGCGATATAGGGGGCGTAGCCCTGGCGCAGCGCGCTCGGGAAATAGCTCTCCAGCAACGGCAGCAGCGCCGGATCCTCGGCCAGCCCGCCCTGCTCGATCGCCTCGGTCAGCCACAGCTTGGCAAACGGCAGCAGGGCGGACAGCTCCGGCCGCGTCAGCCCGGCGCCCTGGGCGATGCGCGTCTCCAGCGCCGCGGCATCCGGCAGGCCGGCGACCGCGCGGTCCAGCAGCCCGCTCGCCTCCAGCCGCGTCATCAGCGCCGCATGCGCCGGCAGCGCCTCGGCGCCCATCGCCTCCTCCAGCGACACGGCCAGCGATTGCTGCGCATTGTCGCGCAGCACCAGCGCCGCCACCTCGTCGGTCATCTCGACCAGCAGCGCGTCGCGCTGCCGCTCGGTCAGCGCGCCGGCGGCGCGGGCATCGGCCAGCAGGATCTTGATGTTGACCTCGTGGTCGGAGGTCGAGACACCGGCCGAATTGTCCAGCGCGTCGGTGTTCAGCTTCACCCCGGCGCCCTCGGCGCCCAGCCGCGCCGCCTCGATGCGCCCGGCCTGGGTGACGCCGAGATTGGCGCCCTCGCCCAGGATGCGGGCGCGGACCTCACGCCCATCGATGCGGATGGCGTCATTGGCGCGGTCGCCGGCCTCGGCCTGGCTCTCGGTCGAGGCCTTCACATAGGTGCCGATGCCGCCGAAATAGAGCAGGTCGACCTGGGCGCGCAGGATCGCCTGCATCACCGTCGCCGGGTCCGGCCGCTCCGCCTCGATGCCGAGCAGCGCGCGCGCCTCGGCCGAGAGCGGCACGGTGCGGGCATTGCGCGGATAGACGCCGCCGCCGGCGCTGATTTTTTCCGGGTTATAATCGGCCCAGGAGGAACGCGGCAGGGCGAAGATGCGCGCCCGCTCCTCATAGGACGCGGCCGGGTCCGGCGAGGGGTCGATGAAGATGTGGCGGTGGTCGAAGGCCGCCAGCAGCTTCGTCTGTTTCGACACCAGCAACCCGTTGCCGAACACGTCGCCGGACATGTCGCCCACGCCCACCATGGTGAAGGGGGTCTTCTGGATGTCGTGGCCGAGCTCGGAGAAATGCCGGGCGATCATCACCCAGGCGCCCTTGGCGGTGATGCCCATCGCCTTGTGGTCATAGCCCTGGCTGCCGCCGGAGGCGAAGGCGTCGTCCAGCCAGAAGCCGTATTCCTGCGCCAGCCCGTTGGCGATGTCGCTGAAGGTCGCCGTGCCCTTGTCGGCGGCGGCGACGATATAGGGGTCGTCGCCGTCGCGCCGCACCACGGCGGGGGGCGGCACCACCACCTCGCCCTTGAGGTTGTCGGTGACGTCCAGCATGCCGCGGATCAGCGTCCTGTAGGCGGCGATGCCGGTGGCCATGAAGGCCTCGCGGTCGGTGGCCGGCGGCACCGCGCCCTTCAGCACGAAGCCGCCCTTGGCCCCCGTCGGCACGATGACGACGTTCTTCAGCCGCTGCGCCTTCATCAGGCCCAGGATCTCGGTGCGGAAATCCTCTCTGCGGTCGGACCAGCGGATGCCGCCGCGCGCCACCGGGCCGGCGCGCAGATGGCAGCCTTCCATATGCGGGGCGTGGACGAAGATCTCGCGCCAGGGGCGCGGCTGCGGCATCTCGCCCGCCGCGGCGCTGTCGATCTTCAGCGCGATATAGCCCTTGCCCTGGAAGTAGTTGGTGCGCAGCACCGCATCGAGGGCGGTGCGCAGCCGGGTCAGGATGCGGTCGGTGTCGGGGTCCTCCACCGCCTCGATCAGCTGCGCCCATTCGGCCGAAAGCGCGGCCTCCGCCGTGTCGCGATTCTCGGCGGCGGGGTCGAAGCGGGTATTGAACAGCCCGACCAGCAGCCGCGCGGCGCGCGGATTGGCGGCCAGCGCCGCCTCCACCGAGCCCTGGGCGAAGGCGAAGCCCACCTGCTTCAGCCAGCGATACAGCGCGCGCAGCAGCCAGGCCTCGCGCCAGGAGAGCCCCGCGCGGGTGACCAGGCGGTTGAACCCGTCCACCTCGTCACGCCCATCCTGCAGCGCGGCCAGCGCCTCCAGGATGGCGGGGAAGCGGCTTTCGGCCAGCTCGGTGCCGGCCTCCAGCGAGAAGACATGCAGCACCGCCCGCGCCGGCGCGCCATCGGCGCCCTTGGGCTGCAGATGGTAGGGCTGCTCCTCGATGGCGCGCAGATCCAGGCTCTCGAACAGCGGCAGCGCATCGGCCAGCGGCAGCGGCCCGCCCGGATGCACCAGGCGCAGCGTCAGGCTGCGGCGGCTCTCGCCCGGGCGGCGCTCGAAGCGCGCGGCGGGGCGGCCGGCGGACAGCGCGGCCTCGGCCAGCTGCAGATCGGCCACGGCCTGGGTCGCCGTCGCCGTCTCGCTATAGGCGGCGGGGAAACCATCGGTCCAGCGCGCCAGGGTGGCGGCGGCGCGGGTCTCGCCGAGATCGGCGGTCAGCGCCTCGCCCAGCCGGTCGGTGAAGGGGCGGGCGGCCTGCGCCACCGCGGCCTCCAGCGCCACGTCGTCGACGCTGGTCACCGCGCCGGGCGTGGTGCCGATGATGTAGTGCACCCGCGCCAGCGGCGTGTCGCCGAGCGCGATGTGGAAGGCCGAGAGCCGGCCGCCGAAGGCGCGCGCCAGCATGGCGCCGACCTTCTCGCGCAGCCGCGTGTCGAAGGTGTCGCGCGGCAGCCAGGCGATGGCGGAGACGAAGCGCTCGAACGGGTCGCGGCGGATATAGAGCGCCGGGCGCGGCCGGATGAACAGGTCGAGCGCGCGATGCGCGCCTTCCAGGATGGCGTCGTCCTCGGCCTGGAACAGCTCGTCGCGCGGCCAGGTGTCGAGGATGTTGCGCAGCGCGCGGCCATCATGGCTGTCCGGGTTGACGCCGGCGCGGTCCAGGATGCGCTCCACCTTGGCCGACAGCCAGGGGATGCTGCGCGGGTTGCGGTTGTAGGCCGAGGCCGCGAACAGGCCGAGGAACAGCCGCACGCCGGTGACCTGCCCATCGGCGCCGAAGACGCGGGTGGCCACCACATCGGCATGCTGCGGCCGGTGCACGCGGGCGCGCATATTGGCCTTGGCGATGGCCAGCGGCGCCGCGCCGCGCAGCGAGGCGCGCACCGCCGGCGGGATCGAGGCCAGGTCGCGCAGCGCGTCGAACACCGGCACGGCGGCGTCGCGCAGCAGGCCGAGCCCGTCCTCCGCCGTGTCGCCACCCGCGCCGAAGCGGATCAGCCGGTGGCCGAGGAAGACGAAATTGTCCTCCGCCATCCAGCGCAGGAAGGCCTGGCCGGCGGCGGCGTCGGCGCCGCTGCCGGCGATCTCGGCCTCGGCCGCGCGCAGCCGCTCCAGCACGGCGGGGAAATCGGCAACGGCCTGGCGCACATCGGCCATGGCCTGGGACAGCGCCGCCTCGGTCGCCTCCCAGCCCTCGGAGGGCGCCTCGCCGGTGCCGACCAGCCGCGCCGCGGCGGGGGCGATCTCGACATGCATCATGCTCTCGGCCGCCTCGCCCTCGCCGATGGCGGCCAGCCTGCCGCCGGCGTCGCGCGTCACGCGCAGCACCGGATGCAGCAGCCGGCGCGGCGTGCGGCCGGAGAGGGCGAGCGCGGCCAGCACGCTGTCCACCAGGAAGGGCATGTCGTCGGTGACGATCTCGGCCACCGCCACGGCGCCGCGGCCGGGGCCGGGGGGCACGATGCGCACCTTGGCGCTGCCCGGCTCGCGCTCGGCGGCGAAGGCGTGCAGGCTGGCGGCGGCGGCGGCCAGCCGCTCCGGCGGCTCGGCCGCCAGCTCGGCGGTCGGCAGCGCCTCGGCCAGGCGGTGCAGCAGGGTCGCGGCATGCTCCGGCAGGCCGGGTGCCTGCTGGCGGAGCGCCTCCACCGCCGCGCGCAGCAACTCCGCCCTTGCGCCGCGCTCGCGGCCCTGGCCTTCCGGCATGCCCCTGCTCCTTCCTGGGATGGACAGGCCGGAAAATCGGCCAGGGCCGGGCCCGGTTCAAGCCATGGCGTGCCGGTTTGCGGGGCAATTTGCATAAATATTCGGCGGCAAAGGGCCATCTTTTCGCCGCTTTCGCGCCGCTTCGCGTGGGCTCGGCGCGCCGTGCGCGGCGGCGCCCGCGCGGCGCCGCCCATGCTGCCCCGCCGCAGCGGGCGGGCCCCGCGCCCGGCGCCGCGCGAAGCGGCGCGGAGCGCGCCGCGGGCGCGTGGCGCGGCCGTTTTTCCCCCGGTGACCGCGGCGCGGGGACGGGGCTATCCTCTCCGCATGATCAGCACGCTCGCCGACCTCCTCGCCCCCGTCACACCGGAGCAGTTCTTCGCCGAGTACTATGACAAGCAGCCGCTGCATGTGCAGGGCGGCGCGGCGAAATTCGCCTCCGTGCTCTCCTGGCGGCAGATCAACCGGCTGCTCGACCAGACGCATATCTGGTCCAGCCAGTCGCTGAAGCTGGTGCTGGACGGCAATGCCGTGCCGCCGGAGCAGTATTGCGGCCGCGCCACCAGCCGCGACAACGCCGCCGTCCTGCAGCCCGAGTCGCACAAGGTGGCGGAATGGGTGAAGCGCGGCGCCTCGATCGTGCTGAACGACGTGGACAGCCTGACGCCCGGCCTGACCGCCGTGTCCTCGGCGCTGGAGGAGGCCGGGCTCGGCAAGGCGCAGGCGAATGTCTACATCTCCTGGCAGAGCCACAAGGCCTTCCCCAGCCATTTCGACACGCATGACGTCTGGGCCGTGCAGGTCGAGGGCGAGAAGACCTGGAACATCTGGGAAGGCCGCGCCGAATGGCCGATCCCGCACCCGGCCTTCCGCAGCCTGGGCCAGGCGCATCACGACCAGGCCAAGGGCCGCCTGCGCGGCCAAGTGACGCTGAAGACCGGCGACCTGCTCTATTTGCCGCGCGGCTGGTACCATGACGCGCTGGCCGAGGCGCCGAGCTCCGTCCATATCGCCTATGGCGTGCATGCGCCGCTCGGCATGGATCTGGTGAACATCCTGCTCGAGCGCGTGCTGTATGAGACCGAGTTCCGCAAGCCGCTGCCGCGCCAGGATGGAACCGCGGCCTCCCGCTTCGCGTTGACCAGCCGTGCGGCCCAGCTCGGGCAGCGCCTGTCGGAGCTGACGCGGGACCCCAAGGTGATGGATGTGCTGGCCAAGTTCGTGGCGGATTACCGCTACCGCCGCGGCGGCAACGACCTGCTGGCGGCGCGTGGCCTGGCCGCGCCCGCCACACCCGGCGGCGGCAGCGAGGAAAATGCCTTCCGCGTGGTCCAGCCCGGGGTGAAGGCGGTGCGGCGCGGCGCCGAATGGGTGGTCAAGGCGCCGAACGGCGCCCTGCCGCTGGCGCCGGCCGAGGCGGAGGCGGCCAATTGGCTGCTCGCCCGCCCCGACGGCACCGAGGCCGAGCTGCGCGCCGCGCACCCCTCCATCGACGCTAGCGCGCTGCTGCAGCGCCTGGCCGAATCCGGATTGCTCGTCGCCGCATGAAGAAGTCTCTCCTGCTGCTCCTGCCCCTGCTGCTCCCGGCCGGGGCAGCCGAGGCCCAGCCCCGCCAGTTCAACTGCATCGGCGCGGAGCGGCTGGAGGATGATGTGTTCGAAGTGCGCTTCCCCCAGGGCAGCGCGCGGCCGAATGACGGCGCCCGCACCCCGGTCGCCGCCGCCGCGGCGCTGGCCAAGGCCGAGCCGGGGCGCAACATCTGCGTGCTGGGCCATGCGGTGCGCGAGGGCGGGCAGACCACCAGCACCCAGCTCGCCGCCCGCCGCGCGCGGGAGGTGGCGGAGCTGCTCTCGGTCGGCCAGGGGATCGAGCGCGACCGCATCCGCGCCGAGGCGCGCAACCCCGGCTTCGCCAGCCGCACGCCGAACCGTGAATCGCGCAGCGTGACCATCGTGGTGCTGCCCGCCCTGCCGGGGACCGAGGCGCCGGCCGCGCCCACCGCCCCGGCACCGGCCGCGCCGCAGCGCCCGGCGGCCCCGGCCACGCCGCGCGCGCCCGCGCCGGAGGTGCCGCCGCCCGCGCCGCCGCAGCCGCCCGCAGCGCCGCGGGGCGCCGCGCCGGACAGCCCGGCGGCCCCGGCCGCGCCCCAGGCGCCGAGCCAATCAGCGCCCAGCCAGCCGGCGCCCAGCCAGACGGCACCGGGCCAGCCGGCGCCGGCCTCCCCCGGCGCGCTGCCGGCCCCGCCGCCGCCGGTGCCGCCGCCGGAGGCGCCGGCCGCCCCCCGCCCGCAGGGTGATGCCCCCCGCCCACAGGGCGACGCCACCCCGCGCCCGCAGGGCGACGCCACGCCCCCGGCGCCGGTCCAGCCCGTGGTGCCGCCGCCGGTGCCGCCGGCGCCCGAGGCGCCCGCCGCCACGCCGGAGACCGCCCCCGCCCGCTGAGGCGGGGCCCCCTCTCTCTCGCCGGCAGGAGGCCGCCATGTCCCGTGACTTCGCCCGCGCCCAGGTCGCCGCATGCCGGGTGACCGGCGGCAAGGGGTTCCATCTGCGGGATTACTCGACCCGCGGCGCGGCCCCCGCCGGCACCAAGGAGCGCTCGGAAGAGCTGCTGCGGGAAGGGGTGGAGCGGCTGTCGGAGCTGCAGGCGCGGCTTGCCGCGCAGGACCGGCACGCGCTGTTCGTCATCTTCCAGGCGATGGACGCGGCCGGGAAGGATGGCGCCATCAAGCACGTGTTTTCCGGCGTCAATCCGCAGGGCTGCTCGGTGCATGCCTTCAAGGCGCCGGGGCCGGAGGAGCTGGACCAGGATTTCCTGCGCCGCCACATCGCCCGGCTGCCGGCGCGCGGGCAGATCGGCATCCACAACCGCTCCTGGTACGAGGAGGTGCTGGTGGCGCGGGTCCACCCGCCGGTGCTGGCGCGGCAGCGCCTGCCGGAGGAGGTGACGGGCCCGACGATCTGGGAGCACCGGCTGGAGGATATCGCGGCCTTCGAGCGCTACCTCTCGCGCCAGGGCATCGTGGTGCTGAAATTCTTCCTGCATGTCAGCCGCGAGGAGCAGCGCGACCGGCTGCTGAAGCGCATCGAGGAGCCGGACAAGAACTGGAAGCTCGACCCCTCCGACATCGCCGAGCGGCGCCACTGGGACGCCTATCAGGAGGCCTATGAGGCGGCGATCCGCGCCACCGCCGCGCCGCACGCCCCCTGGTTCATCGTCCCGGCCGACCGCAAATGGCTGACCCGGCTGATGGTGGTGGAGGCGGTGATCGAGGCGCTGGAGCGGATCGACCCGCGCTATCCGGAACTGCCCGCGGAGGGCAGGGCGCGGCTGCAGGAGGCGCGGCAGGCGCTGGAGAGCGAGGAGTAGCCCCGGGCAGCAGCCCCGGGCGCCGCGCCCAGCCCCGGGCGCCGCGCCCGCCGGCCCGGCGCCGCTCAGGGCCAGGCGGGCATTCCCTCCAGCCCCGTGGTCTCCGGCAGGCCGCAGATCAGGTTGGCGTTCTGCACCGCCTGGCCGGCCGCGCCCTTGCCCAGATTGTCGACCGCCCCCAGCGCCATCACCAGCCCGCGCTGCGGATCGGCGGCGTAGCTGACGAAGGCGAGGTTGGAGCCGGCCGCCCATTTGGTCTGCGGCGGCCGCTCGGTGACGCGGATGAAGGCGCGCCCGGCATAGAAGCGCCGCGCCGCCGCCAGGCATTCCTCCGTGCCGGCGCCGCCGCGGCAGTAGATCGTCGCCAGCAGGCCACGGGTCATCGGCACCAGATGCGGGGTGAAGACCAGCCCGGCGGCGCTGCCGCCGCTGAGCCGCGCGATGGCGCGGGCCATCTCCGGCATGTGCACATGCTGGAGCAGGCCATAGGGCACCAAATTCTCGTTGCTCTCGGCGAAGCCGAAGCGGCTGTCGGCGCCGCCGCGCCCGGCGCCCGAGATGCCGGTCTTGGCATCGATGATGATGTTGCCGGGCTCGACCAGCCCCCCGGCCAGCAGCGGGGCGAGGGCCGTCAGCACGGCCGCCGGGAAGCAGCCGGGATTGGCGACGCGCCGCTGCCCCTGGATGCGCTCGGGCCAGATATCGGCCAGGCCATAGGCCCAGCCCGCGGCGTCGCGATGGTCGCCGCCGAGATCGACGATCTTCACGCTCTCCGGGACCGCCGCCAGCGCCGCGGCCGAGGCGCCGGTGGGCAGCGAGGCGAAGAGCAGGTCGAGCGGCGGCAGGCCGGCCGGGTCCCATTTCCGGATGACGAGATCGGCCAGCCGCGCCGGCAGGCCGGGGAAGCGCTCGCCGAGGCGGCTGCCGGCGCTGCCCTCGCCGGCTGCGTAGACGAGCTCGAAGGAGGGATGGCCGGCGACGAGGCGCAGCGCCTCGCCGCCGCCGAAGCCGCTGATGCCGACGATACCGACGCGAATGCTCATGATGGGGTCCTGGGGCTTGGGAAGAAGGCAAAGAAAAACCCCCGGAGCCGGGGGCTGCGGGGGTCTGTGGGGATGCGGGCGGAAGCCGCCCCGGCCGGGTGGACCGCTAGAGAGGGGTCCGCACCGGGCCGGGGGCCTGTCCGCGCGCAGCCATGCAGGCCGCCGCTGCAAAGCAGCGACGGCGTCGGCTGGCGGTGCGGAGGGAAAGGCCACGCATGCGGCGAGGGTAGGGGGTTGCCGGAGGCAGCGTCAACGCGCTTCGCGCCGGCGCGCCCGCTGCGCCGGGGTGGCTGGCGCGGCCCGTGCGGCGCTCCGCGCACCCCGCCGGGCATCGGTTGGCGGCCCGCCCCCCGCCCATGGAAAAACCCCGGGGGCGTTCTCCCCGGGGTTCGTCCATTCCCACCGGCCGCAGGGCCCTGGAAGCCCGCCGCACCGGGCCGGATCGCTCCGCCCCCGTGCGGCGCCTCCCGTCGGGGCCCTGACCGGCCGCCGAAGGAAATCAGAAGCGGCGGGCGGAGAGGAGGCCGATGACGAAGCCCAGCGCGCCGACGGCGAGCAGGGAGGTCAGGGGCTGCTGCTCGACCACGCGCACCACGCGCTCGCCGGCATGCTGGGCGTAGTCGCGGGCCTCGCCATAGACTTCCTGCACGCGGCCGGCGGCCTGGCGGGCCAGGCCCTCGGCGCGGTGCTGGTCGTCATTGGTCAGGTTGCCGAAGCCTTCCTGGGCCTGGCCGGCCAGGGTCTTGGCGGCGCCCTCGAGACGATCGGTGTTCATGCTCTTGCTCCTTCCGTTGTGTCGTTCAGCGGCGACGAAAGCTGTCGGCCATGGCGCGGGTGCCGGCGCGCGCGCCCAGCACCGCGACGATGGCGCCCAGGATCAACGCACCGAAGGCCCAATAGGCTGCGGTGGCGGCCGCGGAAGCTGCCGTGTCGGCGGCCTGGCGGGCACGCTCCTCGGCCTGCTGCAGGCTCTGCTGGGTCTGCTGCTCGACCTGCTGGATGCGGGCCTGGGCTTCCTGCTGGCTGATGCCGGCCTCGGCGCCGACGAGCGCGGCCAGGCGCGCCTGCTCGGGCTGCGGCAGCGGGCCCTCGGTGACGCGGCGGGCGGTCAGCCGGCCGATCTCGGCGCGGCGCTGGTCGCTGGTCATCTGCGCCGGATCGGCGCCGGAATTGGTCAGCGCGTTCTGCGCCCGCTCGGCGAGCGACTGCGCGGCGTCGCGCAGCGTCGCGGTGCTGGTGCGGTCCGCCGCCTCGCCGCCGGCGGTCGCGGCCACCTGGCCGATGCCGTTGGCGGTGCCGCCCAGCAGGTTGCTGATGCTGGTGGTGGCGGTGGAGACGGCGCCGCTGACCACGCTGCCCAGCAGCAGGGCGGAGAACAGCACCGTGGTGCCCCACACCGCCAGCCCGTGCAGCGTGCCGTCGGTGCCGTCGGCGGTGCCGGAGAGGCGGGCCGCCGCATAGGCGCCGATGCCCAGCGCGATCAGGTGGGAGACCAGCATCCAGATGCCGCCGGCAATGCCGAAGCTCGCGGCGTCGGGCGTGTCGCGCTGCACGGCGTCGATCATGTTGGCGCCGATCGCACCGCCCAGCACGTTCAGGGTGATGCTGACGGCCAGCGCGATCACCGCGCCGGCGAGGACGGCGCCCCAGGAGATCCTGGGCGGCAGGCTGGGCGCGCCTTCGACGGCGAGGCCGACCGGGGTGGCACCATAGGCGTCATGAGGCGTCGTGGCGCTCATCTGGGGGGTTCCCTCCCGGGGGCACCGGGGGTGGGCGGCCGCAGCATGATCCGATCGGGCGGTCAGGCGCTGCGGAGGCGGGTTGGGGAAACGCCCCCCGCACCGGACCCGCCGCGCGGCGGATCCTGACGCGGCGGGGCGGGGTGTGCCGCGCGGTCGCGGCGCGGTGGGGGAGGGCGCCAGGCCCTCCCGCCTCCGGTCAGTGGGTGGCGCTGCGCACCGCGTCCTTCGCCTTGCCGACGCTGGACTGGGCCTTGCCCTCCAGCTTGTCGGCCTTGCCCTCGGCCTCGAGCCCGGGCTTGTTGGCGACCTTGCCGGCGGCTTCCTTGATGGCGCCCTTGGCCTGCTTGGCGGCGCCCTCGATACGGTTCTTGTCCATACTGTAGTGCCTTTCCTCCGGCGGCGTGGCGTCAGTGCCGCGCCGGCGCCGTGTCGGCGTCTGCGGGGAAAACGGCCGAGTCTGCTTCGGGTTTCTTGTTGTGCAGACCGTAAGGGAATCGAAATGGCCGGCGCCGCCCCCTGTGGCCCGGGGGCGGCGCCGGCCATCCAGGTCGGGCCGTGGCGGAGGGGGCGGCCGGCGCGGGCGCTGGCTAGGCCTTCGCGTCCTGCCTGCTTCTGTCCTGCGGCCGGCTTTCATGGACGGGGCCGCGATGACCGGCCAGCATCATGCGCGCCCGCTCCAGATCGGCCGGGGTGTCGACGCCGAGCGGCACCTCCGCCACCTCCATCGCGTCGATGCGCATGCCGGCCTCCAGCGCGCGCAGCTGCTCGAGCTTCTCGCGCAGCTCCAGCGGCGAGGGGGCGAGGGTGACGAAGCGCTCCAGCGCCGCGCGGCGCCAGGCATAGAGGCCGATATGGTGGTAGAGCGGCCCCTCGCCCCAGGGCGCCTCGGCCCGGGTGAAGTAGAGGGCGCGGAAGCGGCCGCCGCCGAGCGGCGAGCCCACCATCTTCACCACGCTGCTGGCGGCCCGCTCCTCGGCCAGCAGGATGGGGGCCACGGCGGTGCCGATGGCGACCTCGGCATCGGCCAGCGGCGCCGCGGCGGCGCGGATGGTGGTGGGCGTCACCGTCGGCAAATCGCCCTGCACGTTCAGCACCGCATCATAGCGGTGGTCGGGGTCGATGCGGTTCAGCGCCTCGAACACCCGGTCGGAGCCGGAGGGGTGGTTCGGCTCGGTCATCACCGCATTGCCGCCGGCGGCGCGCACCACCTCGGCGATCTCGGCCGTGTCGGTGGCGACCCAGACCGGGGCGATGTCGGCCTCGATGGCGCGGCGCCAGACATGCACGATCATCGGCTCGCCCTCGATCAGGGCCAGCGGCTTGTTCGGCAGCCGGGTGGCGGACAGGCGCGAGGGGATCAGCAGGACCGGCTTCATGCCGCGGCGGTCCCGGCGCGGGCGGCGGCCTGCTGCTTGCTCAGCCGGTCGAGCGCCACCAGCTCGGACAGCAGCGCCTCGAACTGGCGCAGCGGCACCATGTTCGGCCCGTCGGAGGGCGCCTTGTCCGGGTCCTGATGCGTCTCGATGAACAGGCCGGCGACGCCGACCGCGACGGCCGCGCGGGCCAGGACGGGGACGAATTCGCGCTGCCCGCCCGAGGCGCCGCCGAGCCCGCCCGGCTGCTGCACCGAATGCGTCGCGTCGAACACCACCGGCGCGCCGGTGCGCGCCATCACCGGCAGGCCGCGGAAATCCGAGACCAGGGTGTTGTAGCCGAAGGAGGTGCCGCGATCGGTCAGCAGCACCTGCGGATTGCCGGCGCCGGTCAGCTTGTCGACCACATTCGCCATGTCCCAGGGCGCCAGGAACTGGCCCTTCTTGACATTGACGACGCGACCCGTGGCGGCGGCGGCCAGCAGCAGGTCGGTCTGGCGGCAGAGGAAGGCCGGGATCTGCAGGATGTCCACCGCCTCGGCCACGGGGGCGCATTGCTCGGCATTGTGCACATCGGTCAGCACCGGCAGGCCGAGGCTCTCCCGGATCTCGGCGAAGATCGGCAGCGACTTCTCGAGGCCAAGCCCGCGCTGCGCCGTGGCGCTGGTGCGGTTCGCCTTGTCGAAGCTGGTCTTGTAGACGAGGCCGAAGCCGACCCGCGCGGCGATCTCCTTCAGGGCGGAGGCCATCTCCAGCGCGTGCTGGCGGCTCTCCAGCTGGCAGGGGCCGGCGATGACGGCGAAGGGCAGGTCCTGGCCGAAGCGGACACCGCCGGCCTCGACGATCGGGTTGGGCTGGGTCACCGGAACTCCCCCTTGCGGTCGCGGGTCATCAGAAAGCAGGCGGGGAGGGATCCCGCGGAATCCCTCCCCTGGCCATGGGCGGTGCGTCTCGGGCGCCGCGGCGGTCTCTCTACCAGCTTCAGAAGCGCTCGTAGAGCAGGCGGGCCCGCAAGGTGCCGGGGATTTGTCGCAGCGCGGCCAGCACCCCCTCCGGGTCCGAGACATTCTCGGCATCCACCACCACATAGCCGATCTCCGGATCGGTCTGCAGATACTGGGCGCCGATGTTCAGGCTGAAGCGGCTGAACACCTCGTTCATCGCCGCCAGCACGCCGGGCACGTTGCGGTGCACATGCATGTAGCGGGTGCCGTTGGGCCGCGCCGGCAGCGTCACCTCGGGGAAGTTCACCGCGCCCAGCGTCGCGCCGGTGTCGGAATAGTCGGCCAGCTTGCGCGCCGTCTCCTCGCCGATGCGGTCCTGCGCCTCCTCCGTGCTGCCGCCGATATGCGGCGTCAGGATCACATTGGGCAGGCCCTGCAGCGGCGTGACGAAACGCTCGCCATTGCGCTTCGGCTCGTCGGGGAAGACATCGGCCGCGGCGCCCAGCAGATGGCCCGACCTCAGCGCCCCGGCCAGGGCGTCGAGATCGACCACCCGGCCGCGGGCATTGTTGATCAGGATGGCGCCGGAGCGCATCGCCGCGATCTCGGCGGCGCCGATCATGCCGGCGGTCTCCGCCGTCTCCGGCACATGCAGGCTGACCACATCGGCCGCGCCCAGCAGGTCGTGCAGGCTGGCGGCGGCCACCGCATTGCCATGCGGCAGCTTGGGCACCGTATCATAATAGATGACGCGCATGCCGAAGGCCTCGGCCAGCACCGAAAGCTGGCTGCCGATATTGCCATAGCCCACGATGCCGAGCGTCTTGCCGCGCACCTCGCGCGAATGGGTGGCCGATTTGTCCCAGCCGCCCTCATGCGCCGAGCGCGAGCGGTCGGGGATGCGGCGCAGCAGCATGACGATCTCGCCCATCACCAGCTCCGCCACGCTGCGGGTGTTGGAGAAGGGGGCGTTGAACACCGGGATGCCGAGCTGCTTGGCCGCCCGCAGATCCACCTGGTTGGTGCCGATGCAGAAGCAGCCCACCGCGATCAGCCGGTCCGCCGCCTCCAGCACCTCGCTCGTGAGCTGGGTGCGGGAGCGGATGCCGAGCAGATGCACCCCCTGCAGCGCCTCGCGCAGCGCCTCGCCCTCCAGCGCCTTCGACTCGCGCTGGATGTTGCTGTAGCCGGCGCCGCCGAGCAGCGACACGGCGCTGTCCGCCACGCCTTCCAGCAGAAGGATGCGGATGCGGTCCTTGGGGAGGGAGATGCGCTGGTTCGACAGCGGGCTGTGCTTGGACATGGCGGGTTGATGCCCGGATGCCGCGCTTTCGTGAAGTGCGAAACCGGCAGGCTTGGCCTGCGTTTGCACGCAGGCCGGGGTCAGCAGGGCGCAGATCCAAGCAGCCCCGGTGCCGCTACCGCCGCGTGCCGCGCATGGCGCCATGCGACGGGCGGGAGGCAAAATCGTCGATTCGTCTTGCCGTTAGCGGCCGACATGGCCATGTGGCGGGAAGACGCCCCGCCGCGCCCAAGCAAGCAAGAAGCGGGGATGCAACGGAGATTCCCACCATGGCTGTCGAGAAGATGGACCTGCCGCCTGCGACCCGCCGGCGGCTGACCCTGAATGCGTTGAACGAGCTGGCCGAAGGCCGCCTGGCCGAGCGCCTGCGCCTGGAGGAGGCCGCGCGCCTGCTCTGCACCGCGCGCCGCGCGCTGGAGCTGACCGGCGGCGCCGTGCCGCCGCTGCCCGCCCTGCAGGGCTGGGACCGCGCCGCGACCACCGCGCGCGAGCATGTCGAGACCCTGACCCCGCAGCAGATCGACCAGCTGCTGGCCGAGGGCCCGGACTGGGCCGCCGAGCTGCTGCGCCGCCAGCCCGCCCTGCGCCTCGCAGCCTGATTCTTTCGGGCTGCCGCCGTCTGGTTTTGCGGCGGGACGCGGCGCTGGGGTGACCATGAGGGTGTTGCCGGTGCGGCGGCGCCCTGGGTGGATCGGAGGGTCGCTGGCCCCCGGTCCCGCGCCGCCGGCCTGGGTGGCGGAACGCTGCATTGGACCGGAGCTGCCCCGCGGGCTGCTCCGGTTTTTTTGCGCCTCCGCGCTGGGCCGGGGGGGGGACGCGGCGGGCCACCCTGGGGAAGGGGCGGAGAGGGGCAGCCCGCCGCGCCGGGCTCAGCTGCGCCGGCCGGTGTCCCAGGCGGCGCGGCGCGACTCATGCGCCGCTTCGGCCTTGGTCATGCCGATATCGCGCAGCATGCGCTCATCCAGTTCGGCAAGATGCTGCCGGGTCTCGATCATGCGCAGCAGCTGTCGCAGGGTCGCCATCCAGCCGACCGGGCGCGTGCCGCGCGGGCTGCGCAGGGCGACGGGGCAGGGAGAGGCGGAGCCGAGCTGGGCGGACATGACCGGAGGCCTTTCAAGCGCCGGGGGTTGGTGACGACACCAATCTGGCGATGGGCGCGGAATAAGAAAAACGAATTGTTTTGACGGTGGGCATCAATGCGGTTGATGATGGCCCCATGCTCGCCCTTCCTCCCGGCCTCGACCCCGATCTGCTGCGCTCCTTCGTGCTGATCGCCGAAGGGGCGAGCGTCACCCGCGCCGCGCAGCGCGTCGGCCGCACCCAATCCGCCGTCTCCATGCAGATGCGCAGGCTGGAGGAGCTGCTGGGCCACGCCCTGCTGGTGCGCGGCGCCAAGGGCTTCTCGCTGACGCCGCAGGGCGCCTGGCTGCTGGAGCGGGCGCGGCCCTGGCTGTCCATGCATGACGAGATCCTGGCCAATTTCCGCACCCCCGAGGTGACCGGGCGGGTGCGGCTGGGCACGCCGGACGACTATGTGCTGCTCTGGCTGCCCGACATCCTGGCCCGTTTCGCCGAAAGCCACCCCGCCGCCGAGCTGGAGGTGGTCTGCGCCCCCTCGACCGAGCTGCTGGAGCGGCTGGAGCGCGGCGAGCTGGACCTGTCCATCTATTCCGCGGGCAATGAGCTGCGCGGCAGCGGGCCGGGCATCCCGCTCTGGCGCGGGGCGCTGCACTGGGTCGGCTCCTCCGCCCATGCGGTGCACCGGCAGCTGCCGCTGCGCCTGTCGCTGGCCCAGCCCTCCTGCATCTGGCGCCGCGCCGCGACCGATGCGCTGGATGCGGCCGGCCTGCCCTGGCGCGTCACCTATTCCTCCAGCGCCCAGATGGGCACCTATGCGGTGGTGCTGGCCGGGCTGGCCATCACGGTCGGCCTCTCCGCCCCGCTGCCGCCGGGGCTGCGCGTGCTGGATGAGGCCGATGGCCTGCCCCGCCTGCCGGAATTCGAGATCGCGCTCGCCCAGCGCGCCGACACCCCGGCCGCGGTGGCGCTGGGGCGGCACATCATCGACAGTTTTCGCCACGAACCCGGTGGGCTGCCAAACCGTGCTTGCTGAGACCTTCGGGCAGATGCTTTCCTTCCCGTAAGGAGAAGGCGGCCCGGGCCCGTGCGGCAAGCGCGGCCCCGGGTCGCCTCTCCCTGTCTCGGATGCGGATTGCGGCGGGACCATACTGGGAGGACAAGAAAGATGATCATTCACCGCCGCGGCCTGGTGGCCGCCGGCGCGGTCGCCGCCCTGGCCCGGCCGGCCGTGCTGCGCGCCCAGACCGCCTGGCCGGAGCGGCCGATCCGCCTGGTCGTCCCCTGGCCCCCGGGCGGCAGCACCGACACCGTGGCCCGCATCTTCCAGCCCCGCCTGCAGGATATTCTGGGCCGTCCCGTGGTGATCGAGAACCGTGGCGGCGCCTCGGGCGCGATCGGCGCCGGCGAGGCGGCGCGGGCCGAGCCGGATGGCTATACCTGGATCCTGGTCT